>NZ_JACXSI010000070.1 GCF_014712675.1 Peribacillus faecalis | reverse complement strand
CCTGAAAGATGATCAGGTTGATAGGTTGGAGATGGAAGTGCGGCGACGCATGGAGTTGACCAATACTAATCGAACGAGGACTTAACCAAATAGAAAAGCGAAGGCGACTGTACAGTTTCGTTAGGAGCCGTAGCTGGACAATACAACGTGTTTTTAATGCAAATTACTTACCTTCTGTTATCTAGTTTTGAAGGAATAAAAATTTCTTCTTGCAATTTTTGAAGAAAGTATTATAATAGTACTTGTCTTTGAAAAATGTCTGGTAATGATGGCGAAGAGGCCACACCCGTTCCCATTCCGAACACGGAAGTTAAGCTCTTCAGCGCCGATGGTAGTTGGGGGTTTCCCCCTGCGAGAGTAGGACGTTGCCAGGCTACATATGGAGGATTAGCTCAGCTGGGAGAGCACCTGCCTTACAAGCAGGGGGTCGGCGGTTCGATCCCGTCATCCTCCACCATATATTGCCGGTGTAGCTCAGTTGGTAGAGCAACTGACTTGTAATCAGTAGGTCGTGGGTTCGACTCCTATCGCCGGCACCATTTTTAAGATAAATGAGCCATTAGCTCAGTTGGTAGAGCATCTGACTTTTAATCAGAGGGTCGAAGGTTCGAGTCCTTCATGGCTCACCATTTATAGATTATGCGGGTGTGGCGGAATTGGCAGACGCACCAGACTTAGGATCTGGCGCCGCAAGGCGTGGGGGTTCGACTCCCTTCACCCGCACCACTTTAATTAAATATTTGCGGAAGTAGTTCAGTGGTAGAATACAACCTTGCCAAGGTTGGGGTCGCGGGTTCGAATCCCGTCTTCCGCTCCAATATATCAATGCCGGGGTGGCGGAACTGGCAGACGCACAGGACTTAAAATCCTGCGGTAGGTGACTACCGTACCGGTTCGATTCCGGTCCTCGGCACCATTGATATTTTAAAAAATGCGCCCGTAGCTCAATTGGATAGAGCGTCTGACTACGGATCAGAAGGTTATGGGTTCGACTCCTTTCGGGCGCGCCATTACAATTCTAATAAGAAAAGAACGGGGAGTAGCTCAGCTTGGTAGAGCACTTGGTTTGGGACCAAGGGGTCGCAGGTTCGAATCCTGTCTTCCCGACCATTCTTTATGGGGCCTTAGCTCAGCTGGGAGAGCGCCTGCCTTGCACGCAGGAGGTCAGCGGTTCGATCCCGCTAGGCTCCACCATAAAGTTTTGATATAATAATATAATTTGGCGGCGTAGCTCAGCTGGCTAGAGCGTACGGTTCATACCCGTGAGGTCGTGGGTTCGACTCCCTCCGCCGCTACCAAATTATTGGACCTTTAGCTCAGTTGGTTAGAGCAGACGGCTCATAACCGTCCGGTCGTAGGTTCGAGTCCTACAAGGTCCACCATTTCTATAATCATTTGGAGGTATACCCAAGTCCGGCTGAAGGGATCGGTCTTGAAAACCGACAGGGGTGTAAAAGCCCGCGGGGGTTCGAATCCCTCTACCTCCTCCATAATTTTTCTTCAGCAAAAATATGTAATTTATATCGTCGCGGGGTGGAGCAGTCTGGTAGCTCGTCGGGCTCATAACCCGAAGGTCGCAGGTTCAAATCCTGTCCCCGCAATAATAAGTGGTCCCGTGGTGTAGCGGTTAACATGCCTGCCTGTCACGCAGGAGATCGCGGGTTCGATTCCCGTCGGGACCGCCACTTTTTATTGCAAAATATGGCTCAGTAGCTTAGTCGGTAGAGCACGAATGAGTAATCTTCTAAGAAAACTCATCAAGCGTACAGATTGAGAGTCAACATGAATAATCCTTCTGAAATCTGGACGAAGGATAAAGCAGAATCGTATAAGCGGTTGAATATATGAATATGGCTCAGTAGCTCAGTCGGTAGAGCAAAGGACTGAAAATCCTTGTGTCGGCGGTTCGATTCCGTCCTGAGCCACCATATGAAATCAAAAGATAACGGCGATTGTGGCGAAGTGGTTAACGCATCGGATTGTGGTTCCGACATTCGAGGGTTCGATTCCCTTCAGTCGCCCCATATATACGCGGGTGTAGTTTAATGGTAAAACCTCAGCCTTCCAAGCTGATGTCGTGAGTTCGATTCTCATCACCCGCTCCATTATGGGCCTATAGCTCAGCTGGTTAGAGCGCACGCCTGATAAGCGTGAGGTCGATGGTTCGAGTCCATTTAGGCCCACCATAATAATGTTCCGCAGTAGCTCAGTGGTAGAGCACTCGGCTGTTAACCGAGCGGTCGTAGGTTCGAATCCTACCTGCGGAGCCATATTTTTGTCCGGGGAAGTACTCAAGAGGCTGAAGAGGCGCCCCTGCTAAGGGTGTAGGTCGGGTAACCGGCGCGAGGGTTCAAATCCCTCCTTCTCCGCCAGAACTGGCCCGTTGGTCAAGCGGTTAAGACACCGCCCTTTCACGGCGGTAACACGGGTTCGAATCCCGTACGGGTCATACGATGAAAAGATGCAGATTATATCTGCATCTTTTTTTATGTTCTATTAAAGAAAGACTCTCGATCAATCAATCGAAAGTCTTTTTGTTTTTGCTTTTGAATGGTAGATTTGATAAAGAAATAGAGCCAGGATGGATAAAATAGCACCAGAGATGAAAGGCAAATTAATTGAAACAGAGAATAACCATCCGCCAAGTGGCGGTCCGACAATTCTGCCGAATGAGTCAAAGGAAGAAAGTAGCCCGGTTGTATTTCCATATCCGCTGCTTTGATTTTTAGTTAATAGTGCGGATATCGCCGGTCTGATTACTCCGTTACCCATTCCGAATATAGTTAAGAATACAGCTGATGTCCAGAAGTTTGAAGACAACAGAATTAATACAAATCCAATCGCAGATACGATAATTCCAACTCGGATTACTGCGCCCTCTCCGTATTTCTTGGTCATTTTACCGACTAAACCGCCTTGTACAAAGGCGCTGCCTAGCCCCATAATCATAAAAATATAGCCTAATTGGACAGCATCAACACCTGCTCTTTTGGCTGCGAAGTAAGCAAATGTTGTTTCTAGACCGGCGAGAGAAAGAGTTACAATTAACTGCAGTATAAACATGATTGATGCAGGTCCTTTAAGAGCGTTGTCCGTTTTCTTTTCTGTTTGATGGTCCACCCGTTTTTCTGCAGGGAGAGATTCCTTCAAAATCAAGATTACTAATAAACATGTAATTGCAGAAGAAATACCGGCAACTAAAAATGGCAAGGATAAACTAGATTTAGAAAAGATGCCTCCTATTGCCGGACCAAAAATAAACCCGAGACCGGTAGCTGCTCCTATTATGCCCATACCTTTCCCGCGATCTTCTTCTGTTGTGATATCAGCAACGTAGGCCATTGCAGTGGGCATATTGGCTGAAGAAAGAACGCCACCAATTATTCTGGCGATGAATAATCCCCATAATGTTTCTGCACTTGCCGTGACGAAAAATGAAATAGCTAAACCGGCTATCCCGATAATCATCACAGGTTTTCTGCCTACCCGATCTGATATACGTCCCCACATCGGAGCGAATATCAGTTGCATGATTGAATAGATGGCCATTAAAAACCCAAGTTCTGTCGGAGATGCTCCTATTTCCTCAGCTAAGAACGGAAGAACTGGAATAATGATACCGAATCCAACCATTACTAAGAACATGACTAAAAATAGAACAGGAAGTACTTTCTTTGAATCCATTATGAATCAACTCACATTCAGTAATGTAATATGTTCCGCGTAAAGTTAGTCAGTTTTGACTAATCTGAATTATATCGTATATGGTATTGACTGTCATTTAAGAAGACTTAATTAATGTGTATAAAACAGAGAATAAATAATGGAGAGTTTGTGCTGGTGCCATCATATAAATTTTTTAAAGGGGGTGGCTACCTTGAGTAAGGAGAAAGGTTCGGTTTCAACAAAGGTGGTAAAGAACGGTGTTTCATTCGGAGCAGCTTTAGCTATTACTATATCCTGGAGTCTGCATCAATCTGTCTTTTGGGCAATCATTCATGGTTTATTTAGCTGGCTATATGTTATTTATTATTTAATAACAAGATAAATAAGTAAAGATACGCTTCAATTCAACTATTTGAAGAGCGTATCTTTATTTAATATGCATACAAATTTTTGAATTAATCTAACCTTACACCTGGCATGCACGGAGGCTTACAGGATGGAGGTCATATCGGAGAAGACACGCGGACGTGTCGTTTTTAGCCGATGTTCATTACTTGCCATAACTCTGTGAAACCAAAAACGGGTTTCAAGGTGCGACTGTCTTTGTCCTGCAACATGGCTCCTTTTTCATCAAGGTGAATCCAAGTTGCATATCACTGATAAAAAAGGACCGGTGCCGTTTTTTCTTATTCTTCATATCCATCTGTCTTATGCAACGGAATGTTGCCGATAATTGATTCGGTGTCAGCATCGTCTAGCATTTCTTCATATTGTTCATGAGTTTTCGAAGGAGTGATGATGATTTCTTCACCGGTTATGTCGCTGGCAATAAACGATTCTATTGCCTCAGTAAAGCCCTCGTGATCATCACGATCCTCATATAAATTTCCATACTCCTCAAAGTATCCGGTAAAGTCTGCAGGAGTTTCTGATGTACCATAACGGGCGACTTCCTGAAACGTATCTAATCCGTCGTTAATATAATCAGTGCGATTCCTGTCGAAAGAATCTCTTGAAGCAGGCTCCAATAGTTGTTCTTCAACCGGACGATCTGTCGCGATTGTCCGATCAGGTGTATGTTCAATACAATAAACAGAATAAGGAATGACTTCTAAGCGCTCATATGGAATTTCAGCACCGCAAACAACACAGTTTCCGTAAGTGCCGGATGCCATGGCATGAAGAGCTTGATAAACTTTTTCCAATTCATTAGCTGTATGGTCTTCAATGGCGTGATCCTTTTCTCTCTCGAATAGTTCCGTTCCAAGGTCGGCCGGATGATTATCATAAGAAGATAGCTCGGTAACAGAATCCTTTAAACCTCTTTCATTTTCATCCCATGCTGTTTGATCTAACGTCCCTTTAAGTTCCTCTTTCATTTGTTCCAATTGCTCTTTCAAGGATGCGATTTGTTGTGAAGAAAGCATATATGTAAAGAAACCTCCTTTAAGAAAGTATGTATTTCCGGATGGTAAAGATTTTACGAGTCGTCTTACATAGTATAAACAGGAGCAAAAAATTCATGCTAAAAAAAGCTGTTCACCTAATAAGTGAGCAGCTTTGAAAGAACTTATATGAAATAACTGATTAAGAGTCCCAAGGCCAGTAAAAAACCGAAGAAAGTATTTGTTTTTGCCGTTGCGCCCATTGCCGGGGCCATTTCTTTCGGTGTTTGTCCTGCAGAGAAAATTTTAATGGATTTGATCGGCAAAGCGATACTCAGGAAAACAAGTAATAACCAAGGGGATTCTAATTGTAAAATAACTAGGATGGCTACGATTGCATACGCAATAATGAACATTGCCGCCAAAATCAAGATAGCATTTTTTTTGCCGACAACAATTGCTAATGTCTTTCTGCCTCCTACTGTATCTTCGTCGATATCGCGAATACTATTCGATAAAAGAATGGCTCCTACCAATAACGTAATCGGCAATGAGATAAATATGGATAGAATTGTTACATCGCCGGTTTGAATAAAGAAGGAGATCAAAATAAAAAGCATTCCCATGAAAAATCCAGAGAAGATTTCACCAAACGGCGTTGCAGAGATTGGATATGGACCTCCTGTGTATAAATAGCCGACAGCCATTCCGATCAACCCAATAAGGCAAAGCCACCAGGAAGTTTCATTGCAAATATAAAGACCCAGAATCATTGCCAAACCGTATAGGCAAAATGCAATAGTCAAAACTGTTTTGGGCGCGACACCTTCCCGGACGATTGCTCCGCCGATTCCGACAGAATGCTCAGTATCAATACCTCGTTTAAAATCATAATACTCGTTAAACATATTGGTTGCTGCTTGAATCAGCAAACAAGCTAAAAGCATAGACAGGAATAAAGGGATATGTATTGTCCCGTAATGAAGTGCAAGAGCCGTACCGATTAAGACGGGCACAAATGAAGCTGTTAAAGTGTGAGGTCGGGTTAATTCCCACCAGACTTTCCAGCTCGGCTTATTCGGTGCGGACTCTGAATTAGCGTGCATCTGCATGGATTTGTCTCTCCTTAATATAAATAATTACTTTATTATTATAAATGCAAAATATAAAAAATAGTTGAAATATGGTTTATTTGGTGTAAAATTAAGTATTTTCCCTTAAAAACTCTTCTGGTAACCTTAAATGGTAGAGGTTATTTTTAATTTAAAATATAATAGAACATAAGACATAGTATTAAAATTACTGTGTATGGTTAATTTTGTAATTAGATTAGTTAGTCAATTGACATTATTCTTGAAACAAGTGTATCTTTAAGAAGGCTTTAGCAGATATATAGAAAGAAGGGGGGATTCATATGGCTATCGTAGTTGACACAGAGCTCCTTGAAGGTTTGCAGGAAGCAGTAAAAAAAGCGAATGATACAAATACTGCAGTACTTTTCAGTAAAGTAGTGCAAATGCAAGCTTTAAGTCCCCTATCATTTTATGAGATTGGAAGAGAACGCTATTTAGGAGAGCGCCTCTTTTGGCAGGAACCTGATACACATTCTTCCATTGTAGGATTAGGGAAAGTTGAAACAATCCAAACAGAACCATCAGAAGATAGATATAAGAGTATATCTTTTGACTGGAATGAAGTAATCAAAAATAGCATAGTACAATCTGAAAACAAACATATTCCAGCTACTGGTCCAATCCTTTTTGGAGGATTCTCCTTTGATTGTGGAAAGAGTCAATCCTTACTATGGGATCATTTTGGTGATAATTTTTTCTATATCCCTCAATATATGATGACTCTCATAAATGATCAGGCATTTTATACAACGAATATCCTTTGTTTGCCTGGAGGAAATATAAAACGCCTTATAGAAGCATATGAACAAGGTGAACAGCTGATACAGACAATTAAAGGGCAGAAAGTTGCCGTTAGTAATATGCTTGTCTCTAAAGAAGAAGTCGAGCCTGAACAATGGAAAGAGACCGTCAGCAAAGCGGTTCAAACGATTAAGAGCGAGGGTATCGATAAAATAGTACTTGCGAGAGAACTGAAGCTGACATTTAATAGCGCAATTTGTGCAGAGGCTGTTTTAGAACGTTTATTGAAGGAACAAAGCTCCAGCTTCGTTTTTAGCTTGGAGTCCGGAAATGCTTGTTTCATCGGAGCCACACCTGAACGTTTAGTAAAAAAGGAAGGTAATGAAGTGCTTTCTACTTGCTTAGCAGGTTCAATTGCCAGAGGGAAGACTGAAGGTGAGGACGAACAGTTAGGACAAGAGTTGTTACATGATCCGAAGAATTTAATGGAGCATCAATTTGTGGTGAATATGATTCGCAGAACGATGGAGACTACATGTACGGAAGTGATCGTTCCAAGTAGTCCGATTTTAATGAAAACAAAGCATATTCAGCATTTATATACGCCAGTTCGGGCGGTTTGTGAAAACTATACAACGATTCTTGATTTGGTGAAAAAGCTGCATCCGACTCCTGCGCTCGGCGGCTTGCCGCAGGCTGCTGCCGTCAGATGGATTAGGGAAAATGAGTTGCTAGAAAGAGGTTTATATGGCGGACCATTGGGATGGATTGATTCAAACGGAAATGGCGAATTCGCTGTCGCACTCCGTTCCGCATTAATAAAGGGGAATGAAGCGTCTCTTTTTGCAGGCTGCGGCATTGTAGAAGATTCTAAGCCTGAAGAAGAGTATCAAGAAACGTGGATTAAGTTCAAACCGATGTTAAATGCATTAGGAGGCGTATAAATATGAATCATCAAGAGGCTCTTACAGCATTTATTGCAGCATTTATAGATGAGCTTTCAAGAATGGGGGTAAAGCATGCAGTCATTAGTCCCGGGTCGAGATCGACGCCTGTCAGCATGTTGCTGGCAAGCCATCCTTCCATAGAGACACATATGAATATTGATGAGCGTTCTGCTGCGTTTTATTCTTTAGGGTTAGCGAAGGCGACACAAAATCCGGTTGCAATGATATGCACATCCGGAACCGCTGCTGCAAATTATTATCCGGCTATTGTAGAAGCGAAACTTTCAAGGGTGCCGCTCATTGTGATTACAGCTGACCGACCACATGAACTGCGGGATGTCGGAGCTCCGCAGACAATCAATCAAATACATTTGTATGGTGACCATGTTAAGTGGTTCAGTGAAATGTCTGTGCCTGCGGGAGAGGATAGCAGTCTCGCATATGTGCGCAATATAAGCCGCAGAGCCGTCATTGAGGCGAAGAAAAAGCCGGCGGGACCTGTACATTTAAATATGCCGATTAGAGAACCTCTTATTCCGGATATGAAAGAGGATTATTTTCATGCCGGCAGTTTTAATCAAGAAGGACAAAGGCAACTGTGCGATATAGGCAGCATACAGGCTAGTGAAGCAACTTTAGCGGGCTTAGCAAGCAAGCTCGAAAAGTATCAAAAAGGTCTTATTATTTGCGGAGAGATGCATGATGCAACTTTTGCTAAAGAAGTCATTCAGTTAGGAAAACAGCTTAAATATCCAATATTGGCGGATCCGCTGTCACAAGTCAGAACAAGCTCAGACTCGGATGGCATTATCGACTGCTACGATAGTTTACTGAAAGTGGAAACAGTAAAAACACAGTATAAACCGGACATTGTTATTCGTTTTGGAGCGATGCCTGTATCGAAACCGTTAATGCTGTTTTTAAAAGCCTGCAAGGAGGCCATACATATTGTAGTTGATAGCGGCTCGGGCTGGAGAGAGCCGGCTGGCTTATCGGTTTCCTTTATATATAGTGAAGAAGCGTGGCTTTGTGAGCAGCTTACAGAGCTAGTTTCCGCAAGAGAGAGCAATACATGGGATAGAGATTGGAAAGCGCTTAATAGTCAGGCAAAGCAAATACTATCTTCACTTAGGGAAGAAGCTGATCTAAATGAGGGAAAAGTATTCCTTGAATTGCAGGACGTGACGCCGGATAATTGTCAAATTTTTGTTAGCAATTCAATGCCTATACGCGATTGTGATACATTTTTCCATACTCATAATAGTAATAGGAAAATTCACTGTAATCGAGGTGCAAATGGGATAGATGGTGTAGTTTCTTCTGCAATTGGAGTGAGTGCCACAGGTTTGCCGACGTTGCTGGTTATTGGAGATTTAAGCTTCTTTCATGATTTAAATGGTTTATTGGCAGCAAAAATGATGGACAGAAATATCACAATTGTCGTAATAAACAATGATGGAGGCGGCATTTTTTCATTTTTACCACAAGCGTCCGAAAAAGATCATTTTGAAGACTTATTTGGAACACCGCATGGTTTGGATTTTTCACATGCAGTCAAAATGTATGGCGGAGAGTTTACAAGAGTGAGAGATTGGCAGCATTTTAATAAAGCTGTTTCCGATTCTTTCGAAAAAGAAGGACTTAAAGTGATTGAAGTGACAACAAATCGTGAGAAAAATGTCCAATTACACCGAGAATTGCAACAAAATGTTTCCCAGGAAATAAATCTGTCGTTTGACGGTGGAAAATATGGAAATTAACTGTAATGGAGTCTCCTATTATGTCGAATTATACGGAAAAGGTGAGCCGCTCTTGCTGTTGCATGGATTTACAGGAGACCAATCAACTTGGAGTCAACTTATCCAAACGTTGCAGGAAAATTATTTATGCATCGTGCCTGATTTAATTGGGCACGGCAAAAGCGAGAGTCCGCAAGACTTTTCAAGATATGAATTGAAACAGGTCGCTGCGGATTTAAAGAAAATGCTGGGGAATTTGAATATCGCTTCTTGTAACGTGCTGGGTTATTCGATGGGTGGCAGGCTGGCATTGCAATTCAGCGTCCTGTATCCGGAAAGTACAAAAACTTTGCTGTTAGAGAGCGCCTCACCGGGTTTGCTGCTCCCGGAGGAAAGAATGTTGCGCAAAAAGCAGGATAATCAGCTGGCTGACCGTATTGAGCAAGAGGGCATAAAAGCGTTCGTTGAGTATTGGCAGAGTATCCCGCTGTTTAAGACTCAAGAGAAACTATCAACAGAGAAAAAAGCGGCTATTTATGAACAAAGAGTAAGCAATTCGGAACTCGGTTTAGCCAATAGTCTCCGCGGAATGGGAACAGGGATGCAGCAATCGTTATGGGAGGAGCTCACTATCCTTCAGTTTCCAGTTTTACTTTTAACTGGCGAATATGATGAAAAGTTTTGTAAAATTGCAGAAAAAATGAGTAAGATGATTCCAAATTGTGAATGGCAAACGATCTGTGAGGTTGGTCATGCAATTCACGTGGAAGATTCAGAAATGTTTGGTAGAATAGTAAGTGGGTTCATAGAGAACAGGAAGGAGAGAGAGTATGACAATTAATTGGGTACAAGAACGTGAATATGAAGATATTATTTATTCAACGTATAATGGTATTGCAAAGGTTTCAATTAACCGTCCGCACGTACATAATGCATTCCGTCCAAAAACGGTTATGGAATTAATTGATGCATTTTCTTACGCGCGCGAAGATTCTAATGTAGGCGTTATCATTTTAACAGGTGAAGGTGGTAAAGCTTTCTGTTCCGGCGGAGATCAAAAAGTTCGTGGTCACGGCGGATATGTTGGCGATGATCAAATTCCTCGTCTGAACGTATTGGATTTACAACGTTTAATCCGTGTGACTCCGAAGCCGGTAGTAGCCATGGTTGCAGGTTATGCAATTGGCGGAGGTCACGTCTTGCATATCGTATGTGACTTGACGATTGCTGCAGATAATGCTGTATTCGGTCAAACAGGACCAAAAGTGGGTAGCTTCGATGCCGGTTATGGTTCAGGCTATCTTGCACGAATTGTCGGCCATAAGAAAGCTCGTGAAATTTGGTATTTATGCCGTCAATACAATGCACAAGAAGCACTTGATATGGGTCTAGTCAATACAGTTGTTCCTTTGGAGCAATTGGAAGAAGAAACGGTGAAATGGTGCGAGGAAATGCTTGAGAAGAGTCCGACTGCTCTTCGCTTCCTAAAAGCGGCATTCAATGCAGACACAGATGGTCTTGCAGGCATTCAACAGTTCGCCGGAGATGCAACGCTGCTATACTACACAACTGATGAGGCGAAGGAAGGACGCGACTCTTTCAAAGAGAAACGTAAGCCTGACTTTGGTCAATTCCCAAGGTTCCCTTGATCAGCCTAATATAAATAAAAAGAAGCTTGGCAAACTATTATTGTCAGGCTTCTTCTTGCATTTTAGAAATAGAAAGCGGTGTGGGGAAAAGTAATGGAACAAAACAATAATATGCCGAATTGGCTAAAAAAACGTGCGCAGCTCTCTCCGCAACGGACTGCCATCATTTATGAAGAAAAGCAATACTCATTTCAAGAATTGTACGAGCTAGTGATGAAGCTTAGCCGAAAACTGCATAAACTTGGAGTTCGTAGCAATGAAAGAATAGGCTTGTTGATGAATACAAAGTTTGAAATGGTCACAGCTATACACGCTTCTATGCAATTAGGTGCTGAATTGGTGTTATTCAACTCTAGATTGACGAATCAGGAGCTTTTATGGCAGTTTGAGGATTCCCAGTTAGATTGGCTTATCACGGAAGAGCATTTCAAGGGAATTGTCGATAGTAGATTTTCGCCGGTTTTTATTGAAGAAATGGAGTCAGTAAAGGAAAGCGATTCTTTTGAAGAAGCTGAAGAGTTTCATTTGCATAGAACGGCGACCATAATGTATACATCCGGAACGAGCGGATATCCAAAAGCGGTTAGGCAGACGTATGGGAATCATTGGTGGAGTGCGGTCGGTTCAATGCTGAATCTTGGACTGCATGAAAATGATCGCTGGCTCTGTACGATGCCTTTATTCCATATTAGCGGCTTATCGATTTTAATGAGAAGTATCGTGTATGGTATGACAGTCATTTTACATAAGCAGTTCGACGAAAAGCTTGTCAATGAAGATATACGCCGCTATGAAGTGACGATTATGTCGGTTGTCACATCGATGCTTAATCGGATGTTGGTGCAACTTGGCGATAATAATTATCCAGCTTCATTACGTTGTCTGTTGCTTGGTGGGGGTCCTGCGCCATTAAGTATTTTGGAAAGCTGTAAGAATAAAAAGATACCGGTTTTTCAAACGTATGGTATGACAGAAACGTCTTCACAAATTGTGACGCTCTCACCTGAGTATAGCCTTGAGAAGCTCGGTTCGGCAGGAAAGGCACTGTTTCCTTCGCAATTGAAGATTATGGTTGATGGCCGTGAAGCCGGAACAAGGGAGATTGGTGAAATTTTGGTGAAGGGTCCGAATGTAACTGTCGGCTATGTGAATAGACAGGAGGAAACGAGTAAAGCATTTCTCGATGGTTGGCTGAAAACAGGTGATATCGGCTACTTAGATGAGGACGGTTTCTTATATGTGGTTGACCGGCGTTCAGATTTAATTATTTCTGGCGGTGAGAATATATACCCTGCTGAAATTGAAGCGGCATTATTGAAACATCCGTCCGTGTTTGAAGCTGGCGTTACGGGTGCTGAAGATGCGAAGTGGGGACAAGTCCCGGTAGCGTTTGTTGTGGTGAATGATTTAGCAGATCCAGATGAGCTTTTGAATCATTGCCGTCAATATTTAGCTGGATATAAGGTGCCGAAACAGCTTCATTTCGTGTCTGAATTGCCAAGAAATGCGTCTAATAAACTGTTGCGACGTCAATTGTTGAAATTAATTGAACAGTAGAGGTGTCTGGTTATGGATATTCATTCAATTACTTTACGCTATATAGAAGCGCCGCTGAAGGAGCCTTTTGTAACCGCGCTTAATACTGTGAAGACAAGGGAAGCAATTATATTGGAAGTGAAAGATCAAAATGGTACAAGCGGCTGGGGAGAGGTCGTTGCCTTTTCGAGTCCTTGGTATACAGAAGAAACGGTTAAAACCTGTTTATACATATTGAAGGACTATTTAATTCCACTTTTAAAAGGGCAGATCATTTCGCATCCGAATGAACTGCAGAAAGTATTTGCATCTGTACGAGGCCACCATATGGCGAAGTCGGGTTTGGAATGCGCCTATTGGGATTTGTATGCAAAACAAAAAAATATACCGTTGTATAAGCTGTTTGGCGGAAGTAGAAATACAGTGGAAACAGGTGTTGTGATTGCTTCTCACGACTCATCTGCCGCTATCGATCAAATCTCTGAGTATAAGGAGCAAGGATATAAACGTTATAAAGTTAAAGTTAATCCGCAAACGGCCGTTAGTTTTGTGGAGAAAATCCGGATCGCATATCCTGATTTGCCACTGATGATTGATGCCAACTCATCCTTTACGATGGGACAACTTAATACATTAAAACAACTAGATACTTACAACTTAATGATGATTGAACAGCCATTAGCATATGATGATTTACTACAACATCATTACTTGCAGAAAGAACTAGAGACACCTATATGCTTAGATGAGAGTATCACTTCTGTTCAAATGGCAATTAATGCGTGTGAAATGAAGAGCGGACAGATCATATGCGTAAAAATGGGGAGAGTCGGAGGATGGTCTTCTGCTTTGCAAATTCACGATTATTGCCATATGAAAAATGTACGGCTATGGTGTGGTGGAATGATTGAATTTGGTATATCCAAAGCCCATAACATGGCGCTGGCAACTCTAGATGGTTTTCGAATTCCTGGAGACATCTCCTCCTCTTCTCGATATTGGGATGAGGATATTGTTACACCGGATATTGCTGTTGAAAACGGCAGTATCATATTACCTGAAAAACCCGGTATTGGATTTGATATTGATATTCAGGTGTTAAATAAAAGAACGAAATTAATGGAACAATACGGGGTGGGAAAAGAAAACGTTTTCTAAAATAGGGTTAAAAATAGGCGGATAGGTATATTGTCTGTCTGGATAATTATGTATAATAGGTGTAAGCTGTTTAGATCGACATACTATTAATGGATAGGTAGGGGATCTTGCGATGACAAAAGAAAAGAAAGCCTATTTAATAGCTGAAATTTTATTGGAACGAAGCATGCCTGACTATGTAATTAGAGTAATAACCGATCTCGGTGAAGAGGATTTAATGTATTTGAAAGAAAAAACGGATCACATGCATCATTAATGTATAACTATAAGGAGTCGCAAACGCAATCATGGATTGCTTTTGCGACTCTTTATAGTTTTATGAAAGTTAAGGTAAACTAAGCAGAAATTAAAACGTTTTTTCGATATGTCTAACCTTATACCTGACATGCTAGGTCCTAAGCCATCCCACCCAAGAAACCAAAACCGGGTTTCTCGTGCGGGGCTCTCAGGATGAGAGTCACAGCGACGTTGCTACAGGACGTAGCGTTCTTAGTCGCTGTTCCTTCTTAGTCTTTGTCTAGCTGCAGCGGCCACCCCCTCGAGGTCATAAGCCAAATCAATCCAGAAATTTTACAATTTCCTACGTGATTCGTCTTATGCATGTCGGAGGCTCTCAGGACGAGAGTCACAGCGATGTTGCTACAGGACGTAGCGTCCTTAGTCGCTGTACCTTACTTGCGGTCCGCTTCCGCTTTTCGGTTCCCGCATGGCTCCTTTTTCATTGAGGCAATTCCATGTAGCATATACTTAATGAAAAAGGACCAGTGACGGTTTTTCTAATTCTTTAGTGAATTAGAAAATTTCACATTGTGTATAAGTTAAAACAAATGTATCGACGTCCAGCTCCAGCGCCCAGCACCTATTGCCCTTCGGCAACCTCCCTTCGATAAGTCAACGCTGAAATGTGGAATCGGCCCGCATAGCCCCGCCCAGCATAAGACAGCTCTCAGGAGGAAATCCGGGTTTGATTTCCGGAGGAGAGATGGCTTATGCCCCGAGGGGCTGGCCGATGCAACTAGACACATCGAAACACTGTCGTTCTTCGTGTTTCCTATATCTCGGTCGGCGGCCTCCAGTTCATACGGTGCTTTTTAGAGGACGCTTGCGCTTTTGTTCCTATTCCATCAAACCTAGTTGTGTGGCTTGATTGGCGATGATTCGGTCGATATCGGCTGGTAAGTTATGCAATGAACCAAATTCGTAGTTCCAGTAGTTCGTAAATGAATCTACAACAATTGGAAAGGTTACAGTATTGGTTTCAGCAAGCTCCTCTTGAAAGTCTCGGAGCAATCGGTCTTGATTCATCAGTAATCTCCCCTTTATTCTGAAGTTGCGGTTGTAAAATCAGTATAAGGAATCTTTGGGACGAAAGGTTTGGCATCCTGTTTCGCCGCTCGTTCTCGCCCGACCCTCAGAATAAACGTCAATCATAATATTTTTTGCGGAACAACGGTTGCCGTGTTTCCAGAAAAAACAGCTGTTAGCGCTACATTTTACGTCTTTAGCCATGAAAGCACCCTCCTTATACAGATAGCTTTCACTTTTGCCGCACCTAGTATGTTTGGAAAATGTTTAAAGCACTTTGTCGTCAATGCCATTCAGCCAATCACTGATGGTTGTAAGGACATCTTTGACCGTGCCTTCTTTAAAAGGTGACTGCAAGTGAGCAGACTCTACCAATCCAAGGAAGGATTTGCTTCCGCCAAGGTCACAAAGCTGCAAGTAATCATTCCATACGGAAGGGTCATTTTCGATTGAGCGTTTCCAGAACTGGAATGCGCAAATTTGTGCCAATACGTAATCGATATAATAAAAAGGTGAATTATAAATATGTCCTTGAGTTTGCCAATAGCCGCCATTCTCTAAGAAGGTATTTCCGTCATAGTTACGGTGCGGCAAATACTTTTGTTCGATTAAGCGCCAAGCTTGCTTTCGCTCAGCGGGAGATGCCTCAGGATTCTCGTAAACAAAATGCTGATATTCATCGACAGTAACACCATAAGGTAAGAAATTTAAAGCGGAACATAAATGGGAAAACTTATATTTATCAGTATCCTCTTTAAAGAAGAGTTCCATCCAAGGCCAAGTTATGAATTCCATGCTCATTGAATGGATTTCGGCTGCCTCGTAGGTAGGCCAGTAATATTCAGGAATAGACAGATTACGGCTTCGGTATACTTGGAAAGCATGGCCGGCTTCATGTGTCAGCACATCGATATCCCCTGAAGTACCATTAAAGTTTGAAAAGATAAATGGCGCCTTATAGTCCGGCAAATAAGTGCAATAGCCTCCGCTTTCTTTACCTTTCTTCGCGACTAGATCCATCAGTTGCTCATTTAGCATAAAATCAAAAAACTCTTTTGTTTCCGTTGAAAGCTCTGAGTACATTTTCTTTCCGTTTTCGACAATCCAAGCAGGATCTCCTTTTGGAATAGCATTTCCAGTCTGATATTCAAAGCTTTCGTCGTAATATTTTAAATCATCAACGTCGATGCGTTCCGCTTGTCGCTGTTTAAGCTCGTTAACAAGTGGAACAACAGATTCTTCTATTTGTTTGCGGAAACCGGCAACCATATCCGCATTATAGTCTGTACGGTTCATACGGTAATAGCCAAGCTCAACAAAGTTTTTATATCCTAATGTCACTGCTATTTCATGGCGCACTTTCACAAGCTGATCATAGATACTGTCCAAGCGGTCTTCATTATCAGCTAAAAATCCGAAATAAGCTTCGCCTGCTTGTTTTCGGATGTTTCGGTCACGGTTCTCCATAAATGGTTTTAGTTGTGCAAGTGTTCGTTCTTCGCCCTGAAAATCAATTTTTGCAGAAGCAATTAATCGGGAATACTCACTGGATAATTTATTTTCTTTTTGCAGAAGCGGGATAATTTCCGGTGAAAAAGTTTTCAATTGTGCTTCTGCCAAATGAAAGAGCTGGCGGCCGTAGTGTTCCTCTAATTGTTGACGAAACGGAGACTCAATCAATTGTTTATAAAAGTCGCTTATGAACTCTTCGACTAGAGGAGAAAAATCATCCATAAAATCATTTTCCTCTTTGTAAAATGTATCATTCGTATCAATAGAGTGGCGAATGTAACAAAGGTCAAACATTGTTTGAATTGTATTTCTTAGTTTATTAACTGCATCAATGGCTTCAATTTGCTGTGTTGCGTTTGGAGCTTTAATGAATTTTTCAATCGCTTTTGTAAAACCTGCTTTTACTTCTTCTAGTCGTGGACGTTTATATGTATAAGATGAAAAGGTCATTTGAACACTTCCTTTTTAATTTTCTATAAAATCATTGTATAACAAATAATGGAACGATGAACAGCGATATAAAAAGGCCAATCCGATGAATAAATGCATCCTTTGGACTGGCCTTTTACGTTTTTCTTATTTAAGTGCTGTTTTTAATGTTTTTAAATTGTCTTCCATGATGCTGAAGTAATCTCTGCCTTCAGCAATATCTTTATCGGTCAAGACAGACAGGTTGTGCAACGTAAGGGATTCTGCGCCAATCTCTTCTTGAATGATGGTAGTAAGCTTAGAATCGATATTTTGTTCGAAAATAACGTAATGAATATCGTTTTCTTCTGCAATCTTCATAATGTTTTGCAGCTCTTTTTGTGATGGCTCACTTGAATTCGTTAATCCTGTCACAGAAATCTGCTCAAGTCCGTATCTTTCTTCCCAGTAACCATATGCAGAGTGAGAAACGATGATTTTCTTTTTCGGGCTGTTTTCAATAGTATCAGCGAATTCTTGATCTAATGCTCCAAGCTTTGTTTTTATTTCTTCATAGTTTTTCTCGAAATATTCTTCTTGTTCCGGCTTTAGTGTAGCAAGCTCATCTTTAACCGCTTCTGCCATGTGAATCATAATTTCCGGATCAAGCCAAACATGGGGATCGACATCTCCGTGGGCATGGTGTTCATCAGTAGATGCTTCCTCAGAGTCGTGGTCATGATCAGTATCTTCCTCTGTAGCGTGATCGTGATTAGCATCCTCTTCTACTGCATGCTCATGATCTTCTGTTGCTAGTTCACCTACTGCAATGACAGGAACATCTTCATCTTCAAGGATAGATTTAGCGTTGTTAACGAACCCTTCTAAATTGTATCCGATGTATAGGAACAGATCAGATTCAGCCATAGAAACAATATCCTTTTGTGAAGGCTCGTATGTATGCTCGTTAGAACCTGGCGGATATACGGTTTCAACATTTGCATATTCACCACCAATTTCTTCAGCAAGGAATTGTAATGGATAGACTGTAGTATAAATAGTTAATGCATCATCTGAATTGGCATGATCCTTCGTTGTGTCTGAATTTCCGCAAGCTGTCAAGAAAGCGGCGAAAATAAGCAAGAAAGACAATAATAGCTTTTTATTCATAATTACCTCCAATTAATCGTAGTTATTACGATTTATATCATTCAACATTATTAGTATTTGAAAAAGCAAATGATTATACGCTTTTTTAAGCTGACCTCACCAAAAAACGTAACCATTACGATTTACATTCTGTATATTACGGCATAAAAAAAATAAAATCAACAGTTTATTTTCGATTTTGAATAAAAAGTTTATTTGCAATGTCATTTAGTCTTTTTGTTCGGATGTTTTTCCGGTACCATGTCAATTCCGCCTGGATGGAATGGATGGCATTTTAAAATTCTTTTTATCGTAAGATAGCTTCCTTTTAAAGCTCCGAATCGCTGAATGGCTTCTAAACCATAAGCAGAGCATGTCGGATAAAATCGGCATGTCGGAGGTTTCAACGGTGAGATGCATTTGCGATAAAAGGTAATAAGAAGCATTAAAATCTTTTTCATTGTCCGTTTCCTCACATATCATAAAATGAATATTTCTTTGTACATTATACACCGTTTGTATCATTTATTATAATGAACTGTTTTGATGTGATATAGAAAAGAATTTAGCGAAACTAGCTGAAAAATTACTTTATAAATTATATGATGAAAGTAATCATATTTCTTAATTTCATAAGATAGGAGAGCTGGTTTATGAAAGTTTCAACAAGAAAGGTTGCCATTGTAGGTACTGGATTGGTCGGTTCAAGTACGGCCTATTCATTGGTTAATCAAAATATTTGCGATGAAATTATGTTGATTGATATCAATCGGGAAAGAGCGGTTGGTGAAGCGATGGATCTTCAGCATTGTGTCGATTTTACAACTACTGCTCGTACGAAGGTAAGTGTCGGTTCCTATGAAGATTGCGGAAATATGGATATTGTCATCATTACAGCGGGGGGGCCTCCAAAACCAGGGCAAACTCGTTTGGATACCCTGGAGGTAAGCGCCTCTATCGCCAAAACAGTTGTCCAAGGGGTGATGGCAAGCGGATTTAACGGCATTTTCCTCGTTGCATCCAATCCGGTAGACATTATTACATACTTAGTTTGGAAGGAATCCGGTCTGCCGCGCAATCAAGTAATCGGAACAGGCACATCAATAGATTCATCGCGTCTAAAGCAAATCTTGTCGCAACACATAGATGTGGACCCGCGCAGCATTCATGGATTTGTTCTGGGAGAACATGGAGATTCTTCATTTGTAGCTTGGTCGCATGTGACAATTGGAACGAAGCCATTTTTGCAGATTATCGATGAGCATAAAGAACGGTTCAGTGATATTAATTTAAATGAAATTCCGGTACAGGTTCAAAAGGCCGGTTTCGAAATATTGGCTCGTAAGGGAACGACATATTATGCGATTGGAAATGCATTAGCTTATATTACCCGTTCAATCTTTAATGATGATTATAAAGTTATCGCTGTTTCCGCTGTGCTTGATGGGGAATATGGAATGACCGATATTTGTATAGGCGTTCCGGCGATTATTACACGTGAAGGTATTAAAGAAATTGTAGAGTTGAACTTAGCACCGGACGAAAAGGTCAAATTTGCTCAATCGAACGACGTGTTAAAAGAGTATATGACGAAGATTTATGCTTAAATTCACTGCTGGTTTTGATTGCGCTCTTCTGTTTTATTATCAATCGGATCGACTGTATGCTTGAATTGATATGCTTTCGTAGTTGTAACAGCAGCTAAAATGATGACAGCAAAAATGATGATGATTGAGATGATTAATACAACAGTCATATTGGCACCACTCCTTTTATTAATTTTATATCCATATTGTACCATGTGGCGATTCTAAAGAATGTAAAGAAAGTTACGATATTATATAGGAATTGATTTTTTAGAAGGGGGGGGGGCGGGGCTTATGGAACTTAGCGCAAATGATGAGGATTCAATTAGCGAGTCTGCAACAGACGGTCAGTTTGAGTGTTTGCAGAGTCAGCTCTCGACAAGTGCTGCTCAAGCAGTCGTTATGCAAAATGATATGCAGGCAGCTCAGCCGCAAGCGGCACCGCATCCTTATGCTGGCAATATTATTGATTTAAAGACATAAGATATATCAAGTGAAAAGAGACAGTAAGAGATGGTGTGAAATCCAAACTCTTATGTCTCTTTTTTCTGTAACAATATTTTAAGGGCTGCTCCTCCTCAATGAATATTGCGAAAATCATGAGAAGATGGATCTTTAGTGCTTGCCGGATTCGTTAGAGCAAACTTTTCTTTTAAAGTTTCGGTAATGTATACGCCCATAAAGCTTCGTAATTCCAGTTCATCCATTTCTGTTACATATTCCAAAATTTCTTCTTTGCTCAGCTGCTCCAATACAGCGAGAACAAGAATATCGATATCTTCATCGTCACCGGTAAGCTTGGATCGGTAATGCTCGAATAAATCATCAATTAATTTCAAATTAAACACCCCATTTTATGTAAAGTAGTGAAGAAGAACATGCAGATATTAATAGAAATCATATAATAGGTAAGGACAAATATTGCTTATAGCAAATTTGTTTTCTCCCCGTCATACAAAGTGCCACTATAATGAAATACCCTCATTTCTTCAATAATAATCAAATTCCCGGAACTCTCTGTTTAATAGTTAGCAACCTGTTATTTCATATATTTATGAAAGAGGTGTTAAAATGAAGAAGCTAGGTCTTATCTTACCGATTTTTGCATTTTTAAGCGGCAGCATTATTAATGTTAGTCAAAATAGCGCAAATTACACGCAATGGCTGCTCTTAGCATTAGCTGTTTTATTGGGAATAGACTTTATAAGCTATCTTTTTTCCGAGAAAATAGCGAAACAGCTCCAATGGATCAAAGTTTTAAAAGAGGTATACAAAAATATTCTAGTCGGCGGGGTCATTGTCATCAGTTTTATATTGGATGGCATCCTTCAGACAGGAGAAACAATGAGGCATGCTACTATCATTTTTTATATAGGATATGAAATGATGATAATTTTAAATTATGCTGTTCAAATGGGTTTGCCTTTGCCGGCAAAGCTGGAAGAGTTCATGAAAGAATTCAAAAAGTAAGTGTTTCATGAGGAGGACTATATGGATTACACATTTGCTGATGTGCTTGGCTCTCAAGTGCATTTCTCTACCGAATTTCATCCCCTTTCTTCTGAACCGAAGCATGTATTGGTTATTGTGCGAAGTCCGGAAGGCTGGGTATTGACGAAACATAAAACAAGAGGATTGGAGTTCCCGGGCGGAAAGCTCGAGAAGGGAGAAACAATCGAACAAGCGGCGATTCGTGAGGTTTGGGAAGAGACTGGGGCGATTATAAAAGAGCTTCATTATATCGGACAGTATTCAGTGGATGATGGGCAAGATTTTTTTGTGAAAGACGTGTACTTTGCTCAAACGGAAGCACTGCAACAGAAAGAGAACTATTTAGAAACGGACGGTCCGATGATTTTACCGCAATTGCCGGATTCCTTCGATGAAGAGCAGTATAGCTTTATTATGCGAGATCAAGTTATGAAGCTAAGTTTGCAAATAATTAAAGAAAAGCATTCTTTGTAACATTATAGTCCCGTATTTTTACGTTTGGGACTATAATGTTATTTTTAATTAGATAGCTGTCTAACCTTACACCTGCCATGCTCGGTCCTAAGCAGCTTCCCCCAAGAAACCAAAGGCAGGTTTCTTGCGTGATTCTTCTTAGTCCTCCCGCATGGCTCCTTTTTGATTTGTAACCCATATCGTAAGAAGGTATGCATCTGAAGTTCACTGGAAGTCCGGAGTATGCGCATTACCAAAAAGGACCGGTAACGGTTTTTCTTTATGCAGCATCATCGTTTAATTAACTTGCGCTCAAGCATCTCAACTAACTGATACATGATGGTCGCGAATAGGGCAATCATCAGCAGTGAAAGCATCACTAATGTAAAATTGAAGACTTGAAATCCGTAAATAATCATATAACCAAGACCTTTTGCGGAAACAAGAAACTCTCCGACTATGACACCGACCCAAGATAATCCGACATTTACCTTTAAAGTAGAGATAATGACCGGCATTGAAGAAGGGAGAATAGCTTCCTGAAAGGATTGCCGTTTGGTCGCTCCGAATGTTTGCAATACTTTCAGGTAGTTATAGTCGACTTCTTTAAAAGATGTGTAGACGACGATAGTAGTGATGATAACGGAAATGATTGCTCCCATTGCAATAATAGAGGTAAAACCGGGACCTAATGCTACGATTAGTATCGGTCCGAGTGCAACTTTTGGCATAGCGTTCAAAATGACCAAATAAGGATCGGCAATCTTTGAGAAAAAAGGGAACCACCAGAGCGTAGCTGCGAGCAATGTCCCGGCAAGTGTTCCAAGAACAAAGCCGAGAACGGTTTCGAATAAGGTAACACCTATGTTCGATAACAAAGAGCCGTCGTTGATTTTCTCAATGAAGAGGGAAGCAACCTTTGTCGGCGAACTGAAAATAAGCGGGTCAATCCATGAAAAGCGGCTGGCTATTTCCCAAAGCGAAAAGAAAGTGATGAATATCAGAGCCTGATAGATGCGGACAAGTCGCTTCTCTTTTATGATGCTTTGCAAAAATTGATGATGCAATTGTTTAATGTTCATTTGTATGCTCTTCAATGGCTTCAAACTCCTTCCAAATCGTTTGAAATAATGAAGAGAACTTCGCGTGATTTCGCGCTTCAAACGGTGTGATTGTTCTCATTTCATCCGGCACGTCAAATGTACGGAAGACCTTGCCGGGATTAGCTGAAAACAAGTAAATCCGATCACTCATCGCAATAGCTTCCCCGATGTCGTGAGTAACAAGTATAGCGGTTTTTTTAAATGTCTTTAATGTGGAGAAAACGAGATCCTCCAGCTTAAGCTTTGTAACATAATCAAGAGCTGAGAAAGGCTCGTCAAGCAGCAGCACTTTCGGGTCGGTTGCTAAGGTACGCACGAGAGCAACCCTTTGTCTCATACCTCCGGATAGCTGATTAGGAAATGAATTTTCCGTATCGGAAAGTCCGATTTCATTTAATAGCTTCAGCGTTCGGATTTCGAGATTGGGCTGAGGACTTTTTTGGAGCTTCAATCCCAGCAATATATTTTCTTTAATTGTCTTCCATGGAAACAAATAATCTTGCTGCAGCATGTAGCCGATTTCTTGTTTATCACTGGCTGTTAATGGCGCTCCATCCAAATGTAGCGTACCGTGCACAGGATTCAGAAGCCCGGCGATGATTGAGAGCAGAGTCGTCTTGCCGCAACCGCTCGGACCAAGAATTGATATGAATTCTCCTTTTCCGATGCTGAGTGAAATATCTTCAAGGGCTAAGTTTGCTTGCTTTTCAGTGAAGTAAACGTGGTGAATATTGTTAAGAGTAAGGAAGCTCATTTAGTAAAGCCTCCTCACTCATTTTCTAGCGCTTTTTGGGCAAAATCAGTATTGACCAGTGTTGCATGATCAACATCTGAAGGCAGCTCTCCGGCTTCACCCATAATAGCCTTTAAATTATTCCATTCATCTTCATCTAAAATAGGATCAGTCGCAAATGAATCTTGATTTTTATAACGATCGACAACAGTCTCAATCAGTTCAACACTCGTGTCTTCAAAGTATGGCAAAATGACTTCAGCGACTTCTGCAGCGCTTTTATCTTGTACCCATGTTTGTGCTTTTAGGATGGCGTTTGTGAATTTTTGTACCGTCTCTGATTCTTTATCTAAATAACTGGTTTTAGACATGAACGTTGTGTAAGGAACCTTACCGGATTCCATTCCAAAGGAAGCGACAATATGACCTTTTCCTTCTTGTTCAAATATGCTTGCCTGTGGTTCGAATAATTGAACAAAGTCACCTGTTCCTCCCAAGAAGGCATTCGGTATATTGGCAAAATCAACATTTTGAATGAGGTTTAAATCGGAAAACGGGTCAATGCCATGTTGCTTCAATACATATTCTCCAACCATTTGAGGCATGCCGCCCTTGCGCTGTCCTAAAAATTCACTGTCCTTTAACATATCCCAAGAGAAGTCGGCAATCTCTTCACGAGCTACGAGGAAGGTACCGTCTGTTTGTGTGAGTTGGGCAAAATTTATTACAGAGTCTTTCGAGCCCTGAGCATGCACATAAATCGATGTTTCAGAACCGACTAATGCCACATCAGCTCCGTCAGCCAGCAAAGTAGTCATCGTTTTATCGCCGCCCCACGTTGTTGTCAATTTAATCTCCAGGTCTTCTTCTTCAAAGAAGCCTTGTTCAATTGCAACATAAAGAGGTGCATAAAAGATGGAGCGTGTTACTTCCGCGACACGAACTGTTTTTGTTTCAGTACTGCTGCACGCTGTAATGAAGACGGCAAGTGATATAATAAGCGATAATTGGATGAATATTCTTATCTGCTTTTTCAATGCGGGTTCCTCCTTAATTAAGTAATATAGGCACTGCTTAGTACGATATCGTATGCACTATAGAAAATTGTGTGATTGCCTATGGAACTCGAATGATAATTCTTCAATGAACTTTAGGAATAAACGAGAGGTTGATTTCTTTGACACAAATAGATGGAACAATTGTTTCGATACAGCCATTCCCGTCGCCGAATCCGTCCGTCCGCTTATCTACCGTCACCTACATAAGCAGCGGATTGAGAGTGAAAGGATTATTGGCTGAACCGGATGGAAATGAACCGATGGACGGTTTTGTATATTTGCGAGGCGGCATTAACAATGTCGGAAAAGTAAGGCCTGGCCGCATTATTCAATTTGCGGCTGAAGGAATGATTGTGTTTGCTCCTTACTATCGAGGCAATTTAGGCGGTGAGGGCTTTGAGGATTTTGCCGGCGATGATCGTAATGATGCGATAGCGGCAGTCAAGGTTCTTGAGCAACTGAAAAGAGTCAATAAAATACATGTATTTGGATTTTCACGAGGCGGCATTATGGCATTATGGACAGCTGTTTCTGTGTCTGGCATATGCTCTCTTGTTATTTGGGCCGGTGTCAGTGATATGGTGTTGACTTATGAAGAGCGAGTCGATATGCGCAGGATGATGAAGCGAGTCATTGGTGGAACTCCTTCCAAGTACCCGGAGCTATATAATAAAAGAACACCGGATGAAGAGCTAAAGAAGCTGGAGTGTCCAATATTAATTATTCATGGTGAGCGTGACAGCAATGTTTCGATTGAGCAAGCAAAGCTTCTTCAAAGCAGGCTGAAGAAATACGGAAAGAAAATGGAGACGTGGTACTTTGCTGATTTCACACATTTCTTCCCTCCTCAGGAAAATCGAGATACAGTGAAAAAATTAGTAAACTGGATGAAAGCGCATAGCCAGTCATGATAAAATAGGTGAAAAGGGGGAATCATTATGGGAATGCCATTAGAGCTTAATACAATGATTGTCACAAAGGGAAAAGAAAAAAGACTGGGCACTAGCAATGATTTTACTTTAACGAAAAGCGGTTACCGAATTTATCCATTGGATATTCCGATTTCTGTGCAAAAAACAAAGCATAGTGAGTTAATCGGTACCGGTATTGTAAAGAAGGTAACTTGGGAAGACAATCAAACAATAGTTACATATGAATTGACATCACTTCATTCCACTAATTAACAGACCGTAAATGGGTCTGTTTTTTTTCTCTACTATAATGGCTTTGAAAATGGCTTTGAAAAATCATATAGGAAGGTCCATTGGTTGTTATTGAGGTAGATGGTGTCAAACAAGAGCTGATTTCAGGAGACGTTACGGCAGGAGATGTTCTCATATTTAAAGAAGGCAAACGGCAAAAAGATAATGCGGCAACAAAAACAAACCGTATAACACAACAATTAACAATGTAAACCGCACCGATATTTCAGTGCGGTTTTTCTTTGGTATAAAAGGATTTATATGAAAACAACGCCTCTTTTGGTTACTTAATTGGCATAGTAATTAGCTTGTTATTTAACACCGTGACAATAGCTATTGTCAGTTTGCGATTTGGCTTGTTAATTCGCTTGTGAAAACCATAGATGATTAAACGAGAAGGAATACGAGGGAACATAATCGAATATTTAATTAAGGTTAAATTCGGTCTAACCTTATAAAACGAAGGACAGGTTAGTGGAAGAAGGGAGTTGTTTTTTTGTGGCAGGGTATAACTCTCTGTCCCTTATTTTGTTTTGTTTTAGTTATTCAATAGAGCGAATATAATATATAAAAAGCAAGCTAAAAAAAAGGCTGGTATTATCCCTATACTTGCACGTATTAAATATAGTTTAACAGGCTTCGATGTATAATTATCTAATTGGATTTTACTCACATAGTGAGACACAATCAGAATTGTTGAGACTACTATAAAAAAGACAACCGTGCTATTAACCATAGAGAAACACGTCCTTATCCTGTTTTAGGTTTATAATATATGTAGAAAATGGATGGCACAAGAGAATAAAGTAATAGTTTTTATTCAACTAGCAGGGGCGATTGCGAAATATGAGCAGTCGCTTTTTCATTAACGAAGCAGGTTAGCGGATGAAGATGTTAATAATTCAAAAAGCAAAATCTAATGAAAGTTTACGTTATAATGTTTAACAAAGTAGATATGATTTGAGGAGAAGTAATGTGATTAAATACGAAAATCAGTTGATAGAAATTATTAAAACAGACGACTACATAATATCTTTATTAAAAGCCGTTGAGAAGTTAAATTTAAATGATGCTTGGATTTCTGCTGGACTCATTAGAAATAAAGTATGGGATGTTTTACACAACATTAATACACCAATAAATGACATTGATGTTGTATATTTCGATAGGTCAGATACAACTTGGGAAACAGAAAAAGAATTAGAAAAAAAATTAGAAATTATAGTTCCTAATCAACCCTGGTCAGTAAAAAATCAGGCAAGAATGCATTTGAAAAATGGATTTGAACCTTATAATTCTTCTTTTGATGGCGTTGCCCATTTTACTGAAATACCTACTGCAATTGCTGTAAAAATGTGTAATAGTGAATTAGAAATAATGGCTCCATACGGACTAGAGGATTTGTTTAAAAAGATAGTTAAACCTACTCCCTACTATCAAAATGATAGAAAGTTACATTCAATATACAGTGAACGTATGAGGGTGAAAAAATGGGATACAATCTGGACCGGCTTATTTATAGAAGCTTAATGTTATTCTTCAGCGAAGATGGCATTCTTTTTATCCTCTTTTTATGACATTATGCTTGTAAGTAATGTTAACTAGAATTTAGTGTCTCTTTGAGTATGAAAGCTAGGTTGAATTGTGAAATACTTTACTTAAACAAAACCAGCTAATAGTTTGTCAAACATTTCACTTAATCATATAATTTTGACATGCTATACTGAAAATAAGGCATGACAAATAAACTTCCTTCAACGTTATGGAAGTTCCTTGAATATATGTGAAAATTTATTTTAAGCAACATCTTGGAATGTTGTTTTGGTTTTCAAAAGAGCGTAAATCCAACCTAAAAGCTTGTTAGCACAGGCAATAATGGATACTCGATACGGTTTTCCTTCGTCCCGTTTTTTGTCGTAAAACTCACGTAGTCTCTTGTTTCTAGGGATGAGTTCTTTTGTCGTTCGTTTTTTACGTGCATCTCGAATGGCACATCGGACAGCTGTAAACAAGGCATGTCTAAGCCTGCTGGAACCCCTTTTCGTGATGTGATTCTTGGTACCTTTGAAGGTGCCAGACTCGAATACGCTAGGATCGATTCCCGCAAAGGCAACTAACTTTTTAGGGTGATTAAACCGATCTATTTCTCCAATTTCAGAAATAATCGTTGCCGCGATTTTTTCACCGATTCCAGGAATGGATTGGATAATCTTATATTCTTCTATATTTTTTGCTAAAGCATCTATCTCTTCTTCAAGCTTGGATAGATGCTTTTTGTACTCAAGAAGAATCTTAATAAGCATCTCTAAACTAATCAGGTGGCTATGATATAAGGTCTGCTGAAATGGATTTCGCTTAGCTGCTTTCATCAGTTTGGTAGCTTGATTACGGGCCCATTTCTGAGATCGGCTCTTGCACAGTTCCTTAATCTTCATAGATAAGGTCTCTTCACCAGCCTCCAAGATCTCTTCAGAGGTTGGGAAGGCTGATAAAGTAAGTAAAGAGACATCCGAATATAACTCTCCAAATACACCTACATACTCTGGAAATACTTGATCCAGCACGGATTGAAACTGCAACTTCGTCTGCACAAACATACCTGTCAAATTCTCGTGCTGTCTCGTCAGATTACGCAGGTTTAAAAGCTGAATGCCTCGCTTTTTATATGGCTCTAAATCCTCTTTGTAATACAGCTCGCAGAGGTGGTGGGCATCAATTATGTCTGTTTTGACCTTACGTAAACTCGAACTTTTTGCTTTATATGAAATGAGTGGGTTCACAATGATTAACAGATAACCTCTTTTTTCGAAATACTGTACAACAGGCATATGATAATGCCCGGTGGACTCCAAAATGAAGGGAGGTTTTGAGCCTGTTAAGTTTTCTATCTCTTTGACAAATGCATGTAGTTCCTGTAATCCTTCTAGTGTATGTGCGACTTTAAAGCTCTTTTTATAGGGTGTCTTTTTCTCCAAGAATGCTTGAACCTGACTTTCTCCTTTTGCGACATCCAGACCAATGACTGGATTCATGATGATCTCCTCCTCCTCAATAAATTAGCTGGTAACCCCTAGATGGCTCCTTATAGTGTCATAGCTTCGCTTGTTATACGGGATCTAAGTCCCAACCAGCTTCAATCATGTTTCTATAAGTAGGGGGCGAACGGTTTAGTTGTCGGGATTGAATCCCACAGGGGCTTACGTTCTACCCCAGCTACCTCTAGTATTCTAGACCTCAAACAAAAAGGTCAACCAATTAACTTGGTCAACCTTATAATACGAACAGGGGCTTTAGTTTAATAAGAAAAGAGAAACCGTCAGAGAATCTTTAAATTTCCTCTGACGGTTTTTGTGTTAATTGTATATCTAATAAGGGTGCTAATTATCTTATTGAATCGGACCGCCTAATTCTTTAATGCTTGTTGCGACATTAGAGAATTTTTTGAAGTTCTCACGGAATTTCGCAGCTAATTCTTTTGCTTTTGCTTCGTAAGCCGCTTTGTCATTCCAAGTTTTGTGCGGTTGCAGAACATCATCAGGCACACCTGGTACGTGCTGCGGTATTTCAAGTCCGAAAATAGCGTCTTTTACAGTTTCAACGTTATTTAAGTCTCCTTCAAGAGCAGCTTGAATCATAGCGCGAGTATAAGCAAGCTTCATGCGGCTGCCGACTCCGTATTCTCCGCCAGTCCAACCAGTGTTAACTAAAAATACATTTGCGTTGTGCTCGTCGATTTTTTGTCCGAGCATTTCAGCGTAAACCGTTGCAGGAAGCGGTAAGAACGGTGAACCGAAGCAAGTTGAGAAAGTTGCTTCCGGAGACGTAATTCCACGCTCAGTTCCAGCTAGTTTACTAGTGTAACCGCTTAGGAAGTGATACATTGCTTGTTCTTTTGACAGTTTGCTGATTGGAGGCAATACGCCGAATGCATCAGCAGTCAGGAAAATAATTGTGTTAGGGTGTCCAGCGATACTTGGAACGATAATGTTATCCATTGCATCAATTGGATAAGCAGCACGTGTATTTTCCGTTAATGATTTGTCCGCATAGTCCGCTACTCTTGTATTTTCATCTAAAACAACATTTTCTAATACAGAGCCGAATCGGATAGAATCAAAGATTTGAGGCTCTTTTTCTCTCGTAAGGTCGATACATTTCGCATAGCAGCCGCCTTCAATGTTGAATACGCCATTTGAAGACCATCCATGCTCATCATCACCGATCAATTTACGGTTAGGATCAGCGGATAATGTTGTTTTACCTGTTCCGGATAGACCGAAGAATAAAGCAACATCTCCTTCTTTTCCTACGTTTGCTGAACAGTGCATCGGAAGGATTCCTTGCTCAGGCAATAAATAGTTCATTACAGAGAAGATTGATTTTTTCATTTCTCCGGCATATTCCGTACCACCGATTAAAACGGTTTTATGCTTGAATGAAATGATAATGAAAGTTTCTGATTTTGTTCCATCCACTGCAGGGTCAGCTTTAAAATTAGGGGCTGAAATGACTGTGAATTGAGTTTCATGCGTTTTCAGCTCATCTTCTGTCGGACGGATGAATAACTGATGTGCAAATAAATTGTGCCATGCATACTCATTGATGACTGTAATAGGTAAGCGGGATTTCGTATCAGCGCCAGCGTAGCCATTAAATACGAATATTTCGTCTTTTTCTTTTAAATATGACAGTACTTTGTTATACAAGTTTAAAAAGACTTCCTCAGAGATAGGCTCATTGACAGATCCCCAGTCAATTTTGTCTTTAGAAGTTTCTTCTTCTACAGTATATTTGTCCTTAGGGGAACGCCCAGTATATTTACCTGTTTCTGCTTTAACGGCACCGGTAGATGACAGTACACCTTCGTTTCGTTGCAAGACCTTTTCAACCAATTGTGGTACAGACAGTTGTACACTTATGTTAGCTCCATGTAGTAACGCATGCAGCTCATTTGTAATTTCAATTGTATTCATTATGAGATACCATCCTTTATCTATAATGTTATTTTAGATGTTTAATAAACTTATCAAATAGTATAACACATTAAAATAAATAGTCTATACTAATTTGACTTAAATTCAGAAAGTTATTTCAATTAAGGTGCCGGTTGCAGGTCGTCTTTGCATTGTATGCCAGAAGCACTGTTCAATCTAATTATACAATGGTTTGCCTCATTATAAACGAATGATTAGCTTAAAAACATAAAACATTCAAATAATTTCGTTATACTTTTGAAAATCATCACAGAGTGTTATTGTTGACAATTAAATTGTTTGTGTTATCATTCTTAAATGAACGGATTCTCTTATCCTGAGTTGGTGGAGGGAACAGGCCCTACGAAACCCAGCAACCTGCTTATTAAGCAAAGGTGCTAACCTGGTGCAAGGCAATGGTCCTTGAACGATAAGAGCGAAAGGCTAAATGTACAAACGATCACTACCTTTCCTCAAAATCAAGGAGAGGTTTTTTTATTTGCATAAGCGTAAAAAAACTTCTTTTCAACCACTCTAATTTTCTCATTCCAAGAGAAATGAATCCCGTCAACAAAAGAGGGAAAAATGAATAGTAATAATCATTCATATTACCTCGAACACAATTGAGGAGGGTACTTTGATGTCCAATAAACGTAGACTATTTACTTCTGAGTCAGTAACAGAAGGTCATCCGGATAAAATCTGTGACCAAATTTCTGACAGTATTTTAGACGCCATTTTGGAGAAAGATCCAAATGCGCGCGTAGCATGTGAAACTTCCGTAACAACAGGTTTAGTGCTTGTTGCCGGTGAAATCACGACTAGCACTTATGTTGATATACCGAAAACGGTGCGCGATACGATTAAAGAAATCGGCTATACTCGCGCAAAATATGGTTTCGATGCAGAGACATGTGCAGTATTAACTTCTATTGATGAGCAATCTGCCGACATCGCTGCGGGTGTAGACAAGGCGCTTGAAGCAAGAGAAGGCTCAATGAGCGAAGAAGAATTAGATGCAATCGGTGCGGGAGACCAAGGTTTAATGTTTGGTTTCGCGTGTAATGAAACAGAGGAGCTTATGCCTTTGCCGATTTCATTAGCACATAAACTTTCAAGACGTTTAGCGGAAGTTCGTAAAGATGAGACACTTGCATATTTACGTCCGGACGGCAAAACGCAAGTAACAGTCGAATATGACGAAAATAACAAACCGGTGCGTATTGACACAATAGTTATTTCAACGCAACATAACCCTGAAGTAACGCTTGAGCAAATTCAGAACGACATTAAGAAGCATGTCATTAACCCTGTTGTTCCTGCCGAATTGATTGATGAACAAACAAAATACTTCATCAATCCTACCGGCCGTTTCGTAATTGGCGGACCTCAAGGTGATGCCGGATTGACAGGCCGTAAAATCATCGTTGATACGTATGGAGGCTATGCACGTCACGGAGGCGGTGCCTTCTCAGGTAAGGATGCGACTAAAGTTGACCGTTCGGCAGCTTATGCGGCTCGCTATGTGGCGAAAAACATTGTTGCTGCAGGCTTAGCTGATAAAGCTGAAGTTCAGCTTGCGTATGCAATTGGTGTAGCGAGACCTGTATCGATCGCTATCGACACGTTCGGAACCGGTAAAGTCGAAGAAGATGTTCTTGTATCAGCTGTTGAGAAAATCTTTGATTTACGCCCAGCTGGCATCATCAAAATGTTGGATCTTCGCAGACCGATATACAAAGGCACAGCCGCGTATGGTCACTTTGGACGTACAGATCTTGACCTTCCTTGGGAAAGAACAGACAAAGCTGAGGAAATTAAAGCAGCTGTAGCTAATAACTAAATTGAAAAAAAGCCTCATGCATTTGCATGGGCTTTTTTTGCTTCTTAAGAAAGTATAAATTTTTGAACTTGGAAAGCTGTCTAACCTTATACCTGCCATGCTCGGAGGCCTACAGGATGTAGGTCATATCGACAAAGACATTCGGGCGTGGTGATTTTAGCCGATGTTCATTACTTGTTGCCTCCCCCAAGAAACCAAAGGCGGGTTTCTCGTGTGATTGATCTTAGTCCTCCCGCATGTCTCCTTTTCCATTGAAGTAAATTCAAGAGGCGGACTCAAAAATGAAAAAGGACCGGTAACAGTTTTTCTTTCTTTATCGGTATTTAATCATCTGTGATAAAATAGCTTGTATAAGGTGTCAGTTTATTTAGATTGTAAATTTTTGTAGTATTGTCCCTTTTCAGCGTATTCTCGGCTAATACGAAGCATGTCTTTAATATCTTCTTCGTTTAGTTCGCGAACAACTTTAGCCGGTCTGCCGAAAGCCATTGCTCCAGGCGGAATGACTTTGCCTTGAGGAACGAGACTGCCCGCTCCGATGAAGGCTCCTTCGCCAATTTCGGCACCGTCTAATATAATCGAGCCCATACCGATGAGCGCACCTTTTCTAATTTTACAGCTATGCAGAATAACACTATGGCCGATTGTTACGTCATCTTCAAGAATTAGCGGATTATTAGGACTTTGATGCAAAACAGAGTTGTCTTGAATATTGACTCTGTTTCCAATAATAGTAGGAGCTACGTCTCCCCGAATAACAGAGTTAAACCAGACGCTTGATTGTTCCCCGATGACTACATCTCCGGTAACAACTGCATAATCAGCTATGTATGCGCTTTCGTGAATTGTAGGTGTTTTTTGATGATAAGGATAGATTGCCATTTTTTACGCTCCTTTGATAAATTGCCCTTTAAGTTTGGATTATATATAATAGTTTAACTAGACAATGACAGTTCTGTATACTTTTAAGCTTTTAAATAGTTATACATAAGACGTTGACAACAAATATCCTAAAGGAGGATAAAGCATGTATAGATGGGAAGCTGCGGGCGATGCCAAAGCAGTAATCGTAATAGTACATGGGTTTGTGGAGCATCAGGGAAGGTACACTTGGTTAATTGATCAGTGGCGTTCCGAGGGATACCATGTCATAATGGGGGATTTGCCGGGACACGGTTTGACATCAAGAGCAAGTAGAGGTCACATAGACTCCTTTGGAGAATATATTCAGGCAGTGAAAGAATGGGTACACAGTGCTTATTCATACAGTTTGCCGATTTTTTTATTAGGGCATAGTTTAGGCGGATTGATTTCAATTCGTTTATTGCAGGAATCAGAGCTGAATATAGCTGGTACGATTTTGACTTCACCATGTCTTGGACTACTTCAATATCCGCCAAAAACAGTGCATGCTGCCAGTGCTTTGTTAAACATCGCCTATCCAACATTTAAAACTTCTACCAAAATCTCCGTTGACATGCTGACGAGAAACGAAGAACTTCGCGATCCGAAGAACAGTGAATCGTTATTTATGCCGAAAATCTCTGTTCGTTATTATCGTGAACTGTTGACTGGTATTAAGGAAGCTTTTGAGAATATTCCGGATTTGGAAGATGTTCCGATTATGGTGATGCAGGCAGGAGATGATCGCCTGATTAATAAGACGAATGTCCGAGAGTGGTTTAATTTTATATCAAGCAGCGAGAAGTATTATAAAGAATGGCCTGGTCTTTTTCATGAGCTTTTCTTTGAACCGGAAAGGGAAGATGTGTTTTTTTATGCAAAAGGATTCGTTGAAAATCGCTTGCGTACATTAGGGTATGTTGTTTCATAAAAGGAGGAGCTACTTGTGAAGATTCCGGCCACACCAATAACGTTAATGAATAAAGTATATAAAGAGATTTTTCCTGAGGTGCAAAAACAATTGCATCATTGGAAAAGGGAAGCGATGCTCATACCGGATGACGAACTTCGGGAGCAGGCAATCGCCAGTATCGAATATAAAGATTTTCATTGTGAAGGTGGAGCCATTTTAGCAATTTTGGCGGAAGAGCATAAGCACGAAGCGATTTCATTTATTGTCGCATACCAGACAATCAGCGACTATTTGGATAATTTATGCGATCGCAGCACGTCTCTGTATGATAAGGATTTTGAAGCGCTGCATGAAGCGATGTTTCATTCTTTAATGCAACAGTCAGAGACAGTGAATTACTATCGTTTCCGCAAAGAGCAAGATGATGGCGGATATTTGCAGAAGTTGGTGGAAGCTTGTCAGTCATTTATGAGAAAACTGAATCGTTATGACTGCATTGAGTCTTATTTGCAGGAGCTTTGCACATATTATGCCGATTTGCAAGTGCATAAGCATGTAGCGGTTCATGAGCGGGAGGATCGATTAAAAAAGTGGTTTTCTGTTTATGAGAATCAGCTGCCGAATATGAGCTGGTTTGAATTTTCTGCATGTTCGGGTTCGACACTGGGCATTTTCTGTTTAATATCATCTGCTTTGCGCGATGATTTTGGTGAGAAGCAGGCTGAGCAAATTTATCAAGGCTATTTTCCTTATATTCAAGGGCTCCATATTATGCTTGATTATTTTATTGATCAACAGGAGGATATTGAAGGAGGAGACTTGAATTTCTGCTCCTACTATCAAAACCGTGAAGAACTATACAGCAGAATGGAGCATTTCGTCACAAAAGCAGAGCACTATTTGCAACAATTGCCTCATAAAGATTTTCATAAGCTGATTCATAGCGGTCTGCTCGGTTTATATTTATCAGATGAGAAAGTTGACTCGCAAAAAGAGACGAAGCAGTTGGCGAAAAGAATGGTGAAGCTCGGGGGAGCACAATCACGTTTTTTCTATGTCAATGCAAAGCTGTATCGAACAATTAAGAAACTGATACCCGGCAAGTTTGCTATGTCCGGTGTGAAATTTTAAAAAAGGCCTGTGAGCAAAATATTGCTCGCAGGCCTTTTCTGAGGCTTTAGGAAATTATAAGGAACTACTTTGTGTATAAGTTAAAAAGTGTATAGACGTCCAGCTCCAGCACCCAGTTGTTCAAAGATAAGATAGTATATACTTTTGAACTTAGATAGCTGTCTAACCTTACACCTGCCATGCTCGGGCCTAAGCCATCCCACCCAATAAACCAAAACCGGGTTTCTTGTGCGGTTTGTCTTAGTCCTGCCGCATGGCTCCATTTTCATTGAAGAAAAATCAAGGAGTGAAATCAAAAATGAAAAAGGACCGGTGACGGTTTTTCTTGCTTATTTTCTTTTCTCAATCGCAACAATAAATGGCGGTGCATTTCTTTGGTTCATAAAGCCGTAGTGAAGGACATGAGCCCGGTCTTGAGGCAAAGTTGTCACGTAAGACATCAGGGCATCTTTTTCTATCGCGCCTTCCGGATGACCGTGATAAACAACGAGGACGATAATTCCTTCAATCGCCATCAAATCAAGCAATTGCTCAATGGCAGCGATCGTTGAGTCCGCTTCGGTAACGATCGACTTGTCTCCGCCAGGTAAGTAGCCAAGATTGAAAATCGCAGCTGTTACTTTACCCTTACAGTCTTCAGGAAGGACATTTTTCAGCTGGTCGTGACTTTGCAGAAACAAAGTCGCTTTTTGTTCAGCATTATTTTCGGCAAGTCGTTTCCTTGTTTGTTGGATTGCCTCTTCCTGTACGTCGAAGGCGAATACATGTCCATCTTCGCCAACTAGATTTGTCAGAAAAAGCGTATCGTGACCATTCCCGGCTGTGGCATCAATCGCATAGTCACCGGATGAAATCGCCTTTTCTAGTAAAATACGCGCATATGGGAGGATTCGATCAAGCTTCAATGTTTTTGCCTCCAACAGCTGTGTAATATTTTCCTTGCCAGCTATCACGACGTTTCAGCTCCGCATCAATCGCATTTAATACTTCCCATTTGTTAACGCTCCACATTGGTCCAATCATTAAATCGATCGGTCCGTCACCCGTAATACGGTGAACAATCATTTCTGGAGGGATGATTTCCAATTGATCGACGACAAGCTTGATGTACTCATCGAAAGATAAAAATTGCAGCATACCTTTTTCATATTGCTTCACCATTGGCGTTCCTTTTAATAAATGAAGCAGGTGGATTTTGATGCCTTGCACATCAAGTTTTGCTACTTCGCGTGCTGTTTCGAGCATCATTTCAGGAGTTTCCAGTGGCAGGCCGTTAATAATATGCGAACAAATACGGATATTGTGCTTGCGAAGCTTTTCTACACCTTTCACATACGTTTCATAATCATGCGCACGATTAATGATGTTAGCTGTTTTCTCATGGACAGTTTGTAATCCTAACTCCAGCCATAAATATGTTCTTTCGTTAAGCTCTGCTAAATATTCGACAACATCATCTGGCAAGCAATCCGGGCGAGTAGCGATGGATAGACCGACTACACCTTCTTGCTGCAGGGCAGGCTCGAACTTTTGTTTTAAAACTTCCAATGGGGCATGCGTATTAGTATACGCTTGGAAGTATGCCATATATTTGCCATCCTTCCATTTTTGGTGCATTTTCGCTTTAATGTCTTCGAATTGTTTTTCTATTGGATCGACACGATTTCCGGCAAAATCTCCTGAACCTGCCGCAGAGCAGAACGTGCAACCGCCAAAAGCAACAGTGCCGTCACGGTTCGGGCAATCGAAGCCGCCATCAAGCGCAACTTTAAACACTTTATGTCCGAATGTGTTTCTTAAATGGTAGTTCCAAGTGTGATAGCGTTTGTCATCACTTGCATATATAAATGGGTTATTCTGATTCAAATCAGAAACCTCCTTAGTTAAAATTGTGCATGAAAAATATTGTAACATGAATGCCCGACGTTATCCATTGAAGGCTGTACCAAATGCGGAATCGACCCGCAAGTAAGGAACAGTGACTAAGGGCGCTACGTCCTGTAGCAACGTCACTGTGACTCTCATCCTGAGAGCCTCCGACCAGCATAAGACAGCTCTCTGTAGGAAATCCGTTTTTGATTTCTGGAGGAGAGATGGCTTATGACCTCGAGGGGCTGGTCGATGTAGCTAGACAACTAATGTTCGTTGGTATAAAGAAAAAACTCCCACTTAGTAATGGCTACTTTATTTAAATAGAAGGCACATAAATCTCACACAATAAGATGAACAATATTATTTTATTATGGGAGGTACATGTAAAATGGCAACTAGACAATCGATTGATGCATGTTTACAAAACTGTGAGGAAGCGTTAGGTTTTGCTCAGCATCAATATGAGGAAGCGTCTAAACAGGAGCATTATAATGATGATTTATATACACAAAGCCAGCAATTGCTGGAGACAGCTTACAATGAATTAGAAATGATGTCCCGAAGCGCCAATGAACAGCAGCGCCAACAGTTGGTGAGAATGAGAATGCAAATCGAACAAATGCAGCACAATATGATTTTACTGAGACATTAAAAGAAAAACCGGAACCGGTCCTTCTTTGCTTAATGTAATGAAGAATTAATTAGCAGATATAATGATGCGAGATAAGGTCTGGAAAATCGCGAATCAAAGAAGAGACATGCGGCAGGACTAAGACAAGCCCGTCATGAATCCCGGTTTTGGATTCATAGAGGGAATGGCTTAGGACCCAGCATGTCAGGTGAAGGTTAGACATGAAAATCACGTTTAAAGAAACATCGGCTAAGATCGTCACGTCCTGTGGATTCTGTCAGCTTGTAGTCTGAAAAAGATTACAAGCTTTTTTAAATTATTTGAAACCGTATCGTTGATTGGGCGTATAATCAAGGTAGCAAGATTCGAGGAGGAAATAGAAATGAATAATCATGAGATTGATTACAGACTACACGGGGACGACATGCAGTTTGTGGAAGTGGAATTGGATCCAAATGAGACAGTTGTAGCTGAAGCAGGAAGTTTAATGATGATGGAAGACGGTATCAAGATGGAGACAATCTTTGGTGACGGTTCTCATCAATCTTCAGGCGGAGGATTAATGGGGAAATTATTCTCAGCCGGAAAACGTGTTATTACTGGAGAAAGTTTATTTATGACAGCTTTCACAAATAGCGGCACAGGGAAGAAATGCGTTTCATTCGCTTCTCCATACCCGGGGAAAATCATTCCGATGGATTTAAGCGAACATGACGGCAAAATCATCTGTCAAAAGGACGCTTTTTTAGCGGCAGCTAAAGGTGTAAGCATCGGGGTTGAATTCCAAAGACGAATTGGCGCCGGTTTCTTTGGAGGCGAAGGATTTATTATGCAAAAACTTGAAGGAGACGGTTTAGCTTTCATACATGCCGGCGGGACGATCGTTCGTAAAGATTTGGCTCTTGGTGAAACGCTTCGGGTTGATACAGGTTGCTTAGTAGCTTTTACTAAATCTGTTGATTATGACATCGAGATGGTTAAAGGTGTGAAGACAGCATTATTCGGTGGTGAAGGATTATTTTTTGCGACTTTAAGAGGTCCGGGTACAGTCTGGATTCAGTCACTTCCATTCAGTCGCTTGGCAAGCCGTGTATTTGCTGCTGCGCCTTCAAATGGTGGAAGAAAAGATGAAGGCAGCGCATTAAATGGATTATTTGATATTTTAGGTGGGGACCGTTCAAATTAAGGCGAAAAGATAAGTCTTATTCATATAGATTTACTATAAAACGGAGTGATAGTACTAGGCTGTCACTCCGTTTTTATGTGGCTTTGAAGATAGCTCAGCAGATAGTACGTATCTCTAAAAATTCTCAAAATTACAACTTAACCAATCCCAAGCACTATTCGTTGCAGAATTTAGTGAAGGTCACTAAAATTATTTTGTTATACGAAATAGAAGCAGGGAGCGGATGGTGAAATGCCAAGAAATCTTTGGTTCATTGTGATCGGAATGGTCATTAATGTGACGGGCTCTTCTTTTTTATGGCCCTTAAATACAATATATTTACACGATCACCTTGGAAAATCGTTATCGATTGCCGGTTTAGTGCTGATGGTTAATGCCTTTGCGACGGTAATCGGAAACTTAATAGGTGGTTTTTTATTTGATAAAATTGGCGGTTATCGCTCCATTGTCGTTGGTGCAGTCATTACTTTATCGGCATTGATCGGGCTGACAATCAATCATGGCTGGCCGCAATATGTGGTTTGGATGATCATTATCGGATTCGGATCAGGTTTGATTTTTCCGGCAATGTATGCGATGGCAGGTTCGGTATGGAAAGAAGGTGGAAGAAAAGCTTTTAATGCGGTCTATGTTGCGCAAAATCTGGGTGTAGCAGTAGGTTCTGCATTAGGTGGCTTGATCGCTTCTTTCTCTTTTGATTATATATTTGCTGCCAATATGATTATGTATGTAATCTTTCTTTTGTTAGTGTTATTGACTTATAAAAATATTGAAAGCGACCCTCAAGTAAATGCGAGCGCCATTCTGCAACAGCCGGTGAAAAGCAATAGAATGCTTTATGCTTTGCTGGTGCTATGTACAGGTTATTTATTATGTTGGGTCGGGTATGTACAATGGACGGCAACAATTTCCGCATATACACAGGAGATTGGCGTGACGCTAAGACAATATAGCTTACTATGGACAATCAACGGGGCACTTATTGTATTAGGGCAACCTTTTGTCAATAAACTGATCAGCATATTCATGAAGAAAGTGAAGCTGCAAATGATTGTCGGGATGATTATTTTCATGGGCTCCTTTGCTATTGCAGCTTTTGCGACGAATTTTTCCGGTTTTTTAACGGCAATGTTGATATTGACTATCGGTGAAATGCTTGTATGGCCTGCGGTGCCGACGATTGCCAGCGAGCTGTCTCCGAAAGGGAAAGAAGGCTTTTACCAGGGCATCGTCAACAGCACAGCGACAGCAGGACGAATGATTGGACCTTTATTGGGCGGGTTGCTTGTAGATTTTTATGGTATGCAGATGATGTTTTTCGTATTAATGATTTTGTTTGTTGTAGCGATTGGAACGACACTTCTTTATGATAAATTGCTGTCCAGAACCAGAACGGAAAAAGTAGCAGTGGCAGAATAACTCTAACTGAATAATTTACTGTAAATAGAGTTATACTAAGGCTACTTGCAATTTTCTCTAAAATTTACTAAAATAACAGTTAACATCTTTTTAATTGAAAAATAATAGCGTTGAAAAGGATTAGTAGCATGAAGGAATGCTTCAGAGAGCTGACGGTCGGTGCAAGTCAGTGCAGGAATTATGTGAACTCGCCTTGGAGCTGCAAGTGTGAATTATAGTAGTGCTTGCCGTATCATTTACGTTACAAATGTTTGAGCGGGACGTTTTTTAAAAGCGTCAACTAGGGTGGTACCGCGGGAAGATATAATCAATAATCCTCTCGTCCCTTTTTAGGGATGAGGGGCTTTTTTGTATATAAAAAAACAAAGTATCGTGCAGTTAGTTTGTATTTAGGAGGAAATTAGATGAGCTTTAATCATCAGGAAATCGAGAAAAAATGGCAGAAGTACTGGGAAGAAAATAAAACTTTTAAAACGCGTGAAGAGGAAGGGAAACGCAAATTCTACGCATTAGACATGTTTCCTTACCCATCAGGAGCGGGTCTTCATGTAGGGCATCCGGAAGGATATACAGCAACGGATATTTTAGCTCGTATGAAACGTATGCAAGGCTACAATGTTCTTCATCCAATGGGATGGGATGCATTCGGTCTGCCAGCTGAGCAATATGCTTTAGATACAGGCAATGATCCAGCGGAATTTACAGCGAAAAATATTGATACTTTCCGTCGTCAAATGAAATCGATCGGTTTCTCTTACGATTGGGACCGCGAAGTGAACACAACAGATCCGAATTACTATAAATGGACACAATGGATTTTCACAAAGCTATACGAAAAAGGTTTAGCATATGTGGATGAAGTGGCTGTTAACTGGTGTCCTGCTTTAGGAACAGTTTTAGCAAATGAAGAAGTTGTTGATGGCGTGAGTGAGCGCGGCGGACATCCGGTAGAAAGACGTCCTATGAGACAATGGGTACTGCGCATCACTGCTTATGCAGATCGCTTAATCGAAGATTTAGATGAGCTTGATTGGCCTGAAAGCTTAAAAGAAATGCAACGCAACTGGATTGGACGTTCTGAAGGGGCGGAAGTGAAATTTGCGATTGACGGACATGATGAGAGCTTTGAAGTATTCACGACTCGTCCGGATACATTATTCGGTGCGACATATGCAGTATTAGCGCCGGAACACGGTTTAGTAGAAAAAATTACGACAGCAGAACAAAGAGAAGCCGTTGAAGCATACATTCAAAAAGTAAACAGCAAATCTGACCTTGAAAGAACAGATTTAGCAAAAGAAAAAACAGGCGTATTCACAGGGGCTTATGCGATCAATCCGGTTAACGGTGCAAAAATGCCAATCTGGATCGCTGATTATGTATTAATGAGTTATGGTTCCGGTGCAATTATGGCGGTACCTGCTCATGACGAGCGTGATCATGAATTCGCAAAAACATTTGATCTGCCTATCATTGAAGTTGTTGCAGGAGGAAATGTTCAGGAAGAAGCGTACACTGGCGACGGTCTTCATGTTAACTCCGGCTTCTTAGACGGCTTAAATAAAGAAGAAGCGATTTCTAAAATGATTGCTTGGTTAGAAGAGAAAGAGATTGGAACGAAAAAAGTAACATATCGCCTTCGCGACTGGTTATTCAGCCGTCAACGTTATTGGGGCGAGCCAATTCCGGTTATTCACTGGGAAGATGGCACAAGCACAACAGTTCCGGTTGAAGAGCTTCCATTAACATTACCGAAAACAACAAACATCCGCCCTTCAGGCACTGGCGAATCACCGCTTGCTAACATTGAAGAATGGGTAAATGTTGTTGATGAAAATGGACGCAAAGGTCGTCGTGAAACAAACACAATGCCTCAGTGGGCAGGAAGCTGCTGGTACTTCTTACGTTACATCGATCCACATAACACAGAAGCTTTAGCAGACCCTGAAAAATTAAAACAATGGCTGCCTGTTGATATTTATATCGGCGGAGCTGAGCATGCGGTTCTTCACTTACTGTACGCTCGTTTCTGGCATAAATTCTTATATGATATCGGTGTGGTTCCAACGAAAGAGCCATTCCAAAAACTGTTCAACCAAGGGATGATTCTTGGTGAAAACAACGAAAAAATGAGTAAATCTAAAGGCAATGTTGTAAACCCTGACGATATCGTAGCTAGCCACGGTGGAGATACACTTCGTCTTTACGAAATGTTCATGGGTCCATTAGATGCATCAATCGCTTGGTCTACAAATGGTCTTGACGGTTCTCGTCGCTTCTTAGACCGAATCTGGCGTCTACTTGTTGATGAGAATGGCAACATTTCATCTAAAGTTGTCGACACTGATGATACAGGAAAACTTGAAAAAGTATACCACCAAACAGTGAAGAAAGTAACGGAAGACTTTGAAGGCCTTCGCTTTAACACTGCGATTTCACAACTGATGGTGTTCATCAATGAAGCATACAAAGCGGAAGTATTGCCTAAACAATACGTTGAAGGCTTCGTGAAATTAATTTCTCCAATCGTTCCGCACATCGCTGAAGAACTTTGGAGCAAGCTAGGCAACGAAGATTCAATTGCATATGCTGCATGGCCTGCATATGATGAAGCAAAATTAGTCGACGATGAAGTAGAAATCGTTGTTCAAATCAACGGTAAAGTGAAAGCGAAATTAATGGTACCAGCTGATGCAACTCGCGAGAAATTAGAAGAGATTGCAATGGGTGAAGACTCCATTAAAGAGCAAATCGACGGAAAAACAGTACGCAAAGTAATTGCTGTTCCTGGTAAATTAGTTAATATAGTTGCGAATTAATTAAGAAATACCGTCACCGGCCCTTTTTCATTTATGAATTTGCCTCACTAATTCATTTCAATGAAAAAGGAGCCATGCGGGAGGACCAAGCATGGCAGGTGTAAGATTGGACACTCAACTCCGTTCCAAAATATATATTTATCTTTAAACAAAATCCCGGAATGAACCTGATGGTTTTTCCGGGATTTTTTATGCTGTTTAGAAAGACTTTCTAAACAGTTACTGGACTGGCTCCAGCGGGTCGGACGAATTATTCACAAATTGGGAAGAATTAATTTAAAAAGTGGATGAATTGTTTGCGAATTGGGGTGAAATGTTGAGAGAAGCAGATGAATTGTTTATAAAAGTAGAAGAATAAACTGTAAAACTGGAAGAATTACGATAGAAACCTGTTTATTCTCTGAGGAGGAACCTTGTGAACGAAGAGCCGGTTCCTGGTTTGGTGCAGAATTTAACCATGAGAAGGAGCTTCGACTGGTAAACTTGCAAGTAAAAGTGGCTTAATCAATGAAAACTCCTTGCCAACAGAGTAAATCAAGCAAGTAACGTGAATTTCGCCTTTACAACGATTACAATGAAAGCAGTTTAATGAACGATACAGGAGGAAGATGGGATGAGTGAAATTAAAACGATTACAGCCGGGGAGCTTCAAGCAAAGGTGGAAGCTGAAGAAGTGTTGAATATCATTGATGTTAGAGAGGATTTTGAAGTAGCGAACGGGATGATTCCGAATGCCATTCATATTCCGATGAACACAATTCCGGAGAAATTAGATGTATTCGATTCGGAGCAGACATATTACATCATTTGTGCAGGCGGGGTCAGAAGCGAAAATGTTTGTCATTATTTAATCGCAAACGGCATTCAGGCTGTCAATATGGAGGGCGGCATGTACAGCTGGAGCGGTGAAGTGGAATAAGAAAAAACGTCACCGGTCCTTTTTCGACATGATTAAGCTACTTAGATTCGCCTCGTTGAAAAAGGAGCCATGCGGGAACCGAAAAGCGGAAGCGGCCCGCAAGTAAAGAACAGTGACTAAGAACGCTACGTCCGCATATCTTCGTCGCTGTGACTCTCGTCCTGAGAGCCTCCGACCAGCATAAGACGAATCATGTAGGAAATTGACAAATTTCCGGAGTGATTTGGCTTATGACCTCGAGCTGTCAAATTCATCACTTGTCAGTCATGAATTTGACAAGATACTCAAGGAAGTCTAATTGCAGATGAAAACTGGCTGGCCGCTGCAGCTAGAGTTTTGGTTTCTTGGGTGGGGTAGCTTAAGACCATGTATGTCAGGTGTAAGGTTAGACAGCTATCTTCGTTCATAAAGAAGCAGCCCGTTCAGCCTCTTTGTATGTTATACTTTTCTGTCTTTTTGGTCAAAATGAAAGAAAAGGCTTAAAAGGGAGAGGTTGAAATGGTTAAAGTGAAGGTCTTTGATTATGAGCATGAGAAAGATTTAGAAAAAGAGATGAACGCTTTCTTGAAAGACATTGCAGAGGATCAGCTTCTTGATATTAAATATGATGTAGCAGCAATCGGAGAAGATGAGGATGAACAAATTTATTGTTTTTCTGCGATGATTGTTTATAGGACAAAATAAAACAAGCTTGGGCATTGCGCTCAAGCTTGTTTTTTATGTTTGTGACACTCATCCTGAGAGCTTCATTTCATACGGTGCTTTTTAGGGGTCGCTTCCGCATTTCGGTTCCCGCATGGCTCCTTTTGCATTGAAGAAAAATCAAGTAGTGAAATCAAAAATGAAAAGGACCGGTGAGGTTTTTCTTATTATAAAGAACGGCAATAGGCGGCAGCGTTAACACCGGCTAATCGCCCGGTCACAAGTGCAGACGTGATGTTATATCCGCCAGTGTAGCCGTGAATATCTAAGATTTCGCCGCAGAAATAGAGACCATTCATTAATTTCGAACTCATTTCTTTCGGATGAACTTCTTTAACGGAAATGCCTCCGCCGGTCACGAATGCTTTTTCTAAAGAAAGCGTTCCGTTTACGGTAAAAGTGAAGCCTTTGCACAATTGAACAAACGTCCGGAGTTTATCATGGGCAATGATATTGCCCGGCTCATTTTCATCAATTTCAGCCTTATGCAATAAAAATTGCAAGTAGCGCTCCGGCATTTCGCCTTTTAATATATTTTTGATTGCTTTTTTGTTACCATCTTTTAACAGCTTATTGAAATGCTGGAAAAGCTCTTCTTGATTATAATCAGGGAAATGGTCAAGTTTCATCGTCACTTCCGTCAAGTTCCATTTTTTCATTGCTTTCACGACAAATTGGCTACAACGCAGAACAGCAGGGCCGCTGATGCCAAAGTGTGTAAAGATCATATCCATTTTATGTGTGATCAACGCTTTTCCTTTTGGGTTCAATACGCTCAGCTCGACATCTCGAAGTGACAAGCCTTGCAGTGATTTGTTTCTGATGAACGGTTCACCGGAAGTTAGCGGAACTTCAGTCGGATACAGTTCCGTGATAGTATGCCCGGCCTTTTTCGCCCAAGCATATCCGTCTCCGGTCGATCCGGTCTGCGGGACAGATTTACCGCCTGCAGCAAGAATGACAGCATCGCATTCGAATGATTGTCCATCCTTTAATAAAACAGAACTTACATGTCCATCTATATATTGAATATCCTTTACAGGCGCATTTTTCATCACCTTGACACGGTAGCGCTCGAGTTGGCGCAGCATCGCATCGACAACATCGGATGATTTATTGGAGACCGGGAACATTCTTCCGTGATCCTCTTCTTTTAGAGCAACACCAAGCTTTTCAAAGAAAGCGATAATATCTTTATTGTTATATATACTGAAGGCACTGAATAAAAAACGGCCATTTCCGGGAATGTGCTTAATAATTTCATCTACGGGCAAGTTATTAGTGACGTTGCAGCGTCCGCCTCCGGATATCGCCAGTTTTCTTCCGAGCTTATCTCCTTTTTCCAGCAAGAGCACTTTTGCCCCTTTTTCTCCGGCAGCGATTGCTGCCATCAAACCGGAGGGCCCGCCACCGATAACGACTACATCAAATTTCATGTTTTCACCAACTAATTCATATTTCATGACTATTATTATAATCGAAGTTGCTCTTATATAAAAATAGTTGGTAGAATAGAATGTATTCTGGTGAAAAAGTCACAATAGTCAGATACAGAATGCTATTTCTATGTAATGCCTAATAAAACCATTTCAGATACAGACAGGTTGTGTGGTAAGATTAAGGGCGAGTTACATAAGGATCTACAATAGAGAGGGATTATATGTCATCTAAATTATTAAAAGGTACTTTTATATTGACGCTGGGAATGGTTCTTTCCAAAGTGCTCGGTTTATTATATGTTATTCCGTTCAATGCAATTGTAGGAGCGGAGGGGCTATCCTTATATCAATATGCATATGTACCTTATACAATCTTTTTAAGTATCGCAACAGGCGGATTGCCATTGGCTGTATCCAAGTTTGTTGCTAAATATAATGCATTAGGTGAGTATGCGATTGGGCAAAGATTATTTAAATCAAGCTTGAAAATCATGATGGCTACCGGATTCATCGCTTTTCTTGCCATGTATTTGTCCGCTCCATCTTTAGCAGCAGCTATGAAATCCACACAGGGCTTCTCTGCTGAGGATATCACTACTGTTATGAGGGCTGTCAGTTTTGCTTTAATTTTAATTCCTGTGATGAGTATGATCAGAGGATATTTTCAAGGAAATGAATCGATGGGGCCAACCTCTGTTTCGATGGTATTGGAGCAACTGATTCGTGTAGTTGTGTTGCTTGGCGGCTCATTTGTGGTTGTGTATTTGTTTAACGGCAGTATTGTGGCAGCGATTAGTGTTGCGACATTCGCTGCATTTGTTGGGGCAATAGGAAGTTTGGCAGTATTGCTGTGGAATTGGAAAAAGAGCAAACCTGCTCTGGATGCTCAGCTGCTGAAAGACAAAGGTGAAGTTCACATTCCGCTCGGGCAAATGTACAAAGAGATTATTATTTATGCGATTCCGTTTGTATTTGTCGGAATTGCGATGTCACTCTTCCAACTTGTTGACCAGTTGACCTTCAATAAGGCAATGGCAGATATCGGGCTTGGCCACACTTCTGAGACAGCGTTAGGAATTTTGAATGTTTCGGCGCAAAAGCTCGTCATTATTCCGATGACGCTTGCGACCGGATTCTCAATGGCGATTGTCCCGTCTGTTACGAAGGCTTTTGTTGAAAATAATAAAGCGGAGTACACGAATCAACTGAATCAGGCATTTCAAATTTTGCTTTTCTTGACGTTGCCGGCGGTATTCGGCATGTCTTTATTGGCTGAACCGATTTACACGCTGTTTTATGGCTATGACGCATTGGGTGTTAGCGTGCTGCAAACATATGCACCGACAGCGGTGTTATTTGCAGGCTTCTCTGTATCCGCTGCTATTCTGCAAGGAATTAACCAACAGAAGTACACGGTGTTAAGCTTACTGGTTGGGATTTTGGTCAAGCTTGTTTTAAACATTCCGTTCATTCATTGGTTTGAAACAGAAGGTTCTGTATATGCAACGACGTTAGGATATCTTGCGGCGACATGCATTAATTTATATGTCATTTATTATTTTACTGGCTTTAAATACAATACGATTGTAAAGAGAACATTGTTAATGGCGATTTTCACAGCCATCATGGCAGGAGCTGTATGGTTGACAATGACAGGCCTATCCTTCTTCTTGGATGCAACTAACAGGTGGCAAGCGATCATTATAATTGTTCTGAGTGTAGCTATCGGGGCAATATTCTACTTTGCTTTAGCGCTAAAGTCCACACTGGCTCGGCGATTGTTCGGCAGCAAAATCGACCGTTTGAAAAATAAATTAGGTGTCTAAAAGAAAAAAGTCTGAAATAGAGAGACCTTGCTATTAATGGCGAGGTTTCTTTTGCTAATATGAATGATGGAGTGGTTACAAAATGAGAATAGATAAAATGCTTGCGAATATCGGCTACGGCAGCCGCAAGGACGTTAAAAAACTATTGAAAGCAGGGGCAGTCAAAATTGATGGCACTGTTATAAAGGATGCAAAGCAGCACGTTGATCCGGAAACACAGCTCGTGACGGTTTACGGTGAAGAAGTGGAATATCGTGAGTTTATTTACTTAATGATGAATAAACCGCCTGGTATTTTATCGGCAACAGAAGATGACCGACAAGAAACCGTTGTCGATATTCTTGAAGAAGAGGATCAAATTTTTGATCCGTTTCCGGTAGGAAGATTAGATAAAGATACAGAAGGTCTGCTGCTGTTGACGAATGACGGCCAGCTGGCGCACAGACTGCTTTCTCCGAAGAAACACGTGCCGAAAACGTATTACGCGCGAATAAGCGGAGAAGTGACGGATGCGGATATTGAAGCATTCAGCAAAGGGGTTACGCTTGAAGATGGCTACCACACAAAGCCAGGACAATTGAAGATTTTATCAGCTGGTCCGGTCTCGGAGATAGAATTGACGATAACTGAAGGCAAGTTTCATCAAGTGAAACGAATGTTTGAAGCAGTCGGCAAGAAAGTGACTTATTTAAAACGGCTGACAATGGCTAATCTCGTATTGGATGAAACATTGGAATTGGGAGAATATCGCGAGCTGACTGATGAAGAATTGGAAGCATTAATGCAATACGAAAAAAAATCCGAGCTGTGAGAGGCTCGGTTTTTTATTAAGAGGTAAATATATATTAAGAGGTTCGTTTTATTTTTTTATTTGTAGCCTTCCACTGGCCGCGGCTCGGGCTTATAACTAAGTCATTATAAGCAAGCACATTTAAATCACGTTGAATAGTACGAGGAGTGATGCCAAATTCATCGACAATGTCTTGCGTCGTTACAGTACCGTTTTGTCTAATGAAAAGGTAAACGGATTTGATACGGGTTAGCATCCTATTGGTTGAAGGTTTCAAAATACCACTCCTTACTTCTTATTAGCTTACAGGAATGAAGTTTCGCCTAACTGGTACTTACGGTTACATTCCCGTTACTTCCCAAAACAAGTGCTAACAACAACTACAAACTGTTAAGAATAAAGCATTGTGATTTTGAAATTCATACATCTCCTTTTCCTCAATGGAAGAGCGTAAAGAGGGCTATCAAAAATACATTTGATAATCTCCCGTGTACACTTATATTTTAACTGCTATTAGCTGAAAAAGCTAACAAATTTCTGAAAACTTTCAAAAAAAGTTTTATTACAGTAATAATATGATGAAATTTGAGGAAGTTATACATTATTTGAGAAATATTTACATAATTTACGCAGAGTAATTCATTATATAGAAGTAATTCTTTCAGAAGCAGGCTTTTATTTGGCAATTATGTATTAAGAATCAGCCGTTAAGGAGTATAATTGTAAGAAGAGTCAATGAAATTTAATTCTTGCCGGAATTTAGAGGCTGCATAGAGATTTCAATCAAAAGGAGAGTTTACTGATGAACCAAATAAATTGGACAGAAGAAGTGAATAAACGAAAAGAGCAACTGATTAAAGATACACAGGAGTTTTTGCGTATTAAAAGTGTGCTCGATGAAGAAAACGCAACACCGGAAGCCCCTCTTGGCAAGGGCGTTCAGGAAGCGCTGCAATATATGCTGAAAAAAGGCGAAAATGACGGCTACACAGTAAAGGATGTTGAACATCTGGCAGGTCATATAGAAATGGGAAAAGGTGAAGATATTCTCGGAATTCTTTGTCATGTTGATGTTGTTCCGGAAGGAGACGGATGGAGCAGTGATCCGTACGGCGCCGAAATTCGAGACGGGAAGATTTTCGCCCGCGGTGTACTTGATGATAAAGGCCCGACAATGGCTGCTTATTATGCGATGAACATCGTGAAAGAATTGGGACTTCCATTATCAAAACGCGTGCGCATGATTATAGGAACGGATGAGGAGTCAGAATGGAGATGTGTTGATACATACTTTAAGCATGAGGAAATGCCGACATTAGGATTTGCACCGGATGCTGATTTCCCGATTATTTTCGCTGAGAAAGGGATTTGGGATTTTTATATGAATCAAGCTCCGAACTTGGAAGCCGGTTCAGCAGATATAACAGTGAAGCAATTTGAATCGGGAAGAAGATTCAATATGGTCCCTGATTATGCAACAGCAGTTCTTGAAGTGAAAGAGGCGCCAGCAGCTATTAAAACAGAATTCGAAGCATTTCTGGCTAAAAATGAATTGAAAGGTGCAGCGAAAGAAGAAGGCAATACGATTGTCCTTGAACTTGAAGGGGTTTCAGCTCATGGGATGGAGCCGAAAAACGGTGTAAATGCCGGTCTGTATTTATCGCTATTCTTGAATGAACTTCCATTATCTAAGCATGCAAATGACTATTTCACTTTTGTTGTGAATTATTTATTTAACGATTCAAGAGGCAAAAGCTTCGGTATTGCCTATAACGATGAAGAAACAGGAGACGTAACGCTGAATGTCGGTCTGATGCGCTATTCCAAAGAAGAAGGCGGACAAGTCGGCATCAACTTGCGCTACCCGGTTTCTTATGGTCATGGAGTAGCAAGTGATAAACTGCAGAAAGTTTTAAAAGAAAATCACTTTGCTTTAAGTACACTTTCTCATTCAAAACCGCATCATGTGAAATCTGACAGTTTCCTGGTGCAAACTTTATCGAAGGTGTATGAAGGACAAACGGGCGAAAAAGCCGAATTGATTGCGATCGGTGGCGGAACATATGCCCGTTCTTTAGAAGCGGGTGTCGCATTCGGACCGTTGTTCCCTGGGCGAGAAGATATTGCGCATCAAAAAGATGAATATATGTATATAGAGGATTTATTGAAGGCAACTGCCCTATATGCAGAAGCAATTTACGAACTGGCGAAATAATTGCTTTTACGATAAAAGGGATGGGGGAATGAAGTATGGGGAAGGTTTTTCTTAATGGACAATTCATTGACCGTACAGACGCCAAAATAGACATAGAGGATCGTGGCAATGTATTCGGCGATGGCATATATGAAGTTGTCCGCGTTTATGACGGAAAGCTGTTTACTTTAGAAAAGCATTTGCAGCGATTAATGCGGAGCGCTGAAAAGATTTATTTGAGAATGCCGTATGAGCCAGAGCAGATCAAAGCAATTTTGATGCAGTTAGTGAAAGAAAATGATTTAGAACTCGGCATTGTTTATATTCAGGTAAGCAGAGGGGCGGCGGTACGTCAGCATATCTTTCCGGGTGAAGATGTGCCGGTCACTTTTTTTGCCTTTACAAAAGCGTTAAAGCGTCCTGATGCTCAGATGAAAAATGGTGTGAAAGCGAAGACAGCGGAAGATATACGCTGGTTGAAATGCGATATTAAAAGCTTAAATTTACTGGGTAATATTTTAGCGAAACAAGATGCAGCAAGTGAAGGCTGCTATGAAGCGATTTTTGTTCGCGATGGTTTTGTGACCGAAGGCAGTTCTTCCAATATTCATATAGTGAAAAACGGTAAAGTGAAAACACACCCTGCCAATCATCTCATCCTAAACGGCATATCACGTATAGTCATGCTGGAACAATGTGAGAAACTGAATATTACTGTCGAACAATCGCCTTTCACCGAAAATGAGCTTTTACAGGCTGATGAAGCATTTATGACAAGCACAACATCGGAAATTACTCCGATTGTCGAAGTGAACGGGGAGAAGATCGGCAATGGGCTAGTCGGTCCAACCACCTTAAAGCTTCAGCAATCATTCGAATCAGTAATTAAGGAGCAATGCAAAGCTTAGTGATTCTTTTATAGGGTCGGTGCAAGAAGATTCTTGTGCCGGCTTTTATTTAATAAATGATAGGAGGTGACTGTGTGAAAAAGCACTATTTTATTGCGCTACCTCTTCCGGAGAACGTGAAGCAATTTTTGCAGGAAAAAGTGGAATTATTGAAAAAACAACTGCCATTCCAACGATGGGTGCACCGGGATGATTTACATTTGACACTTGCATTTCTCGGCGATGCAGAACCGAACCAACTTTTAGAATGCTGGAAAGACTGTGAAATGGCGCTTCAAAATGAACATCCGTTTACCCTTCACATAAATCACTTCGGTATTTTCGGCAAAAAGGAACAACCGCGAGTTTTCTGGTGTGCACCTCATTCAGAAGACCAACTGATATCGATTCAGTCGGCTGTAGCTGATGCTTGCAAAAAAAATAATTTCGCTTTGGAAGAACGACCGTTTCGGCCGCATATAACACTGGCAAGAAAATATCGTTCAGAGGACCTTTTTACAGAAGGAGACCTTCGATTGTGTCAACAGCTCTTGAAAGATTGTCCGCCATTCCTTGTAGAAGAAGTAACTTTATTTGAAACAAGGATGGACCAAGAGCCGAAATATATAAAGAGAGAAAGATTGTATTTAAGATAAACAGGGGATTGGTGTGAAAAATGGGACAGCTCATCAAATTACAAGATTATATTTCTCGTTATGAGCAGGATATTTATCGGTATCCGACTCAATATGTGAGATTGAAAAAGCAACAATGGTCCAAACTGCAACATGCTTTTCAAACAGGGGTACTGCAAGAAATGATTCAGGCAGATACTGAAGAAGAGCCATGGATTGAAGAAAAACCGAGCTTATTGGATAAACTGAAAAATGTTGTGAAAAGAACGGAGAAAAGGGGAGAAGCGGAAGACAAGGCTGAAAAGAAAGCGAAAGCAGGCCAGGAAGAAGAAATGTTCTTTTCGATGATTACTGTGCCGGAAACAGAGAAAGATTTGAAAGTGACCTTTCTGGATCAGTTGTTTCACTTTCAAATGAAGTGGGCAACAACGACTATACGTGAACGATCCTTAGTCGATCGAGCGTATTATCGGGATGAAAAATTAAAGCTTCTTTTGCAGCGTTTTCCTGATACATATCTTATCTTATTTGAACCGGTTCTTCGTATTAACAAAGCACCGATTCAGATCGATACCATCATATTAACTCCTACTGCCGCTTGGTGTATCACGTTTTTGGAAGAGATGGATTTATCTGTTTATGAAGGTAACAATGATAAGTTTTGGGTGAGAAGGCATCACGAGGAAAAGGAGCAAAGAGTGCTGAATCCGTTGATTTCTTTACAGCGCTCAGAAAAAATAATCAATAAGCTTTTTAACTTATATCAAGTTGAATTGCCGATTAAGAAAGCTGTTATATCAAGGAATAGTTTTATTGAATATACTTTAGGCATGAAAGATTTATTCATTTTAGATAAAAAGCGCTTTCCAGAATGGTTCGAGATGATGAGAAAGTCAAATTCTCCTATAAAGCGCCAGCAAATAAAGGGTGCGGAGGTTTTACTAAACTATAGCCAAACAACGTCCATGATGCGAATGGAATGGAGTGATTACGATGATGTTGGATCCAGTGATGCGGAATCGTGATCAAGCTAACCATCAATTTGTGCACATTATTAAAAACGGCAATCCCGCCTCCGTAAACAGCCGGAAAATTTGGAAGGAAACGGAGAAACGATTGCAAGAGAAGGAAATTCAATATGCTGTATATAGTACGGAATACGCTGGTCATGCTAAAGAGATTGCAAAAGAAATATTGAATAAGTACCGGACAAGAACCGTTTTGCTCATTGTTGGCGGCGATGGAATGATACATGAAGTAATTAATGGTGCCGCATCATATTCTCATGCTGTCATTGCCTGCATTGCGGCCGGCTCCGGCAATGATTACGCGAGGGGTGTACAGAAGATTCGTAACGTTAGTGAAATTACGCATCTTTTAAACGAGTCTGAACATCATACGGATGTCATCGATATAGGGGAAATGCAATACAAACATCAAAAAATGTTTTTTGTAAATAGCTTAGGACTTGGGTTTGACGCCAGCATATGCAAGGCTGTCAATGGATCGAAGCGGAAAAAGCATTTTCAAAAATGGAAGCTTGGAAAGTTTATATATTTATATTATTTATTCAGGCAATTATTTATATTTCGGCCATTTCCATTGCAGATTGAAGCTGATGGAAAGAAAAAGACTTACAATAAGGTATGGTTTATCGTAGTGGCTAATCAGCCATATTTCGGAGGTGGATTAAAGATTGCCCCCGCTGCTTCAGTCCATGATGGGAAACTTCATGTTATCGTTGTCAGCAACATACCTTCATTCTTGTTTTTGCTTATGTTTGCGACCGTTTTTTGGGGCGGGCACTTAAAAATGTCAAAGTACGTTGAACAATTTATGTGCAGCCGCATACATATGGCGACAGAGGAAGATGTGCCGATTCAGGCTGATGGGGAAATTGTCGGATATTCCGAGGTGGATGCAAAAGTAGTCCCGGAAAAATTGAAAGTTATATCAAAGTAATTGTGTATATTCAGTAAAGTATTTCTTTTTATACTTACTTGACGGAATAGGGCATTTTACATAAAATCTAGATTAGGTGTCTATTGCATATAATGCGATAGTTGTCTTTTAGTTTTAAAATCTAGTAAAATATGATATTATTCTATATTGTCTACTCTGAAGAACCTGATTGGTTTTTCATTTTTATAGATGAAAAAAGCTACTGAATGAAATTGAAGGTGACCATGTTGGATCAAATATTGGGTCAAGAATGGGAAATTGTTCCTGCTGGCGGAGCGACAGGAGAAGCCTTTATAGCAATAAATGGGGAGAACAAACTTTTTTTAAAGCGAAACTCATCACCATTTTTAGCTGTTTTGTCAGCTGAAGGAATCGTGCCGAAGCTAGTATGGACAAGGAGACTCGAAAGCGGAGATGTTATAACTGCACAACGATGGCTTAATGGCCGGGAATTAGCCCAAGAAGAAATGAGGGACAGTATGGTCGCTCGATTGTTGAGGAAAATTCATCAATCTGCACCGCTGCGTTCAATGCTTCTAAGAATGGGTAAAGTTCCGTTAAAGCCAGAACAGCTTTTAGATAATATGAAAACTTCGCTTGATGATGAGCTCTCTTCAATATCAAACATCAGAAAAGCTGTTGAAATATTAGACAATATGCTGCCAGATATCGTATGTGATGAATATGTTGTTTGTCATTGTGACGTTAATCATAATAATTGGCTGCTATCTCAGGAAGATGAGCAGTTATTTCTAATTGATTGGGATGGAGCCATGATTGCCGATCCGGCAATTGACCTCGGCATGCTCCTTTTTTGTTATATTCCTCATGAGGAATGGAACACATGGCTCGAAAATTATGGGGTCCCATTAACGGATTCGTTAAACAGAAGAATGAAATGGTATGTTATATTCCAAATCATTTCTTCTGTCCAGTGGCATAAGTCAAAAGGTCGTTTTCAAGAAATGAACCATTGGCTGAGCCAATTGCAAACTATTTTAGAGGAAGATTAAGTATATTGATCGATTGAGTCAACCCAGCTAGTTAGTTGACTTTGGTGTGTCGTAATGTGATTATCCAAATTGTCGCTTGTCTTTCCGCTTTGGCTGTAAGTATAGATTTCATTCAAAATCGGAATGATCTGCTGACTTACTTGTCCGTTTGCCAAAAGGGATTTGACAAGCCGTTCAACTTGTTCGCATTCAGACACCGAGCCGCAGCAATCGCTTTGATGGTTCGTTAAAATATCTTTTAATATTGTTACTTGATGTTGTTGTGAAAGAGGCATTGATGATCAACCTTTCTTAATAAAGCTTAAGCTCCTTATTACAGGGGCTTTTCTTTTGTAGAATGCCTTAAATTGTTTGTTACTATTCATGCTTAATTGCTTTGAATTTTCATGACATTAACTAAAACTACATGAACGAGGAGTTGCTATTATGCGTTTAAAATATAAACCGTGGGCAAAAGATAAATTGGATGCACATCCGCAATTTGTTGTGAGAAATCCGGAAGACCATAAAGGACGCTGGAAAGAGGTATTCGGCAATGACAATCCGATCCATATCGAGGTAGGCAGTGGAAAAGGACGCTTCATTGCAGGAATGGCGCAAATGAACCCTCATATTAACTATATTGCAATTGAAGCGTATGAAAGTGTCATCGTTTATGCGCTTGATCGTTTCATTGAAGCGGATCTGCCGAACGTGAAGCTGATGGCGGTTAATGCTGTTGACCTTCGCGATTACTTTGAAAAAGGCGAAATTGATCAAGTATATTTGAATTTCTCTGATCCATGGCCGAAAAACCGTCATGAAAAGAGAAGATTAACATATGCTTCTTTCTTAAATGTGTATGAAGATATATTACGCCCTGAAGGCGAAATTCATTTCAAAACAGATAACCGCGGATTATTCCAGTATTCATTAGTGAGCATGTCTCAATATGGCATGAAGTTAAAAGATGTTAATTTACATCTTCATCAAACTGCTGATGAAACCAATATTATGACAGAATATGAAGAGAAGTTTTCGAAAAAGGGAAGTCGCATCTATAGAGTGGAAGCACAATTTACGAAGTAAGATAAAAAACACCGCAAGGAGCGATTCTTGCGGTGTTTTTTTGTATAAGGATCGGTGCCGCACTTTAGTATATAAATTGGCAACAAGGTGGAAGATTCTTCGACGTAGTCACCAATTTAAAGTTTATAGTATAAGTGCAACTAGACCTTTGACTGCGCCTTATCAGGCTTGTCAAAGGCAAGTTTTCTAAAAAGATAAGAAGTTTATATTTCTATACTTAGATAGCTGTCTAACCATATACCTGTCATGCTAGGAGGCCAACAGGATGTAGGTCATATCGGCGTTGCCACAGGACGTGGCGTCTTTAGCCGATGTTCATTACTTGCATCCCACCCAATAAACCAAAACCGGGTTTCTTGTGTGGCCTCTCACGATGAGAGTCACAGCGAAGTTGCTACAGGACGTAGCGTTCTTAGTCGCTGTTCCTACTTAGTCCTTGTCTAGCTGCAGCGGCCAGCCCCTCGAGGTCATAAGCCAAATCACTCCGAAAATTTTACAATTTCCTGCGTGATTCGTCTTATGCTAGTCGGGGCTGAACGGGCCGCTTCCGCATTTGGTTCCCACATGGCTCCTTTTCCATTGAAGAAAAATCAAGGAGTGATATCAAAAATGAAAAAGGACCGGTAACGGTTTTTCTCTATTGCTCCACCATCTCGACTACTGTGCCGGTTTTTGCATCGGCGAAAAATTCATACTGTTTTTGTTCGCCGTCTAATATTCTTGTCAATCCGCCCTTAAAGACATTTGTCTGCAATCCATTTTTTTCGAACGGCTCCGGCGTCATTAAAATCCAAGAGCCGATGACTTTTCCTGTTTCATTCATTTTGCGTTTAACAGCATCTAAAATATCATCCGGTGATTGCAGTTGGTTATTGCTGATTAATGTTTTTGCCGCATAGCCGCAAGCAAACCCGATTACAGCTCCGATTGCCAAATCGCGCAATTTCATTGTATATACCTCCTTGCTCATTTAATAAAAATCCAATATTAATAATTAGTATATAGGAGTCATATTGGAACTTCAATTTAAGTACGACATATGATTTCAAAAGTTCGAAAAACCATTAAAGTTTTAAAATGTGGTAGTGTTCTTTAAGTTTCGGTAAAATAGAAATGTTACATATGGCAGAAAAAACTTAAAAAGAGGAGCGGGATTATGAATCAAGACACATTAGCGTTATATAAAACATTGACAGAATTGCCTGGTGCTCCGGGATTTGAACATGATGTAAGAAAATTTATGCGTTCGGAATTAACAAAATACAGCGATGAAATTGTTCAAGATGGCTTAGGGAGTATTTTTGGCGTCAAAAAGGGCGATGAAAAAGGGCCTGTTGTAATGGTTGGCGGCCACATGGATGAAGTTGGTTTTATGGTGACATCGATTACACCGAATGGCTTGCTTCGTTTTCAAACGCTTGGCGGCTGGTGGAGCCAAGTGCTATTGGCACAAAGGGTTCAAATTATAACAGATAATGGGCCGGTTATCGGTGTTATTGCATCTATTCCCCCTCATTTACTAGATGAATCTCAGCGTTCGAAGCCAATGGATGTTAAAAATATGCTGATTGATATCGGTGCCGATGATGCAGAAGATGCTAAGGCGATTGGTATTAAGCCTGGACAGCAAATTGTGCCGATTTGTCCGTTTACACCAATGGCGAATAATAAAAAGATTATGGCGAAGGCTTGGGATAATCGACTTGGATGCGGATTGGCAATTGAGCTTCTGAAAGAAACTCATGGCGAAACATTGCCGAATATTTTATATTCAGGAGCGACTGTTCAAGAAGAGGTTGGTCTAAGAGGTGCGCAAACGGCAGCGAACTTAATTAAGCCGGATATTTACTTTGCGCTTGATTGCAGTCCTGCGAATGATATGAGCGGGAACAAGGATGTGTTCGGCCAACTTGGAAAAGGCGCATTACTTCGCATCATGGACCGTTCGATGATAACGCATAAAGGTATGAGAGAATTTGTATTGGATACAGTAGAAAGTAATAACATTCCGTATCAATACTTCGTTTCTCAAGGCGGAACGGATGCAGGACGTGTACACATCAGCAATGAAGGAGTTCCGAGTGCATTTGTGGGTGTTTGCTCTCGTTATGTGCATACGCATGCAGCAATCATTTCTGTCGATGATTATGAAGCAGCGAAGGAAATGCTGATTACACTAGTGAAAAAATGTGATCGTACAACTGTAGACACGATCAGAAGCAATGCTTAAGTGAAGGGATTATTTCAGTAATGAAGATAGCGATAGGCAGCAAGAATCCCGCAAAGGTAGAAGCGGTGAGAGATTGCTTTATAAACGAAGCGAATTCGGTTATACCGGTAGATGTACCTTCGGGAGTATCGGATCAGCCGTTTTCCGATGAAGAAACAATTGAAGGTGCAATTAACAGAGCGAAAGCTTCCCGTTTGGCTGCCGGTGCTCAAATTGGCATTGGACTAGAAGGAGGCGTTGTACAAACTCCATACGGCTTATTTCTATGTAATTGGGGAGCGTTGGCAGTTGAAGGTGAGGAGCCTATTATTGCCGGAGGGGCAAGAATTAAGGTGCCTGCTGATGTTGCGGAGCGTCTGATGAATGGAGAAGAGCTCGGCCCTGTGATGGATGATTATACGAAACAAAATAATGTCCGCCATAAGGAAGGTGCAATTGGGGTCTTTACAAGAGAAGCGGTTTCCAGAAGACAAATGTTTGTGCATATTATGCAGATGCTAATTGGCCAATATCGTTATCGTGAAAGCGGAAAAATTTAAAAGAGATGGTAAAGGTGGACCCGAGTAATGAGGCGAAGTTCGATTAATATATTTTTGTTGTTAAATGTTCTGATGCTTTTTATGTATGGCTGTTCATCAGATATAAATGAAGAAAAGATAGAGGCAGTGGAAGCAGCGGAGCGTGCATTTGAGGAAACGCCTGAAGCTACGAATACAATCAACGGAGATACAAAGTTCTACTTGCCTTCTGGTTATGACATAGAAGAAGAGGATGAATATAATCTGACGCTTCATTATAAGGGAGATACAATTCTTCTTTTTATAAATCCTAATGAAGGGGCCGATAGCACGCTTCAGCTTGACTTAATTAAACAAAATGCTGCTGATTATATAGAGTTGGAAACGTTTGAAGCAACGAAAAAGGTCGGTTATGCTGGTTTGAAGGAAATCGATGAAAATACGTATGAACTGACTGTCGGCATCGGCGGGGTGAAAATTACTACTCAAACGAAAACGAGCCGACTGGCAAACTACGGCGAGCAATTGATGAAAATCGCCAATTCAATTGAACAACAATGAATCGGGTGGAGAGAAAAGATTTTTCTTTCCGCTTGTTTTTCAAAAAATAAGAAAACATATATTTTTGAACTTAGATAGCTGTCTAACCTTACACCTGCCATGCTCGGTCCTAAGCTGTCTCCCCCAAGAAACCAAAGGCGGGTTTCTTGTGTGATTCATCTTAGTCCTCCCGCATGTCTCCTTTTTGATTAGCATTATATTTAAAGAAGCCAATCATTCGAAAATATTGCTGATTCTTGGGTATGTGCCCCACCAAAAAGGATTGGTGACGGTTTTTCTAATTAATGATCTTTGCTATGATTAGATAAATATAAAATAATATGACTATGTGACTATGGAGGTTATTTAATACATGAAAAAGTTAGAAAGTATTGAGCAGTTCAATGAGTTAAAAAATAACGAAAAGGTTGTATTTTTATTTTCTGCCGACTGGTGTCCGGATTGCCGATTTATCGAACCGTTTATGCCGGAAGTTGAAAACGAGTTTTCACAATTCACTTTTATCTATGTAGATCGTGATGAGTTCATTGAAGTTTGTGCAGAAAGCGATGTTTTCGGCATCCCAAGTTTTATCGCCTATGAAAAAGGAACAGAACTGGGCCGATTTGTAAGTAAAGATAGAAAGACAAAAGAAGAAATTGAGAATTTCTTGAAGGCATTATAAGAAAAAGTGTAAGCAGCTGAAGTGACTGTTCTTCCTTTTAAGGAGAGATATATATGAAGATGACAAACAAGAGAATGAAGGAAATTCTGTGCGACAAGCTGAAAGGTTATGATTTTTCCTTTGATTACAATAAAGAAAAAGAAGAATTGCGTGTAGAGAATACAGCTACAAAGAAAGGCATTACAATCTCGCTTCCACCTATTGTGGCAAAAGCGGAAGTGGCAGAACAGCGGGCAATTGATGAAACAGTTTATTATGTGAAAGAGGCTTTGGAAGTGATGGGCAGTCAGGTTAGTCTGCAAGGAATGGAAGAGCACATTTATCCGGTTATTCGCAGTACTTCGTTTCCTGCTGCTAGTCAAGATGGTTCGGAGTTTGTCACAGACGAACATACAGCAGAAACAAGAATTTATTATGCACTGGACTTAGGGAATACGTATCGTTTAATTGATCAGCGGCTAATGAAAGATAGCGGTTGGGTTCAATCGAAAGTAACGGAAGCAGCGCAGCAAAATTTATTGAAGTTGTCTACACAAACGGTGAGTGATTCTGTTGGGGACAATATTTTTTATTTTGTCAGCACAAAGGATGGATACGATGCCAGTAAAGTGCTGAATAAACAATGGCTAAAGAGCATGAGAGAACAGGTCAAAGGCGAAATGGCTGTTGCGGTTCCTCATGGAGATGTGTGTATTGTTGCAGATATTCGCAATAACGTCGGCTATGATGTGCTTGCGCAAATGTGTATGAGCTTTTTTGCGAGCGGTCATGTGCCTATTACAGCACTGTCCTTCATTTATGAAGATGAAAAACTAAATCCAATCTTTATTTTAGGAAAAAATAAAGTAGACGAATCGAAATAACAGAAACTTTTTATAGCATTAAGGGTCTATTCAAAAGCAGTATAAGCTTTTTTGGATAGGTCCTTTTTATTATTTCTGAATACAAACGAGAGAATCTTCTGTAAATCCTCTGATTTTGCTTCATATTTATTAAAATGCTGTTAAAATAAAATAATGATGATTAGTTATTAGAAAGAGTGATTTACTTGAAATGGTTGAGTAAAATTAAACAGTGGTTTAAATCAGAAGAGATTTATGAAATAGAAGAAATCATTTTAAACGATGATGAACAATTAGATTTACAAAAGTTGCACAAACAAGGTGTTAAAGTTACAACGATTAATGAAAGCCACTTTTATAAAAAAGATGAGAATGAACCTGTAAGGCAAACAACAACAGAATTTCGGAAGCCGCAATTTCAAGAGAAGGCTCCTTCATCAAATGAACTAGATGCCAAAATTCATTATCAGTATCCGAAGGGCGAATTTCGCTTCCCGGTCATTCCGGATAATGTAAGTGAAAGAAGAAAAAAAGGGCAGCAGCCGCCTGTGCGTGTTAAGGGAGGACGTCCAATTATAGACAGTTATGAAAAAGTCGTACCTATCCACAAAGCTGCTCCTGTTGCGAATAATGCAGGCCCGGATCGGAAAAGGCCGTTTCGTCCGACAGAAATACCTTCTCCTGTCTACGGATTTCAGAAACGTCCAATACACGAGGAACATGAGGACTCGTTAGAATTTGAACTGAATCGTAAAAACCGGCACTCGGAGTTCATCCATACTGGTTTTGCAAGAGGAGCAGAAGAGAAATATCCTATTGAGGGAACAAGCGCTGATACAGATATACCGGCATTTTTCCGCAAGAAAGACCCGGCAGTTATCGCTGCTGATTCAATTGGAAAAGAAGAAGTTTCGCCAACGGTAATCCGTACAGAACCAGTGGAGCCGATTATTTCGGAGCCGGTAGAGGTGCGTAATCTAGAAGAGGATAATTTTGAGTCTGTTAAGGAGAAGATTCCTACTCATGAGGAAATCACTGTTTCTGCTGAGGAGATAATTCCTTTACACGAGGAAATCACTATTGCTGCGGAGAAGCCGGCTGAAATAGTGGAAGAAACAATCATTGAAGCAGCTGCTGAAGCGGAAATAGAAGAGATTACTGAAAATGCTGTGATTGTTGAGAAAGCTCATGAAGAGACAGCGGCTTCAACCGACATGTTACTTCAGACAGAAACAATTGCGGTAAATGAAACGGCCGATGAGGTGCCGGAGCAAGAGAATCAATCGGCTCCGCGTGCCCCTGAGGAACGTAAACGCAAGCAAATACCTTTCAATGTTGTGATGCTTCGTCAAGACAAAGCGAAGCTGCTAAAGAAGCAAGAGCAAAAGAAGCATGAAAAAAAAACGATAGAAACTGAGCCTGCCGGCATAAGCGAAGAACCTGTTGTTTTTAATGGCGCTGAACAAGAAGAAGAACCTGCTCCCTACTATCAATTTCCAAGCATAAATTATCTTTCTCCTTCTGTGCAAGCTGAACAAGATAATGAGTGGCTGGACCAGCAGGGACAAATCTTAAATGAAACTTTGTTTAATTTCAATGTTAAAGCGAGTGTTGTCAACATTACGCAAGGACCGGCTGTTACGCAGTTTGAAATTCAGCCGGAACCGGGTGTGAAGGTCAATAAAATTACTAATCTGGCAGATGATATTAAATTATGCCTTGCAGCCCAGGATATCCGAATAGAAGCTCCAATTCCGGGAAAACACACAATCGGCATAGAGATTCCGAACAGAAAAAGTCGTCCGGTCTTTCTCCGAGAAATATTGGAGAGCGATTCTTTCAAAGACAGTGGTTCGCCATTGACAGTAGCGCTCGGATTAGATATTACAGGACAGCCCATTGTCACGGATTTAAGAAAGATGCCGCACGGTTTGATCGCAGGAGCAACGGGGTCAGGGAAAAGTGTCTGCATTAACTCAATGCTTGTCAGTCTTTTATATAAGGCGACTCCGCAAGAGGTTAAACTGCTGTTAATTGACCCGAAAATGGTTGAACTTGCTCCATACAATCATATCCCTCATTTAGTGAGTCCGGTCATTACCGATGTGAAGGCTGCTACAGCAGCGCTGAAATGGGCTGTAGAAGAGATGGAACGGAGATATGAGTTATTTGCGCATACTGGTGTACGTGATATCGGACGTTTCAATATGAAGGCGAGAGAGGCAGGGCAATTTTCTGACCAATTGCCGTATATCGTCATTGTCATTGACGAGCTGGCGGATTTAATGATGATGTCGCCGGCAGAAGTAGAGGAATCAATTTGCCGTATCGCCCAGAAAGCGCGTGCTTGCGGTATTCACCTCGTTGTTGCGACACAAAGACCCTCTGTTGATGTTATTACAGGGTTGATTAAAGCGAATATTCCAACGCGAATTGCCTTCTCAGTGTCATCTCAGGTCGATTCAAGAACGATACTGGACAGCGCCGGGGCTGATAAGCTATTAGGACGCGGCGACATGCTCTTCCTAGAGAACGGGTCGTCGAAAACGGTACGTCTGCAGGGTACTTTTGTTACGGATGAAGAAATTGAAGAGGTAGTCGACTTTGTTCGAAAAGAACAGGAACCGCAATACTTGTTCCAACAAGAAGATCTGCTGGCGAAAGCTCAAGTTGCTGATGAGAGAGATGAACTATTTTTAGAGGCATGTGAATTCGTTGTATATCAAAATGGTGCTTCGACTTCCAGTCTGCAAAGACGTTTCCATATCGGCTACAACAGGGCAGCCAGATTAATGGAGATTTTGGAGAGAAACGGCATCATTTCTGAAGCGAGAGGCAGCCGTCCACGGGAAGTATTAATGACAAAAGATGAATATCAGGAATGGGTGCAGATGCAAGAGTATTAATCGAGCCATTTAGGTATAGTGCAGAAGCATTTCTTTAGATTTCGAACATAGTTCACATTTCGTGTATATAATAAAAAATAACGCCTATATGAATTTGTTGCCAAGTTTGGCACTGTAATTGTTTTATGATATAATATTTCTTTAAGAAATAGACTTAGTATGCACTTACAAATTCATCATATAAATGACGCGTGTTTACTAATAATGCAAAACGTCATATGCTGTACTGCAGATAGACGATTGTTGGAGGTTCTCGTATGACTGTTTACCATTTTGTTGGTATTAAAGGATCAGGAATGAGTGCATTGGCTCAAATTCTTCATGATACTGGGCTAAAAGTACAAGGATCCGATATTGAAAAACATTTCTTTACTCAAGATGCATTAGAAAATGCAGGAATTAAAATCTTACCTTTTGATAAGAACAATATTACAAATGATTTAACAATAATTGCAGGCAATGCTTTTCCGGATACACATGAAGAAATAGAGCGAGCGACAGAATTGGGGATTCCTGTCATTCGTTATCATCATTTTTTGGAAAAATACCTTAAAAACTTTACTAGTATAGCGATCACTGGAGCGCACGGTAAAACATCGACAACCGGTTTAATGTCTCACGTTTTAAAAGGCTCTGATCCGACTTCGTTTTTAATTGGTGATGGAACGGGAAGAGGAGACAGCGAGGCAAAATATTTTGTATTCGAAGCGTGTGAATATCGTCGTCATTTCTTGTCTTATTACCCGGACTACGCGATTATGACAAACATTGACTTTGATCACCCGGACTATTTTGCCAGCTTGGATGATGTATTTTCAGCATTCCAAGAGATGGCTCTTCAAGTAAACAAAGGAATTATCGCATGCGGTGATGATGAGCAGCTGCAAAAAATTCAAGCTCGTGTGCCTGTTATCTTTTACGGCTTTAATGATGAAAATGATTTCCAAGCTAGAAATATACAAACTTCAACTGAAGGAACAACTTTCGATGTATTTGTAAGAAACACGTACTATGAGACATTTACAATTCCTTCGTTTGGAAATCATACGGTGTTGAATGCATTAGCGGTCATTGCACTTTGCAAATATGAGGGCATTGATGCGGAAATCGTCAAACAACAGTTGAAAACGTTCAGCGGCGTTAAAAGAAGATTTACCGAAAAAGTAATCGGCACGCAAGTTTTAGTTGATGATTATGCACATCATCCTACAGAGATTAAAGCAACGATTGAGACGGCAAGCAAAAAATACCCGGATAAGAAAATTGTTGCGGTATTCCAGCCTCATACATTCTCTCGCACTCAAAAGTTTTTAGATGAGTTTGCAGAGAGTTTGAATAAAGCGGATAAAGTATTCTTGTGTGATATCTTTGGATCAGCGCGTGAACATCAAGGTAAGCTTTCCATTTACGACTTATTGGAAAAAATACCTGGCGGAGAGCTTTTACTTGAAAGCAATACGCTTCCGCTAAAGGAATATGAAGACAGCGTTATTCTGTTTATGGGTGCCGGGGATATACAAAAATTCCAAGTAGCTTATGAGAATTTATTAAAATAAAGAGTGCAAAAAGCACCCTATTGGATAGACTTTATGAAAAGGTCTGCCTATAGGGTGCTTTTTATGTTTTATGCCTTATCAAAAGGACCGGTAACGGTTTTTCTTATTTTAAATTTTCAGGATTCAGGCATTCCAGCTCCGGAAGAACGAAGCGTCCGTCTTTTCGGATTAGAACGTCGTCGAAGTAGATTTCTCCGCCGCCGTAGTCAGGGCGCTGAATGTTTACCATGTCCCAGTGAATGTTAGATGAGTTGCCATTGTAGGCTTCGTCGTAACATTGACCTGGTGTGAAGTGGAAGCTGCCATCGATTTTTTCATCAAATAAAATATCTTGCATAGGATGTAAAATGTATGGATTTACGCCGATTGCAAATTCACCGATATAACGGGCACCTTCATCCGTATCAAATATTTTATTGATGCGGTCTGTGTCATTTGCTTCTGCATTGACGATCTTTCCGTTTTCAAATGTCAATTTCACGTTTTCAAATGTAAATCCTTGATAAGGTGATGGTGTGTTGTATGTAATGACGCCATTTACAGAGTCTTTAACAGGAGCTGTGTACACTTCACCGTCAGGAATGTTCATTTCGCCGGCACATTTGATAGCCGGAATATCTTTAATAGAGAAAGAAAGGTCAGTACCCGGTCCTGTAATTCGGACTTTGTCGGTTTTATTCATTAAATCAACCAAACTGTCCATTGCCTTGCTCATTTTGCTGTAATCAAGATTGCATACATCGAAGTAGAAATCTTCGAAAGCTTCTGTACTCATTTTAGAAAGCTGTGCCATAGAATTGTTCGGGTAGCGCAATACAACCCAACGTGTTTTCGGTACACGGATTTCTCTATGTACTTTTTTGCCGATTGTATTACCTTCAATGCCCATTTTTTCTGCCGGAACATCTGCTAATTCGTTAATGTTATCTCCGGAACGAAGACCGATGTAGGCATCCATTTCCTTCATGACATTTGCTTCGAATGCAGCCATCATATCGTATTGTTCCTGCTCTGCTCCAAGTAGAAGCTCGCGGTTAACTTGCTGATCTTTTAAAGAAACAAACGGATATGCGCCTGCCTTATATGTTTCGCGAACAAGCGCTTTAACTAAATCGCGCTGAAGCCCGAAGTTTTCAATTAATACTTTTTCGCCTTTTTTAAGCTTTAAAGAATAGTTGATTAAATTATGTGCTAATACATCAATTCTAGGATCTCTCATGATGTCCCTCCATTTCTGATTGCACCTGAAGTGCTAATATTATTGTATCCTAATTAGTTCAATAGTGTTAAGTTTTTGCAAGTTGAAAAAAATCTTGAAAATTTTAACTTTAGAAGGAAGAATAGTTTATAATAACATCAATAGGGGTATTAAAAATAGACCATCTCAGGAGGTGCGCAGTACTTGGAAATAATCTTGTATTTAAGTGCGGCTTTGGCTGCTATAGCTTTCTTTATACTTGTTATTTACTTAACCAAGACTTTAAAGTCATTACAAGTTACGTTGGACAGTGTTTCATCGACATTGACAGGTTTGGAAAAACAATTACAAGGACTGACTACTGAATCGACATTACTGCTGCATAAAACAAATGCATTAGCAGAGGATCTTCAAAAGAAATCTGAGAATTTAAATTCGGTAGTGGATGCTGTTAAAGATGTGGGTACAACAGTTAAAGGCTTTAATACATCTTTGCAAAAAGTTTCGGCTAAAGTGGAAGATGAGTTAGTTGCCAATGAAGATAAGATTGCTCAAGTTGTACAATGGGGCAACGCCTTTTTTGAGTTGAAGGATTTATGGCAAAGAAAAAAAGCAGAAAAAAATCAAATTCAACAGGAAAATACGACTGTGGAAGAGAATGATAATCAACAGCCTACTAAAAAGCGTTTTTTGCGATCCAGGGGGTAAGAAAATAAGATTCATGGAAGGAGAATAATTATGACTGCCAATGAAAAACAAGAATTTGTAAGGGAAGAAAAAAATGATATCAATACGAAGGATTTCATGATCGGAGCTTTAATCGGAGGCATGCTCGGAGCAGCTGCCGCACTTTTACTCGCGCCGAAATCAGGGAAAGAGCTTCGCAACGATATTAATGATGGTGCAAAGTATATTTCTGATAAAACAGAAAAGCTAAGACAAACAGCTATCGAGAAAAGCACAGAAATCGCTGAAGCAGCGAAATCAAAAACAAACACTCTTTCAGAAAAGGTTTCTCAGCAGTCAGCAACTATTCTCGAAAACGTAAAAAATGTGAAACAAAAAGTAACGAAAGCTGCTCCAGAGGCGACAGGTACAGAAGCGGAATCAGACTCTGTGGCAGAGCCTGCAGTTTCTGAGCCCGTTGCTGAAGAGACAGAAAAAGTGACTGTATAGTCGATTAGATATATTTTCTATAGGCAGGGCTGTCTATAAAGTTATTGATGACTTTATGGACAGTCCTATTTACTTGTTTAATTTTAATGAAATAAAGGATAATAAAAATAAGCATAACTTTTTTTACGAGAGGATGGCTGAACAATGGCAATGCAGCATATTACTTCGAAGGCTGAGTTTGATGATTATAACAAAAAAGATGAATTTATTTTATTAAAGCATAGCAATACTTGCCCTATCAGTGCCTACGCATATGATCAATATGTTAAGTTTACAGAAGAAAACCCTAATTTTCCTGCCGTGTACCTTGTTGTGCAGGAGGATAGAGCTCTATCAAACGAGATAGCAGAAACATTTCATGTTAAGCATGAATCTCCCCAAGTGATCGTCTTTAAGAATGGCAATGTTGCATATCACACTTCGCATCGGGATATAACTGTCGAGGCGCTGGAAGGTGCTATTCAGGAGCAATAAGTAAAGAAAGGGTATCCCGCTCACGTATGCGGAATACCCTTTTTCAATAGATAAGAAAGTTTATTTTTTGAATATAGATAGGGCCGTTGGCGGTTTTTCTCGATGTCTAATCTTACACCTGCCATGCTCGGAGTATAAGCCGTGCCGGCTAGGAAATCAAAAAGCAGATTTCCCATCCGCCCGTCTTACATCTGCCACATGGCTCCTTTTTCCCCGATGTGGACGTAAGTAGCATAATCATAATCATGTTGAAAAAGGACCGGTGCCGGTTTTTCTTAGTTTTGCGGACTTGTTGCCGGCCACATGATTTTTAAATCGTCACCAGGCTGAATCTCTTCATGAAAGCTAATTTCTTTATCGTTTCTTAGCAAGACGAAGCGGGATTTTCCTTTGCTCGGCAAATCAAGTTCGACATGGCGGAAAAGATCTTGGAAAATAAACGGTTCGATTTTATTTTGAATAACTTTTAATTTCTCGCCGTTCCTCAAGACATCCTCGTACTGAAGCAGTTGGTCGTCTCTATATATTTCTGTCAGTCTTTTTTGCAAAACAATTTTTTTGCCGTTAAATGTGACAGGTATGGAATGCTGCATCACAAGCTGAAGACTCTCGGCCGCTTCCTGGAGCGTTGGGGAAGAAGGGCGTTCAATAGTAATAAAATCGCCATCCTCAAAGCTTGACGTCAGTTTGGATTCAATTCCATTTTTAATGACCTTTCCGGTAAACTTAGCTAATGAATAGCTCTTATTATTTAAATAAATGATAAAAGGGTTAAGCTGCTGCTTTAGTTGCTGCAGTCCAAGAGCCTGCAAAAGTGCTTCAATCGTTTCCGGTAATCTGCAAGTGATCTCATCTCGGTCTTGAACCGATTCATTGCTGCTGACTATTTGTTTATTTTTCTTGATGACGGCTTCGATTACATATTTTGTCTGATTAATGATGACTGATTTACGCGGAATATCATCGATTAAATCTTTTATTTTCACTTCTGTTCCTGTACCGTCTTCTCCTTTTTCAACAATGATACGGTCGTTAGGAGAAACGGCATCATCAATAGAAGCCGGCCGGCCGTTGATGGAAATGCTCGGAGCACTTCCATGCTTTCCTGGTACAGTAATCAGTTGACCGTTTACATTGGCAATGATAGCCATGCCCGGTTTTCCATATAGTTTATTCACTTTAATTCCGGACGCGAGCAGGCAATCAGCCACGGTCAATTTCTTAATATCGAATAATCGAACAGTTGCTTCGTTCACGTAGACAGTTATGTATTGGACTGGGTTTTTTTGTGCGGCGATTGCAATACCGATAGGAGTTACCAGTTCCGGTCCTTGTGGGACGCTTTGGTCAATCGTCAAATTTTGAATCGCATCAATTCCTCTGACCGCAACGCGATTGTTTGGGAGTTGAAGTCTCTCAGCTAATAGCTGAGGCAATTCAGGAGTAAGACTTCCTCCTCCAACAAGCATAACGGCTTTAGGTGAGCGATTATTATTTAATTGCAATATTTCTGTACTGATACTATCTGCAAGTTTATTTAAAGCCGGCCTTATTTTGTCAATAACATCTTGTTTAGGCAATTCTTCTTCAAAGCCTAATATATCGGTGACGGTAATGTGATCATTGTCCATAAGCTGCCGTTTGGCTTGTTCAGCAAGCGGGAAATCAAGCAAAAGCTGATCACTGATTGCCTCAGTAACTTCATCTCCCGCAACAGGGACCATGCCATAAGCAATTACGGTACTCATATCGGTAATTGCGATATCGGATGTTCCTGCGCCTATATCTACTAAAGCAACATTCAATCTTCTCATTGATTGCGGGATTAAGACATTAATAGCTGCAATCGGTTCTAACGTTAATGCCTGCATTTCTAAATCTGCACGCTTTAAAGCGGATATAAGCGATTCAACAACGACTTTTGGCAGGAATGTCGCAATGATTTCAACGGAAGCTTCCTTCCCGTTTTGATCGATTAGGCTCCCGATTTCCACATCATCGAGCCGATAATACAGAACGGAATAGCCTACACAGTAATAATCAAGGCTGTGGCTGCTTTCATTCTTCTCAGCCACTAAAGATTGAGCTTCTTGAACAGCGCTAAGTTCTAAGTGCAGTATGTCTTCTTTATTCATCATCGGCTTGCCTTTAATATTGACCGTGATTAATGAGCGTTCAGTTTTTAAAGCTCTTCCTGCAGCGGCGACGTTGACATATTTAAGTTCACCATGCCGTGATTCCAGCTGGTTCTTTATTTCGGTTATAACCTTTGATACAGCTAATACATCGTGAATCTGACCATCAAGCATAGCTCGTTCTGTATGCTCGATAGAGGTGACATCGGTTACGCAATAGCGATCATTTTCTTTTTCTAAAATGATTCCGACAACAGAACGGGTACCTATATCAAGGGCAAATAATTTCTCTTGCAATCAACACACCTTCTTTTAGTTCGATATGAGAGTTCTCTTCATTATACAATGTATTTACTTTTAATTATAAATAGTATGAAAAATTATAATAAATAAAGTAAGTACTATATAATTGTATTAATAAATATGTAATAATTACTTTAGTGCTTAAAAGCGTTTAATTACAAAAGTATTTACGTGACAATTAGAACCGTTTGCATTATAATGAGTTCTAATTAAATGAATGACATTTTAGGGAATTGAACACAGAAAGGAATGGGAAGTTATGAGTAACAAAGAATTAAACGAGTTACGTGAGAAGCTGGACGATATCAATCTTTCTATTTTGCAGCTTATTAATGAAAGAGCGGCTGTTGTCCAAGAAATTGGCCGAGTCAAAGAGAAACAAGGGGTAAATAAGTACGACCCGCTTCGTGAACGAGCAATGCTTGATCTAATTGAAGACAATAACCAAGGACCGTTAGATAACGGTACAATTAAACATATCTTTAAAGAAATTTTCAAAGTGAGCCTGAATTTGCAAAAAGATGATCAGAAGAAGGCACTGCTAGTTTCCAGAAAGAAAAAGCCAGAGGATACAATTGTTACTATTAAAGGTCAAAAAGTAGGCAATGGCACACCGACAATGGTATTTGGACCTTGTGCAGTTGAATCATATGAGCAAGTAGCTGCAGTGGCGCAAGTATTACAATCGAAAGGCCTTAAGTTCATTCGCGGCGGGGCATATAAACCTAGAACATCTCCTTACGATTTCCAAGGTCTTGGACTTGAAGGAATGCAAATTCTGAAAAAGATCGGTCAAGAATACGGACTTGCAGTAATAAGTGAAATCGTTAGTCCTCGCGATATCGAAACAGCTCTGGACTATATTGATGTCATTCAAATCGGCGCGCGTAATATGCAGAATTTTGAGTTATTGAAGGCGGCTGGATCGGTAGATAAGCCGGTGCTTCTGAAAAGAGGCTTATCGGCGACAATTGATGAGTTCATTCATGCAGCAGAATACATCATGTCAAAAGGAAACAGCAATATCATTTTATGCGAGCGCGGAATCCGCACATATGAAAAAGCAACAAGAAATACATTAGATATTACAGCTGTGCCTATTCTTAAGCAGGAAACACATTTACCGGTTATGGTCGATGTGACACATTCAACAGGACGTAAGGACTTACTGTTGCCGGCAGCTAAAGCGGCGCTTGCAATTGGTGCAGATGGTATCATGGCCGAAGTTCACCCTGATCCGAGTGTGGCTCTCTCTGATGCGGCGCAACAAATGGACTTTGCCGAGTTTGAACAATTCATGGCAGGCATCCAATCTCAGCTGAAAGCAGCAACATTATTGTAATTTCAGCAGACTATATTTGAATAGTAATAATAGAGGAGTTTTAAAATAAATATTTATTTTAAAGCTCTTCTTTCTTTATATTATATGGAACAAAGAGTTATGGAATCGCTTACTATATTAAGCTTTTAGAATAATTCCGATTATAGTTAAGAAACTTGAAAATTTTTTCACGAGAGTATATACACATTTTTATGAAAAAATGTATAATAGTGAATACAATATTTTAATATTTTGAAAATTCTAAAGTATTAAACATCTAAGGTAAGTCTTAGTTTATAATATCCGGTTACAAAGGTGGTGTTAAACGTCGATCTGCAGCATTAATAAATGATCAGCTAAAAAAACAGGATCAAAAAAAGAAGGAGGAGTTTGATGGAAGAGTTTGTTGGTTGGTTAAATGGGGTTTTGTGGCATGATTATTTTATTTATACAATACTCGGAGTCGGTTTGCTTTTTTCGATTTTGACTCGTTTTGTACAAGTCAGACATATTAAAGATATGTTTGTGCTAATGTTCAAGGGGAAAAGCTCAGAGGCTGGGGTATCTTCATTCCAAGCATTATCGATTGCTCTTGCAGGTCGTGTCGGTACAGGTAATATTGCCGGGGTAGCAACTGCTATCGCCTTTGGTGGACCTGGTGCAGTTTTTTGGATGTGGACAATTGCCTTTATTGGTTCTGCGAGTGCTTTCATTGAGTCAACGTTGGCGCAAATTTATAAAGTAAAGCAAAAGGGACAATATCGAGGCGGTCCGGCTTTTTATATTGAAAAAGGTATGGGTGTTAAATGGTTTGCCTATCTTTTCGCTTTTGCTGCGCTAATAGCAATGGCAATTTTAATGCCGGGTGTGCAGTCTAATTCGATTGCGACTGCAGTAGACAATGCATTTAGCATTCCTTCATGGGTTACAGGTTTGATCATTATCGTCTTATTGGCGATTATTATCTTTGGCGGAGTTAAGCGTATTGCCACTGCCGCTCAAGTTATTGTTCCTTTTATGGCTATCGCATACATTCTTTTATCCTTCATTATTGTATTGATTAATATTACAGAAGTGCCTGCAATCATCAGCCTGATTGTCCGGAGCGCATTTGCAATGGATTCTGCTTTTGGCGGTATTGTCGGTATGGCGATTGCATGGGGAGTAAAACGTGGTATTTATTCCAATGAAGCCGGTCAAGGTACTGGTGCTCACCCTGCAGCAGCTGCAGAAGTTTCCCACCCTGCCAAGCAAGGTTTAGTACAAGCGGCATCTGTTTATATCGATACACTTCTTGTATGTTCGGCAACTGCATTTATGATTTTGTTCACAGGCATGTATAACACTTATGAGGAACAAGGCGATTCTTTAGAAAGTTCTACTTATATTGTTGAAAATGTCAGCGGTGTTGAGCATGGTCCAGCTTATACTCAGGAAGCAATTGACACAGTATTCCCAGGTTTCGGTTCCGCATTCGTAGCGATTGCTCTTTTCTTCTTTGCTTTCACGACAATTATGGCGTATTACTATATCGCTGAAACGAATGTAGCCTACATGCTCGGCAACCGCAATGGTACTATAGCGATGAATATACTGAAACTGGTCCTTTTAGGGACTACAATGTATGGAGCTGTCCAAACAGCAGATTTAGCTTGGGCTCTAGGTGATGTCGGGTTAGGAATAATGGTATGGCTAAATGTCATTGCAATTATCATATTAGTAAAGCCGGCATTAATTACATTGAAGGACTACGAACGTCAGAAGAAACAAGGACTTGATCCGGTATTTGACCCGAAAGCACTTGGCATTAAAAACGCAGATTTCTGGGAGCATGAATACAATAAAGATACCGGTTCAGAAGCAGAAAAGAAAACTGTGTAAAAAGCATTAAATGAAAGAAGCTACCTTTTCCTGCGTATGAAAAAGGTAGCTTTCTTTTTTCTATTTGTCATTTCTGCAACTGATATGATCGATATATCTGTTGCAGAAATAAAATTGAATATTTAATCAATTACCAATATCAGTACATATAGGAAAAAGGTATAATATAAAAGGGAACCATCCCATAGGTTGAAAAAATGTGAAAACAGCATTGCAGTAATCGGTTCCTTATCGTAATATAAAGTATTAATAGTATATTATTTACAATGTGTACATATTATTATTGATGCTGTGTAACGCAGAAAGTTAGCTAAGTTGAAAAATCTATAAACTTTTATATATATGGTTTCGATTTAAGAAAACAGATTTGCGGAAGAATATTTTGTAAAGGAGTGCCTATTGAATGAATAATATCACCATTTATGATGTAGCAAGAGAGGCAAACGTTTCGATGGCAACGGTTTCGCGTGTAGTGAATGGAAATCCGAATGTTAAGCCTGTCACAAGAAAGAAAGTCATGGACGTAATCGACCGTTTAGGTTATCGTCCGAATGCGGTAGCAAGAGGTTTAGCGAGTAAGAAAACGACAACTGTCGGTTTGATTATCCCGGATATTTCTAACATATTCTATGCCGAATTGGCACGAGGAATTGAAGATATCGCAACAATGTATAAATATAATATTATTTTGAGTAACTCAGATGAAAATACGGAAAAAGAACTGCATTTGTTGAACACAATGCTTGGTAAACAAGTAGATGGTCTTATTTTCATGGGATCTAATATTACGGAAGATCATCTTGATGAATTTAAGAAATCTCCTGTGCCGATTGTGCTTGCTGGTTCCATTGAAGATTCAGGGGAAATGCCGTCTGTTAATATTGATTATGAGCAAGCTGCTTATGACAGTGTGACTTTCTTCCTGTCTAACGGGCATACAAAAATTGCATTGGTAATCGGCAATCGTGAGGAATCCATCAGTCAGAAGAAACTGGCAGGTTATAAGAAGGCGCTAGAGGAGAAAAATATTGCTTTCAATGAAGATTATGTGATTGAAGGTGATTTTTCTTACGATTCAGGTATTGAAGCTGTGAATCGCCTTTCTGAATTAAACGAAAAGCCGACAGCAGTGCTGGTAGGAGCAGATGAAATGGCGGTCGGCGTTGTGAATGCCATTCAAGATAAAGGCTTTAAAGTACCGGATGATATTGAAGTAATTAGTTTTGACAATACAAAGCTAACTTTGATGGTCCGCCCTCAAGTTACAACAGTTGTTCAGCCTTTATATGATATCGGCGCAGTTGCAATGAGACTATTAACAAAGCTTATGAATAAAGAGGAAGTACAGGAACGGGCAGTTGTTCTGCCACATCGGATTGAGGAACGTAATTCTACAAAATAAAAGGTTTCTTGCAGACGATTTTTTTGACGTCTGCAAGAAACCTTTTTTATTTCTTAAGAAAACATTAAATGTTTGAACTTTATAGTATCTGCCTTTTCAAAAAAGTATCGGTTACGGTTTCTCTTTATTGCTCAACTTTTTTATTAGAGCGGATTTGGTAGAGAGCTTTCTCGACGACTTGAAAATTCTTTTCGGTTATTTCATCTTTTCTTGGAATCGGATTATATATTCCATCAGGATCTTCCCAAGTGGTCGGCAAAGCGACAGGGGATTCTTTTTGCCACCTTTCCACCCATTCAAGCGGAAGTGGTCCATTTATATTTGTTGTATCTGTCATTTCTATCCATATTCTTGACCAGGCACGCGGAACAACTCTCCATATGTCATAGCCGCCTCCTCCGACCGCAATCCATTTGCCGTTGCAGTATTGGTGCGCCAGTTCATGTGCTAGCTGGGGAATTTTTTCATATATTTTCATCGTTGCCGACAAATGGGTGAGCGGATCATAATAATGCGAGTCAGCGCCGTTTTGTGTCAGTATGACATCGGGTCTGAAAAATTCAGTGATTTCTCGGAAAGCTGTTTCATAAGCATATAGCCATGAGTCATCTTCGGTGAAGGCATCCACCGGAATATTGAATGAATAGCCGTAACCTTTCCCTTGACCGCGTTCATTCGTATTTCCTGTACCGGGAAACAAGTAGCGTCCGGTTTCATGAATAGAAAAAGTGCAAACTTGGTCATCGTCGTAAAAGGACCATTGTACACCATCACCATGATGGGCATCTGTGTCCACATATAGAACTTTCGCATTGTATTTTTCTTGTATGTATTTAATGGCTACGGAACTATCATTGTATATGCAAAAACCTGATGCTTTCCCTCTGAAACCGTGATGCAGTCCGCCGCCAATATGGAGGGCATGCTGTGATTGACCGGTCATTACTTGATCAACCGCAGTTAATGTGCCTCCCACAAGCATTGCGCTTGCTTCGTGCATATTCGGAAACATAGGTGTATCGTCAGTCGCTAAGCCATAATTCTCCGCCTGTTCGGCACTCAGCAACCCTTGTCCTGCCAATTTTACTGCCTGAATATAATTAGGGTCATGTATTAGCTCCAATTCTTCATCTGTTGCCATTCTTGGCGGGATAATATGCCGATCCTCAATTAACTTCGATTTTTGAAGCAGGTCCAATGTTATATTCAATCGTTTTTGATTGAAGGGGTGTTCTTGGCTAAAACGGTATTTCAACAGTTCTTCTGAATAAACGAAAACCGCTTTGTTCATAATGGGAACTCCGGAGCTTTCGGCCAAAGAACAGTGAAACCGTTAGTCTGCAATGCTGATACGATATTAAGAGGATTCATTGTTTTCACTCGTAATACTACGATAACGCTTTTTTCATCCGTCTGGTCAGGTCGCATTAAAATACTGAGTATATTGACATTCTTTTCTTTAAAAATAGCTGCTAACTCATGAAGCATTCCTGATTTATTAGTAACTTTAACTTCGATGTGAGAGCCGGGCTGATCGGCGCCTGTAAATTTCACAAATGTATGAAGCAAATCAGATTCTGAGATAATGCCGACTAATGAACGGCCGTTTAAAATTGGCAGGCATCCGATTTTATTTTCATAAAAGAGCATGGCAATGTCTTCTACGAAGTCCAAAGAATGTCCTGTCACTACATTTGTTTTCATAATCATGCTTAATGGCTTATCTAATACATCCTCAATTTGCTCATTCGCATATAAGATAGAAGGCGAGGCATTGCGTATACTTTGTGTCGTTACCAGACCAATCAGTGAATTGTTCTCATCGACAATCGGAATGTGACGTATTCTGTTTTCTCTCATGACTCTCATGGCTGTTTGAATCGTGTCACTACTGTTTAATGTAATTACATCTTTACTCATGATTTCTTCAGCGATCATAAAGATACCCCTTTTCATTTTCTGTATAGTCAATGAAGTCGGACATAGATGTAAAATCAGTTAATTAATACATATAGCGGTTCATAAATCGAAGCTGATCAAACTTTTCAATCGATTCTACTCCTACTCGGGAGCCAATTTTAGCCATTAAGCAATTGGCGGGATGGGAGGAGATTTCCGGGTCATCGGTCGCAAAATATTCCAATCCTCCGGCACTCATCATCTTTTCCATTACTTTTCGGTATTCCCAAACGTTGAGTCCCGTTCCTTTTAAATCCCAATGCCAATAATATTCTGTGGTGATGACTATGTAATCGTTCATTGCATCATCCATCATAGAAACCGTTAGCAATCCTTTGCCGATGCCGCAACCGCGGTACTTGGCGATTACTTCTATAGCTCCAAGTTCGATTAAGTCTTCCATATTTCCCTCGGACCAGCGTTCGAGCGGGTCCGGATACAGAAAAGTTGCATAGCCGACAATTGTATCGTCTACTCTGGCAATGATAATCCTTCCTTCGGGTAACTTGGATATTTCAACAATTGCTTTCTTCTGCTGTGCAGGAGGGCGAAATGCGACAAGACCTTCGTCAAACTCATACTTTTCAAGATTTTCAGGAAGAACAGGTCCTTCAATTATTACGGTTCCTAAAGAAGTATTCAGTTCTTTTTTATAATACGTCTTTACATGTTCCAAAATTTCACCACCTATTGAACGAATCTATATAAAGTATGGTTATGCTATTTTTGAGCTTATAAGAATAGTATACATAGTTTACCATGATTTACTGTTAATTGTAAGCGCTGACAGATTATTATAAAAGTCGACATTTGTAAAATTTTATAAAATTGTCAAATTTTAGTTTTAAGGTTATAATTTAATATATTTCTAGTAAGAGGAGATGATTGGCAGTGAAAGCGCTATCAGTTGTAAATGGGGATTTTAACTTGAAAGATTATGATGAAACGCGTAAGCATTTCAATTGGAAGGAAGCAGAGAAAAATTTCTCTTGGTCGGATTCAGGAAAAGTTAACATTGCATATGAAGCTATTGACCGTCATGCCTTAGGAAATAGAAAAAATAAAGTTGCATTATATTATCGCAATGCAAATCGAAATGAAAAGTATACATTTAAAGAAATGATGGAAAATTCAAATAAAGCAGCGAATGTTTTAAAAGAAATAGGCGGAGTTGTGAAAGGTGACAGAGTGTTTGTTTTTATGCCGCGCTCACCGGAAATATATTTTGTGATTTTAGGGGCGATTAAGCTAGGAGCTATTGTTGGCCCTTTGTTTGAGGCGTTTATGGAAGGTGCTGTTAGGGATCGTCTGGCAGACAGTGAAGCGAAAATCATTGTAACAACTCCTGAATTAGTCTCGCGTATTCCTGCAGATGAACTGCCGGCACTCGAGAAGATTTTTATTGTTGGTGATGAAGTGAACGAAGAAGGAAAAATCATCAGTTTTAATAACTATTTTCAAGATGCGGGTAAGCAGTTGGATGTGGAATGGGTCGACCTGGAGGATGGGATGCTTCTTCACTATACTTCGGGTTCAACCGGCAAACCGAAAGGAGTATTGCACGTACATAATGCCATGATTCAGCAGTATCAGACAGCGAAGTGGGTATTGGATTTAAAAGAAGATGACATATATTGGTGCACAGCAGATCCGGGTTGGGTAACAGGCACCGCATATGGTATTTTTGGTCCGTGGCTTCATGGCACTTCCAGTGTGATTATTGGTGGCCGTTTTAACCCGGATGCCTGGTATGAAGCAATCGAGAATTATGGCGTCACAGTGTGGTATAGTGCCCCGACGTCTTTCAGAATGCTGATGGGTGCCGGAGATGCTGTTGTGGAAAAATATGATTTAAGCTCGTTGCGTCATCTTTTGAGTGTAGGAGAGCCGCTCAATCCTGAGGTAATACGTTGGGGAATGAAAGTGTTCAATCTCAGAATTCATGATACATGGTGGATGACGGAAACAGGTTCGCAGCTGATTTGCAATTACCCATGCATGGAAATTAAACCGGGTTCAATGGGCAAACCGATTCCCGGAATTCAGGCGGCTATCGTCGATGATAGGGGGAATGAGCTGCCTCCTAACAGAATGGGGAATTTAGCAATTAAAAAGGGTTGGCCATCTATGATGAAGCAAATATGGAATAACCAAGAAAAATATGATTCTTATTTCATGCCGAATGACTGGTACGTTTCAGGAGACTCAGCGTATATGGATGAAGACGGCTATTTCTGGTTCCAAGGAAGAATCGATGATGTCATTATGACAGCAGGAGAACGAGTAGGTCCGTTTGAAGTAGAAAGCAAACTTGTCGAGCATCCAGCCGTTGCGGAAGCAGGAGTTATCGGTAAGCCCGATCCGGTGCGAGGTGAGATTATTAAAGCATTTATCGCTCTGCGAGACGGCTATGAGGCAACTGATGAATTGAAGGAAGAAATCCGTCAATTTGTGAAAAATGGGTTGGCAGCTCATGCAGCGCCAAGGGAAATATCATTTAAAGATAAATTGCCAAAAACACGAAGCGGCAAGATTATGCGCAGAGTACTGAAGGCATGGGAACTTGATTTGCCGACAGGGGATTTATCAACGATGGAGGATTAGAGTAATAGTTTTAAATGTAATAGAAGGACCTCCGGTTAATCCGGAGGTCCTTCTGTTTGATGTTATTGACTGTTCTCGCTGTTATCATCACCTGAGCCGTTTCCGGCTCCACTGTCAGGTGGAGGGGTATTTTCCTCTTCAGGTATTGTTGTTTCCGGTGGCGGCTGGGTTTCTTCAGGTGCCGGATTCGCAACTTGCCCTAGTATTATAATATTGGATGAAGCAGACTCATTACCGGCTATGTCTACGGCTCTAACAGTATATTCGCCTACGTCCCCGGTGAAGGAGAATGATGCGTTAGAATTGCGTATTGTTGACACTTGTTGTCCGTTTTTGTAAACACGATATCCGATAATGTCTGAATCGCCGTGTTTGCTCCAAGTAATTGTGTTTCCGTTGGCTTGGATACTTAAAGGATATGGAACAGCACCGTTTTCATTCATTGTTTTGATTCCTCCGACTGCTGCCCCTTTAAAGTTGCCAGACAGACCGGAAGTCGATACATATTTACCTGCAATTAGCCTTAAGAAATTCTCAGACATAACAGATCCGGTATCCACAAATTCAGCAGGGGTGGTCGGCAGAGCTTTATATTTTGAATCTCCGATTGTTACAAAGGTTGCTGTGCTCGTAGCTTGTCCGGAAAATGAAACGGCGTATTTCACCGGGAACAAGTCTGTGCCGCTAATGCCCGCCGTGCTGCAAATATCGCCGGATAGTTTGAGCAATGCGCAAAAGGATGTTTTTATAATCCCGTTTGGCATCGTAAAACGCTTTTTCGGTCCGATTAATTCCGGATTGACAGTATAGGCGGCATTCAGCAAATCGGCCCACAAGTATTGGTTCCTCTGGCTGTAGCTTAATCCATTATATGAATAGCTTAAAGATTTTGGCGTGTCATAGCCATTCCAAACACCGAAAGTAATGGTCGGGTTGGAGGCCACAAACCAAGCATCGTAGAAACTTTGGCTTGTCCCGGTTTTACCGGCAAAATCCGAACTGAAATTTAAACGGTTCCGAGCCGCAGTTGCAGTTCCTCTTGACAGAACGTCCCGCATCATATCAATCGTCAAATAAGCAGTTTGCGGAGAGAATACAGTATCTGGCTTTATTTCATGTTGATAAATAACCTCTCCCTTTTTTGTTTCGATTTTTTCGATCATATATGCATCAACGAATTGTCCGTTATTGGCCAACGTCGCATAAGCATTGACGTTTTCTTCAACTGTTACTCCATCTGTCAGTCCGCCGATAGACATTGAATAGTTAGAGTAGTCTCCTTCGGTTAAGCTTGTGAAGCCCATTTTAGCTAAATATTGAACCGGATTTTGATTGATAATATCCATGTAAAATTTGACGGCCGGCACGTTGTCAGAACGGACTAATGCTTCCCTTGCAGTCGTTAAACCTTTGTATGAGCCCGATGCATAATTAGTTGGCCGATAAGCCCCTTGAGGCGTAGGAACGGATATAGGCGCATCAAGCACTAATGTGCCTGGGGCCAATGCCCCCAGCTCTATACCGGGTGCATATACAAGAATCGGTTTCATTGTTGATCCGTTTGGCCGGGTAGTATAGGTAGCGTGATTCACCTGTTTCCGATTGAAATCTCTGCCGCCGACAAAGCTGAGAATTTTACCGGTTGCATTTTCCATCAGCACTGCTCCTAGTTCAACCGGTTCTATAACCAACTCCTCCTGCTTTGTTTCCTTATTGGTCACTGTTTCCGGCAGATCTCTTCCGTAATGTTTATAATCGGCAGCTACTTGCTGCATTTTAACATACATGTCTTTATTGATCGTTGTGTGGATTTTATAACCGTTTTGGCGCATTGCTTTTTTAGCGACGGCATAGTAATGGTTTGTTAAATCTTCACTTTTATCTAAATCCTTCTGGCTGTAACCATCTTTTTCTGCAAAGTACGGGACTAATAATTCTATGGTGCGCTCTTCTACCTCAGTTGTAAGATAAGGATACTGGGCGAAGGCTGGATCCTGTTTAGGAATGAAATCTTTGGTGATGTCGTAGGCTAAGGCATCTTTATACTCTGCTTCAGTTATAAAACCTGCGCTCAGCATACTGGATAAAACGGTTTTCTGTCTGTTCAAGCCCGGTTCAAGATTTGATTTGACCTCACCTTTATTGGTAAAAGGCGTGTATCCAAACGGACTTTTAGGCAATCCAGCTATGTAAGATGCTTGAGCAAGGTTTAAATCTTTTGCATTAACACCAAAAATTCCTTGAGCTGCTGCTTGCGCACCGGCTATATTGCGGCCGGATGAATTTCTGCCGAATGGAGAGACGTTCAAATACGCCTCTAAAATTTCGTCTTTTTGGAAATACTTTTCGACACGCATTGCTAATATGATTTCTTTCGCTTTTCGCTCAAATGAAAGTTCGTTTGTAAGCACCTGTTGCTTAACGAGTTGTTGTGTCAAAGTGCTGCCGCCTGATTGTACAGACGTGTTGGCAACTTCCTGAAATAAAGCACGGAATATCGCTTTTGGTACGATTCCTGCATGTTCATAAAAGTATTCATCTTCTGTCGCAACAACGGCATTGATTAAATGTGGTGATATTTCCTCTATCGGTATGATTTCACGCTCGAGGTCTGTATTAATCTTTCCGAGATATACATTGTCGGCAAAATAAATTTCTGATGTCTCTTCAAGGTCATAAATATCCTTCGTCAACGATTCTTTCGAGCGCACGTCTTCATCTTTTACCAGTGAAGCGAAATAACCTGCTCCAACCCCTCCAGCAAAAGCTGCACCGATGACCCCGAAGATGAGGAATAATAGAATAATATTCCAAATGACGTGGTAGCTGATTCGGAAATATTTTCTCGTTTGCGGCTTGTCCGCTTTTTTGAAAAAATCCAGAAAAACAGTAAGCATTTTATTTTTATTCATTTTTCTCATCCCCCTGAAATTCAGAGTTAATTATACCATATATGTTGGTATAATTAGGTATATTTAGTGAATTTTATGATTTTTCTAATGAGGTAGGTGTTTGACTTTTTAAATTTGATATTATAGAATACTGTACATCAAGTTTAAAACTGTCAGTTGAATAATGTTGCGAAGACAGGTGTCAGTAGTGAATCTATCACTGTATGCAGAGAGCCGGTGGTTGGTGAAAACCGGAACATATAGATGTCATGAATTACTGCCTCGAGCATTTGCTGGGAACGCTTTTTGATTTAGTAAGTAGCAGCAAACGGTTTATAGCCGTTATTTATGTGAGCGGAGAATTTCTTATTGGGAGTTCTCAAGTTGGGTGGTACCGCGATTATTTCGTCCCTTCATTTTATGAAGGGGCTTTTTTGTGTTTATTATGATTTCGCTGCACATTGTCGGGCATCCTATAGATTCAATAGATAGGGCGGATAGTTTTCAAAAAAAGAAATAACAGGAGGAATAACAATGGATTTACTTCAAGATTTACAATGGAGAGGCATTATTTATCAACAAACGGATGAAGAAGGCTTAAAAGAGCAATTGCAAAAAGAAGCTACATCTCTGTATTGCGGTGTCGACCCTACAGCAGACAGCATGCATATCGGACACTTACTGCCGTTCTTGACTTTGCGCCGTTTCCAAAAAGCTGGACATAAGCCGATTATTCTAGTTGGCGGAGCGACTGGTATGATTGGTGACCCAAGCGGGAAGACGCAAGAGCGTCAGCTGCAATCGGTTGAAGCGATTCAACATAATGTAAAATGTCTGCAAAAGCAATTAGAGCGCATTTTTGATTTTGAAGGAGAAAACGGTGCAGTTATGACGAATAACTATGACTGGATCGGCGCTCTGGATATGATTACTTTCTTGCGTGACTACGGAAAACATATCGGCATCAACTACATGCTGGCGAAAGATACAATCGCTTCACGTTTAGATACAGGTATTTCTTTCACTGAGTTTACGTACACAATTTTACAAGCAATTGACTTCAAGCACTTATATGAAAACCACAATTGTAAAATTCAGCTTGGCGGAAGTGACCAATGGGGCAACATTACGACAGGATTGGATTTAATCCGTAAAACACAAGGTGAAGGAGCTAAAGCATTCGGTTTAACTATCCCGCTTGTTACGAAATCTGATGGAACAAAATTCGGTAAAACTGAAGGCGGCGCTGTTTGGTTAGATGCAGAAAAAACAACTCCTTATGAGTTTTACCAATTCTGGATCAACACAGCGGACCAAGACGTAGTGAAATACTTGAAAATCTTCACGTTCTTATCGAAAGAAGAAATTGAAGCATTAGAAGCATCTGTTGAAACAGATGCTCACCTTCGTAAGGCTCAAAAAGCATTAGCAGAAGAAATGACTCGCCTTGTACACGGACAAGATGCACTTGACAAAGCAATCAACATTACACAAGCATTATTCAGCGGCAATGTGAAAGAATTAAGTGCAGAAGATATTAAGCAAGGGTTCAAAGATGTGCCTTCTTACGCACCGGCTGCAGATGAAGAGCTTGCATTAGTAGATGTGCTTGTGAATGCAAAAATCTCTCCGTCTAAACGTCAGGCACGTGAAGATATTGCAAACGGAGCAATCAGTATTAACGGTGATAAAGTGACAGATGTTGCGTATGTTTTATCATCAGAAGATCGTATTGAAGATCAATTCACTGTCATTCGCCGCGGCAAAAAGAAATATACATTAATTCAATATTAATGAAATGATAAGGGACCTATCCAAAAAGTCATATGTGACTTTTTGGATGGTTTGCCTATAGCTTGTTTGAAAATAAATAGGATTACTGAACTTCGTGATTTTATTTTCTTTTATGGATAGGCGTTGCTTTTATCGCAAATAAAACAGCTGGAGAAAATTCTGAGTTTTTTCTCCGGCTGTTTTTTATCTTTTTGTCTATATTTTTTTACAACACAATGGCTGCCGGAAAGTCGAATTGAAAAATAAAAAAACCACCTGCAAATAAACTGTACCCTATAATATAGACACTTGAAAAAAAGTCTATCCTATAGGGTACTTTTGTTTATAATGAGAAAAAAGATAGCGGAGCGGGATGAAATGGCAAAAAGATATTTTACGAAAAAAGAACAAGAACAACTAAAATGCAATCCGAATGTACAAGCAGTTAGCGAGAAAGCCATTACGTATAAGGATGAATTTAAACGTCATTTTATTGTGGAAAATGAGAAAGGCAGATTACCAAGAGAAATTTTCGAGGAGGCCGGCTTAAATGTTGAATTAATCGGCATAAAACGAATCGAATCTTCAGGGAAACGTTGGCGGTCTGCTTATCGCAAAGCAGGCGTAGAAGGTTTGCAAGATACACGTAAAACACATTCAGGTAGATCATTAGAGCGTGAGTTGACATTAGAAGAAAAAATTGCACGATTAGAGGCAAAAAATAAATTATTACAGGCAGAGAATGAACTTTTAAAAAAGCTCGATCTACTCGAAAGGCAGATGTTGAAAAAGAAATCCTAATCCCAACAGAATTAAAATTTGAACTGATTTACAAAACGATACAAAAGTATCATTTAAAACGACTTGTCAGCTACTTGTGTGAACTGATGGGTGTATCACGTTCAGGCTACTACAATTATTTTAGTAATCACTCGGTTCAAAAAAGAATGGAACGTGAATTATCCGATGAAGCAGTGAAAGAAATCATTTTAAAGGCATACCGATTCCGGGGACGCAAAAAAGGAGCACGCCAAATCAAAATGACTTTACAGAATCAATATGGGATTACGTATAACTTAAAACGTATTCGTCGCATTATGAAGAAATTTGAAATCATCTGCCCGATTCGAAAAGCCAATCCAGCGCGACGTATAGCCAAGGCGACAAAAGAACACCGCACGTGTCCAAATGAACTACAACGCAACTTTAAACAAGGTGTGGCGGGAAAAGTATTATTGACGGATATTACGTATTTAACGTACGGAGGCGGTAAACGCGCTTATTTATCAACGATTAAGGATGCAGAAACGAATGAAATATTGGCGTATGAAACGTCGTCTTCGTTAGGTTTAGACATTGCCCTCGATACGCTCCGTAAGTTGAAGAAACACCGCCATTTAAGAGAAGATGCCATTATCCATTCTGATCAAGGTTTCCATTACACCAATCCACAATATCAAAAACTTGTGAAGAAAATGAGATTAGGACAATCGATGTCACGCCGCGGGAACTGTTGGGATAACGCCCCCCAAGAATCATTCTTTGGACATTTTAAAGATGAAACGAGTATAAAAGAATGCCAGACACTTGAAGAAGTAAAGCAAGAAATTAAGAGTTATATGATTTATTACAATCATTATCGAGGTCAATGGAACTTGAAAAAGCTGCCGCCTGCAAAATACAGACAGCAGCTTCAAGAAGTTGCCTAGTTTTTTTTCAAAATGTCCTTTACAAAGGGTACACTTTAAAAAGCAGATGGTTTTTTTCGGCTACTAACGAGAGTACCACTCAACGATAAGTGCTTCGTTAATTTCAGCAGGCATTTCAGAACGTTCTGGTAAACGAGTGAAAGTACCTTCTAATTTGTCAGCATCAAAAGTAACGAAATCTGGAGTGAAGTTGTTCACTTCGATTGCTTCTTTGATGATGTCAAGGTTGCGTGATTTTTCACGAACTGAAATTACTTGACCAGGTACTACTTTGTATGATGGAATGTCAACGCGTTTTCCATCAACAAGGATGTGACCGTGGTTAACAAGCTGACGAGCTTGACGACGAGTACGTGCTAAACCTAAACGGTAAACAAGGTTGTCAAGGCGAGACTCTAGTAAAGCCATGAAGTTTTCACCAAGGATACCATGTTTCATTTTAGACGCTCTATCAAAGATAGTGCGGAATTGACGTTCGTTTACTCCGTACATGTGACGAAGTTTTTGTTTTTCTTGTAACTGAAGACCATATTCAGTTAATTTTTTGCGTTGGTTTGGACCATGTTGTCCTGGAGCGTAAGGGCGTTTTTCTAACTCCTTACCTGTTCCTGATAATGAAATTCCAAGACGACGAGATAGTTTCCAACTTGGACCTGTATAACGAGCCATGAATGACTCCTCCTCTTTTGTTTTTATTTTGTAAAATAAAAACATGTGAAAACAAGTGATCATACCCATTTTATTTTCATGTATCCTCGCCCTAGCAGCCAAGGGTTACAAGATACACCTCCTGATGAGGAATAAAATGGACTTACAATCCGTTTGCACAAGCCGCATATTTTACACAAGTGCCATTATATAACGTGGTGTGATGAAAGTCAAGGAAGGGTGGGATGAATCTCTATTTGATTTTAAGCGGATATGACGCTTTTTTGTTTTTAAAGAGAATTACACACAATATTCTGTAAAAATATAGTTATTTTGTGCTATTATTTATAGAAGCTAGGGTATAATTTTGCGCCAAAAATTAAATGAAAGAAAATTAGTGCAATTTCTATAGGTAATCAGACCTAATGAATTGTAATACATATGAATAAAGCAATTTAAAAATGTTTATATTTGTTATGAAGTCAGGGGGGATGGATATGGGTTTTCAAGAATCTCATTGGTTAATGGATTTAAAGTTAATCTTTTTGGACTGCTTGGAAGATGATAAGGGGCAATTACATTTTGATGATATTATTTATAAGTATTTGCAATATGTAAAAGACTTTTTCAAGGCGGAAGAGGCAATTTATTATCAATACAATAGCATACAGCGGCAGTTTCAGCTTTTGGGGCATTTGCCGGATAAATCTTTCAAAAATCAGGAAGTGTTCATTGCAATAGACGATGAAATGGAAAAACACCTGAAAGACCAAGTATTTTTTTTGGAAGATATTTGTTTAATCGGTCTAAGAAAATATGATTTCTATTTGCCAATCGTAAAAGACGGCAATTTGCTTGGGATTTTGTCATTGAAAGAAGATAGAGATAGAGAAGAGGAAATTGCCTATGATCCATCCTTTCTGACGGAGTTTTCCGAAGGCTTTGGTAAAGTGGTACAGACAGCATACAATATTACGAAAGTTGTTGCGGAGGAAAAACGATACAAACAGCTATTTAGGGTCACAGAAAAATTCCATTCATCAATGGACATGGATGATGTGCTGGGAGAAATCATTTATACGCTTCAGCAAGTATATCCTTCTTTCAATTATTATTTGCTGTTGTCGCAAGATAATCATAATCATGGACAGTTGCCGATCAAAGGGCTGGAATATGATAGTGCCAATATAGCAGCTATGCAGTCCTATGTGACAGGGACAGCAATATTTGACGACTTCACGAATGAGAAAGAATCTGTTTTATACGCTCCGCTTAAAGGGAAACAAGGTGTATATGGAGTGTTGGAGGTCATATCGCCCGATACATATGTGTTTCCGAGATATGAAGTGGAGTTTATCACTTTGCTTGCCAATACGGCCGGAAGTGCGATCGAGAATGCTCAGCTTTATCAGCAATCCAAACAATTGATTGCTGATTTGCAGCTTATTAACGAAACGTCCCACCGTTTGAACTCGAATTTGCGCTTAAGCGAAATGATGGATTATATGCAGACGCAAATTATCCAATACTTTAATCCGGATGAAGTCGGTTTTATTATGTATAAACCTGAAAAACAATATGAAGTTCTTACTGGAAGTACCGATTATTTCGTAGATCATCCTGAAAACCCATACATTCGCTTTGTGAAAGAGAGACTTTTCAGTGAGAGTGGTTCAATTTTCTTAGGGGATGTTACACTGACTGCAGAAAATGATGATATGTATAAATCAATTATGGCAGTGCCTATGATTCAGAACGGTAAAGTCAGAGGGTGTGCGGTTGTCATGCATCGAAGTCCTTATCACTTCTCATTTGAAATGTTTAAGTTACTTCAGTCGCTTATCCACCATTCTACATTGGCTGTTACTAATTCTTTACTTCGTGAAGAATTGGAAAGAATGGTTGTTACGGATCATTTGACACAATTGTATTCACGGAATTTTCTAGATGAAAAAATGGCTGAGTCGATGGAGAAGGATGGTGAAGGTGTATTCGTTCTGATCGACATTGATGATTTCAAAGGCGTAAATGATACGTATGGACACCAAGTTGGCGACGATATCATCGTTCAAGTAGCCAATGTAATCGCCAATAGTGTCAGAGCTTCTGACGTTCCTGCCAGATGGGGCGGGGAAGAATTAGCGATATACTTGCCCAAAGTGAACATGGAGACGGGGGTCTCAATCGCAGAGCGAATAAGGAAAAGAGTGGAAAGGGAAACAATTCCTGCTGTCAGCATCTCGTGCGGCGTGTCCTGCTGGAAGTCAGTACAGGAAGATAGTGCCCAAGCACTTTTCAAGCGAGCGGATACCGCGCTGTATAAAGCAAAAAACTCTGGTAAAAACAGAGTTGTGACAAGTGCATAAATTTATAAAAGAAGAGACAGTTTTGAAGTCGGTTACACTTCAGAACTGTCTCTTTTGTTGGCATATAAGGATTGTGATTCACCAAAAAGGACCGGTGCCGGTTTTTCTTTAAAAAAGAAAGCATATAATTTTAAACTTAGATAGCTGTCTAACCTTATACCTGCCATGCTCGGAGGCCAACAGGATGTTGGTCATATCGGCGTTGTCACAGGACGTGACGGTTTTAGCCGATATTCCCCTCCTGCCTCGTCCAAGAAACCAAAACCGGGTTTCTCGTGCGGGGCTCTCACGATGAGAGTCACAGCGACGTTGCTACAGGACGTAGCGTTCTTAGTCGCTGTTCCTTCTTAGTCCTTGTCTAGCTACAGCGGCCAGCCCCTCGAGGTCATAAGACGAATCACTCCAGAAATTTTACAATTTCCTACGTGATTTGTCTTATGCAGGTCGGGGCTGAACAGGCCGCTTCCGCATTTCGGTTCCCGCATGTCTCCTTTTTCATCGAGGCGAATTCAAGTAGCATATTCATGATGAAAAAGGACCGGTAACAGTTTTTTCTGCACTATAGGAAATAAATTGGCAGCGAGGTGGAAGATTCGACGTAGTAGCCAATTTTAAGTCCATAGTATAAGGGCAACTAGACCTTTGTCTGCGCCTTATCAGGCTTGTCAAAGGCAAGTTTTCTTTATAAATTCTCTTCCAATACTTTTACGAATTGCTCTAAATGTTTGGCTTCTTCTTTAGAGAAGCGGTTTTTAATCGGGCTGTCTATATCAAGCACGGCGATTAATGAGCGATTTTTAAAGACCGGAATGACAATTTCAGATTTTGAGGCAGCGTCACATGCGATATGCCCCGGGAATTGATCGACGTCATCGACTACAAGGGTTTTGGCTGCTTGTGCCGCTGTTCCGCAAACGCCTTTTCCTATCGGGATGCGAATGCAGGCAGGCAGTCCTTGGAATGGGCCTAACACAAGACCGCCATCCTCGAATAAATAAAATCCTACCCAATTGATTTGTTTCAAAAATACATTTAACAAAGCTGAAGCATTACTCAAATTGGCGATTAAATGATTTTCTCCTGCTAGTAGAGCTGATAGTTGTTTGTTCAATAAAGAATAGTTTTCTTCCATTGATCCGTTATATGAAATGGATTGAAACATAATAGTGCCTCCTATTTTATATTTAATATTTCGACATATTTATTGTCACTTTAACATTTCTGTCTGAAGCTGTCGAAACAATTTTAAAGGAACTTATGCATCTTTTCGAGAATAATTTCGTAACGGAATGTTCTTACAATTTTTGGGTGATTTGCATTTATTGTGAATGAAGAGATTGGAGGGAATGGCCATGATGAATCAATGGAAGATTAAGAAAGATACAAAGCAAGCGATTATTGAGGCGGCTTTGCAATTATTTCATACAAAAGGATTTGATGGCACCTCAATCCGTGATATTGCTCAAAAAGCAAAAACAAATTCGGCTAATATATCATATTACTTTAAAAATAAGCATGGTCTGTTAGAATACTGTTTCGTTGATTATCTAGAGGAATATATAAACATTATTGAACATGAAGTAGCCTTGCTAGAGAAGACTTCGGCTGATCAATGTCTGTTTTCTGTCGTTTCAAAGCTGCTCAACTATCAAAAAAAGAACTATTTGGCAGCGCGATTCGTTATGCGTGAGATGTCATTAGATACAAATTTGAATCGTGAAATTATTACAACGTATATGGCCAGAGAGAACTATAACTTTCAATGTATCATCAATCATGGCATTAAGAGAAAGGTATTTAAGAAAGTATGTCCGTCAACGTTTATTTTGCAATTGAAGGGTTTGCTGTCTGCGCCAATAATGCATGTGCATTATGCGCAGGAATTGCTCCAATTTTATCCGCAAGAACAGTACTATATGAATAAATATAGACATCAGTGCGAACTTTTTATCAATCAGTACTTGTTGAAAAAAGAAAAAGTCGTTACATGAATCCGAGCAGTGAGAATCTCTCTGCTCGGTTTAACAAGTCACTTCCGCATTTCGGTTCCCGCATGTCTCCTTTTTCATCGAGGTGCATCTAGTAGCGTATTCTTGATGAAAAAGGACCGGTGACGGTTTTTCTAGCTGTCTAACCATACACCTGCCATGCTCGAGCCTAAGCCATCCACTCTGTGAAACCAAAAACGGGTTTAACGGCGCGGCTGTCTTAGTCTTGCCGCATGTCTCCTTTTTCATTGAAGTAAATTCAAGAGGCGAATTCAAATATGAAAAAGGACCGGTGACGGTTTTTCTTACAACTGTGACGGTTTAACTAAAACAGCTTTCGGATGAAGCTGCTTAAATCCTTGCCCCAAATCTTTTGCCTGGTGGGCATCACTTCCGTAAACAAGCGGTATTTTAAGAGCGATTGCTTGTTCAATAAGTTCTGCAGAAGGATAAGGTTGTCTGTAGTATTCTTTATTGACACCGGCACCGTTATAATCGAGTGCCAGATTTTGTTTTTTTATCAAATGCAACAGCTCAGTCTCTGTTTCATTGAAGTCATTGACAGCGGGATATTTGAGCTGGAATTTGCGTGCTAAAGAAAGATGGCCGATTCTTTTAGGCTTAAATTTGCCTAAATCAGAAAGAATGGCTTTTTTTAATGTGTCGTAGTAGCGGTCATATACCCGGTCAATAGAGCCAGCGACTTGGGCAATGGTGCCGAAATAATCTGAGCTGTAATCGATGCAATAATATTCGCTGTTCAGTTTTATGAAATGTACAGATAATATACTGTCATCCAACTGAGGACCGATTTCGTTAAGGAAATCGGTAATTTCCTGTTCGTATCCGGTGAGATAGTCAATTTCCAAACCGATGTTGATTTTGATGCTTTGTTTATATTTTTCTTTTAAAATCCACAACTTATCAATATATTCAGACAACTGACTCGTTGACATCGCACTGTCCTTTGTAGGAGCGGTATCGGTAAAACCTTTTGGTAACGGGGCATGCTCGGTAAATGATATCTCCTCTAATTTGTGCTTAATTGCCCAATTGATATAGGTGTCAAATGAGTCGGCGGTACCGTGCGGGCAAAATGGAGTATGGACGTGACCATCTGCAATCAAAATTCACTCCTCCTTCAAATAGCTTTTTGAATATATTTTTTTAGAAAAATGTAAATAACTGCGCAAAAAAGTTTGTATACATGGTATCATAAAATCAATAAAAAGCGTAGATTAACAGTTTTTTTGAAAAGAAAAAAAGGGTTTTTTGTATATTATTGGCGAAATTTATAAATAAACCATTCTTTATAATTTTTAAATGTTCATATATAGATTAAACGGATAGATACATATAGGTACAGGGGGCTTTAATTAATGGAAATTGTCATTGGCTTATTTGTAGTAATTCTAGCTGGAATTGTAATGGGCTACTTTTTCAAAAAGAAGAAATACACAGATATTGATCGGTTAGAAGAGTGGAAGTTACAGATTGTGAATCGTCCTGTTTTAGAAGAACTTTCAAAGGTGAAACAGCTCAATATGACAGGCGAGACAGAGGAAATGTTCGAAAAGTGGCGCGATGAATGGGATGAAGTCATTACAATCGATCTGCCAGGGGTAGAAGAGTTGTTATTCGATGCAGAAGAGTGCATAGATAAATACCGTTTTTCTCAATCGAAAGCTATTCAAAAAAGTATTTCCGATAAACTGAAGGAAATCGAGAATAAAATACAATGCATCATTGATGAGCTAAACGAGCTTGTCGGAAGTGAAGAGAAAAACCGAATTGAAATGGAAGATTTTAAGGAAAGCTACCGAATTGCGAAGAAACAGCTATTAGCTCACAGGCATGCTTACGGTAAAGCGGCAAATCATTTAGAACGTCAATTAGAAGAGGTTGTCGCTATCTTCTCATCATTTGAAGAGGCGACAGAGAACGGCAACTATTTACATGCCAGAGAATTGGTATTGAAAATAAGAGCGAGTATGAAAGACTTCGAGGAAAAGATGAAATGTATTCCGGATTTATTTGTAGAATGCCAATCATATTTGCCTGGGGAATTAACAGATTTACGAAATGGTTATCTGGAGATGGTAGAGAGCGGTTATGTATTGGATCACATTGATCTTGCCAGCCAGATGGTATCTATTGAAAAAACGCTTCAAGAATATGTTGAAAACATTGAAAAAGCTGAAATTGAAGAGGTGCAAAAAGGTCTTGATGACGTAAAAGACCAAATTAATCACTTGTATGAGTTATTTGAAAAAGAAGCTGCTTCCAAGCAATATATTTTTAAGCAACGGGATGTTGTAATGGATCGAGTATCGGAAGTGACTTTTAACAATAATAGACTAAAAGTTGATTTAATTTCTATTCAAGCAAGTTATCATCTATCCGAAGAAGACGTAAAACTGCAGAAGAAATTTGAAAAACAAATATCGACAATCAGTAAGCAATATGAACAAATCCGCATGAAAATTGATGAGAATACTTTAGGTGCTTCCATTCTTGCAGATGACATGAAGGAATTGGAGAAATCGCTTGAGGCGGTCAAAAGTGAACAGGACGCGTTTATTCAAAAAATTGGTGATTTGCGCAAGGATGAACTGGAAGCGAAAGAAGCTATTAAAGAATTGCGGATGAAGCTGAACCAAAGTATTAAATGGTTCAGTAAGCATAATGTGCCGGGAGTGCCAGAACATATAAAAGCACATTTGGAAAAGACTAATGAAGCGATTGAAGACGTTGAATTGAAATTGAATGAAACTCCGCTTGATATGGCGTCAGTAATTATATTTTTAGAAAAAGCAGTTTCGATGGTCGATCAATATATTGAAACTGTGAAAGAGTTAATAGAAACGATGCTTTTAGCAGAAAAGGTCATTCAATATACGAACCGCTATCGCAGCCGCAATGCCGGTATTCTGGAAGCGCTGCTGACTGCGGAAAATGACTTTAGAAATTTTGAATATGAATCAGCTCTGGAAACTGCGGCAACTGTTCTTGAGAAGGTTGAACCGGGAAGCATTCAAGCTATGCAAATTAAGCTAGAGTTTGAGGAGTAACAAAGACTAATGAACGGCTCGGCGGGTATAAACCTGCCGAGCTTTTTTAATAACTTAAATAACAACTCAAAAACCACCCGATTTGGGTGGTTTTTGAGTTCTAATCCGGGATTACATTGGATTCAGTGTTATGTTCCATGCCGAAGATGATGGCAATTCCGTATCCTATTAAACAGCCGATGATTCCGGGGATTAGCCAACCAATTCCTTGGGAAGATAAAGGCAAGGATGAAACGAAATTTCCGATTGCGCCTAAGTTAATGCCAGCTGATATTAGAGCATCACATAAGCTGATGATTCCTGTAGCGATCATGCCGCCCATGTAAACAGCTGAAAAGCCTTTGAAATACTTGTGCAAGAAAGATAATAATATCAGCATGATAGCTAATGGGTATATGAAACTTAAGATTGGCAGTGAAAACGAAATTAAAGTAGACAATCCGACATTTGCAATGACAGTACTGAAAATCGCTAAAACATAGACGATCATCTTATACGATAATGCAGGCACCTGTGCAGAGAAGAAATGCGCACATGATGTGATTAACCCGACAGAAGTCGTCAAACATGCCAGTGTAATTGCTATTGCTAAAATAATCGAGCCTAGATGGCCGAATAATACTTTAGTTGAAGCTGTAATAACGGCTGCTCCATTATCAAGGAAGCCGATTTCATTAACGCTCGTTGCTCCGATGTAAGTGAGCGCCAAGTAGACGAGCGCTAAACCTATAGCAGCAATGAGGCCTGCTTTTCCGACAACATTTGTAATTGTCTTTTTATTGGTAACGCCCAGGTCTTTCAGTGCAGCGATGATGACAATGCCAAAAGCAAGACCGCCGATAGTGTCCATTGTTAAATATCCTTCAATAAAGCCGTTAAAGAACGAATTGGTTACATAATCTTCAGCTGGGCTAGAGATAGAGCCGATTGGAGTAATAATGCTCTTAATAGCCAAAATAGAAAGTATAACGAGTAATACCGGTGTGATAATGGTTCCGATTCGGTGCACCATTTTTGACGGATTCAGTGAAAGCCAAACGGAAAGCGAGAAAAACACGACTGTCAATATAAATAAAGATAAAGTTGATTGACTTGCAGATTCACTCAGAAAAGGCAAGACCCCAACTTCATAAGTAACAGTTGCAGTTCTTGGTATTCCGAATAACGGTCCGATCGCTAAGTAAATGATAATAGTAAAAGCGATGCCAAAAGCCGGATGAACGCGACTTGCTAAATTTTGCAGATTCCCTGCTCGGCCAATAGCGATAACAGATAGCAACGGCAGACCGACACCTGTCACTAAAAAGCCTGCTACTGCAATCCATATATTCGTCCCTGCTTGTTGTCCGAGGAATGGAGGGAAAATAATGTTTCCTGCACCGAGGAATAATGCGAAGAGCATCAAACCGATGGAGAGAACCTGTTTGTTAGATAACTCATTATTCATGATGTAGAACCTCCTGATGTAAGAAATATCTGAATTTTATAACGATTAGAGTGTCCGAAAACTAAATAGTTTGTCAATTGATAATAATATAGTACATTACAATAAACGCTCACGGATTCACATGAACATATTATTACATATGGGTGAAGATTTTTGTGAAAAAAATGATATAAATGTGTTGGAAATATAAGTAAGTCTTCATTTTCAGATAAATATGTTATAATTAAGATTTGCATAAGCGGGAAATGGACGGTGTAAACGAATGATTTATTTTGATAATAGCAGTACAACAAAACCTTATAAAGAAGTTGTCGATTCGTTTGTCACAGTATCGACAAAATATTTTGGAAATCCATCTTCTTTGCACGGGTTAGGTGCAACTTCTGAAAATTTGCTTTCCCAGGCTCGTAAGCAAGCGGCTGGTCTTCTGCAAGTGAAAGAACAGGAAATTTATTTTACTTCGGGAGGTACCGAAGGGAATAATATCGCTATTAAAGGAGTGTCAATGGCCTTTCAATCACGGGGCAAGCACATTATCACTTCTGCAATTGAACATGCTTCTGTTTTGGAGCCGTGCAAGCAGCTTGAAAGTTTTGGATTTGATGTTACGTATGTGCCGGTTGATGCTGAAGGCCGGGTTTCGGCAAAGGATGTCATTCAGGCTGTTCGTCCTGATACGATTTTAGTTTCGATTATGCAGGTGAACAACGAAATAGGCACGATTCAACCGATTGAAGAGATTGGCGCATTTTTAAAGAAAAAAGATAAAATATTTTTCCATGTGGACTATGTCCAAGGTATTAATAAAGTAGATTTGCGAATAAAGGAAAGTGGTATTGATTTATGCTCGCTTTCTGCTCATAAATTTCATGGCTTGAAAGGGACAGGCTTATTGTATGTCCGTGAGGGTATCCGTTTATCGCCTCTCTTTTCCGGGGGGAACCAAGAACGACGCTTAAGAAGCGGTACGGAAAACGTTGCAGGTGCTGTTTCTTGTGCCAAGGCATTGAGAATGTCATTTGAAGCAATGCAACAAAATGATGGAAGGTTGGCACAAATACAAGCATTTCTTCGTTCAGAACTGAAGAAAATAGATGGTGTGGTTATTAACTCACCTGAAAATCACTGTGCGCCACATATTTTAAATTTCTCAGTACCGAAAGTGAAGTCGGAAGTTTTGGTGCATGCCCTCGAGGATCGGCAAATTTACGTGTCGACAACGAGTGCTTGTTCATCAAAACAAAAGTCTTTTAGTGATACAATCTTAATGATGACAGATGATAAGGAACGAGCGATCAGCAGCATTCGCATCAGCCTTTCTTATGAGAATACGATGGAAGAAGCGAAGCAGTTCACTGCCGGCCTAAAGGCAGTACTTGAAAAATTAAAAGAAGTCATGAGGTAACTAAAATGAAATATGATCAAATTATGGTTCGGTATGGCGAACTTTCTACAAAAGGAAAAAACCGCAAAGTGTTTGTCGGTAAATTAAGAAAGAGTGTAAAAAATGTATTAAGCGGCTTTGATGGTCTGGAAATTGAGGCATCTCGCGACCGAATGTATGTCCATTTAAATGGTATCGATTATAAAGCGGTTTGTGAAAAACTGAAAAAGGTATTCGGCATTCAATCTCTAAGTCCTGTTATGAAAGTCGATAAGGATGTTGACGTAATGAAGGAAGCAGCTCTGCAATACGTGAACAATCTGACAAGGGAAATCCATACGTTTAAAGTGACGACGAAACGAGCAGATAAAACATTTCATATGGACACGAATGAAATCAACCATGCAATCGGCGGCCACATCTTATTCCATAAAGACGGCGAACTGAGTGTAAACGTAAAAAATCCTGATTTAAACTTAATTGTTGAAATTCGAAAAGAAGCTGTATATCTGACAGGTGAAGTTATTCTTGGTGCCGGCGGATTACCGTTGAATTCAAGCGGTAAAGCGATGCTGATGCTTTCAGGAGGCATTGACAGCCCGGTTGCCGGTTTCTTGTCTATGAAACGCGGGATTGAAGTGGAGTGCATTCATTTCTATAGCCCTCCATTTACAAGTGAGCGATCTAAACAAAAAGTGCTTGATCTTGCACGCGTGCTTTCTGAAACAAGCGGTCACATGGTAGTCCATGTTGTTCCATTCACTGACATTCAGAAACAGATTCAACTGCAGATTCCTGAAAGCTACTCAATGACAACGACTAGAAGATTAATGCTTCGTATCGCAGAAGGTATTACAAAAGAAAAGAACGGATTGGCGATTATTACGGGTGAAAGTCTTGGTCAAGTTGCCAGCCAAACATTGTACAGCATGAATGCCATCAATGAAGTAACGAATTTCCCGATTATCAGACCGCTGATTACGATGGATAAAAATGAAATTATCGCAATCGCTCAGGAAATTGATACATTTGATATTTCAAGTCGGCCTTTTGAGGATTGCTGTACGGTCTTTACACCGGTAAATCCTAAAACAATGCCTCGCCGTGAAAAAGTGAATCATTATGAAAGTTTTGTTGAATTCGATGAACTAGTAGAACAGGCAATCAAAAATATCGAAACAGTCCATATCCGTCCAGGAGATTTCGCGGGCAAAAAGGATATCGAGCAAGAGTTGTTCTAGTAAAAGTACCCTCCCTAATTTGTGATTAATTACCATAGTGCTGTTTGTATACGGGCATGTGTTTTTACACAATCTATACTCACAAGGAGGTGAAAAACACATGTCAAACAACAGCAGCTCAAATCAATTGCTTGTACCAGGCGTACAAAGCGCTCTAGACTCAATGAAATATGAAATCGCTTCTGAATTTGGTGTACAACTTGGGCCGGATGCTACAGCTCGTGCTAACGGTTCAGTTGGAGGCGAAATTACAAAACGTTTAGTGCAAATGGCTGAACAACAATTAGGCGGATACCAAAAATAATTTCATAAATATGGCTACAGAGGCTGTCCGAATCTTTCGGCAGCCTCTTTTTGACATCTATATAATAGCCAATAATGTACTTCTTATATACGTGGACAATGCGAATCTTTGTATAATTTTGTTAAAGAAATATAGTATAATGATGAATAATATTCATGGGGGAATGGGGCTAGTGACATGACAGCAGTCAAAGAAAAAGAGGGCATCATTTATGGTGCAGTTTCTTACGTGCTTTGGGGAATTGTTCCGATTTATTGGAAACAGCTTGAACATATTAGCGCTATTGAAATACTGATTCATCGGGTGCTATGGTCATGCATGTTCATGATTTTGCTGTTAGCCGTTACGAGGAAATTGCCTGCGCTAATGAAATACATAAAGGAAATCGCTTCTGATTTCAAGAAGCTGCTGGCGCTTTTCGCGGCCTCAGCGTTAGTGAGCGCCAATTGGGGAATCTTTATATGGGCTGTCAATAATGGACGAATATTGGATACAAGCTTAGGTTATTACATGAATCCGCTAATAAGTGTTCTGCTTGGAGTAATTGTACTAAAAGAGAGATTAAGTAAAGCTCAAGTTGTATCGTTTGGTTTAGCGGCGGTGGGAGTCCTCATTTTGACATTATATTTTGGGGAGTTTCCGTGGATTTCATTCGGTCTGGCATTATCATTTGCTTTTTACGGTTTGGTAAAAGTTATGATCGGCGCTGAGGCGGCGATTGGCCTCACTTTGGAAACTTTAATGATGCTGCCGGTTGCGATTGGTTACTTATTTTTTTCTTTTGCAAAGGGAGATATGATAATACCTGCATCAACTGACCTTCTTCTCCTCATCGGCGGAGGCATTGCGACAGCTATGCCTCTCCTGCTATTTGCAATAGGAGCTAATCGCATCCCGTTTACGCTGCTCGGCTTTCTGCAGTATATAGCACCTACATTATCGATGCTCGTAGGCGTGCTGCTTTATGGCGAAGTATTCACCAAAGTTCATGCCTTAAGCTATGCTTTCATTTGGAGCGCATTGTTGTTATTTTCATTTTCACAATTGAAGATGAAAATAAACAGGCAAGCGGTAGACAGTAAAAAAGCAATTGTTTCATCGGAATAGATGAATCAATTGCTTTTGCTTTATATTACTCTGCTGAGTGTCTCTTGTTCATTTTTATACTGTTGCTGCTTTTGTTTTTTTATAAAATACGTAACAATCACAACAAGGCTAATGAGAATGAATGCATATGGTACGATACGCATTTCGGTCAATCCAAGCAATAAGAATGAACATGCCGTAATACCTGCGCAAATGAGTGCGTAAGGCAATTGAGTCGAGACGTGCTGAATTTGTGTGCAGCCTGCTGCAACGGAAGCGACTGTTGTTGTATCAGATACAGGTGAACAGTGATCACCGAATAAAGAACCTGATAAAACAGCGCTCATTAAGAAGAACATAATCGACGGATCGCTGGTAACTGCTATTTGTGCAGCAATAGGAAGCATAATAGCGAATGTTCCCCAGGAAGTACCTGTTGAGAAGGCCATCGCACCTGTCAGTAAAAATAAAATAAATGGCAGAAGTGAAACAGGTAATGTTGTTTGTTCAATGAAATGAGCTAAGTATTCTCCGGTTCCTAATTCTCCTATGAAGTAAGAAAGCATCCAAGCGTATATTAAAATTTCAACAGCTGGAACAGTTGTTTTCAGCCCTTTGACAAGAATAGACGGCAAACTGTTCAGTTGCTGATTCATTGCAGTTACTTGGCGAAAGAATAACAGAAAGCCTGCTAATGAAGCAAATAAGGCTCCGCTCATTAATGAAAGACTTACTTCACTATTTGAAAAAATTTGGCTAAGGTTAAATGATCCGCTGTTTTTGTAGCCGGTGATCACCATCATAGCAACGGCGATAATAATCAAAATCGAAACAGGGATAATTAAATCCGAAACTTTTCCTCTGTTTGAATCTGATTCTGCCTTCTGTTCATCATTATTGTTCAATTGCTGTCCCATTTTGCCGATATTTATGTCAAATGATGCGGAAGAAAAAACAAACAATAATGTTGAAATAGCGTAAAAGTTAGTAGTAGCGATTATCATGAAAGCGACTAATGGACTTTCAGGCATATTATGTACAGTAAAAATGCTTGTAAGAATCGCGATTATATATGCCCCCCAACTTGATAACGGACATAATACGCATGTAGGGTCGGATGTTGAATGAATAATATATGCAAGCTTTGTTCGCGGCACTTTCGTATGGTCGATTACCGGGGTCGTGATTTGGCTTGTGACAAACATATTAAAAACATCATCCGGAAACAAACTGATACCGCATGTTGCCGTCATCAGTTGCGCTCCGCGTTTCGTTTTGATTCTTCGTCCGATTAATGCTCCGAATGCGCGGTTTCCGCCGAGAGCGGTAATTAAACCGGTTAATATTCCAAGCAACAATAAGAAACTGAGTATATAAAAATTCCCGCTATTCCACTCTCCATCACTATAAAAAATATGCACGATTGCATCTATCACAGTTGAGATGCTTTGGCTGATTTGCCCATTATTTAAGACAAGCGCAGCCACGATGATGCCGATTCCTAAGGAAAGAACGATCCTTCTCGTAATAATTACTAATGCAATAATAATGATGGGAGGAATTATACTTAGAAATGAACTTTCCATTTAAAAACCTCCAACTTTAATAAATAAGGAATAATTATATCATCAATATTAGTTTGTGAAAATACACACAGAAGATGTCATATTGAATACGCACAAAAATAAAGGATCCTCCACATAGAGAATCCCTGTAAACAGCATTATTTATTTAGGGAGAAAAAGCCCTCCTTAAAGCAAAAATTCGCTTTATAAAAAGGTACGTTTAACTTTTTCCCAATAAGAGTTATCTTTTAATTTTACGGTTTTAATGACTTTCTTGCTAAGTTTGATTTCTATCTTTTCGATGTGGTGACTATTGAACGCTTCGTTATCCAAGCCGATAATCGGATAGGAGTTTCTTGGGTCATTAATGCGCAATGTCAATTTTCTCCGTGTGCTTAATACAAATGAGGAACCAAGCGTACGGTATGAATTGTTATTGAGAGAGGCCAGCTCGCTTACTTGATAGCAAGGCAACGATGGATCGACAACTGCCCCGTTGATAGATTTGTTGTAGCCGGTACTGCCGGTCGGCGTTGAAATAATTAGTCCATCTCCGCTGAAAGTCTCAAAGTGCAAGTGATCGATAAAGACATCGATAGCGAATGTTTTAATGATGGAAGAGCGGATGCTCAACTCATTCAAACAATAAAAGGGCGGCTGATTATCGATCGATACTTCAATAACCGGATATTTTCTCACTTCCAGTCGCGCCTCTGTAATTGCCGATATCATTTTATTTTGATCATCGATAGAAAAGTCGCAATACATATTTAAATTGCCGGACGAGGAAATCCCAGCATATAGACAGTCACTCCGGAAGTTGGATCTTCTGACTGCTTGAAGGAAATCCCCATCTTCACCGATGCTGACAATTATATTTGCATCTTTACTGTCATCTACTATCTTGAAATTGTGGTTTCTTCCTAATGTCAGAAGCGATTCCGGGATATCCCATTTGTTGTGCTTCCTGTTGTAAAAATAAATATTTTGCTTGCTAGCCATAAAGTTATAGTCACGTCCGTTCTTAAAATGTTAGTTTAATTGTAAAATAATTATTAATATTTTAACATTAATGCGAAACAAAATTAAATATGAAGCGTATATTTAGTTAGGATTTAAAGGAGGGGTACATAATGAATGGGAAGCGTTGGGCTGCATTAATCATTGCAGCGGCTTTATTGTTTTTTTCTCTTATAGTCAATATTACTACGTCAGCATTATTTAGTGAGGAAGAGACAGATTTGTTCAACGAATTGTTTGCAACAGCAGATGAATCGTTTATAGAAGAAGTGGTGGAGGAAGGCAGCGGTTCCGATAAAATTGCTGTTTTAAGCGTCGATGGCACAATTTTGGCGGACAGTTCAAGCTCGCTTATCAGCAGCGGCGGCTATGATCATGAGAGCTTTTTGGCTCAGCTGGATTATGCTGCAGAAGATGATTCGGTAGCGGGTATCGTTATGTATGTGAATTCTCCTGGCGGCGGAGTAGTAGAGAGTAGACAAATTTATGATAAGATCCAACAAATCAAGAAGGATACTGAAAAGCCGATTTATGTATCGATGGGCGGAATGGCGGCTTCGGGAGGATATTATATTTCGGCGCCTGCAGATAAAATTTTTGCTCTCGAAGAAACGTGGACCGGTTCGCTTGGTGTTATCATGTCGAGCGTGAACTTCACCCAGCTGCTTGAAAATATCGGTGTGGAAAGTGTCACAATCAAAAGTGGGGAATATAAGGATATTATGTCTTCTACAAGAGATATGACAGAAGAAGAACAACAAATCATGCAGACGTTGAATGACAACGCCTTTAATCGTTTCGTGCAAGTTATTGCTGAAGGACGCGGAATGACGGAAGCGGAAGTTCGTGAAATTGCTGACGGACGAATTTATGACGGCATACAAGCGAAGCAAATTGGTTTAGTTGATGACTTTGGCTATTTGGAAGATGTGACAGCTGCTATGAAATCGGATCTTGGAATAGAAAATGCTCAAGTAGTACGCTATACATCAGCACCTAATTTCAAATTTAGCCAATTTTTCTCGGCCACGATGCAAAATTTATCGGGTGAATCGTCAGAGCTTTCGGGTTTGATGCAAAAGTTAACGCAATCCAATTCTCCTAGACTCATGTATTTGTATGCGGAATAGGAGGGAGATAAAATGACTGGTACAAATTCAAACCATTCGGATCAAAATGCGAAATCAAATCAAGATGAATTAACAGTTCACAGTGCACTGCCGAATAACGACGAATATTATATCAACCAAAATAAGCCGGATGATGAAACGGTTGAGCATGTTAAAAGCGATGATGGAGCTTATGCCGGATTTTGGCTGAGATTTTGGGCTTATTTAATCGATCTTGTTTCCATTTGGAGCCTGGATCACTTATTAGTGAAACCAATTTTTAAGATGCTGAATATTTCACAGTATGATTTTGAGATTTTCTCTCCTATTACGATTGGTTCTGCTATCGTATTCTATTTATATTTTGTGCTGATGACCAAGTATTTCGGTCAGACGCTTGGCAAGATGGTGCTTGGAATAAGAGTTATAAGTTTGAAGGATCAATCTTTATCGTGGGGAACAGTAATTTTTCGCGAATTAATCGGCCGATTTATCGTTAGAACACTTATGTTTGGTTTTACTTATATCCTTGTCGGAGTATTGCCGAAGAAACAAGGTTTGCATGATATTTTTGCAGATACAAGTGTGATTCAGGAGAGAAGTCGAGCTAAAGTATAATAGAGTTAATTATAAAAAGAGTGAAGCCATTGCGGTTTCGCTCTTTTCTTCATGAAGAAAAAGGACCGGTGCCGGTTTTTCTAATGTTTATCACCTTTCATTTGTGTCGAAGATGGTTGAATAAAAGGGTGATTGATTTTGAAGATCTTCATTGTCAGTTTATTTGCTTTGATACTGTTTATCATAGTTCTTGTTATATCCAGACTGACGATAACAGCTCATTACAGGCATGCAAATAAAAAAGACTTTATTACGATACGGATCGTAGCAATGTTCGGCTTGTTGTCTAAAACGTTTGTAATCCCTGAGACATTACTGGAGAAAGATGCTGAAGGTACGTTGATAGAAGAGGAGTGCGAAGCTGAATGGGAAGAAAAGTCGCCATTTTTCAAAAAGCTCAAAGCAGGTGTGAATGTGGCTATAGATTGGATCCGTTTTTTCCGGCTATCAAAGCATACAGTCAGAAAGTTTTTGAAAAAAACAATCGTCCATGATTTATCATGGCAAAGCATAATTGGAGCGGGTGATGCTGCACTGACCGGAAAGCTTGCGGGTGTGGCATGGAGTGTGAAAGGAATTGTGCCGATGTTTGCTTATCAATTTATGACTGTTCGCTGTCAACCTGTTATACATTTGAATCCGGTCTTTAATAGTCATATTGTTCAGACGGAATTTCGCTGTATATTCTCGTTTCGGGTTGGAGATGCTATTTTAACAGCGATACAGCTTTTACGTTATTGGAAGAGATTTGGTCCGAGGACACCTTCTTCCGTATCATTCAAGGCGGATAAAACCGTATTTCAGGAGGAATAGCTATGTCAGAACATCCAATTCATGGTTTGATGAATGCAGCAATGGAAAATTTGAAACAAATGGTTGATGTTAACACGATTATTGGTGATCCCGTTGAAACACCTGATGGAAGTGTTATTTTAACCGTTTCAAAAGTAGGCTTCGGATTTGGTGCAGGAGGCAGTGAGTTTCCGGGTACCGCTCCCGGCAGTGCTCCTACGGCAAACAGTACGGGTCAGCAGCAAAGAATGCCATTTGGCGGAGGAAGCGGCGGAGGTGTATCGATTACGCCGATTGCTTTTTTGATTGTGAATTCAAGCGGGGTGAAATTATTGCATCTCGATGAAAATACTCATTTGCTGGACAAAATTTTAGATTTGGCCCCGGCAGCAATGGAAAAAATACAATCTATGATCGGTAAAAAAGATAAGGATAAGGGTATAGATATACAGGCTAACGATAACGCAGCGGATTTTAATACTCAGTAACCATCCAGTTTTTTCTATTTCTATAGGGGTAAGCTGATTAATTGATTTAAATCGGGAGAGCGAATACAATAATAATATACATATTTTGTAAAGGGGAGAGAATTAAATGGCAAATATCACATTCAAAAATAATCCGGTAACATTGATTGGAAATGAAGTAAAAGTAGGGGATAAAGCACCTGATTTTTCAGTTTTGCGTAACGACTTATCAGTTGCTACTTTGGCAGATTATGCAGGTAAAGTGAAAATTATCAGTGTAGTTCCGTCAATTGATACAGGTGTATGTGACGCACAAACAAGAAGATTCAACGAAGAAGCCAGTCAATTAGGCGATGTTAAAATATTGACTGTAAGCGTAGATTTGCCATTTGCTCAAAAACGTTGGTGTGCAGCAGCAGGCATTGATAATGTTGAAGTGCTGTCTGATCATAGAGACTTATCTTTTGGCGAAGCATACGGCGTAGCGATTGCTGAATTACGTTTATTAGCTCGTGCTGTATTCGTCATTAACAGCGAAGACCAAGTTGTATATGTTGAGTATGTAAGTGAAGCAACAAACCATCCGAATTACGAAGCAGCAATTGCAGCCGCAAAAGCAGCGAAGTAATGGAGTGAAATATTTGATAGGCTGATCCATTCTGTTTGTTTTTGCGAACAGCTATGGATCAGCTTTTTTTCTGAAGTGCGTAATAATTGTTATTGATAATGCAAACCGGGTAATGGTATTATATCTTACACTTTGCGAACAATACATTTTATCGCTACAATGGAAGGCATAGAACGGAGGTCTTTAGTTTGAAATTTGAAAGCATTGAACAGGCATTTGAATTGTTTGAGCAGACAGCGAATGTCATTGAACAGGAATGTAATTGTACATATTTAGAAGCGCTAGCAGAGACAGCGGATAATATTTTTCATCATTCAATTCTTCAAGAGGAATTAAGTGAGATGTCAAAGAAACGGTTGTTGAAACAATATGATCAAGCGGATTTCTCACAGTTGGATGAAGAGACTACAAGAAAAGCATTTCAGTTGGCTATTTTAAAAGGAATGAAAGACAACATCCAGCCTAACCACCAAATGACGCCTGATACGATAGGGATATTTGTAAGTTATTTAGTCCGCAAATTTATGGGAGATAATAAGCGATTCAGATTATTTGATCCGGCGATTGGTACAGGCAATCTTGTTTTTACGATTATGCAGCAATTAAAAGAGTGTGATATTCATGCAATCGGAATTGATGTCGATGATGTTTTAATTAAACTTGCATACAGCGGCGCTAATCTGTTGCAACAGCCTCTGGAACTGTATACAGGAGACAGCATGAAGCCGTTATTCATTGACCCTGTAGATGTCGTTGTCAGCGATTTGCCGGTCGGCTACTATCCTGATGATGAAAGAGCGAGCGAATTTGAAGTGTCCGCTTCTGATTCAGAAGAGCATACATATGCGCACCACCTGTTGATTGAACAAAGCATAAAACATTTGGCTGAAGGGGGATATGGAATTTACATCGTTCCGAACAGCCTATTTGAATCAGCTCAATCTGTATTGTTAAATCAATATTTGAAGAAGGCTACTTATATTCAAGGTTTGGTCGCATTACCATTGAATCTGTTCAAAAATGAATCAGCTGCAAAGAGCGTTTTAATCGTCCAGAAGAAGAAAGAAGGGATTCAGCAGCCGAAACAAGCGTTACTGGCTCAATTACCTCACTTTTCCAATGCAAAAGCAATGAGTCAAATGTTGCAACAGATGGATGAATGGTTTAAAGCAGAAAAAAATAATTAAAAAGAAGCAGATTTCGGTTTGCGTTCAATTTTAACGCAATTCCAGTAGAAAGAGACTTTCTCAACAAGTTTTCACAAGCTTTTGAGAGAGTCTCTCTTTTTATTTCTTGTGAAATAATTAACGAAAACTGTTTTAGTTTTTAGGATAAAATAAGTAATACAGATTTTTAGTTTAATAAAAAAACTAGATTTTTCCTTTTAAATTTTCATAGAAAACCTTGAAAAAGCAGTAATTCAATGCTTAAATGAGAAGGAGATTATTATAAAACAGAAGTTTTAAAGATATATATAACAAAATAGAAGTTTTGCAAAAGGAGACGAAGAAACAGATGTGCAAGGTTATCGCAATTAATGCAGGCAGCTCTTCGCTAAAATTCCAATTATTTGAGATGCCATCAGAAACAGTTATCACTAAAGGCTTAGTTGAAAGAATCGGTCTTCCTGATTCTATTTTCACAATTTCAGTGAATGATGAAAAAGTAACAGAAGTAACAGATATCCCTAACCACGAAGTTGCAGTGAAAATGCTATTGGAAAAATTGATTAAACATGAAGTTATTTCTTCATTTGAAGAAATTAATGCTGTTGGTCACCGCGTTGTTCATGGCGGAGAAATCTTCACAGATTCAGTTGTCATCACTCCAGACGTGTTACAACAAATCGAAGGCCTTTCACATTTAGCACCACTGCATAATCCTGCAAACATTACAGGTATTAAAGCATTCCAAAAAGTATTAGATGTTCCCGCAGTAGCAGTGTTTGATACAGCATTCCACCAAACAATGCCTGAAAACTCATTCCTATATAGCCTTCCTTACGATTACTACAAAGAGTTCGGTATTCGTAAATACGGCTTCCACGGTACATCACATAAATATGTATCTGAAAGAGCAGCTGACATTCTTGGCCGTCCGCTTGAAGACCTACGCTTAATCTCTTGCCACCTTGGTAATGGAGCAAGTATCGCAGCAATCGAAGGCGGAAAATCAATCGATACTTCAATGGGCTTCACGCCTCTTGCAGGTGTTACAATGGGTACTCGCTCAGGTAACATTGACCCGGCTTTACTTCCATACATCATGGAAAAAACAAACTCTACAGCTGAAGAAGTAATCGATGTACTGAACAAAAAGAGCGGTCTGCTAGGTGTATCCGGATTCTCAAGCGATCTTCGTGATATCGAATCAGCTGTAGAAGAAGGAAACAGCCGTGCTGAGCTTGCATTAGATGTATTTGCCGGCAAAATTCACAAATATATCGGTTCTTATGCAGCGAAAATGTGCGGAGTGGACGCAATCATCTTCACTGCAGGAATCGGTGAAAATAGTGATGTAGTTCGTGCTCGTGTACTTGAAGGTCTTCAATTCATGGGTGTTTACTTCGATGCTGATTTAAACAAACAAAGAGGAGATGAGCGAGTAATCAGCGAATCTCATTCACCGGTTAAAGTTATTGTTATCCCTACAAATGAAGAAGTAATGATCGCACGCGACGTTACAAGATTAGCTGCAGTTTAATATTATAATAACCGTCACCGGTCCGCATGTGATGAACATCGGCTGAAAACGCCACGTCCACATGTCTTCGCCAATATGACCTACTTCCTGTAGGTCTTCGAGCATGGCATGTGTAAGGTTAGACAGCTATCAACGTTCAAAAATAGATTCTTTCTTATCTTTAAAAAAGGCTGCTTCAGATAAAATGTACCCTATAGAGTAGACACTTCAAAAAAGGTCTACCTATGGGGTACATTTTTTATATAATGAAGAAACATCAAAGAAATACTGGGGAAGAATATGAGTAAAAAA
>NZ_JACXSI010000069.1 GCF_014712675.1 Peribacillus faecalis | reverse complement strand
AAGTCCTCCTTTGGTTATTTAAGGGTCCCGTGCACTGGACACCTCGTATCATACCAAGGAGGCTTTTTTTGTTCAAACTTCATTTTGCTTCAATACAGGAATGCTTTCTTATTCAAGTTGAATTCGCGTTCGATATCTTCTACATTCAATAATCCTTTCAATACATTATTTTCATCGACAACCATCAGTGAATCGACACGTGTTTTTCTCATTCGCTTAATAGCATGAGATAATTGGCCGTCCTGCTGAATTGTAACCGGGCTGTTCAGCATAATTTGACCAACTGTCTGAATACTTTTCTTCGCTTCTTGAAGTCTTTCTTTACCGATAAAATCTTCAACAAATTCATTTGCTGGGTTCAGTAGTATTTCATTTGGCGATCCTTGTTGTACCATCTGACCTTCGCGCATAATGAAAATACGGTCTGCCAGTTTCAAAGCCTCATCAATATCATGAGTGACGAATACAATTGTTTTGCCCAATTTTTGTTGCAAGTGTTTGAACTCCACTTGCAGAGCGTTACGTGTAATTGGGTCAAGCGCGCCAAAAGGTTCATCCATCAGAATTAATGGCGGTTCAGCCGCAAGCGCACGCAACACACCAATTCTTTGCTGTTGTCCGCCACTTAGCTCATACGGATATCGATCCAAATATTCAGGTGGCATATTGACAAGCTCCAACAATTCTTGAGCACGTTGGTTACGTTTTTCAAAAGACCATTTCAACAATTTCGGAACGAGTGTGATATTATCGCGAATAGTCATGTGCGGGAACAAACCGATCTGCTGAATAACATAACCAATCGATCTTCTCAGTTTGACTGCATCCTCTTCCATAATGTCTTTTTCTTTAAAATAAATTTTCCCTTCTGAGGGGCGATTCAGACGATTGATCATTTTCATCGTCGTTGTCTTTCCGCATCCGCTCGGTCCTATTAAACAAATAAACTCTCCCTCGTTAATCTCAAAATTCAGATTATCGACAGCTTTCTTTGACCCATATATTTTTGAAACATTTTCAAATCGAAGCATATATAATCCCTCCTTGATACATGCTCATTTTTTTAGTTGACATACATATGTAAAAACTAAAAGAACGAAATATGTAAAACATTCTAAAAGATGACATCTGTTATAGATACTTTTTTACCCTAACCGTTACGATATGAAACTATTTTTAGAAAAACCGCTGCTGTCCTTGATTTTTATGAAACTATTACATAGATTCACAGTGATGAAAAAGGACTAAATTCCAAAATCTCGCCTATCAAAAAAAGCTGCCCATTGCAGCAATACGATATGCATACATGGACAGCCCTAAAGACAAGGTCATTTTTTCATTTTATTTTTTCGCATATTTTTCAAAATATACCCTCCGCTGAATCTTCGAGGTTCATAGGAAATGATGAAAGCATTAGATTCGTAGCCTTTTATTAAAGTAAGCAGCTGCTCTTCAAGATTTCTCTTCGTCAATATTTCAAGTTTGTAACGTTCACTGTTCATGCCTTCCCCATGAAAGACGGTTACACCGTATCCTTCATTGCGGAGTCTTTTAATCAATTCTTCATTTTTGTGCGGGAGATTTACATTAAAGGTTGTATAGCCGATCGCCAGTTTTTGTTCAATCTTTGTGCCGATTAAAATCCCAAGCCCAAAACCGAATGCATACACTAGCATTCCAAGGAAGGTCTGATTACCGTTAAAAACTAATGATAAACCGAATACATAAATTAACGACTCGACAAATCCGAGTATGGATGCCGGCACGATTAAATGCTTCACAAGAAAAATCGTCCGCAAAGTAAAGCAAGGTACATAAATTAGCTGCAACAGCAAGATTATCAAAATTTCCTTCACAAATAGTACCCCCTTTATTCATATCGAAACAATATGAATCGCGCAAAATATCCATCTCCTACTCTATACCCGGAATTCTAAGCACTAAAAACAAAAGAGCTTACAGAGAATTAATCTCTAAAGCTCTTTTGCTTTCTGTAAATATTGTTTTTTTACATTATTCGGAATGATACTTCCTCCTGTCGCCCAAACAAGATGAATACCTTCTTTGCCAGTGACGCAAGGTCCTTTCGTGCCCGCTAGCGCAGACGGCTCTAAAAAGATCTCTTCCGTTTCATTCAAGGTTTTCATAAGTTGCAACAGTTCATAGTCGGAAACCGTATAAATACCGGCAAGCATTTTCTTGAGCAGTTTGCCGACAAATTTCGAAGGTCGCCCTACCGCTAGACCGTCTGCTTCTGTTTGGTTCGTTAAACCGATATCATAGACGCTAATACTGTCATGCTGCTTTGTCATTAAACCGAGAAGCATAGAAGGCGATTGGAGCGGCTCGGCAAAATAGCAATGAACATGCTTACCGAATACCTTTTTCAATCCGTATGTAATTCCACCCGGACCGCCGCCGACACCGCAAGGCAAGTAAACATATAAAGGATTATTGCAATTAACATCAATGTTTAAATCGGCAAGCTGCCGCTTCAGCTCCAACGCCGCAACCGCATAACCGGCGAACAAAAGCAGCGAATTTTCGTCATCGACAAAATAGGACTTTTCATCAGCCGAACAAATCGCTCTTGCCTGTTCAACCGCAACCGAGTAGTCAGATAAATGTTCGACTACCGTTACACCATTTTTTCTTAACAGGTCCTTCTTCCATTGCTTTGCATCATGAGACATATGTACCGAAACACGAAAACCAAGCGAAGAACCGATCATGCCAATACTCAGCCCTAAATTGCCGGTGGAGCCTACAACAATATGGTATTGATTGAAAAGCTGCCTCGCTTCCTCGCTTAAAATACAGCTATAATCCGATTCTCCGTCAGTAAGCAATCCATGTTCTCGTGCCAGTTTCTCAGCAAAAGCCAGTACTTCATGAAAGCCACCCCGTGCTTTAATCGAACCGGCAATAGGCAGCAAGTCGTCCCGCTTTAAAAGCACATTCCCTTTAACAGTTGTTTCATATACAGTTTCTAAACGTATTTTCATTTTGGATATGTCGGTAATCGGTGATTCAATGATTCCTTCGAAACTGGCAATTTCACCAAATATACTTTTTAAAACCGGCTGAAACCGATAAAAACGTTCACTTGCCTGTCTCAGCAGTTCATCGTCGAGCTGAAATACAAAATCAGCCTCATAATCGGGGTTAACCCAAAAAACAGGCTTCTCATCCGTCATATCCTGCATTAACGGAAATTGTTCCAACCAACCTTCCATACATTTATCCCCCATTTCACTCATGTTACCATACATAGAAAAGCAGGACCTATAAGATAGTCCCGCTTCCTTATCATTACAACAGATGCCTGTATACAGCTTTCTCAAACTGCGAAAACACATCTAGTACATCCTCATCTGCAAACGGCAAAATTTGTGTCATAAACACGGCAGCTATTCTCTCTACCGGATCAATCCAAAAGTACGTGTTCCCTAGCCCTGCCCATGCGAGGCTGCTGGCACGTCTGCCGCCCGGCACATCTTCCGTGTTAATCATGAACCCGTATCCCCATTTTTTAATCATTTCAGGAAAAAAGTTCACATTATTAGTCGATGATGGAATTGCTGTTATAAGCGGGTGCATATTCAAATCGCCTATTTGATTGGTCATCATCATCTTTACCGTTTGCGGTTGCAATATTTGCTTCTCATTCAAAGTGCCGTCATTAAGTAGCATTTGCATAAATTTCATGTAATCGCCAGCTGTCGAATAAAGTCCTCCGCCGCCCATGAAAAACTCCGGCTCTTGTGTCATTTCAAAGTCAATGGCATGAAAACGCCCATCTTCGTCTCGGACGTGCATTTTCGCAAGGCGGGCACGCTGCTCCTCGCTTAAGAGAAAATCCGTATCATTCATCCCGAGCGGCAATAAAATATGCTTTAGCATATAATCTCTCAATGATTGACCGCTGACCGCCTCGACAACCTTACCGACCCATTCTATATTAATGCCGTACTCCCAGCGTTTGCCGGCATTAAATACTGCCGGCGTTTTCTCCAATGTTTCATTTTTGCATTGAATAATTCCGGGAATGTTCCGTTCTTTTGTAAACGCAACAATGTCCTCATTCCACATATCGTATACAAAACCAGCTGTATGAGCCAGCAAATGATGAAGCGTAATTTGATTTTCAGCCTTTCGCAATATCGCATTGCCATCCTCATCAAAACCGGCAAGCACCGGAATTCGATTAATATCCGGCAATACTTTGCTTACGGGCTCATGAAGCTGCAGGAGACCTCTTTCGACAAGCTGCAAGGCTGCTGTAGTTGTGATAACTTTTGTCATCGAAGCAATCCAAAAAACGGTATCCATCGAAATCGGCTGCCGGCTTCCTTTGCCGATTTGTCCGAAAGATTCTTCATACAATATCTCTTCTTTATTTGCGACAATTGCTACAACGCTTGGTATACCCATATCAGCTATCGACTTTTGCAATATAAAATCAAGTTCCGCATAACTCATACAGCATTCCCCCTAACATAGTCATTTAGTATATACTATTCGATTTTTAACTATTTTTTCCTTCCGAACAATGATGACTGCATTCCCGCGGAAAGTAGTTAGGAGTTTTTATTTCATCGTTGTAATTTTTGTGATACATATGGGTACAAGCAGGAGCCATCGGCGGGATTAATGCTTGCCAATTCCCGGTCACCCCCCGCTGACACAAAGCTTCCTTTTTCTCGAAAATCCTGAATTGCTCTGCAGCTGTATGATGATCGACAATTGTTACACCTTGTTTTTTAAAGGAATATAAAACAGCTGCATTCAGTTCAACTAACGCTCTGTCTTTCCACAATGAGCTATTATGTCCCGAGTCGAGTCCCATCAATTCAGCAACTGCCGGCAGCATATTAAAACGGTCTTTGTCAGCAAAGTTTCGGGCACCGATTTCTGCCCCTGTATACCATCCATTAAATGGCGCAGCACAATACGAAATCCCGCCGATTTCAAGTCTCATATTGGAAATAAACGGAACGGCATACCATTTTAAATTCAGCTTCTTTATCGGCCATTCAGGATGTTCAATGGGTACTTCCTTCACTAATTCAGAGGGAATCGAAAACCATTCAGGCTTATTACCATCTATAGAGAAAACTACCGGCAGCACCTGAAAATTCTTCTTTTCGCCTTCCCACCCTGACTTCTCACAAAACGCAGTAAGTGAAACAGACTGTGCATCTCCTATTAATCCGCAATCTGTTTTATAGCCTGCATAACTAATTAGCTGCGGGTTGTAAATAATTATGTTGTCCTGCTCATTCCTGAATGGCTTAAAAATTGTAATTGCCGGACGAATTTTCCCTCCGTTTGTCGCATATTCAATATGATGGAGAATCCCCCTGTAGACACCCTCTACACCACTTGCTTTCCGAGCGTCTATTACATGGAGATTTTCCCAAAAAAGACGTCCGATACAGCAGTTGCTGTTTCGCCATGCCATCTTTGCGCCGTGAGCAAGTTCTTCATATTTATGCTCATAAAATCCGGTTTCCTCTATTTCTTTGCGGATCTCCTCTGTACGCCGAACAATTTCCTCCTCAATCGCCAACTCATAATAGCACTCTCTTATAAAATGAGCTGCTTTTCTAAACAAATCCTCACGTTCCACGACGATCTCCCCACTTCACATAGCTAACTCATAATTATTAGCCCATTTAAAGTAGGTTATTATATTCAAGTCTGCTAAAATCAGTTACTTCTTAAAACTGCTCCCCTTAATAAATATCACTTATTCTTCCACTCAATACAAAATAATAAGCGATCATTACTTGCACTATTGTAGTGGCTATTGGTATGTCGCCATAATTTTCTGCTACCGTCGCACATGTAAGAGCACCATACAATAAAAGAGCGGCCAATGTATACATGGCTGTTTTTCCGTTGAATATTTCTTTTATGATCTTAGGTAAGTTAAACAAATATGCAATGACAGAAATAAAGATAGTTATTCCTATATACTTCAACACACTAAACTCTGTTAAGACATTTGTCGCCGACCATTGCACAGCATAGTAAATACCAAATACGAATATACATGCACAGACAACTCCCTGAAGAACTGATTTGAAATTCACGTTTATACTGCCGAAAATCGTCAGCTTACACATATTTGTATTGATAATATTAATTAAAGGAAGCAATACGATTAACATTATTCCAGCAGTAACCCAGTTGACTCCATAATCTAATAAAAGACAAACTAATTCAGGAATCTCTCCATAATCCTCTTCTGTTAACCACGGTTTGATTATGCCCTTCGTATAGAGCCAATAAAAACAAACGCCTCCAAATAATAGAACCGCTGTACTGATAATCGCTTTTTTATGCGAATCAAAGAATCGTACAATTTTCACTATAGCTGTTGTCCCCTTAATTCCCTTCAATTGATTTAACCACGAATGCTTGATACTTAAAAACAGACCTGAATAAATCATCCAAGCAAATAAAATACTAAAATAGGTTAGTACATTTATACGATTGAAACTTGAAGAGAAAACCTTTTCTATATAATGCATGGACACTAAGCATAAAATGATGTAAGAAACAATATATAAACAAATCATTAAACTTGGTTTATAGGAAAGCTCTCTTTCAATCTTTTTAATTTGCTTTTTAGCTGCTGCACTGTATAGGTGATGGTAAGTATTTAATGCTAGTTTGTAATCTTTCGCAGTACCTCTGCCTTTATAATAGCACTCCGCCAAATCAAGTCTGGCCTGCTCATAATAATCGGACGTCGGCGAATTGTTTGAGGATATAAAACTCTTTAAATACGAAAATCCTAATTTTTCATCTTTTTTACAACCTTCCCCTTTGAAGGTCATCTGACTGAGACGATACAATGAATACCGATTATTGCAGGTATTTCTATTCTTCTCCTTAATCGCTTCCTGGTGTAATTTATAAGACTTATTTAGATCCTTAGGCAATTTTTCCGTACCAGAATAATATAATTCTGCCAGTTCATATAAGGCAAATCCAGGGTCAATGTTATTGGCCTCTTTAAAATGATAGTATGCTTCATCAAGATTCTCTGCTTTTAATGCGCTTCGACCAAGGGAATACTCAAATTCCTTTACAGAAGTACCTTTTAGTATTTCTTGTTGTTTATCATTCTTTTCATGCTTTATTTTTTCGAAATTCTTAATATAGTAGTCTGTAACAGGGGAAATCCCTTTAATGCCAAAGTACATATGATACTTCATCAGAAACAGAGTAAATTCTTGCTTTTCTATTCCGGCTTCCTCCGCTTTTTTCAACAAAATATCATTGAAATATATAGCCGTTATATCTTTTCCTCTTACTTTTATTAATAGCTGTATAAAGTTTGAATAGCGCAGTATTGTCTTGTAGTCCTCATAATGATTCTTAAACTCATCCGTCTTATACACTTCTTTTTGAAATTTCTTTAATATGCTTTTTAAGTTAATATATTTTTGGTACTTGCTATCAATTGGATGCGAGTCATATTGTTTTTGCAGTCTTTCCATTTTCTTCTTCATAGTCTTTTCAGTAGTTCCATAGCTGGCGTTTTCATCAAATCCAAAAGCGGTGAATAAATTCGATTCGTCCAACATTTCCGAATCCGAAAGATATTGCTTGTATTTCCGCTGTAAATGTCCGAAGTCTATTTCAGCTTCATTTGATTCGATTAATTCCGTTTTTAACTCGATTATCTTATCCTTTTTTATTTCCAAATAATAATTCTTCCGTTCTTCCGGATCTTTTAAAATATCGAATTCATGCGCTTTCAGTTTTTTTAAATTTTCCGCTGCCCCATCACTTACTTTTCCTAAGTTCTTCAGCTTTAATTGTTTCCAATTATTTTCTGAATCCTGAAAAGCTTTATTAATTTTTGCTTCAAACTCTCGTGTCGGATTGAAAATTAATGACTCATTCACTTCAATTTTAAATAATTCAAAGTACGTCTTTTCAGTCATGTATATCACCTCACGAATACACCACTAAATGGATCCCGATTAACTAAATGATTGTTTTTTGTTACGTTCAATAGCTTGTTCTGTTTCTTCTGAAGATAAAGAATTGGAAACATCAAAGGTACCATTATAAACACTATTTGTTTCCTTATGAAAAGCGCTAACTTCCAATAAACCTGAACTGTTCATTTTAAGTGTTACTTCGATCGGCGTTCCTTTTGGCATTGCGTGCGGAAAATCAAGTACGCCAAAACCAATTCTTGTTGCATCTTCGAGTTCCGTTTTAGCACTCATAGCAAATGATTCATACAATTCAATATCAACTCCGCTTTGCCCTTCTAATCTCGTATAAAAGGATAGAGTATGCGTTTTCGGCAGTTCATCATTTCTTTGAATAAAATTAAAAATTACTAGCTTATCTGTATTAGAAGCTTCATATGCAGACGTTCCGTACGTTCTCGGCGATACATTTGTAAAAATCATTCCCCGGGATTCTTGTTTTTGAACCATATGTCTTGGCAATACATTTTCATATTGTTTTATAATAGTTTTATTACCAGTTTGAAGTGCTTCTTTAACAACCTCATACTCCTGCTCGCCAACAGAATTTTTTACTACTTGCCAATCTTCTTCACTGAAATCAATAAACTCATTGCTAGCGCAAATGGCTGCTCCTTTTGCCACAGCCTCATCTAAATCCGCTTCCTTCGGTTCGATTCCATATCTATCGGAAATCAATTTTGATACTTGAGGCATTTTAGAAGAACCGCCAACTAAAAGAATATCGGTAATATTTTCATGTAAATATTTATTCATTTCCTCGTCTGTTATCGCTTCGAGTTCCTTTTTGAATTTTTTAGCAGCAGCTATTTTCAAACAAGTATCGGTATAACTTAAACTTCTTTCTAAGAGCTCTTTCGTTTTTTCTTCAAATTCGCTTCTTGTCATAGTAAAGTTCAATCTTCCCGCATCACCAATAATCATGATAGGTGCTGTTTCTCTGCTGCTTAATGTAATTTTTGTTTGTTCTGCTTTCAAGAACAATTCTTGTAAAATATCAAGATTTTCTCTAATGTCCTCGCCTTTTTCTTCTAAATATTTGTCGGCAAAATAATGAACCAGTATTTCATCCCAGTCCTTGCCGCCCAATGTATGACTGCCATCTGTACATATGACTCTCGGTTTGCCGTTGTTCATATCAATAATTGTGACATCAAACGTACCTCCGCCTAAATCATAAACCATAAAGTTTTTTTGCTTATCTTGACTCACATGTGCATAATTCAATGCTGCAGCAGTCGGTTCCGGAATAATATTCAGCACGTTTAGGCCGGCTATTTTACCAGCTGCTTTCGTTGCTTCTCTTTCAGCCATGCCAAAATATGCAGGACAAGTAATGACAACATCTTTCACATCCGGATCAGAATCACTTAATTTGCCTATTGCTCTTAGCTCTGCATTAGCATCTTTTACTAATTTCGTAAGTATTTTAGCCGATATTTCTTGGGGAGACATCTGCATTCCCTGAATGGTTCTCATAATTGGTTGCTTTGTATCTTCATCTACTTTTCCCATATCACGTTTAATAAAAGCGACTGTGTTATCCGGTTCTGATATCAGACTCTGTTTGGCAATCTCTCCGACAATAACATTTTTTTCTGTTTCGAAATAAACAACAGATGGTGTAGTCGTCTTGCCTTCTGAATTTTTCAACACAACAGCTTTTCCATTCTCATCAATATACGCAACACAAGAATACGTAGTTCCTAAGTCTATACCCAATCCTTTAACCATGTTTTCTCTCTCCTTATCAACTTGTTTCTTAATAAAAAACCCGCTATTTATCTATGTTCAAAGAAATAAAGAAATAAACCAATATTGAGAATAAATTTTCATAGAATTGCTTTTTGTACAAAAAAAGCCTGCCCGAATTGATCAGCAGACTCTTCCTGATTTCTTGAATTTTTAATACGGTTACTATTTCTTCTGCAAAATAACGAATGTACCTATACTATTAGCAAGCAAATTATTGTTTTCATCAAAAACTTCCGCTTCGACTGTCGCCATTTTTTTGCCCTTTGACTTCACATGCCCTTTCGCAGTCAGCTTTCCGCTGAAGCCCGGCTTCAAAAAATTAATCGACAGATTGACCGTCGCAATTGTCTCTGTTTCATCCAGCAATGTACGGACACTCATGCCGCTCGCTGTATCAAGAAGCGAGGCAGTCACACCGCCATGCAATGTTTGATTCGTATTCATATGCTTGTCCGGTTTAATCTCCATATAGAGAGTTGCTTGTCCGGGCTCTGCTTCCGTCCCGATAATGTTCAATGTTTCTGAAAAAGGAGCATTCAAAAAGAGCTCCTTTAAATATTGATAATAGCTTTGCTTCGTTGCATCCATGCCGCCATCCACCCCTCATTGTTCTCCATTTTAATTTACATACCATTAATTTGTTCAGTATTGCAATAAGTATTGATTAATTTTACACAAAATTTACATAATATTCACAATATTAATCTTCACAAAAGTAAATCTGTATATTAAAGTAGTAATAATATATTTTAGCACAATAGCCATATATTACCTATCAATAAGGAGGGAACACTAATGCTTTATGGCATAATCGATGTCGGCTCCAATACTATTCGCCTTAATATATATTCATATAACGAACAGCAAGTACAGTCATTACTTCACAAAAAAACAATGGCAGGTCTTGCCGGTTATGTAACAGATGGCTATTTATCAGTAAAAGGCATGAAAATCGCCTGCAAAACTTTAAAAGCCTACAAAGACATACTGCTAAACTTCAACATTAACAACATCCATGTTTTCGCAACTGCTTCTTTACGTAATATCATCAATACCGATGAGGTTGTCCGTACTATTTATGAAGAAACTGGCTTAAGTGTGGACGTTATTTCCGGAGAAGAGGAAGCAACACTCGGATATAACGGCGCAGCTGTTCACTCCAATATTAATACCGGTCTGTTCATTGATATCGGGGGCGGCTCCACTGAACTTGTCAGTTTTGAAGACCGCAAGATCACTAGAGCTGTCAGCTTGCCGATCGGATCTTTGAGTATGTACTCCAAACATGTCAAAAAGTTGTTTCCAAAAAAAGAAGAAGCAGAAGCTATTAAGCAAAACGTCTTGCAAGAATTACATAAACTGGGCTCACACTATAATCTTCAGTATGACGGCATATGCGGTGTCGGGGGCACAATTCGTGCTGCGAAAAAGCTGCATGATAATTTATTCCCAGAACAGTCAGAACAGCTTCTGCAAATACAAAATATTAAAACACTGCTCGAACATTTGCATAAAGCTGACAAAAAGATGCTTAGACGGGTGCTTCAAACCATCCCCGACAGGGTGCATACAATTATGCCCGGATTAATTATTCTCCAATTAATTGCCGAACATTACGGAAGCCAAACAATTACAGTAAGCCCTACCGGGGTGCGTGAAGGATACTTATATTCGAAAGTTTTAAAGGAGGGGTAATACAATGGCAAAATTAAAAAAGAAATACGATTTCAGCTACACACAAAACCGGGAATTGTCATGGCTGAAATTTAACGAACGCGTACTTGATGAGGCTTGTGACCCCACAGTGCCGCTTTATGAACGTTTAAAGTTCGTATCTATCTTTGAAAGCAACTTAGATGAATTTTTTATGATACGGGTCGGAAGTCTTCTTGATCTGTCGCTGCTAAAAGGCAACCGTATCGATAAAAAAAGTGGTATGACTGTCGCAGAACAGCTGAAAAAAATCTTTAAAGAAGTTGCGCCTCTTTATAAATATAAAGACAAAGCCTTCCAGGAAATTAAAGAAAAACTGAAACACTACGATATCCATCATGTCACGTTGAAGGAACTGGATGCAAAAGAGAAAAAATACGTTGAACAATATTTTCTTTCCTATGTGTTGCCGGTGCTGTCGCCGCAAATTGTTGATATACACCATCCTTTCCCCCACTTGCCTAATAAATCACTGAACGTCTTCATAATGATGAAAGAAAAGGATCAAACATCTTACGGCATTGTGCCGGTTCCACAGTCTTTGCCCGACGTTGTCTTTTTACCCGGAAGCAGCACCCGCTACATAAAAATCGAACAAATTATATATGAATATGTGCAGCGTGTCTTTGAGCATTTTTCATTATTGGACAAAACCATCATTTCCGTTACACGAAATGCCGACATAAGCCCTGAAGATGAAGTTTTCGCCGATGATGATGATTACCGCCATCATATGAAGAAAGTATTGAATAAGCGGAAACGTTTGGCACCGGTCCGATTGGAAGTTCAAAACGAAGCATCCGCGGAGCTCTTAACCTATTTAACTGCCCGTCTTAACATCACAAAGGAGCAAGTATACAAAAGCAAAGCGCCTCTTAGCATGAGCTATGTTTTTGCATTGCATGATAGATTGCCCTTGAATAAATTACGGGAACTTTCATATCCTGCATTCGAACCTCAAGTGCCGGCATCTGTTTCAAAGAAAGAAAGCATCATTAGTCAAGTTCATAAAAAAGATTTGCTGCTGCATTACCCTTATGAACAGATGGAGCCATTTTTGCGGCTCATTAAAGAAGCGGCTTACGATGATAACGTCATTTCGATTAAAATTACGATTTATCGATTATCCAGCAATTCCAAGCTGGTGGAATACTTAATTGAAGCAGCCGAAAACAATAAGGACGTCACTGTGTTGATGGAACTGCGAGCCCGCTTCGATGAGCAAAACAATATTGATTGGGCGGAGCGGCTTGAAGAAGCAGGCTGCAATATTATTTATGGCTTTGAAGGTTTCAAGGTCCACTCAAAAATTTGTTTAATAACACATTTGGAAAACAATAAAATTCAATACATTACACAAATCGGCACCGGCAATTATAGTGAAAAGTCGGCGAAAATGTACACCGATCTATCGTTTATTACAGCCAGCAACCGAATTGGAAATGATTCCGCTAATTTCTTCAAAAACATGGCCATTGCCAATTTGGACGGCCATTACGGGCACTTGCTTGTTGCACCGGCCGGCTTGAAGCCTTCATTGCTTGCTCGCATAGATGAAGAAATAATAAAAGCACAAAACGGCTATAACGGTTCCATCATTTTAAAGATGAACTCCTTAACCGATCGCGATTTGATTACAAAGTTATCTGAAGCATCATGTGCCGGCGTTAAAATCAATTTGATTATTCGAGGCATTTGCTGTCTTGTTCCAGGAATTACTAGCAAAACAGAAAACATTACAGTCGTGAGTATTTTAGGCAGATTTTTGGAGCATTCCCGAATATATTGCTTCGGCGAAGGAAAAGGTATGGACTTATACATCTCATCTGCAGATATTATGACTAGAAATATGGAAAAGAGGGTTGAGATTGCTTGCCCAATTTACGACCCCAACATTAAAGAAGCGATCCATAACATATTGCAAATCCAGCTGAACGATAATACAAAGGCGAGAATTTTACGGCCGGACAAGCAATTTATTAAAAAGACTGTCTCAGAGAATGAGCATCCGATGAACAGCCAATTGCATTTTATGGAGTTAGCCCTGCAAAATGCCAAACAACAATTAGTCGAGGAAGAAAGCGATGACTTTATACACCAAGACATAAGTGTCCCTTCATCTGAAAATCACCACGAACCGCACGATTTAAGCCTTTCGGTAACACCTAAACGACCGCGCATCGTCAAGCGCCCGCGCAAATCAAGATTGCAGCTTTCACACAGTAAAATGACTAAACAATAAATCTTTATCGAACAGCTTCCTAATAGTCTTTCAGGAGGCTGTTTTTCCTTATTATTCCATTAATTAACATCTCCCGATTCCCTCTCCTAATATTGGAAAAGCCAAAAATAATCAAAATAATAGAAATTTCTATATTAAAAGAGTAATATGTAGAATTGACAACAATGGAACACCTATATATTTAAAACTAAAGTAATCATCAATAAATCACTTCAATTGTATTAGGAGATGTAGCAATGAAACCAAAATATTGTAAAGAATCAAGAGTAAACAGAACAAGCCGCGTATTCCCGAATGACGTAAATAATCATCACACTTTATTCGGCGGCAAACTTATGAGCGATTTAGACCAAGTTGCATCAATCTCAGCAGCGCGCCACAGCCGTTGCGAATGTGTAACAGCTTCTACTGATTCAGTCGACTTCCTGCAACCAATCGGCATGTCCGATTCTGTTTGCTTTGAATCATATGTAACATGGACAGGTAATTCATCAATGGAAGTATTCGTTAAAATCGTAGCAGAAAACTTAAGAACCGGTGATCGAAAAATCGCTGCTACGGCATTTCTGACATTTGTAGCGTTGGATGAAAACAACCGTCCGACACAAGTGCCTAAAGTCATTCCTGAAACAGATGAAGAAAAGAAACTGCATGAAACAGCTGAAGAGCGTGCAATTATGCGTAAACAACGCAAAGTAAAAAGCAAAGAGCTCGCTTCCGTACTGACAACAAAACGCTTCTGGGATTTATATAACGGTTAGAAAAACCGTTACCGGTCCTTTTTCATTTTTGATTTCGCTCATTGAAATCACTTCAATGAAAAAGGAGACATGCGGCAGGACTAAGACAAACCGAACGAGAAACCTGGTTTTGGTTTCTTGTGTGGGATGGCTAGTAATGAACATCGGCTAAAGGCGTCCTGTCCGCATGCCTTCGCCGATGTGACCTACATCCTGTAGGCCTCAAGCATGTCAGGTATAAGGTTAGACAGCTATCAATTCAGAACTATACTTTATTAGCTAAGACATTCAAACAGCACTTCGTGAGTCCAATCATGAAGTGCTGTTTGAGTTAGTCGATTCCAAGAAAAAGTAAAATCTCCAAAAAGGTGAAATCAGTTATATACAGCATAAAAACCTTCTTTTATAATGAGGGGCAAGAGATACTTCCATTTTGGAAAGGAGAAATGAATATGACTGAACAATTCACTGCACTTGTAGTCGATAAAAATGAAGAACAGTTCACTGTAGAATTGGATAAGCTTTCAATCGAAGACCTTCCGAAAGGGGAAGTTTTAATTCGTGTCCACTACTCTAGTGTGAACTATAAAGATAGTCTGGCTTCAATTCCGAACGGCAATATCGTGAGAAATTACCCGTTCGTGCCGGGCATTGATTTAGCCGGTATTGTCGTGTCTTCCGATGATCCGCGTTTTAAAGAAGGAGACAAGGTGATCGCAACAAGCTATGGCATCGGTGTTTCACATTACGGTGGTTACAGCGAATATGCACGCATACCTTCTGAATGGATTGTGCCGCTTCCGGAAGGGCTGACATTAAAAGAAGCAATGATTATCGGAACAGCCGGCTTCACGGCCGCCCTTTCCGTACAAGCATTAGAAGAGCAGCAAATTACACCTAATCAAGGGAAAGTGCTTGTAACAGGGGCAACAGGCGGTGTCGGAAGCTTCGCAGTCGCAATTTTATCGACATTAGGCTATGCAGTTGAAGCAAGTACGGGCAAGCAATCAGCAACGGATTATTTAAAAAAGCTTGGTGCAGAGACTATTCTGTCTCGTGAAGAAGTGTATGACGGAAAAATCCGTGCACTCGGCAAGCAAAGATGGGCAGCAGCTGTCGATCCGGTCGGCGGGGAACAACTCGCATCAATATTGAGCCAAATTAACTATGGCGGCTCGGTTGCTGTCAGCGGTTTAACAGGCGGCGGCAATGTGCCGACTTCCGTTTTCCCTTTCATCTTGCGAGGCGTTAACTTGCTTGGCATTGATTCTGTTGAATGCCCGATGAAGAAACGCGAATACGTATGGCAAGCACTAGCTGCAAAATACAAACCTGCTAATCTTGAACAGCTTATTTCTGACGAAGTGACGCTAAAACAGCTCCCTGAGATCTTACCAGTCTTATTAAAAGGCGGAGCGACAGGTAGATATTTAGTTAAACTAGTTTAAACAAAAAGAGCATGAAATGACTTTTGATTCATTTCATGCTCTTCTTATTAAAAGGATCGGTGACGGCTTTTCTTATTGGCTGACGTAAGCTATAATGCCTTCTTCGTCATCAAGTACAAGTTCAATGCCGGCATAAGGGTTTTCTTGCAACGAGTGCTTAATCCAAAAACGCAATGCTTCAATCATATCTTTATGAGCAATGATTTGGTTTCTTCCGTTGAAAAACACTTCTGCAGAAAAGCCGTAAGCCTCATCATCAAACATAAGCTCTACTTCAATTTCTTCCGGCTCCATACGTTTTAAATCGGCCATATATAAACAAATAGCATTAATGATATCTTGTTCTGAAATCTTTAATTTCGCCATTGTCTTTCTTCCGCCTCTTTACGTCTGTTTTTATTTTTTATTAGCGTAACAATTTTCACAACAAGCATAACGACCACCATAATGGCAATCACATTAATCAGCAATCCTAAAATTGCTCCGAATGCTCCGAAGTTCCCTAATAGACCGCCTAATAATAAACCAGCTAATCCCCCGAACAGCATACCTTTCATAAAACCGCCGCTTTTGCTTTTTGCTGCTGTTGAATTCGTTGTTTTTGTGTCTGTTGTTTTCGAGCTGTTGGAGATGTTATCTGTTTTTTTATCACTATTATTTTGGATGTTTGATTTGTTTGTGTTAAAGCTTTTCTTTCCTGATTTGTAAGATTTGGCGCTAACATGGCTTGTCGCCTGATCGAAAATCAGATTTCCTGCTGGGGCTAATACTAGAGCCAAGGCCAATAATGATGCTAGTACTTTTTTAATCATTAATTGTGTTCCCTCATCTTTCTTGAATGATAATATGAACCATTGTTATTATCTTAACATATTTTCTATTATTACACTGTAAAACTTGCTTAAAAACCATAGCAATTATATGTATTTTTGATGTCTAACTGTAGGCTGATACTATCCACGGGGCATGTATCAAGCTAGGATAACATAAATAAACCCTGCTTCAATTAAACTAGTTAATTAAGCAGGGTCACGTTTTGGCATCCGTTAAGAGATCCGTAATCATCACGTCCTTTACTTTTAATCAATCATTTTACTATACGCAGTTAGCTGTTCTTCTGTTAAATGTGTAATAAAATAACGAAAGTCCATCACTTCCATCCCATAATTCTCACATGCGGTCGTGTAGCAATGATAAGCTTTGCGGTACAATTCCATTGTTACTCCTCCTTGTTATATAACAATTTATAATTTGTATAAATAATATATAACAGAAGGAGTTTTATGTCAATTACATTTTGGAAAAATGGGCTCATTTAATTTGTGCTAACATAAAATAACCGTTGAGAAAATTCTTTCTCAACGGTCCGTACATCCTTCATACATTAACATTAACCCTAAGCGCATTTTTCAATACTTTACCACTCGCATTACGAGGCAGTACTTGTATAAATTCAACCTCAACCGGGAGTTTATACGAAGCTAGTTTCGTTTGGCAATAAGCTGTGACTTCCTCCTTCGTTAAAGACTGCCCTTCCTTGCAGACAACATAAGCCTTAGGCACTTCCCCATAAATTTGATGCGGTATACCGACTACAGCTGCTTCTAAAATAGCCGGCATTTCATATAACACTTCCTCGACTTCAACCGGATAGACATTCTCACCACCTCGAATAATCATATCTTTCTTACGATCGACAATGTATAGAAGACCATCTTCATCAAACCGACCTAAATCACCGCTGTACAACCAACCATCCTTGATTGTTCGTTTCGTTTCTTCTTCATTTTTTAGATAGCCCTTCATTACTTGCGGTCCCTTTACTGCAATCTCACCGACAAGCCCTGTCGGTAACGGTTTCCCGAATTCATCGACTACTTGCACTTCTGTCATCGGCAACGGTTCTCCGACTGAACCTATCTTGTCCAACGCGTAATGATCTTTCAGTGTCGTTGCAGCCGGTGAGTTTTCCGTTTGCCCGTATAAGTTTTGCAACTTCACCTCCGGAAAAAGCGCTTTCAATTTCTTGACCAATTCATATGGCATCGGCGCTGCCCCATAGGCAAACAAACGCAAACTCGGCAGCTTTAATTCGCCCATCTTTCCTGTATTGAGCATTATATTGTACATCGCCGGCACACCGAAAAATATTGTTACATCTTCTGTTTCCATCGTCTTCATCGTTAGCTCCGGAGAAAATATCTCTTCTATTACAATTGTCCCCCCGCGATAAATGACAGGTATGCTGAACACATGGCTCGCTGCGCAATGGAAAAGCGGTGCTACAATATGCATACGGTCATTAGACGTAATATCCATTGCTGTAGCCCAAATCTCCGCGACAGCTTTCACATTGTTTCCCGATAACATCACGCCTTTCGGTTTACCTGTCGTACCAGAAGTATAAAAGATCACTGCTGTATCTTTAGGGTCAATAACAGGCTGTGTAAAATGACTTGTATCATTATTGAGTATTGAATGGAACTGTTCATCAATCGGTAAGGTGCATGAGAAAGTTTCCAGTGAGGACGGAAGTTGACTTAAAGTATCCGAAAAGCGGACATCATATAGAAGCGCTTTCGCTTCTGAATGTATGAAAATAAAGTCCAGCTCTGATGCAGTCAGTTTTGTGTTAACTGGTAAAACGACAAAACCTCCAAGCTGACAGGCGTAATAACATTTTAAGAAGTAATCGGAATTATGGAGGTAAACGGCGATAACATCGCCTTGCTCGAGGCCTTGCCTTTGGAAGTATGCAGCTAAATTTTTCGCTTGCCAGTAAAAATCCCGATATGTCGTTACTCTTCCTTGAAAAGATGTAATTGCTTGTTCCGGTTGCATTTCCGCGTGCTTCGCTAACTGTTCAAATACAAACACGATTACCAGCCCCTTATTTTACATTTTTATCCATTCAAATGAATTATAGCGACTAGCTTATATGATGTCTATTATTTTTAAAACTAGAAAACACCCTAATTTAATAAATTAGAGTGTTTTTCAAAGAATATTAAACTGTAAATTAAGAAGCTTGCCTTTGAGCTGTTGGGGCGATAGCTTCTGCTTCCTTCTTTTTGCCGATCATATTGAAGACAATGTTTAACACGATAGCTGTTACGCTGCCGGCAACGATTCCGTTACTTGTTAAAATTGTGATGCTGCCGGGAAGTTGAGCGAATAGATTAGGCACAACCGTTACCCCTAAACCAATCGCAACTGAGATCGCAACGATAAACATATTTTCTTGAGAAGCCAAGTTTACTTGACTTAAGATTTTAATACCTGCTGAAATAACCATGCCGAACATCGCAACCATCGCTCCGCCGATTACAGCTGAAGGAATGACTGTCGTTACCGCACCGATTTTTGGCACTAAACCGAATAGAATCAAGAAACCTGCTGCTACATAAATTACTTTTTTCGTTTTCACGCCGGACATTTGTAGCAAGCCAACATTTTGTGAGAACGTTGTATAAGGGAATGCGTTAAACAGACCACCAAGAATACTCGCGAAACCTTCCGCACGGTAACCTTTTTCCAAGTCTTCTTCTTTTAATTTTTTGCCTGTAATATCTGCAAGTGCAAAGTATGTGCCGGTTGATTCTACTAAGCTGACAATTGCCACTAAGGTCATCGTAACAATTGGCGCGATTTCGAATGTCGGCATCCCGAAGTAGAATGGTGTCGGAACACGGAAGAATGCCGCGTCTGTAATGTTTTGTGTATCAACCATTCCCATTAAGAATGCTGCAACTGTACCGATAATCAGACCTACTAATACGGAAATCGCACGAAGGAAACCTGTGCTGAATTTATATAATACAATAATAACTAATAATGTCCCGAAACCTAAAGCCAAGTTTGTCAAAGAACCGAAGTCTGCTGAACCTTGTCCGCCTGCTAAATTGTTAATAGCAACCGGAATTAATGTAATACCGATAATCGTAACTACTGAACCTGTTACAACAGGCGGGAAGAAACGAACAAGCTTTCCGAAAAACTTACTGATCAATACAACAATCAATCCGGAAGCAATGATTGAGCCAAAAATGCTGTTCATGCCATACTCTGTGCCGATTGCAATCATAGGCGCTACAGCTGTAAACGTACAGCCAAGCATGACCGGCAAGCCGATACCCATAAATTTATTACGATATAATTGCAGTAAAGTCGCAACCCCGCACATCATAATGTCAATTGAAACTAAATACGTTAATTGCTCAGCAGTAAGACCTAATGCCCCACCGACAATTAATGGAACGATAACTGCACCGGCATACATTGCCAATACATGCTGAATACCTAAGGAAGTAATTTTCATTGGCCCAATGTTTTTCATTATTGTTGATCCCCTTCGTTTACAAATTGTACTTTTCCATTTTCTAATGAAGCAATTTTTGCAAGAGATTCCAATTTAACGCCTGTTTCTTTCACCGTTCTATGTCCGTCCTGGAATGATTTCTCAATGACAATTCCGACTCCGACAGGATTTGCTCCAGCTTGTTTGACTATTTCAATCAAACCTAGAGCTGCTTGTCCGACTGCTAAAAAGTCATCAATGATTAATACATTGTCGCCTTCTGTAATGAAATCGCGTGAAATCGTTATTTCGTTAGTTTCCTGCTTTGTAAATGAACGCACAGTAGCTGTAATTAAGCCATCAGTCAATGTTAATGATTTGCGTTTTCTGGCAAAAATCATCGGAACGCCCATTTCAAGCGCAGTCATTAATGCCGGACCAATCCCTGAAGATTCAATCGTAAGAACTTTTGTGATGCCCATTCCTTTGAATCTTTCAGCAAATTCTTCCCCGATCTGCTTCATCAATACCGGATCCATTTGATGGTTAACAAATGAGTCTACTTTTAATACTGTATCCGAAAGAACTTTCCCTTCATCAATAATTTTTTGCTTCAACGCTTCCATACTATACCTCCAAAGCTTATCGTCTTCTCATTTGCAAGTATTTTTCCGTATAAACAAAAAAGCTCAGGCCTTTACTGCAACCTCATAAAATCAGAGTGCAGCAACTAAGCCTGAGCTGTATAAACTCAAGAAAAAAATTACTCACTCATAGTCAAGTTGTTTACGGTAACTTGGTAGAAACTCGCGAGCCATATTCTCGCTATTATATGAGAGACATCATATTTAATATTTTTGTATTATAACAATTACAGCATGCTTTGCATAGACTTTTTTGCATCATTGTAAAAATCTTTATATTCAGATATTTTTAACCGTTCAAATGTAAGCCCTTTCTAACTGTTTACAGCGCGCCATTTTGCTTCACATTTAATTCACATTTCTCCTCATTAAAAAAGTGAAAATCCGCTTGATTTATCAATTTTACACTATATAACCATTGTTAATGTTAGGAATGAACAATGTGTGAAAACAAGAAACCCATCTAGTAAATTTTGGATAGTTTTGTATGATAAAACTGTAATTATAGCAATTTCTAGAATATAGAAAGGAGTAAAAAAAATGGCACAAACACAATTAAAGAAAAAGCCAGATCCTCACAATGACGAACACGGGTCATTAAAGGGAACACTCGCTTCCGTTATTATACTTGGATTAGTAATTGTTATTACATGGGTAAGTGTATATTCATTATTTGTCAGCCGTTTATAGAACTTGAGGGGGGAAAAACGCCATGCATATGCATAAATTTGAGAAGTTATGGCTAACTTTCGGAGCAGCCGCGCTCTTAATATTTTTGACCGTACTCGGAGTGAGCGCGTTCTATCTCGGAAATCAGCCGCCAAGCTGTATGTTGACTATTGATCCGGCTAAAGTAGATGAAACGAAACCATTTACTGAGCCAGGTCTACATAAAGTAGAAGGAGAAGAGTGGGATTATGAATTGATTTTTGTCGCATCCGCATTCCAATACAATCCTGGCAAAATTGAAGTGCCTAATGGGGCGACAGTAAAAGTAAAGGCTACGACAAAAGACGTCATTCACGGCTTCAGTGTAGCTGGGACAAACATTAATATGATGCTTACACCTGGATTCATCAGTGAATATATTACAACATTTAATAAACCTGGTGAATTCCTTGTATTGTGCAACGAGTATTGCGGGGTAGGTCATCACATGATGAACTCAAGAATTGAGGTGGTTGAACAATGATGAAAACATCGATGTCTAAAGTTGATCCACGTGATGCTAAGTTGGTTATGGCTCACTTTTATGTGGCATTTATAGCGCTTTTCATTGGCGGATTTGCAGGTTTGCTTCAAGTATTGGTTCGTACAGGCAAGGTTGAACTTCCGTTCGGAATTGATTATTACCAAGTATTAACAGTACATGGTGTCTTACTTGGACTAATTCTCACAACATTCTTTATTATCGGCTTCCAGTTCGCGGCTGTCAGCAAAACAGCCGGTACATTATCCGATAAATTGCGTGTAACCGGTTGGGTGGGCTTTATTTTAATGACTATCGGTACAGCTATGGCTGCTGCGATGGTTCTATTGAAAGAAGCATCCGTTTTGTTCACTTTTTACGCTCCGCTGCAAGCGCATCCGATTTTTTATATCGGATTAACATTAGTCGTTGTCGGAAGCTGGTGCGCAAGCGGAAGTATGCTTACTCATTACGTAAAATGGAGAAAAGCTAATCCTGGCAAAAACAGTCCGTTGCTTACATATATGGTCGTTATTAATACATTGCTTTGGGTTATTGCATCTCTTGGTGTAGCCGCAACAGTATTAGGTCAATTGCTTCCATGGTCGCTAGGTTTAGTTGACACTGTGGATGTTTTAATCAGTCGTACGCTTTTCTGGTACTTCGGACATCCGCTTGTATATTTCTGGCTATTACCTGCCTATATGTGCTGGTATGTCGTTATTCCAAAAGTGTTGAATACACCTGTTTTCTCCGATTCATTAGCACGTATGTCATTCATTTTATTCTTAATCTTCTCAGTGCCGGTCGGATTCCACCATCAGTTGCTTGAACCGGGTATTGATCCAGCTTGGAAATTCTTACAGGTTATTCTGACATTCTTGGTTGTTGTCCCATCCTTGATGACTGCCTTCTCTTTATTCGGGACTTTTGAAACATACGGACGTTCTAAAGGGGCTACCGGCTTATTCGGCTGGTTCAAAAAACTGCCATGGGGCGATGCGCGCTTCCTAGTTCCATTCATCGGAATGGTTGCATTTATCCCTGCCGGCGCATCTGGTATGGTTAACGCTTCTAACCAATTGAACCAAGTTGTTCATAATTCAATTTGGGTAACAGGACACTTCCATTTGACGTTGGCTACTTCTGTTGTCTTAACATATTTCGGTATTTCATATTGGTTAGTGCCTCATTTAACAGGCCGTGTATTAACGAAAAAAATGAACAATCTAGCGATCATTCAGGCTGGTCTATGGGCAATCGGTATGGCGTTCATGTCCGGGGCAATGCACGCTGCCGGCTTACTGGGTGCACCGCGTCGTTCATCTTTCTCTACTTACGGAAATTCAGAGCAAGCTCTTGAATGGATTCCGTATCAATATGCACAGGCTATCGGCGGTTCAATTTTGTTCATCGGTATCATTTTGGTCGTTTATATTTTCATCAATCTTGCTTTCTTTGCACCGAAAGGCGATCAAGAATTTCCTGTTGGCGAAACATCTGAACATGCTGAAAAAACGCCTGCCGTATTCGAAAACTGGAAATTATGGCTTGGTGTTATGGTTGTCTTGATTCTTTTCGCTTACACGATACCGTTTGTCGATATGATTCAAAATGCACCACCAGGATCACCTGGTTATAAACTATGGTAAAGAACAAAAGCGCAAGCGCCCTCTAAAAAGCACCGTATGAACTGGAGGACGCCGACCGAGATAAAGGAAACACGACTTGCGGGCCGATTCCACATTTCAGCGTTGACTTATCGAAGGGGGGTTGCCGAAGGGCAATAGGTGCTGGACGCTGGAGCTGGACGTCAATACACCTTTTTCAACTTATACACAATGTAGATTTTTATAATTTCCTAAAGCATGAGAAAAACCGTCACCGGTCCTTTTTCATCACGAGAATGCTACTTAGATTTACCTCGATGAAAAAGGAACATCGGCTAAAAGTGCCACGTCCGCATGCCTTCGCCGATATGTCCTTCATCCTGTAGGCCTCCTTAGCATGGCAGGTATAAGATTAGACAGCTTTCCAAGTTCAAAAATTGCATACCTTCTTAGAAATTAAAAAGGATAGATGCAGCCCTTTTCCGCGGCTGCTCTATCCTTTTATTTTATTCATTCTATTAACTATTTAGCAAAGAAGTGCCTTGAAGACACCTCTTTTTATCAGCTAAGTTTATAAATATCACTGTACTTCTCTTGCAAATAACGAATTAAATAGTCGACATTTAGGCCTTCTCCCGTAATATCTTGAAGAAGTTCCAATGGCTTTTTCAACTTGCCGTATTGATGGATGTTCTCGCTAAGCCATTCTTTAACCGGCGCAACATTCCCTTCAGCCAATAACTCATCGTAATTCGGAAGGTCTTTTAGCATCGCATTTTTCCATTGTGCCGCATACATATAGCCTAGTGCATATGAAGGGAAGTAACCGAAGCTGCCACCTGCCCAGTGTACATCTTGGAGAACACCTTCGCCATCGTTCGTTGGCTCAATTCCTAAGTATTCTTTATACTTTTCATTCCATACTTTTGGAAGGTCTGCCACTTCAATTTCATTATTAATTAGAGCTTTTTCAATTTCATAACGTACCATTACATGCAATGGATACGTAAGTTCGTCTGCCTCAATGCGGATCAGTGATGGCTTCGATTCATTAATGGCACGGTAATAGTCTTCTAATTTCACATTACCGAATTGTTCCGGCGCCGTTTTTTGAAGTTCTGGATAATTGCTCTTCCAGAAGCTAAAACTGCGGCCGATAAAGTTTTCAAAGAATAATGATTGCGATTCATGAATACCCATTGAAGTTCCGGAAGCTAATGTTGTACCCATCAGTTCTTTTGAAATGTTTTGCTCATAAATGGCATGTCCGCATTCATGGATAGTACCGAAGACAGCAGTTCGGAAATCATTTTCATCATATTTCGTTGTAATTCGGACATCATTGGCATTAATGGTAATTTCAAATGGATGCACTGTTTCATCAAGACGTCCCGCATCAAAATCATATTGCAACTGTTCTAAGATCTTTAAGCTGAAGTCTTTTTGTTGCTCTTTTGGAAAATGATTAAATAAGAAATCGACTTCCGGTTTATGCTTGCTTTCCGCGATTTTTTTCACCATCGGTACAATTTCATTTCTGAGTTTTCCAAATACTGAATCTAAAATCTCAACTGTCATTCCAGGCTCATAAATGTCTAATAATGTATTATATTTATTGCCTTCATAACCCCAATATTCAATGAACTTACGATTGTAGTCGACGATTTTCTCCAAATACGGCTGGAACATTGCAAAGTCAGACTTTTCTTTCGCTTCTTCCCACACGCTTTCCGCTTTCGTTGTCAACATCGTATAATCTTTATATTCTTCTGCTGGAATCTTTTTATTACGATCATATTCTTTTTGACAATCTTCTACCAGTTTTTGTGTTGTCAGCGAAAGGTAGTTCCATGTGTCTTCTTCTGTTAATGCTTGTATGTAATATCCCATCTCACCGCTCACTGACATAGCAAATACTTCCGAAGAAAGCTGTCCGATAACAACAGAGCGCTGATCGACTCCTTTTTTAGGTGCTCCTGTGCGCAAATCCCAATATATTAATGCCAAAGCTTCATTGTAAGCTGTCATTTTTTGTACAAAATCCAGAAAATCTTTTTCAATAGTTTTCACTGTCATTTCCTCTACCTCCCATTTGATTCATTTTATCATATTTGTGGCAGAACTATGCCATAAAAAAGAGAAGACCCCTTAATGGCTGGTCTTCTCCTTTTATCCGGTGACGGTTTTTCTTATTTAATTTCCGGCTTTACTGGCAAGACATTTCCGATATGACGAAGAACTTCTTCACTAGTATAACTGTCTACGAATAAATGAATTGTACCGTGGTCGCTGCTTGTGCGAATCAGGCGTCCAATGCCTTGACGCAAACGAAGCAGCATGTACGGCAAGTCAACTTGTTCAAACGGATTGTCAAGCACTTCTCTCTTCGCTTGGAAGACCGGATCGTTCGGCGGATATGGCAAGTTGTAAATGACTACTTTTGTCAGCGCGTGTCCTGGTACGTCTAATCCTTCCCACAGATGGTATGAGCATAGAACCGAATGCTGTTCATTTTGGAATCTCTTGACTGTTTTACTCATTTCTTCGTCGCCCTCAAAATAAACCGGGAAGGCGAACTCTTCTGCAGAAACGACTTTCTTGAATTGCTCCATTTCCTCAAGAGACGGGAACAATACTAATGTACTTCCATTGTTTTCACGCATAAGCTCGATAACCGCTTGATCTTTGCTTGAAGTATCTTGCGCATCTGCCATGGACAGCTCTACCTTCATTACCTCTTCATAGTCAAAAGGTGAATCAACCGAGAAGCTTAAATAATCTTTAATGCCTAAGCTGTTAGCAATATAGTCGAATGAACCTTCTTCAGATAATGTTGCAGAAGAGAAGACATATGGCATTTTCTTCGAGAATACTTCTTGTCCAAGAATATCACTGACCAATCTCGGCATGATTACTAATACATTTTTTAAGTCCGCTTTTTCAAGCCACACAACAGCATTTTTGCCCGTTGAGAACAAAGATAGCGAGTAGGAGACTTGTTCAAGAAACTCTTCGCTTCCCTTTAATGTGTATTCATCGATCGTGTACATTTCCGCTTCAAATACCAGCGCTTCCAGAATTTCATCAATATGCTTTTGTAAACGCTCCGCTTTTTGCTGAATTAATTTCGGTACGGTAATTTCATAACGGTGCGAACCTTTAATGTGATGACTGCCGTCTTGCAACTGTTTAAAAAATTCTTCATTCTCATGAATGCAGTCTTCAATCAATAACAAAGTTTCTTCTCTCATATCATTCGCTTGCAACGCTGTCAGCACTTCGAACAATGTATCTTCTGCGATTCGGTATGTTAAACCTTTTTGCGCCGAAAACTCAAGCAAATGTCCTTCATCAAAAATAACCGTACTATATTCAGGCAATAACGGAAGCTGTCCTTCCCTTTTTCGTGCTTCTTTTGTCCAAATATGTTCCATGAAGAAGTCGTGCGAGCACACAATTAAATCTTGCGCCTTACGGTAATGGTCACGGGATAACGTTTGACCGCATCGGTGGCGTTTCTCGCATGAGAAGCAGTTTTGAAGCGAATCCCAACCGACTTTGCTCCATTCTTCATCCGTTAGGTAAGGATATTCTTTTCTGTCGCCATACACTTCAAATTTAGTCATTGAAGAAAAATCATTAATAAATTTCGGAAGGTCATCATACAGCTGATCAATGTTTTCGCTGTCTTCCTCCATATACGCTCTGTCCATTTTGTTCAAGCAGACGTATTGGTCTCTTGACTTCGCCAGTCGGACATCAATATTTAACCCTAAACTTTCCGATAGCTTGGCAATATCTCCTTCTTCCTTAACGAGCTGCTCAATCAATGTTTCATCAGCACAAGAAATAATTGCAGGTTTGTTTGTGTAGCGTGCATAGCAAATCGCATAGAGCAAGTAAACAATCGTTTTCCCGGTTCCTACTCCCGCTTCAGCGAATATTGTCTTCTTTTCTTTAAAGGCCTTTTCCAGCTGAAAAGCCATGAAAATTTGCTCATCTCTTTCTTCAAAGCCTTTTTCCGGCAAAATGTCATAAAACACATCACCGATCCATTCGGATAATTTGTCATAAAATGCATCGTTTTTTGAAATAGTAAACGGAAGTGTTTTCAGCATTGTAAAAATCCTTTCTTTGTTCGGTCCACAAGAAAAATTGGCAGAGAGTTGTTCTTCCTGCCAATTTTTTCGTCTTATATTTATTATACCTCTTTTAACATAATTCCTCTCTTTTTTCTATTCATACAAGGAGGACTTATGTATTTTACTGTTCTTTTCTAGGCGGTCTTTTGCCCCAGTATTGATAGAAGTCTGTTTTAATGAAGCCGTTGAACAGCTTACGCTTTTTCGTTGCCGGCTTTCCATAAAAACGTTCAAATCCTTCATGGGAAGTCAGCATATATACAGACCATGTTTCATATTGCCCGAATACTTTACCCATTTCCGTATACATCTTTTCCACAGCAGCTTGGTCGCTCAAACGCTCACCATATGGAGGATTTCCGATAATAACACCATACTGTTCATATTTTTCATTCACAGTAAAATCGCTGACCTGCATTTGCTTGAACGTAATTAAATCGCCAAAACCAGCTTCCAGAGCATTTTTCTTCGCGATTTCCACCATACGGTGATCGATATCGGAGCCTGTGATATTAAGCGGCTGATCGTAATTCGCTTTCTCATCAGCCTCATCACGAACCTTTTCCCATACAGATTCCGGCATCCAAGGCCAAGTTTCAGAGACAAATTCACGGTTAAAGCCGGGCGCGATATTCTGACCAATCATAGCGGCCTCAATCGCAATTGTTCCAGATCCGCAAAACGGGTCAACAAGCGGACGGTCTGGCTGCCAATTTGTCAGCATCACAAGAGCTGCCGCCAAAGTTTCTTTCAAAGGAGCTTCCCCCTGATCAACTCGATAACCGCGTTTATGCAGGCCGACGCCTGATGTATCTAATGTGATTGTTGCCACATCTTTCAGCATAGCGATTTCCAGCTTAAATAGCGGTCCGTTTTCCTCGAAGCGGGCAATACGGTTGTAAGCCCTTTTTAAACGTTCAACAATCGCTTTTTTCACGATAGCCTGACAGTCGGAAACACTGAAAAGTTTTGATTTGTGCGATTTGCCGGCAACAGGAAATTCGCCATTTTCAGGAATGAAGTTTTCCCATGGTATTGCCTTTGTATTTTCAAACAGCTCATCAAAAGTAAGTGCCTTGAATTGTGCTACTTGAATCTTCACTCGATCCGCAGTACGAAGCCACATATTGGCTCTCGCAATCGCAGTTTCATCTCCTTTAAAGATTACCTTGCCATTATCGACAGTACATTCGTAGCCTAGTGCTCTTACTTCTTTAGCGACAAGAGCTTCTAAACCCATTGCTGCTGTCGCAATAATTGTGTATTGTGCCATTTCATCACCTTTTAATTGTAATTGCTTTGTTTAATATATTATCAAAAGAATTTCTTATTTGCATTCGAACAATTTCCCGATAGTACAAGAAAAACCGTTACCGGTCCTGCACACAAGAAACCCGACCCGCATTTGGTTTATTGGGAGAGACAGGAAAAGGGAACATCGGCTAAAGGCACCACGTCCGCATGCCTTCACCGATATGACCAACATCCTGTAGGCATCCGAGCATGGCAGGTATAAGGTTAGACAGCTATCCAAGTTCAAAAAATATATTCTTTCTTAAGATACAATAAAGACTCTCCGCTTAAAAGGAGAGTCTTTTGTTTTAGCATCAAGTTATAAATTAATATGAATTTGACAACGCTCTATAAGCCATGTTTTGTTCCTTCGTATTGCAAACGACCGATTTTTTCAGTCTCATACAGAAGGCGGTAATCATCTATCTACAGGCATATGCCTGTCCTTTACCTCGTTCATTTCCAAGGTGTAAGGTGCCCCTACCTAAATTTGGGTTTCTCGCTCGTGGGGTTTACCCGTTCCACCCTTGCCATTTCTGACAAGGCTACGTCACTGTGGCACTTTTATAGGGTACTGGACCATATCCGAATGGACTTAGGTCGCTCCCCGGCCGTCAGCCGTCAAAGCTGCCCTAGCTTATTTTTTCACTAGGCACGAACACTACAAGCATCTCAGCTTGTGCGAGCATGGACTTTCCTCTACAATCTGCATAATGCAATTGCAGCAATTACCCGAACGTTATCAAACACAACATTACCTATTATAATCATTGATGTACATTTTTTCAATGGTAAAAACTTGAATAGAGTAATATTTTTTATTCGTATAGTTTATTGCCAAATACGTGTTTCTCTAGATTTGACAATCTTTTCAAAATATCAAAATTAGTTGTTCCTGGTGCAGCCTGCTGATACCCTTGTGGAGCTGTTCGGCTGCTTCCTTCTTCTATTTTCTTACGCAATTTCATGTTTTCTTGTTTTAATTCCTCAATCTCTTGCTGGAATGTTTCATAATCACGGATTACAATATCCAAGAATTGATCAACTTCTTCTGGCTTATAGCCGCGCATAGCTGTCTTAAATTCTTTTTCTAAAATATTTTGTGCAGTTAATTTAATTTTATCCGACATTATCTGATCACCTCAATACATGTCTCTATTCATGACTTTTATTATTATTTTTTCAAAAAGGACAGTCTTTGTCAATTTACTTCTGAAATATTATTAAAAATAAAGGAAACATTATTCATTATTATGTTCATATGCTGCTTCTTCTATAATTTGCTGAATATCGTAAAAACTGATTTGAAAAACTTCATAAGGGTGATTCTCAGCATATTCCCTGGCTTTTCTCCAAAAATATTGAGGCGATCCCTCATTTTCATCATCATAAAAAATGAGCGTGCCGTCTGTTTTGTTCAGTAAGAACTGATCGCGGTTCTTAAATTGAGCTGGACTGACATAAGGCTGATTAGACACAGCTTGGACAAAATCAGCCTGAGAAGCAATCGACTGATAATACTCCTGATTCTTCTCATTCCAATTGCTCTCGTGCTGCAAAAACGGAGTGATGATAGCCAAACGGAGTTGCGGATAGCTTTTCTTCAGTTCGAGAACGACTTCTCCGGCCCATAGCTCAACACCGAGTTGCCCTGAAATAATCACCCACTCTAAGCCTTCTTCAAGAAAATCTTCAAGCCGTTTACGAACCTCTTTTTTTATGAAAACGACTTCTTTTGCATTTTGATCAAAAATCCCTAATTCAAAATTTTTATAGCCTGTTATGTAAAGTACTTTCAGCATTTCAATCTCCTTAATTAGAAAAAACTGTCACCGATCCTTTTTCATTTTAGAATCAGCCTCTTGAATTCACTTCAATGAAAAAGGAGACATGCGGGAGGACTATGATGAATCACACAAGAAACCCGCCTTTGGTTTCTTGGGGGAGGCAGCTTAGGACCGAGCATGGCAGGTATAAGATTAGACAGCTATCCAAGTTCAACTTTAGAAGCTAGAAAAACCTTGAAGTTAAACTATACTGTTTTGTTAGAAAAGGGCTGTTCACCAGCCCTAGTCGTTTATCAGCACCATCCGCAAGGTCTTGTAGGAAGCGGACCACAAAATACATGCTGACTGCAGCATCTATTAGAGGTAGAACAAGTATTTGTTACATAATGCTGATGTTGGTATACATGCTCATTAACTGTATGATGGTGGCTCGGATGAACATGAGGTACTACATGCCTGAATACATTTCTGCTAACAGATTGTCGCGTTGGGTGAACGATTGGTGATGTTGTTTGAGTAGGCGCAAAGTTATTAGGTGATGCGGACCAACAATATCCTGGTGCCGGTGCAAAACCTTCGGCAACAAATCCTCCTGCCTGGACGCCACTGAAACCCCAATTTCCAACCGGGCCGGTATATGTTGGAGAAACAACCCCTTGATTAATATTTCTTACGTTCATTGTAGTGGCCCCTTTCTTCATAAATTTATTTCCTTAACAATCTATGAAAAATACAAGGCATTTGCACTAGTTAAATAACCCAATTTATAACAAAGCATAGGAGCTATTTTTCATTAACGTAAAAGCTACAACTGTTAAAAGCAATGCAATAAAAAAAGAAGCTAAAATTACTTTATGCATAAAAAATCACCGCTATTTCAAGATTTATTACGCTCTTCATTTTACACATTTCACATACAGCAAACAACGGTAAATTGAGCGTAACCATGCACATATCAAAAAAATTGGTCATATTTATATACAAGTTAATTGTCTACACTTATAGAAAGGAGAGCCATAATCAATGTCTGAACAACGTCTAAATAAAAGGCTGTTTTCGGAAAGATTGTTGCTAATGGATTAAAGTGCTCTTTGGAATGAGATACACTTGGCAGAATAGCGTGAGAAGGAAAATGAATGAAAAATTATAATTATATGGTAATATATTTAGAGAACAATCTCTTAACCAATTGGCATTAGAAATTACAATCTAAGATGGGAGGAACAACTTTGGGGAATTTATTCAGTAAACTATCTTTAATTTCAGTAACACTTGGCGTGTCCTTGTTGATTATTGGCATCGGCTATATTCAACAGCTATATGTTCTATATCCAGGTATCATACTTTACATCCTTTCACTAGTTGTAAGTATCATAGCCTTTTCAAAACGTGAAACTGGCTTTTCAAAATTTATACCTTTTCTATTTTTGATTCCAATAATTCCTTTTGTACTATTTATTTATTCAGGACAAATCTAATCATATATATAATAATGAATACAGCCGCTTCTTTTGAGAAGTGGTTGTTTTTATACTTCACGCAAAAATTTGACCGTAATCATATTAGATTTCTGACACGCACTTAAAAGCATTTGGTTTATTCGTTCCTTTTCCGACATCTTTTTGCTTTGTTGAAGGAAGTTGAACCAGTAGAGGTAGTTGTCCAAATACTTGGTTGCTACTCCTTGAAACCGTTGCATCCAATCTTTTAATCGCTTATGGTAACTGTTCACGTGTTGAAGATGGTATATTCCCTTCTTAACATAACCCTCTTTGCTCAGGTTGATTGTTTCGTGTTTAAGCTCCTTTAAAAGAGCAAACTTTCTATAATTTGTTGCAGTGTCTGTGCATAGCAAAGAAGAGGGGTCAATGTAATCCCCGATGACAGCATCAATTTCTTCTGCTTTTACTCGACCTGTTCCAGCTTTCTGTGCAATGACTTGACCATTACGGTCTTGTGCTACCACAACAGCGATTTTTAGGTTGCTAATCCCTCTCTTTTTATCTCTCCCTCCACGCTTCTTGGGCTTTCTATCAATCACGTTACGCCCTTTTAATGATTCTTTGAAAAAGGTCTCGTCACTTTCAATAATCCCCTTTAGTGTATTAAATCCTAATGAACGAAGGGCGAAAAGCACCTTATGTCTCCAATAAAATGCAGTAGATAAATGGATATTCAGTCTTTCAGCAATCTTCGGCAATGTATATCCCTCGACCATTAACTGAAAGAAGGTAGACCACTTCCCAAGGTAATGAGTTCCCGATATAGGGGTGTTAGTTAAATCATTGAAAGACTTGCCGCAATCACGGCAAAGATACCTTTGTCTATTTCTGTATTTACCGTTTCTTTTCACCTTAACACTGCCGCAGTGAACACAAGCTAGCCCTCCATTGAAGCGTGTTTCTCTGATTGTAGTGAATGCATCTTTCATTTCTTCTTCTGCATTTGAGAAAAATTCTTCTTTTATAATGTCAAATAGCATCTGTTGTTCGTGTTTTGGTAAATCCGTGAAATCAGCATAAACGTCTTTCCACATTCTAAAACCCCTCCTGTGGCAGTATTTTAACACCTATCAAGAGTCTGGTCAAAAGAGCAACATTTTATACGAAAACAGCCAAATAAAAATATGCCTTCTCAAAACAGACCTGATTTATTCTCTGATTTCATCACCAATATGAACCATCTTTTCGGAAATAAGACCCATAAAGGCAGCGGTTTGCTTCAATCTATTGATGATTTCTTCCTGCAATCCCCCCAAAACAGAAGCTTTCCTATTGAAACGGAAGAAAAAGAAAATATGTATATTGTCAGAGCCAAATTAGCTGGCATCAGCAAACAGCAAATTCAAATTGAAGCGTATAAACAAACTTTGGTCATTACAGTAGAAAATCAGGAAACATTTAAAAAAGAAGATACTAACAAGAAAACATATGAATACCGCCAATCGAAACAAACCGTTCAACGCAGTGTGACATTTGTCAAACCGATTGATGAAAAAGCAGTGACAGCCGGACATAATGACGGACTGTTAGAAATAAAGGTACCGAAATTAAAAGGAACAGCCATAAAAATAAAAGCCTAAAAAGGATCGTCTTTAAATTGACGATCCTTTTTTCATTAGTTATGGCGTTGTTTTAAATAAGCCTCCTAACCCTTTAAACATACTCTGCACCTGACTTACCGTTCCCATCATTTGCCCTGCCGTATTCATCATTTTATTGATATCGAAAGATCCATCCTGCGTTTTAAATTGTTTCAGGACAGACTGAAATCCGGAAGTCTGCGGCTTCTGCATAAAACTCTGCTTCGGATAAGGATTCGGATATGGCATTTGGGGAGACTGTTGCTGGTTTTTTTTCATTTGCAGAGGGTTGGCAAATGGAGAAAGGGTTGGATTTGGCCTTGGAGGTGCAGTCTGATTGTAATAGTTCTGTCCCAAGGGCATCCCTTGCTCTGGTGCATATTGATTTTGAGACATCGCGCTATATGGATAAAACCCGCCTGTTGCCATAAAGGGCGCCTGCTGCGGATAAGCTGGAGGCGCTTGCTGATAGCCAGGAGGACCATACGCATTTTGAAAGTTACCCATCATCGGATATATCGGCTGATTATATGATTCATACCGGACCATTTGGCGGTTTGGTCTCCTCATGAGAAATTTCAGCTCCCTTCAAATAAGGCAAAAATATTTGTTATAGTATATGTATGAAGGGCATTTTGTGTAACTCGCTTATTCGCTCTCTTTCAATTGCCTTTCCATCGTTTTCAGCAGAAATTGCGTCGACTGCAAATACCCCTTAAAACGGCTGTAGCTTGTACTCCAATAAAAGGCTTGCACACTTAACTGACGAATATTTTCAACGACTTGCCCAACATGTCTTTCACCGGTAAAGTGACCCTGTTCATTTTGGATGACTGCTTCTATGCGCTGCTGCCAACTGTCTGTCAGTTCATCCGCTTTTTTAGCAAATGGCTCTACCTCATTTGTAAAATCACATTCCTTCTTCGTTGCCCTTACCTCTTCATATAAGTCATTTATTTCATCCAATAGTTTGAGCATCTGCTCAGTAAGTGCTAATGCTTCAGTTTTTGACACTATGCCATAACCTCCTGATTTTCGTGACTAGTATTGCTATTATACCCTTCAAAAGAAAAACCGTCACCGGTCCTTTTTCAACATGAATACGCTACTTGGATTCTCCTTGATGAAAAAGGAAACAAAAAAAAGCGTCTAATCTAGACGCTGTATTTCGGATGAATGATGATGGCAGGCTGCTTTGTTTTCACACTGCGCTGGCGGTTTATATTATCGTTTAATTGATTGATTTGGTTTTGCACATTTTCAATCTGCTGCATCTTTTCATTAACAAAACCGGAACGCTCTCTCTCAGCTATATTCGATACTTGCACTTCCAATGCATCCAATCGCTCATTCATCTCACTAATCAGCATCTCCAGTTCTTCAGTCGGTATTAATTGATTTTGCATCATTTTACCTCCTCAAAAAGCATTCTTTTCCCGTAATTATTCTAAAAATAAATATGAATCCCTTCACCGTTGACAAAACTAGAAGGAAATCGTCAAAGAAAATAACTTCCGGCAGACTTTCGACAAATTCTTATACATATTTCGCTATAGTTTTGAGAAGAATGTTTTTAGGAGGTGTGACATAATGGGAAGAAATGATTCAAAAGAGCAAGAGTTGAAAGAACATAAAAGCAAAACAACAAAAGCTGGAAAAGGAAATCCAAAACTGGATAAACCGGATCGTCCAGCGACATAAAAAGAACAAAAGCAAAAGTGCCCGGTCAGCACCGTATGAACTGAGGCTCTCAGGATAAGAGTCACAAAGACATAGACAAAGACATGCGGCCGTGGCGGTTTTAGTCTTTGTTCCACCCTTATAAGGCACGAAACAGCCAACATCGAAATGTCAACGCCATCTCGATGTTGGCTCTTTTTTTAGCGAGTAGTTTTCATGAACCGGTATAAATAAATAAACCGCTCAAGTTGTTGCCTTTTCTTTTTATGTAATTGTGTCATATTGTTCACTTTGTTCGGCAGATTCGATTGAGAAAACCACTTTTTTTGCACTCTTCGCTTATCATCCCAATTTTCCAATTCATAGTCAGGGTGCTGAATAACAGGATAAACGGCTCTTAAAAAAGGAGTTTCTCTTCGCTTTCTATTTGAAAAGTATTGTTCATAATCAATTCTGGAGCCGGTGTGTTCCGTCAAATAAGCAAATTGATAAAAATGCTGAAAAAGCTGATCATCAAATAATATTTTCGCCAACCCTTTCCCAAGAACAATCCGCTTGTCCAACTTTCTGAAATGATGAACCGGCAATCCGTATAACTCCCCTTTGATAGTTGGGAAAAGGACCGCATTCAGTCTTAAAGCATCTTGTAACCAAAACAGTTTTGATTGAAAAACGTTCTTCTGAAAGAAAGGATCTTCAATCACCGGCTTTTGAATAACATTTTGTTCATTAATAATGAGTGCAGTCATCAACCGTTTACGGTCGCTATACTCCCAAAAATACTCCCATTCACTCTCCATAAAGGCTGTCACAAAAAAATACCGCAAACAGTGAAACATTTTTTCATTTAATAACGTCGAATAATGATAAAGAAGCAACTGAGGGAAAACATCCTTAAAAATTAAATAATTGGCCTTTTCGTAAGTAAGAAATAAATAGTTTCGATATTGTGGGGATAAAGTATCTTTTAAAGGGCTTCCTTCAAGATCGCACATATTGTAACCGGCATTCCTGGAGACCATACTTGCGAGAAATGACCACTCTATTTCCGGATGAGTTTGAAAATATCGAAAATAAGCATTAGTCCTTGAAATATTATCTATATTCCATTTTTTAGTGAGACACTGAATCGTGCTTAAAATGTCATGTATACTATAATCTTTGTCAATCGGTGGCAATAAAAAGTACATGAAAGCAACCTCTTTCTAATTTATGAAAAAATAGTGTATCATTTTGTAGTTAGGTTGAAATGATTCCATTTATTTTATACTAGATTTCATTTCCATATCTGATATCATTAAAGGTGGTCTGGAGGTTTTGATGAATGGTCTTTCACTATCCAAACGGAAAGAAATTCGTTGCCCCTGTTCAGATGGATGAAAAGAAGAACATAAAAAATGGCAACGCAATCAGCTATAGTAATCGCGGAATGACATTAGAGGATAATCTGAATGAATCAAATGCCTATTATTTATCAAGGAACATCGCCGTGATTCATAAAAAACCCACTCCCGTACAAATTGTGGATGTCCATTATCCGAAGAGAAGCGCTGCGGTCATTAAGGAAGCCTACTTTAAACAAGCTTCCACAACAGACTATAATGGCGTGTACCGAGGCAGATACATAGATTTTGAAGCAAAAGAAACAAAAAATAAAACGTCCTTTCCACTTCAAAATTTTCACGCTCACCAAATTCAACACATGGAGCAAGTTCTGACTCATCATGGAATGGCATTTGTGATTTTAAGTTTCTCCAGCAACGATGAAATTTATCTGATGGAAGCCCAGAAGATTATCGGATATTGGAATCGAATGCTTGAAGGCGGGAGAAAATCTATAACAAAAAAAGAAGTTGAACTGACTTCATATAGGATACCAATCGGCTTTCAGCCAAGAATTGACTATTTAAAAATAGTTGATCAATTGCTTTAGAAAGCGGTAAAAAGGTATAGAAGAAAGGCAGGTTAGCTGTTTAAATGACTGACAAAACTCGATCAAGAGAAGAACGTAGAAAACAGTTACAGAATGAAAAGTCAAAAAAGACAAAGAAGAAAAAAGGCGGCTGGTTCAAAAAAACTATGCTTGCATTTTTAATTTTAATAATTGCCGGTTTAGTCAGCGGAATTGGATTATTTGCTTACTATGTGAGTTCTGCACCTGAACTGGATGAGACACTATTAAAAGATCCGGTGTCATCAAAGATTTATGACAAAGACAAAAACCTGATCACAGAGGTTGGGATAGAAAACCGGGATTACGTCACCTTCGATGAAATACCTGATACAGTTGTTAATGCTGTTCTAGCAACTGAAGACTCAAGGTTTTATGAACATCACGGGGTAGATGTTTTACGTTTGGCAAGTGCGGTAGTCGCAAACTTTACAGACGGATTTGGTTCGCAAGGCGCAAGTACCATTACTCAGCAGCTTGTAAAACGATCATTTTTAACAGATGAGAAATCTTTGAAGCGAAAAGCACAAGAATTATGGCTCTCTTTCCAGATTGAAAGAAAGTATTCTAAAGAAGAAATCTTTGAAATGTATATTAATAAAATTTTCTACGGAGAAAGAGCGAATGGTGTAGCAACAGCTGCGGAAACGTATTTCGGCAAATCGTTAGATGAGTTAGATTTAGCAGAGGCAGCAACATTGGCCGGGCTTCCGCAAAGTCCGTCACGCTATAATCCTTTCAACAATCCTGAAGGAGCCGAAACAAGAAGAAATGTAGTATTAACATTAATGAACAGACATGGCTATATTTCAGAACAAGAAATGAAAGAAGCGCAAAGTGAATCACTTGTAGCTGCTTTATTGCCTGAAGAAGAGCGTAAGTCTAATACAGACTCATCATACTACAACTCTTTTATCGATTTAGTTGTTGAAGAGGTTAAAGAAAAGACGAATCACAATATTTACACAGACGGGCTTGAAGTGTATACAACGTTGGATGCAGATGCGCAAAGCTATGTTTATGATTTACTGAACAGCGATGACTCTGCAGTTAACTTCCCTGACGATGAATTACAAGCCGGCGTTGTTCTGCTTGATACAACTTCCGGGGAGATTAGAGCTGTCGGCGGCGGCCGAAATCAAACAGGTGCCCGCACATATAACTATGCAACCGATATCGAAAGACAACCCGGTTCGACCATTAAACCGATCTTGGATTACGGTCCGGCAATTGAGTATTTACAATGGTCAACATATGAGCAAGTAGTCGATGAGAAGTATTCGTACAGCAATGGCACACCAATCAACAACTACAACAACAAATATCACGGTCAAATGTCGATCCGCCAAGCTTTGGCAAAATCGTATAACATTCCGGCTTTAAAAGCTTTCCAAGCTGTCGGAACTGAGAATGCCCGCAAATTTGGCGAAAGTCTTGGATTAACTTTAAATAAAGAAGAATTTTTCGAATCAGCCAGTATCGGCGGTATGAAAACAGGCGTATCTCCTCTTGTAATGGCAGGTGCATATTCAGCATTTGGCAACGAAGGGGTATATAACAAACCTCATACCGTAACAAAAGTTGTTCTTCAAGATAAGACAACGACTCTAAACTTGAAACCTGAATCAAAGGTTGTAATGAAAGATTACACAGCCTTCATGGTCTCTGACATGCTGAAAAGCGTAATGACTGAAGGTACAGGTACAGCAGCGAATGTTCCTGGTCTGCCTGTCGCAGGTAAAACAGGTACTACTAACTACTCAGAAGATGAATTGAAGAAATATGGATTCCCTTCAAGCGGTGTTCCTGATTCATGGATGGTCGGCTATACGACACAATATACAACAGCTGTTTGGACCGGATATTCCAAAAAATCAAGTGACTATTTAAGTACTGATAGCCAGCAATTGGCGAAGAAGATCTTTAAATACGTTATGACTGAAGCATCTAAAGACGTAAAAACATCTGATTTCAAACAACCGAACAGCGTTGTAAAATCAGCGGTAGAAATCGGCTCTAATCCGGCTGCTCTGCCTAGCAAAAATACACCTTCTGACCAAGTCACTTATGAATACTTTGTTAAGGGCACGGAGCCAAAAACTGTTTCTGAATCATATAAAGCCATTGATGCTCCAACTAATTTGCAAGTTCAATACAATGAAGTTGCTAATGAGTTGTACTTAACATGGGATTACCCAACAGACGATGAAGAAAGTAAGCCATCATTTAAAGTAAGTGCAACAACCGATAGTGGAGGAGAAGTATCGGTTTCTCAATCTGGAGAGATGGAAGCACGCGTAAGCAATCCTACACCTGGGACCATCTATAATTTCTCTGTTGTTGCTGTGGTAGGAAATGTAAGCAGTAGCGCTGCGACTATTAGTATTCAAGTACCTGCGGACAGCGGAGAAGAGGAAGAAGAAGAAGAATTAGATGATACTTTAACAGATGATGATTCAGGTACTCAAGATTCATCTGGAGATAACACAGATAGCGATCAGTCCGATGATTCCAATAATAGTAATCCATCAGATACCAACGGTAACAATAGTGATACAAACGAAAATAATAACGGAGCAAATAGTGGTAATAATAACACAAGCTCAAACGATGCAGGTTTACCTGGAACACTGGGTGTAAACCAAGAAACCCCTTCTGGTACATCTAGATTGTTTAAGTTTACAACTATCTTTCAAAACATAAAGCTTTTATTCCACTAATTTGAACACACAAAAAGAGCATTCATGAAGTCAGTATAAATGACTTTCCGAATGCTCTTTGCTCTATATCATAAAAAACTAGCTCTGTCCGAGAAACAAAGCTAGTTTTTTTGCATTCTTTTTCTTTTAATTTGATCAATGGCAATCATTTTCTTCAATTCAATCATTATTTGCGAAAGTACCTTATACGACGCATACAAACCCGGACGGGTCATAATGAAGCTCATTCTCTCAGCAAAATTCACCGGTACAGATGCACAAATGTCACTTAAATCGTCCCACTTTAACGTGATCGGCTTTCCATTATGCCAAAATAGAGAAGCGATACATAGCTTGATTCCCTTACTCATTAACGGGGCAGCTTCCTTAACTGCTCTTCGCTTAAACATCTCTTCTAATTCTTCTTCTAACTGTACCCACTCTTTACTTAATTGAGGAATGATTTCTTCACTGTGCAACCATGGTTGATAGCACACTTTTCCACCCTCTGTCAGCAACTCATAACTTAGGTTTTCAACTGCGGAAGCATTCCATCCTTGATAATCGGACACTTCAATTTCCACAGTGTTTATATTTGAAAAATATAAGGGATGTTGTAATGTGCCCGGTATTTCAATAACTATTCTTTCACTCATGATTTTTTAACTACTTCCTTTGCTTTTAATCGTTTCTTCCCTTCACGGCATAGATCATTTAACGGACAAACGGAGCATTGCGGATTTTGCGCTTTGCAATGATAACGGCCGAAGAAAATCATCGTGTGATGCGCAACCGACCACTCCTCTTTCGGAAACTTCTTCATTAATGTTTCCTCTACTTGCAAAACGTTATCCTTCCAGCGACAAATCCCTAATCGTTTACTTACTCGCTCAACGTGTGTATCGACTGCGATAGCCGGGACGCCATATGCGACTGATACGACAACATTGGCTGTCTTCCGTCCTACTCCAGGTAGCTTCGTCAGTTCATCGCGGTCATTAGGTACAACGCCATCATAATCACGCAACAACATTTCCGAGAGCTTTTGTATATTTTTTGCTTTATTGCGAAATAGCCCTATTGAGCGAATATCGTTCTGCAGCTCCTCCAACGATACGTTCAAGTAATCTTGGGGTGTTTTATATTTTTGAAAAAGAGAAGCTGTAACTTTATTGACAAGCACATCTGTGCATTGAGCAGATAATGCCACAGCAATCACCAATTCAAACGGATTGTCATGCACCAGCTCACAATGTGCGTTCGGATACATTTCTTTCATTTTTTCCAAACAGTACAATGACTGACTTTTATTCAACATCTCAATTTAATCCCCTTTATCATATCTTTAGATGCCCGGTCCGACAAATTGAAGAGGCTTCTCCTAAGCGGAAATATCCCTATGGAGAAGCCTCTTTGTATTTTCCGAGTCAGATGCAAATCTTAGTTCTCAAGCCAATTGTAAAATGGAACTTCCTTCGCTTCAGCTCTCACAGGCTGTCTGTCGCGCGACTGGTGAGAACGGAACTTTTCACCGTAAGATCTTGCTTGTTCCTCAGTCTTAATGCCGTTCTTCTTCCATTCAAATAAAATACGGTCGATATAGCGGAAATTTAGCTTCCCTGAAACAACCGCTTCTCGCAATGCAGCCTTTATAATTTGTGTATTCTCATGGTCATCCATCCACATTCCTAATGTTTCGCATTCAAAAGGTGATAACGGACGCCCGAACTCCTGTTCAAATATGCTGTACAGACTGCTTTCCTCTTCCTGCTTCGTTTCCACTGCTTGTACTTGATTTTTGCTCAAAAAATGGTCGATCATTTTTTGCTGAAAAGGAACTAAAGAATATGCTTCACTCCGTACACGATCAACCGTTAATTCTTCTTCGATAATCTCCAAATATCCTCTTTGAATTAACTTTCTTAATATATTGGCACATTCTATGGTTGAAATAGACATTCTACCACTTAGCTCTTCAAAGGTCGGAAAGGCATTGCCTTCCTTTTGAAACTGCTGCAAATGTAAAAGTAAGATTAATTCTTGTTCGTTCAGCCCCATTTCGACATAATGTACGAAAAGAAAAGAAGGAATCGTCAAGTTTCCTTCCTGAAGCCATGTTAACATTTGTTCTCTTGTCATAACCGTACACCTCTTCTGCTAGTATATCATGAAATTCGAGTCAAGAAGAACAGGTTAAACTTACTTTTTGTTTGTATATTTCTTTCCTTTCCTGCCGAAATTTAATCAGATCGACTTTTTTATTATATGGAATTTGTCTGTAAATAAAAGAAGGTGAAGTTAATTTCCGTTCCGGACGGACGCTTTCCGCTCATCATGAGCCGAGCCTCCTCGTCGCTTAAAGCTCCTGTGGGGTCTCGGCTGTCATGCTCATCTAAGCAGGAGTCGCCATCCTCCACTCCAATTAACAAGAGTTTACTGCAAAATTGGTGTCGTATGAGTCAACATGACAAAAAAGTGAAAAAATAGACTCTTTTCTACCAAAGTTCAGTACAAAATCAGATATCAGCTCTTCAATCTCACTGTCTGCCATCAAAATGATATAGCTTGCTAAGTATAATTCTTCCACTTTTATCAACAATTCGTCTATCACTTGAAACAATTCACCCCAATTCACAAGTGATTTTTTTCTTTTCAAATTAATTCTTCCCATTTTGTGAATAATTCGTCCGTCACGTGTCTCCTATCACTTAATGCACGAAAAGCCACTATTTGCAAGCGAACATTCCAAGAGCTCCACACCGAATCACTAACTTTCGAACACCAAAAAAGACCTATTCACTAATTGGAATAGGTCTTCTTATTTAACGATATCAATTTATATTAGAAATCAGCTTGTCCAGTTGTTCTTGGGAACGGGATTACGTCACGGATGTTTGACATACCTGTGATATACATAATCAAACGCTCAAAGCCTAACCCGAATCCGGCGTGTTTTGTTTCTCCATATTTACGAAGCTCCAAGTACCACCAGTAGTCTTCTTCTGCTAATCCGACTTCAGCCATTCTTTTCAGAAGTACGTCCATACGTTCTTCCCTTTGGCTTCCTCCGATGATTTCACCAATACCAGGCACTAGGCAGTCCATAGCCGCAACTGTCTTACCGTCGTCATTTAAGCGCATGTAGAATGCTTTAATGTCCTTCGGATAGTCAGTTACGAATACAGGCATTTTAAAATGCTCTTCTGTTAAGTATCTTTCATGCTCTGTTTGAAGATCAATTCCCCATTCAACCGGGTATTCGAATTTCTTATCAGCAGCTAATAAAATTTCTACTGCTTCTGTGTACGTTACTTTACCGAAATCAGAAGAAACAACATGGTTTAAGCGGTCAAGCAAGCCTTTATCGACAAATTGGTTGAAGAATTGCATTTCTTCCGGGCATTCATCCATTACATATTTAATCACATATTTCAGCATTTCTTCTGCCAGCTCCATGTCGTCTTGAAGATCAGCAAAAGAAATCTCCGGCTCTACCATCCAAAACTCTGCAGCATGACGGGCTGTATTTGAATTTTCAGCACGGAAAGTCGGTCCAAATGTATAAATGTTACGGAATGCTAACGCGAATGCTTCACCATTTAACTGACCGGATACTGTTAAGTTTGTTTCTTTTCCAAAGAAATCTTCTTTGAAATCAACTGTACCTTCTTCTGTACGAGGTGTGCTATCGAAAGGAAGAGTTGAAACGCGGAACATTTCACCTGCTCCTTCTGCATCGCTTCCTGTAATAATCGGCGAATGTGTGTATACAAAGCCTTGATCTTGGAAGAACTTATGAAGCGCATATGCAGCTACTGAACGCACACGGAATACTGCAGAGAATGCATTACTTCTTGGACGAAGGTGCGCGATTGTGCGAAGGTATTCAAATGAGTGGCGTTTCTTTTGAAGCGGATAATCAGAATCTGACATCCCTTCCACAATTACTTCTTTGGCTTGAATTTCAAATGGTTGTTTCGCATCAGGTGTTTCAACAAGCGTTCCGATTACAGAGATTGATGAACTGATTGGCAGCTTCGAAATCTCTTTGAAATTCTCAAGTTCTGATGAAAATACAACTTGAATATTTTTAAAGAAGGAACCGTCGTTCACTTCGATGAAGCCGAATGTATTTGATGCACGCAATGTGCGAATCCAACCTGAAATTGTTACTTCCTTAGAAGCATATTCTTTAGTGTTTCTATAAATTGATTTTACTAACACGTTCTCTTGCATAAGAACCTCCTGCTATTTACGTTACTGTTTTTTAAAAATCTACACGTACTTTTAATTGTACAAATAAACCAGTAAAAAAACAAAAAAAAGCCTTTATACTTCCCTCATTGCCGGGACGAAAGGACATTTTTCTTAGGTATATCCAATTCACCTTAAAACTTGGTTCGTTCAACTGAAACTTCATAATATCCCTAAGTCTACAACTATCAATATAATAACAAACTTAACTAACCGTAACAAGTCGTTTTTTAATGGGCGATACTTAAATTCAAAGGTAAATAAAAAAGCCCGGTAAAGGACTTGAGCTTTCCTAAACCGGGCATTACATTTCATTATTTCATTTTAGAAGCTACAAATGAGCCGATACGATCAACAGCCTTTTCAAGCTGTTCTAATGAAGTGGCATATGATAGACGGATATTGTCGTCCGAACCAAAGCCTGACCCGGGGATAACTGCAACTAGCGCTTCTTCTAATAACGCCTTCGTAAATTCATCCACATTGCTGTAGCCTGTAGCCAGTGCAGCTTCCTTCACGTTCGGGAATAAGTAGAACGCACCTTGAGGCTTAATGCAGCTGATGCCAGGAATCGCTACTAGTTTATCGTAAATGATATTTAGACGGCTTTCAAACGCTTGTCTCATTTCTTCTACAGGTTCTTGCGTTCCTTCATAAGCAGCAATCGCTCCGTACTGAGCAGTCGTTGTCGGGTTGGATGTGCTGTGACTTGCCAAGTTTGACATTGCTTTAATAAGTGCTTCTTCACCGACTGCATAACCAATTCTCCAGCCAGTCATACTGTGCGATTTGGAAACACCATTAATGATAACCGTTTGTTTCTTCAATTCCGGAGAAAGTTGTGCAATTGACACATGCTTATTGTCTCCATATACCAGTTTCTCATAAATTTCATCAGAGACAATGATAATATCATGCTTTAAGCAAATCTCACCAAGTTGACGCAATTCCTCAGCTGTATACAGCATACCAGTCGGGTTACTTGGCGAATTAATGATGACTGCTTTCGTTTTTTCTGTGACAGCAGATTCTAATTGTTCAGGCGTAATTTTGAAGGAATTGCTTTCTTTCCCCTCAACATAAACAGGAACACCGTCAGCCAGTTTTACCTGTTCAGGATAGCTTACCCAATAAGGTGTCGGAATGATTACTTCATCACCTTCATCCAAAATCGCTTGGAACAACGTATATAATGCATGCTTCGCGCCGGAAGCAACAATAATTTCTGATGGTTTGTATACAAGCTGTTGATCTCTTAACAGCTTAGCAGCTATTGCTTCCTTTAGCTTAGGCAGCCCTGCTGCAGGCGTATACTTTGTTTGACCCTCGTTCATAGACGCTGTCGCTTCATCAATAATGTGTTGAGGCGTATTAAAGTCAGGTTCACCAGCACCAAGACCGATAATATCCAAACCTTGGGCTTTTAACTCCTTCGCCTTTGCCGTAATAGCCAATGTAGTTGATGGTGTAAGAGCTTGAACGCGTTTTGCAAGTTTCATCCTTTAAATCCCCCTAATTGTCTGCACTTTGATTATTTTTTAAAATCGAAATCCGCAAAAACTAAGTTATCTTCGCTATCTTTATAAGTAACTTCCCAAATCGGGCTGGAATTTTTTATCCCGATCTTAACGGAAACGATTTGTTTCGGATTGTACTTCTCATTAACAATAGCCACTATTTCACTTTCTGAAACTCCATCTTTATACTTCATTTTCTTTACAGAAGCTTTTTTCAGGTCTTTCGGAATCCAAATCACATATTCTGTGCCTTCGTCATCCTTTCCTACAACGACAGAGTACGTTTCTTGACCGTGATACAGATAATAATCGCTCACACTGACAAGACCGCCTTTATTCAAAGCGATGGCCACCGCTTTTTCCTCTTCTGTCTTCTTATAGTTCATTCCAATATAAAAACTGGCTATTACGTAGCCAACAAATACTAAAAGCAAAATACTAATGCCTATAATCCATTTTTTCAAATAAACCACTCGCTTTATGTTCGGTAAATTGTAATAAGTGATCTCAGCCATCTACCATTATAACAGCTTTTTTATCGTAAAAATAAAGTTTTTGGAAAAATATTATTTTAGCCACTGTTTTATAGAATTTTGAACATCGTGCAAATTCACTTCGTTCACTGCCACATCCGGAATAGACAGTAAAAAGTCTTTTCCGTATTGAGTCGTGACAATTCTGCGGTCGCACACGATGAAAATACCTTTGTCATCATTCGTACGAATCAGTCGACCAAATCCTTGTCTGAAACGCATGATTGCTTCAGGCAAAGCATATTCCGTAAAGGGATTTCTGCCCTCTGCTCTTATTTGATCGCATCGTGCCTCCGTTAAAGGCTCATTAGGCGGCGAAAACGGCAGTCTGACGATCATCAGGCATTGCAGTGTTTCTCCCGGCAAATCGAGTCCGTCCCAAAAACTCGACGTTCCAAGCAAAATCGACTTATCGAAGTTTTGGAAGTACTTAATCAGCCTTGTTTTACTGTTGCTCGAAATACCTTGGGACAACAGATTGAAATCTTCCAATGAAGAAAGCTCGCGAAGCGACTCGTGCACATCCCGCAGCATCTCCTGCGATGTAAACAATACAAGCATTCTTCCTTTGCAGGCCAGTGCTGATTGCTCGATATATTCGGCAATCTGTTTGACATATTGCGCTTGGCTTACCTTATTCACTTCCGCTATATCGCTTGCTACAAGCAGTTTCACCTTTTCCTTATAACGGAACGGAGAAGGGAAAGAATACGTCTCGATATCGTGATGATGAAGTCCGAGCTTATTTTTTATATATTCGAAAGAACCTTTTACCGTCAATGTCGACGATGTTAAAATCACGCTGTTTTGCTGCGCAAAAAAACGATGCCACAGCTCTTGTCCTCCTGAAATAGGCTGCGAATACAAGTAAACGTACTGCCCTGGGCTGTTTTTATGCCATTCGACCCAATAAAGAAATGAGTCTTTATTGCGCAGAAAGTATTCAAGAAAATTGCCGGCACGGCTTTTGAAAAATTCAGCAATACTTTCAATCTCCGATAAATGGAATAATTGTGTCTTACCGGGCTGTCCATGCTCCGTTACGTAAGCTGCATTCTCCAATAAATAAGATGATAGAGTTTGCAGCTGCTTATGAAGGCGTTCAGCCAGATGTGTCAATGGCTGGCTGTTTCCGTGGCTTTTCAATATGGTATGTAGGGCAACAGCATTTTTGTTATGCATATTCTTTTGAAAATCCTCACATGCTTTAGACAGCAACTGAAAGAATTGCTCAATTTCATAAATGGCATCGTGAAGCAGATTGTCAGCTTCGCGATTACTGATGTTACCGCCAAGATTGCCGACCATATTCAGCAGCTTATACAGTAGCTGTTTTTGATCATAGAAACCGAGTTTATTAATCATCATTTTTAAGCTCACGTAGTCAATGCTGGAGCCTAAGTGCTTTAACGCCGCATTTTCGAGCTGATGCGCTTCATCAATAATTAATAAGCTATTACTCATGCCCTTTCCGTTATTCGAAAAGAAATCAGACATTAAAAATGCGTGATTAGTGACAATCAGATCAGCATCTTTCGCATTTTCTTTCGCTCTTTCATAAAAATCAAAATTTTGCCAGGAGCGTTCATGCTCATTCGATGTGCTTTTGACACTTTGTAATCTTTCCCAAAACAATTCTCCGCCCGCTGTCATGTTAAGCTCATCTTTATCACCTGTTTCGGTTTCCAGCAGCCATACAAGAATTTGCATTTTAATGAGCGCTGTCTCGTAATTATCATCTTTCGTCCGTAAAGCTCGGTCAAATTGCGCTAAGCTGATGTAATTCGGACGCCCCTTCAAAACAGCGGTCTTTAATTCGAACGGCAGCATTTTGTGAAGGTTGGCAAGTTCCTTATGGATTAACTGATTTTGCAGTTCGATTGTATACGTGCTTACAATAATCGGCTCATGATGCTCTAAGGCACAGAAAGCTGCCGGTACTAAATAACCTAATGTTTTACCGAGACCTGTTCCAGCCTCTATAATAGCGATTTTTTCGTCGTTAAAAATATGATAAGCGGCATCCATCATTTTCAGCTGATCATTTCGAAGCTCAAAATGCGGAAAAGCTTGATTTAATAAAGCAATCTTTTCTTCTGCTGACTGCGGGTAGGACGCTTCACCGTCGTATGACGTTTTACTCACAGTCTCCGGTTTGCGAATAGCAATCCCTTTATGTATTTGCAAATGCGGATAGTGAATCGGACTAACCGACATACGCTCTTTCAGTATCAACGCCAGCAGTTCTGATATTTCGCTTTTTAATGAATAGGACAAACGGTACAACTGTTTTAACGTAACGAGAGGCAGCTTTCGTAATTCTTCGCAGAAATTAATAAACAACTGCGCCGTCACCTCGGCATCACTGTCCGCCTGATGCGGCCGGTCGTGTGCAAGGCCCTCTTCTTCCGCGAGATGGGACAGTTTAAAGCTTGTCGCCTGCGGACGAATGATCTTCGCAAGCTCTACCGTATCTATTGTTGAACAATAAAAGGGCTCAAACCCATTGTGTAAGAATTCATCTTGCAAAAATGTCAAATCAAATAAGACGTTATGCGCGACAAAACAACCGTCTTGCAAAACCTCTGCAATTTTGGGTGCCACTTCTGAAAAGCGCGGAGCATCCACCAGCTGCGATGATTGAATTCCTGTTAATTCTTCTATAAATGGAGATAATGGTTGCTCTGGATTAATAAACGTCGAGTAGGCATCGACAATTTGATTATTCTCTACAACTACTGCCGCAAACTGAATAATCCTATCGCCCTTTTTCACTGAATTCCCTGTCGTCTCTAAATCCACTACAACATAACGTTGAGTCATTCTAGTACACCTCAAAATTTTAATAAAAATAGAAAAACCGTCACCGGTCCTTTTTACTTAAGCACGTTCCATATAAAATGACGAAAACTAAAAATAATTACTAACCTTATTGTTTTGCCATTCTAAAATGAGACGGAACAGCGATTAAGAGCGCTACGTCCGCATATTTTCGTCGCTGTGACTCTTATCCTGAAGAGCCCCACACAAGACACAAGAAATCCGATTTTGGTTTCTTGAGCGAGGCATATAGAAGGAACATCGGTTATGAGCGCCACGTCGTGTGGCAACGCCGATGTAACCTACATCCTGTAGGCCTCCAAGCATGGCAGGTGTATGGTTAGACAATAAAAAAGCTGACTTCACTTCATCAAAAGTCCATAATCACATCTTACATGATTATAGGCTTCTAATTCAATGACGTCAGCTGTTTAATTATTATAAAATCGTCGCTTCAGGTTCGTGAGCAATGATTTCTTTTATATTATTATTTTCATCCATTATCGCTACACGAGGAGCATGGTCTTTCACTTTCTCTTCGGCAACAAGCGCATATGAAATGATAATAACGATATCACCAGGCTGAACTAAACGTGCAGCCGCACCGTTCAAGCAAACAACCCCACTTCCTCTTTCACCGGCAATAATGTATGTCTCTAAACGGGCACCATTATTGTTGTTCACGATTGCCACTTTCTCGTTAGGCAGCATATCGACCGCATCTAGAAGGTCGGCGTCGATTGTAATGCTTCCCACATAGTTTAAGTTCGCCTCTGTTACAGTGGCACGGTGAATTTTCCCCTTCATCATCGTTCTAAACACAGATATTCCCCCGTTATTCGATTTATAATGTGATAATGCAATTGTCTATTAACCTGGCAGATTTAAAAGCTACCGCAAGTGCAATGATTATTTCCCCTTCAAGACTATCCAGTTTCTGCAACTCAGGATATGAATAAATCTCAATATAATCGATTGTCCCGCTCGTATATTTTACTAAATGAGACTCAATAGCTGAAATAATACGCTCGCGATTTCTTTCACCTGCTGCGATTAAGTCTTGCGCAATTTGAAGACTCGCATATAATTGCTTCGCTTCATTTCTTTCTTCAGCCGTCAAATACACGTTGCGGGAGCTTTTCGCCAACCCGTCTTGTTCCCGGACAATCGGCACGCGAACAATGTTCACCGGCATGTTGAAATCGGCAACCATTCCTTCAATAACCGCAACTTGCTGTGCATCTTTCAAGCCGAAATAAGCGTTGTGAGGACCGACAATATTGAAAAGCTTCGTCACAACTGTCGCAACCCCGTCAAAGTGACCCGGTCTAGACTTGCCGCACAGCACATCGGTTCTCTTCTCGACCTTCACTGTTACGGACGGACCTTCTTTGTACATCTCTTCTACAGTAGGATAAAAAATATAATCAACTTGCTGCTTCAATGCTACTTGCTCATCGCGTTCAATATCACGCGGATATTTATCCAAATCTTCATTTTCACCGAACTGCAATGGATTAACGAATATGCTTAATACGACAATATCATTTTCCTGGCGCGCTTCTTTCATAAGCTGCTCATGCCCTTCATGCAAATAACCCATCGTTGGCACAAATCCAATTGTTTTCCCGCTCAGTTTTAGCTGTTGTAATACTTGTTGAAGTTCATTAGCCTTCTTATAAATTTTCAAGTTAGTTGAAATCATCATTATTTTCCTCCGTATAATGCCGTAACTTCTTCTTCTTTCATCGTAAACGAGTGCTTTTCATCCGGAAAAGAACCGTCTTTTACTTCATGTACGTAAGAAGAGATAGCAGAAGAGATACTCTCATTGACATTACCGTATGCTTTCACGAATTTCGGAAGTCGTTTCACACCGTATTGAATAACATCGTGGAATACTAAAACTTGTCCGTCTGTGCCATTTCCGGCACCGATACCGATTGTAGGTATGCTCAGCTTTTCCGTAATTAATGACGCAACTTGGTGAGGAACACATTCAAGCACTAACGCAATGGCACCTGCTTCTTGGCATTTAATCGAATCTTCAATTAATTTTTCTGCCGCTTCAACGCTTTTCCCCTGCACTTTGTAGCCCCCAAGGACGCCAACCGATTGCGGTGTCAAACCCAGGTGGGCAACAACCGGAATGCCCGCTTTTGTAAGTGCTGAAATTTTATAAAGAACTTCATCCGCGCCCTCTACTTTAACCGCATCAGCTTGCCCTTCCTGCATAATACGGGCAGCATTTTTTAATGTTTCATCTATTGATAAGTGATAACTCATAAACGGCATATCCGTTACGGTGAATGTATCCTTTGCTCCACGTTTAACAGCTTTTGAGTGGTGAATCATATCGTCCACTGTTACCGGTATAGTAGATTCATAGCCGAGCACAACCATACCAAGGGAATCACCTACTAAAATCATATCCACATTCGCCTCTTCAGCCAGCTTTGCAGAAGGATAATCATATGCCGTAAGCATCACAATCTTCTCTTTTTCTTGTTTCATTTTCAGAAAATGGCCTGAAAGTTTCATCACTTTATTCCTCCTTTAATTTAGAGGAGATAAATTACACACTTAGTTAATCGCATTAAAAAAACCCTTCAAATGCGCAGAAGGATCCCGTAACGATTACATTGTGTTTTCACCCCTCTGTCCTTGTCCAACGCGGATCTAGGCAGACTATTTTATTGATACTTCTTCACTGTCCTGCAAGGTGCAGTTCTGTAGTCGATACTGCCCAAGGTCATTATAACAGAGTACCGAAGAAGTATGCCACAAAAAAATAAACCGTTTTCATAATTATTCTACAAATTGCTTTTGTTTCAGTATTTTATGTGTAGTTTTTTCTATTTAATCAGTCATTATTACTTGGTTAATCCAGCGCCTAAGTAGGAGTCGCCCTCCTCTAAATAATGGTGTAGTTTATGTTGATTTCCGCTTCCGCTGCGGACGGACACTTTCCTCGAGTGGGCGCCACGCTTATCTCATAGGAATCGCCGCCCTCCGCTCCAATCAATTAAAAGTTGTTCTACCCTAGAATAATTGTCATCCGTAAGAAAGAAACAATAAGATTATTGGGTATTCCACAAGAGTGCGAACGAATTTAGCTCTTTTCCAAACTTAAAACAGAATTTCGGGCATATCTTTTTATAAATGGGGGTGATTCACTATGCAAAATATTCAAGAACTATGTAAACAATTCGCTAAAGAAGTTAACGGTAAGGCAGATGTGAAAAATGGTGTTTGTTCTGTTGAGTTTCATCGTAATCTTAATGTAATGAATATGCTACTTAGATTCACCTCGATGAAAAAGGAGACATGCGGGAGGACTAAGCCAGCCGCGCCGTGAAACCCGCTTTTGGTTTCACGGCGCGGACGGCTTAGGACCGAGCATGGCAGGTATAAGGTTAGACAGCTAACTAAGTTCAAAAATATACTTTCTTATCTTTTAGAAAAACCATTACCGGTCCTTTTTCATCATGAATATGCTATTTAGATTCACCTCGATGAAAAAGGAGACATGCGGAAATCGAAAAGCGGAAGCGGCCCGCTTAGCCCCGACCTGCATAAGACAAATCACGTAGGAAATTGTAAAATTTCCAGAGTGGTTTGGCTTAGACCATAGAGCTGTCAAATTCATCACTTATCAGTCATGAATTTGACAAGATACTCTAGGAAGATTCTCTAAGATGAAAACTGGCTGGCCGCTGCAGCTAGACAAAGACTAGTAAGGAACAGCGACTAAAAGCGCTACGTCCGCATATCTTCGTCGTTGTGACTCTCATAGTGAGAGCCCCACATGAGAAACCCGGTTTTAGTTTCTTGGGGGAGGCAGCAAGTAATGAACGTCGGCTAAAGACGCCACATCCGCATGTCTTCACTGATATGACCTACATCCTATAGGCCTCCGAGCATGGCAAGTGTAAGGTTAGACAGCTGTCTAAGTTCAAAAAGGTTCATTCAAAACTATAACTTTCTTAACTTGTTAAAAAACAAGGTCCCTGATAAGTCATAAAAACTTTTCAAAGACCCTGTTATTAATAAACTTATATTTCAATATCTGCCGAGTAGATATTATGAATTTGTCCGTGTTCGTCCCTGATTAACAGTACACCTTGATCCGTAATGCCAAGAGCAATACCGACAATCTTTTCATTAATGGTTGTAGCGGTAATCGTTTTGCCGACGCTGATGGCGTAGCTTTCCCATAGTTCTTTCACGACAGCAAATCCATCTTTTTGATAAACCATGTACAAGTTTTCAAAGTGTCGCAAAAATGAGCTAATGATGGCTTCACGGGCAAATGTTTGCCCTGTTTCAATATGCAATGACGTTGCGATGTCCTGCAGCTCTTCAGGAAAATCTGTTTGCTCCTGATTAACATTAATGCCGATACCAATAACAATAGAGTGAATGGAATCAGCTTCAGCTTGCATTTCCGTCAATATCCCCGTAATTTTCTTGTTGTTCAACAAAAGATCATTCGGCCACTTAATATATGGGGCAACGGCAATATGTTCTTCAATCGCTTTTGCAGCTGCCACAGCTGTTAAGAGCGTCAATTGCGGCGCCTGGTAGATTGGGATATTCGGTTTAATGATTAAACTCATCCAAATTCCGGTGTTTTGCGGAGAATACCATTTTCTCGCTAATCTCCCTCTCCCCCCGGTTTGCTGATCTGCGACTACAATTGTGCCTTCTGCAGCGCCATTACCGGCCAATTCATTTGCTATTTTTTGTGTAGAATCAACCGAATCATAATAGTAAATATTTTCTCCAAACGTTGTTCCGTTTAAAGCCATTCTAATGCTGTCTGCTGACATTTTCCCTGGAAAACCGGTAATCCGATAGCCCTTGCGGCGGACAGCTTCTACCGTATATCCGTCCTTGCGAAGCGCTTCGATATGCTTCCATACAGCCGTTCTTGATGAGCCGGTAATTTCAGCGATCGATTGCCCGGATATGAAGTCATCTCCGGCATTTGCAAAGGCATCCAACAATTGCTTTCTTATATGAGATTGCATCGTTTTGCCTCCTCGAATATTTGCTCTTTATTATTCTTGATTTCTCCATTAATTACTTTCTCAGAAATAACTGTCAACGCTTCAGAAATCCACGGACCGCTTTTTCTTCCTTCTGCCCATACCACAAAATCAGAACCCTTTACCACCAGATCTGAAGGTGAATGAATGGTCAAAGATTGCCACTGTTCCAATAACGCCTCGTCCTCCATAACCGCATCATAACCTAAAACCGACAGGACATGATTGGCGCTTACCACGTATTCCAAGCCGTTTTGGTAAAGCAGCCACTTTAAGTTCGGCTGTTCAGGCAGTTCTTTTACCAGCTTCATAATCGTACGGATTGTACGGATTCGCTTTACCGATAAGCGCCATTTCCTCAGTGTTTTTTCCACGTTTTCCAGAGTATCTGTACAATGCATCGCCAATGCCCATTTCTCATCTTCACTCTTCAGTTTATTGATTGGATAGCCGGCCAACTGAAGCATCCCGTCTCGCTTGCCGTCTAACTCAGGCAAATACGCAAGCAGGTCCGTCTCAACCAACAGTCGGAGAGCTTCTTGGACATTCGAGCCATCCAGCAGTTTGCCGAATTCAGAGGTAATTCGTTCAACAGAAATAGTTGCTAACAGCTCTTTATTGAAAATAAGTGCTTCAAGTGTTTTCGGCGCGCAAGTAAAGGAAAGCTGACTGACAAACCGGAGTGCGCGCATCATTCGGAGCGCATCTTCCTGAAAGCGTTCATTGGCATTTCCGACAGTTTCAATCAAATGATTTTTTATAGCTTGTTGCCCATGGAATGGATCAATTAATTCCCCGTTTTTATTCATCGCGATAGCATTCATCGTAAAATCGCGGCGCTGCAAATCATCATGAAGGGAACGAATAAATTTTACTTCCTTCGGTTTTCGGTGATCGACATATTCGCTTTCTGCCCGATACGTTGTGATTTCATAGCTTTCCCCGAAAGCAAGCACCATCACAGTTCCGTGTTCGATGCCGACATCGACCGTCTTTGGAAAAATCGCCTTTATTTCTTCAGGCGTTGCCGACGTGGCGATGTCGACATCATGAATCACCCGATTCAATAAATAATCGCGGACGCTGCCACCGACAAACACAGCTTCATACCCGTTTTGCTCAATTTTATTCAATAAAGGTATTGCTCTTTGAAAGTACTCGTTCATATTTCCTTCCTCTCACTTAACTTTGCAGAAGCTTATTATAAATTTCTTCATATTGTGAAATAATGGTTGCCGATTGAAACTTCGTCTGAACAATATCCGTACAGTTTTTGACGAAATCTGCATGCAAACTCTCATTTTCAAGCAGTCTCAGCGCATATTCCGCTCCACTCTCGATGTCTCCAAGTTCGCAAATGTAGCCTGCTTTACCATGATCAATCACTTCAGGAATTCCGCCTATATTCGTGCCGATACATGGAACACCGCAAGCCATCGCTTCGAGCAATACAAGACCAAAGCTTTCCTGCTCCGAAAGCAGCAGCATTAAATCACTAATATTGTACAGTTCTTCGACGTTTTCCTGTTTACCTAAAAACAGCACGTCATTTCGAAGCTGCAAAGAATCGACAAGATCACAAACATTGCTCATTTCCGGTCCATCTCCGACCATTAATAGCTTCGCCGGCATTTTTTGCTTCACCTTCTCAAACACTCGAACAATGTCCTTCACTCTTTTCACTTCTCTGAAATTAGAGACGTGGATTAATACTTTCTCTTCGTTTATTCCTAATTCCTGTTTCAAGTTACTTTCCGATTGCTTCTTGTATACTCTTTCATCAATAAAGTTATAAACCGTGTGAATTTCCTTATCAGGCTTAACGATTGACAACGTCTGCTCAGCAAGCGCGTTTGATACAGCCGTCACATAATCGGATTTTTCAATGCCGAATTTAATCAGCTCCTGCATGGAATGGTCATTTCCCAGTATAGAAATGTCTGTTCCATGTAAAGTTGTGACTACCTTCACATCGCGGTCAATCATTTGTTTAGCCAAAATCGCACAAACAGCATGCGGCATTGCATAATGGGCGTGCAAAATGTCCAGTTTTTCTCTTTTAGCCACTTCTGCAATTTTGCTTGCCAATGATAAATCATAGGGCGGATATTGGAAAACCGAATAATGATTTACTTCGACACTATGGAAGCATATTCTCGGATGAACTTTTTTTAATCGAAACGGCATAGAGCTTGAAATAAAGTGGATATTATGGCCTTTATCCGCCAATAGCCTTCCTAACTCTGTTGCAACTACTCCTGATCCGCCTACTGAGGGATAACAAATAATCCCAATATTTAAACTCATGCCTTTCCTCCTAATAAATCTTGTGACAGCAGCAATGGCTTTTTGCTGAAAAATCCTTCTGCATACCGAACGCCGACTTCTTTGCCAATCATTTTGTCTCTGGAGATAATACTTTCAATATAATCGTCCACAAGCGGCGTTTGAAAGCTTGACTCGGTCTTCTCGAATTGACTTTTATACGCCTTCAAGCCATCTGTTTTTGCCTCGATAAATTCAGTGACATCAACAGCAAAATCCGGTTTATGAAAACCATTTATCATATAGTAATACATATTCTCAACACGATGTGGGGGTTGATCTTGCTCATCTACATACTTTCTAACGCCTGCAGAAAAGCAAGCTTCCTCGACTAGTTTCGCACAATTACCGTGATCCGGGTGACGGTCGATTTCATAAGGTACGAATACTAGCTTCGGACGATACAATCTGATGATCGATGCAACGCGCGATATGTATTCTTCCTTTAAAAATAAGCCGCGATCCGGCAAATAAGCATTTATCCTATGCAAGATACCTAAAACTTCTCCGGCGTTCTTCGCTTCATCCATCCGTGTATGAATGGTGCCGTTCGAAGACATTTCCGCTTGAGTCAAATCGCATATGACGATGCGTTTACCGGCAGACGCAAATTTTGCGATTGTTCCTCCCATACCGATTTCAACATCATCGGCATGTGCCCCGATGGCAAGGATGTCTATTTCTCTCTGCATGTCTCTCTCACCTTAATTTTTATAAATTTCTCCACTCTATATAGCCCGATTCTAAACCACGAATAAGAACTTCACCTGTTCCGATATTCGTCGCAATCGGAATTTTGTAAACATCGCACAATCGTACGAGTGCATTTATGTCCGGGTCATGAGGTTGAGCCGTCAATGGATCGCGAAAGAAAAATACGACATCCATTTCATTTTCAGCGATTTTCGCACCGATTTGCTGGTCTCCTCCTAATGGTCCAGATTGAAAGCGATGGATGGAAAGGCCTGTTGCTTCACTGATTTTCTGTCCTGTCGTACCGGTTGCAAATAACGTGTGTTTTTGAAATATAGGTAAATACGCTGTAACAAAACCAATTAAATTTTCTTTTTCCTCATCATGAGCAATAAGCGCAATATTCATCGGACGTTCGCTCCTATTCAATAATGTTTTCCAATCCGTACACTAACATATCAATCTTCATGATATTTTCAACTGCCAGTTTAACACCTGACATAAATGATTCGCGGTTATATGAATCATGGCGTATCGTTAACGATTGACCATCTGCTCCGAACATCACTTGCTGATGAGCAATCAAACCTGGCAAACGCACACTGTGAATGCGCATACCGTCAATATTCGCTCCGCGAGCTCCAGGAATCGTTTCTTTCTCGTCCGGATGCCCTTGTTGCTTGCTCTCGCGAACTTCTTGAATAAGTTGAGCTGTTTTTACAGCTGTACCAGAGGGCGCATCAAGCTTTTGGTCATGGTGCATTTCGATGATTTCTACATCTGTGAAATATTTAGCAGCCATTTGCGAGAACTTCATCATTAGAATAGCTCCAAGTGCAAAGTTAGGAGCTATAATACAGCCTAATTCTTTCTCTTCACACATTTCTTGCAGTTTTTGCAAGTCTTCTTTCGTGAAACCTGTCGTTCCAACTACTGGACGAACACCATGTTCTAATGCTGTTACTGTGTGCAGCATACCGAATTCAGGCGTTGTCAAATCAATCAGCACATCTGCCTGTACTGTCTCAAGGCACTCTTTAATATCTGTAAAAATTGGCGCCGGAATATTTTCAAATCCCTTTACATCTTGTAAATTGCCGCCGTCATTTTTTCTGTCGATAACTGCAACAAGCTCGAAATGTTCCGTATTATGTACTAGCAGGACAGCTTCTTTCCCCATTCTTCCACGCGGTCCGGCTACTGCTATTTTAATTTTCTCCATATTATTCATTCCCCTTTTCTTCTATTCTTGTCCATCTATCTCGATCTCGCGTTTTAAACTTATTCATAACCATCTCATGCGCTTCTTCCAAATCGATATTTAACGAATTGGCAAAGCAAATAAGAACAAAAAGCATATCGCCTAATTCTTCTTGTATTTTCTTCTCCGTCTCGGTATCCTTCTTCGGTTTCTCGCCATAATAATGATTCACTTCGCGCGAAAGCTCTCCCAGTTCTTCTGTCATTCTTGCCAGCATTGCAAGCGGGCTGAAATAACCTTCCTTGAATTGACCGATATACTGGTCGACATCCAATTGCATGTCCTTCATGCTTTTAGCCATTATGTATCACCCTTATCAACAAATATATTTCTATTATAGCAAATGTTTGGGTGCAGACTGAAATTTACGGATTAACGCTAGCAATACGCGCCCTTACATATTAGCTAAATTAATGGAGCATTTCAATTGTTCAAAGCGAACTGTTTTATCATTTATGTAATACATAACGCCAATTGGCTTTCTTGCTATTTTTCTTATATAATGAGAACGCAGTTGATGTCTTTTTAGTTTGGAGGTTTTGCAGTGGTATTTGGCTTAAAATACAAAAATATATTCTTTATTCTTTTAGGAGCTGCCATCTTTGCTTTCGGTTTGGTTCATTTCAATATGCAAAACAATTTGGCTGAAGGCGGATTTACCGGCTTAACGCTCATTTTGTATCAATTGTTCAATATTAATCCCTCTTATTCCAATTTGGCTTTAAACCTTCCACTATTTCTAATTGGATGGAAATTTCTCGGAAGGAATTCATTTCTGTATACAATTATCGGAACAGTCGCACTGTCTGTATGGCTATGGATTTTTGAAAGATATCAAATTAGTCTTGGCCTCGAAAATGACTTGATGCTTGTTTCATTATTTGCAGGTGCGTTTATTGGAGTCGGTCTAGGCATCATTTTCCGTTATGGAGGCACAACCGGCGGAGTCGACATTATTGCCCGTCTTGTTCAAAAATTTGTCGGCTGGAAAATGGGCAGAACGATGATTATTTTCGATTCATGCGTTATTATTCTTTCGTTATTTACATATTTATCAATTCGGGAAGCGATGTATACATTGATTGCCGTTGCAATTGGAGCGCGACTTGTTGATTTTATGCAAGAAGGAGCTTACTCTGCCCGTGGTGCGATGATTATTAGCGATAAAAATGAGCAAATAGCTGATGTAATTTTAAAAGAGATGGAACGCGGAGTAACTATTTTGCGCGGACACGGACCTTATTCAAAAGTCGATCGTGATGTTTTATATTGCGTTGTCGGAAAAAAGGAAATGGTCCGACTAAAAAACACAATTATGTCTGTCGATCCTCATGCCTTTGTTACGGTGAGCATGGTGCATGACGTGCTTGGAGAAGGCTTCACATTAGATGAAAACAAAAATCCGATTGAACATTAAAGCAAAAGCGTAGGCGCCCCCTAAAAAGCACCGTATGAACTGGAAGCCGCCGACCAAGATATAGAAAACACGAAGGGCGGTTGACGAAGGGCAATAGGTGCTGGGCGCTGAAGCTAGACGTCGATACTCTTCATAAAATTTAGTAGACTTTTACAATTTCATAATACGTTTAGAAAAGCCATCTGCTGCAGATGGCTTTTCTTATCCCGCAAACTATGCGGTTTCCACTTCTTTCACAGCATGTTCTATGTGCATCATCCTCATATTGGAAGGTCGGAACACGTATAGAGTTATGATTATTAATGCCAAACTAGAGCCGAACAAAAGCAAGTGAGCCGGCACCAGGTCATAAAGCAAACCGAACAGCAATGTGCCAAGCGGCATCATTCCCATTGCCATTGTTTCAAGGATGCCAAACACTCTTCCCCTATATGCTTCATCCACCTCTTTTTGCAGCAAAACTCCAACTGGTGTGTTCGTTAAAACACCGCAGCTTGTTAAACCAAACATCATAATCATATAGAAGATGACAATACCAACATAAGGAAAATCAATGACTAATGGAACAGCAAGCATTCCTATAATGATTGACATTGATAAAATCGAACGTTTCGAAAACATAAGCGGGTTTTGAACCGTGCTCCTAGAAGACATATAAATGGATGCGATCAGCATGCCGACTGCTCCAGCCGCTTCAATGACTCCGATATGTCTCGCTTCAACCTGAAGGATTTCTACTAAAACGTAAGCCCCACCTACATTAAAAGCTGTAAAAAAGAAGTTAAGCCATAATGATACCCATAAAATCGTTGAAACAATCGGTTTTCCTTTCACGTAAGCAAGGCTATCTTTCATGCTGGTCACGATTCCTTCTTGCTTCACTTCATTATCTTGCGCCGCTTCAGCCTTTTTACTGAATAAACGGAAATCCATCGTTGCTTCTAACAATAAAGAAATCGCATACGCAATCATGTGAATGAGCAGAAAGACATGCATTGAAACAAAGCCATACAACATTCCTCCGATAACCGGTCCCCCAATTGCAGCAACAGAAAGAGATAATTGATTGAAAGACATTGCTTTTTGTATGCGATCTTCATCAACTAAATTAGCAATTGAAGAACTAAAGGCTACACTTGTGAAAGTACTGCTAATCGCATAGCAGGCGGTTGTTATATAGACCGCAACTAGTGACAAGTCAACGATACTCGAATAGAGAAGCAGACCACCAACCGAAATAACCGCACCTGCCTGACCTGTCAGCACAAGCATCTTCTTCGAAAATCGATCTGAAAAATAACCAGCAATTGGTGCCAAAATCGTTCTTGGTAAAATGCTGCAAATCATATTTGCCGCAAAGCTGAATGCTGACCCTGTCATCGCTAAAATATACAAACTTAAACCAAATGAATATACATTAGAACCTAATGAAGAAATCATTTTACTAATTAAAAACGTCCATAAGTGATATGTCGCTCTCTTCATTTTTACAGCTTCATTCATAGCTTAACACCATCCAATCCCCAAATGTTTAATTTAATTAAACTTAATATAACACAGGAAGTTTTTTCCTGACAACAGTTTTTTAAATTTAATTAAACTTTTTATACTTTACTACGCAATTATTGTTTAATATAATTAAACCAAGAGACAGACGTTGGAAATAGGGTGAAAAAAATGAACGGAATTGGCAAACGAATTAGAAAGCTTAGAAAAGAGAAGAAACTGACATTAGAGACACTTTCTGGAGATCAACTTTCCAAAAGCATGCTCAGCCTGATTGAGAACGGTAAAGCGCAGCCATCAATGGAAAGCTTGCATTTTATCGCAAGCAGGCTCGGCGTAGAGGTAAATGCTTTGCTTCAAGATGACGATTCAGAAGAGGTTCGGCTATTGCTGGATAAAGTCGAACAATTGATGGCAGAAGCAAATACGGTAGAAATGTACGAACCGATCGAAAAACTGATTGAACCGCAAATACCCAATCTTCAAAAACGAAATTATGAAAATGCGCGCCTGTTAGATTTATATGCCCGTCTTGCCTATGTAACAGGATCATACAAGGAAGAATCACATATGCGGGATGCCATCACACGATATAAGGAATTAAATATGTTCAATCACGTCATAGATTGTTATATTCATTTATGCTGGAGACAATTTGAACAGCGTCATTACAAAGAAGCGTTGCAGTTTTTACATGAAGCCGAAGCGCACACTGAAGGAAAACAGCATTTCATCAATAATTTAACGAAGCTTGATATGCACTATATGTTAACGATTATGTATTTAGCAGTTGATGATATTGAACGTGCTATGGAGCACTTGCAGGAAGGGATTAAATTATCTAAAGAAGATAAAATCTTTTATCGGATCGATGACTTATACCGCTTTATGTTAATTCGCGCAATTATGGATTGCGATGAAAAAGCAGCTGAATACTATATTTTAAAACTTGAGCAGTATTCAGATTTTGCTGATGATACAGCTGTTAAAGTGTCATTAAACTTTATAAAAGCACATTACTTGAACCAATTTAAGAAAGAATTTGATGAAGCTCTTACTTTACTTGAAGAGACCGTCAAATCTCATAAAGACGTAATTTCAAGTACTGGAATCACAGGGCTTTTTAAAGTAGAAGAAGCCTATTGCCACTGGGCATTAGGACACTATGAACAATCACTGGAATTGCTAAAAAACGAGAAAGTCTCTGAGTACATTCATCATCCTTATGATTTAGCCATCAGCTATCAACTTTTTGCTATACGAGCCCTTTGCTATGAAGAACTTGGGCAACACGAAAAAGCAATGGTCGAGATTACACTCGGCTATAACTTGGTAAAACCTTTACCTAAAAACTTGTACCAATCATTTATTTTTGACACATATGAAAAAGTAACAGGAATGAAAGTATAAAAAAACAGGTTGTTCCTAATAGGAGCAACCTGTTTCTTTCTTAAAAAGGAACGGTGACGGTTTTTCGAGTTAGTCTTCAGAATTCATGCCAGTGTAAATCATGATCAGACGAACTAATTCAAGCACAGCAACTGCAGCTGCTGCCACATATGTTAATGCTGCCGCATTTAAAACTTTTTTAGTTTCGCGCTCTTCATCTGAGCGGATAATACCAAGTGATACAACTTGATCCATTGCTCTTGTTGAAGCATTGAACTCTACAGGTAACGTAACGACTTGGAATAAAACCGCTGCAAGCATACAGATAATCCCGAACAGAACGAAATTAGATAAACCTGCAATAAAACCGATTAAAATCAGTACCCATGACAAGTTTGAACCAATGTTCGCAACAGGGACAAGCGAGTGACGCAATCTCAGGAATGCGTAATCTTGCTGGTCTTGAATAGCATGGCCAACCTCATGGGCAGATACGGCAGTTGCCGCTAATGAATGACCGTGGTAATTTTCAGATGATAAACGAACAACTTTGCTTCTTGGATCGTAATGGTCGCTTAAATACCCTCTTGTTTCTTCAACATGGACATTGTATAAACCATTATCATCAAGAATTTTTCTTGCTACTTCGGCACCCGTCATGCGAGAAGATGATGCAACTTTTGTATAACGTTTATACGTTGACTTCACCTTGAATTGAGCATAAATCGGGATCAAAATGATAATCGCCAAGTAGATTAAATAACTAGCCATTGTTACCTCCCAAAAAAAGTATTACTATTATTTTAGAAATAATAGCAGTAACTGTCAATCTTTCTGTTTATTCTTATACTTTAAACCCTCCTTTGAGCCGCGGTATTTTTTCCAGCCTACATACGATAATGTTGTAATAATGACACTGCCTGTCGATATAATGACCCACCAAAGAGAAGGGTCGGCTTCATCCTCTTCCATTTCATCAAAAAGCGATTGCATTTCATATTTCAAGACAGCCAATTCCTGCTGCTCCACTCCATTAAGATATACTTGCGGGCGATATTGATCAATATAATAAAATTTCGAATCCAGCATTTGAACCGTCTCCGGATGAAAATCCACTTGCAGGCTGGCATATATTAAATCGTATTGCTCCAGCAGACGATCTAATTCACTTTCGAACATAGCCTCATCATGCTCACCGGCTGCACGAATCGCATCTTGAAAAGCGCCCATCATTTGCTCTTCCATATTCGTCCATAGCGGCTGACTATCAGTATGGACGGCATCTACGACAAGCCTCAGCTTTGTAGCGGAATTTACTTTTTCATTATGCTCTGCATCCGGATCCTTCATCTTCTGCATTAGTTCTTCATATGCTGAATACACAATTCTAAATTCATCATTTGTAAATACATTTTCACTTGCAGTCACATCTAAAAAATTTGCTGAAAAAGAATCTAGTAGTTTCAAAGCTAAATCATACCGTTGCACCTTCACCATTTGCAATATTTCATCCGTCTTTGCATCAAGCTTCTGCAAATCTGAAGAGGCATCAGCAATATTAGCGTATGGAATAAATACATAAAAGGCAACAAATAGTATTAAGATTTTTTTTACCACAGCATGTCCCTCCTCTTCCTCTATTACTTATATGAGAGAGAGAATGCTAGTATAACTAAAATTCAAAACAATTAAATGATAAGTCTACAGCGTTAACGTCCAGCATTGTTTTTTCATACCAAAATAGTAGCAGACAAAAATTGAAAGGACACTCAGCCAGAAAGTAAAGTAAGCAATTTCATTTATATAAACCGACAATGAACCATACCAAGGCATTTGCCCAAATACATAGTCAATGATTTCATTATGTAATGTGAATACAGCAGCAACGGAGAGGTGCCACACTTTTATTCGGTAAAAAGGTGAATACAGTAAAGCTTGAATAGCCATTGCAGCATGAGAAGCCATCAACATATACCCTGTCCAATGGAAATTATCGCTGACCATTAATGTCCATACATTCATAACTACCGCCCAAACGCCGTACTTAAATAATGAAATGAACGCAAGCGCCTCAAACACCCCCCAATTTTTATTCATAAGAAATCCAATCAGTACAATTACAAAAAACAAGCATGCAGTAGGGCTGTCCGGAACAAACGGAATGAAAATCAATTCGGTTTCTGCAAGCTGGTGTCCATACCAATCATATCCGTATATCGTGCCAAAAATATTTATGATCAAAAGAAACACTATAAATTTTTTATTACGGAGAATGGCATAAATCTCATTCATTCACTTTTCCTCCTTATCTCTTATAAATCTAATATGTTAATCTATCATACTACAGTCATGAAAGAAAAAGAAATTAGAACAAAAGCGTAAGCGCCCCCTAAAAAGCACCGTATGAACTGGAGGCCGCCGACAGAGACATAGGAAACACGAAGGACGAGAGTCACAGCGACGAAGATATGCAGACGCAGCGCCTTTAGTCGCTGTACCTTGCTTGCGGGCCGATTCCACATTTCGCGTTGACTTATCGAAGGAGGCTGCCGAAGGGCAATAGGCTGGGCGCTGGAGCTAGACGGCGATACACTATTTTCAACTTATACAAAATGTAGATTTATAATTTCCTAAAACTTAAAAAAAGATGGTTTAAAGCTTGTAAGCCTTAACCATCTTTCTCTTCTTTCTTATTCAGCTTCAATTCCTGCTATAAATTCAGAAAGCAGTTGCAGGTCTTCGTCTGTGCCTTTATATAAACCGGCCGGCATAGAACCTGTTCCATTTACAGCGATTTCAGCAATCTCTTCAGCTGTTAATCCCGTTCCGGCTAAAGTAGGGGCTCCAGGTCCGCCTTCCAAGTTTCCGCCGTGACAGCCGATACAGCCGCTCGCTTCATAAACAGCATAGCCAGGATCTTCTTGGTCAATTTCAGGTCCTAATACAATCTCACCTTGCTTCTTGGCAGCTTCCCAGTCATGCATATCAACAGAAGCCCAAGTCAAATAGAAAATGCTGATAACAGACAGCAACATGAAGCCTGTTGCAAACGGACGCTTAAAAGGACGTCTTTCCGGTCCGCGGTCGATAAATGGCGCCAACAATAACGCACCAAATGCCAAACCAGGCATAACCATTGCTCCAATCACATTGTATGGACCGGAAGCATACGTATATTTCAATAATTGATATAAGAATAAAAAGTACCAGTCAGGTAACGGTATATATCCGACAGCTGCCGGATCGGCCATTTTCTCCAAAGGCGGATCATGAGCAACACATAAAGCTAAAAATCCAACTAAGAAGACCGCTCCTACCATCCATTCTTTCAAAAGAAAGTTGGGCCAGAATGCTTCCGTTTTCCCAGGGTACTCCGAGTAATCTTTCGGAATATTCGGTGTTTTCACAGCAGTAATACGTGAATCACCTACAAACTTCATTCCTTTGCCACGATGCATCGTACAATCCCCTCCTCTTGTTAAAAGCTTCTAAATTTCAAATTTATCACCTTTCGGCTTACAACGGACCGGATATACCTTGCTTACGAATCATCATGAAGTGGACAGCCACCAATCCAAGTAATGCTGCCGGCAAGAAGAACACGTGGATTGCAAAGAATCGTGTTAACGTTACAGCTCCGACTATTGTAGGATCCCCTGCCAGCAAGGTCTTAATCTGGTCGCCAATAAGGGGAACAGAACCCGCAATTTCCAGACCAACCTTTGTTGCGAACAACGCTTTCATATCCCATGGCAATAAATAACCTGTAAATCCAAGACCTAACATGACGAAGAAAATTAAAACTCCGACAACCCAATTCAACTCACGTGGTTTTTTGTAGGCTCCCTGGAAGAAAACCCTTAAAGTATGTAAAAACATCATAACAATAACGACTGATGCTCCCCAGTGATGCATACCACGAACGATTTTTCCGAATGCTACTTCATTTTGCAAATAATAAACCGATTCCCAAGCATTTTTAATATCCGGTACGTAATACATCGTCAAAAACATTCCGGATAATACTTGAATAACCGTAACAAAAAATGTTAATCCACCAAAACAATAAACAAATGCTGAGAAATGATGGGCCGGATTAACATGCTCAGGTACTTCATGATCGGCAATATCGCGCCACAGAGGCGTAATATCGATTCGCTCGTCCACCCAATCATAGATCTTGTTTAGCATACATTACGCCCCCTTGTTTCTGTTTGGCTCTATTGCACCTAATTTGATAATTCCGTCTTCGACCTGTACTAAATACATGTCTAGAGGTCCCATTGGCGGTGTGCCTTCAACATTCATGCCATTTTTCTCATATAATCCGTTATGGCAGTTGCAGAAGAACCTATTCGGATTTTTGGAATCTGTATTCCAATCTACTACACACCCAAGATGTTTACAGATTGGAGATAGTGCAACAATCTCGCCAGCTTCATCTTTAAAAACCCACGCTACTCTTGTTTCTTCGGAATCATACCATGCATCTTTCTGCTGAACTAAAAAGCTGACACGCTGAGGCTCAGTCGTCAGGTCGCTTTCCTTCATGGTCGTTGCTACAAAATCACCGCTTGCACTCGCTTTTAAAACAGGATCGACTGCAAAACGCACCATAGGCATTAGCATCCCCGCCGCCATGAAACCGCCTACACCTGTTAACGTATAGTTCAGAAATTGACGTCTTGAAACGCGCTGTTTACTCATAAAATCCCCCCTCTACCTAAAAAACTTCAGTCCGACGGACAATTATCAATATAATTCTATAAAACTAGGACATCCCCATGATACTTCATTACCAAAATAAGGTCAATATTCTGATAACACAAAATTTGGTATTTGTGTGTTGCATACCCAAAATTTCATATTTTATTCATTTTTTCCATTTTTGACTAATTACTTTCAATAACATTTTGACTTGTTCTTCCATCATTGGCTGCTTATATTTTTCTTCTAAATGTTCTAAAGGAATAGGGCTTATCCAAAGCAAGCTCTGACCAATCTCCATTTCAAGTGTTTTCCATTCCGCGTCAGACGTAAGAAATAGCACATGAGAAAATTGTTTATCCAAATCTGCTTTCCACTTTAATAATAATTCGAGCCTTTCTTCTTTAGACCAATCACTGCAATATGTCAATGGAGGCATTAATAGGACTCTTCCTTTAAACTGCTGCTCAACCTGCCTCGATACAATCGATATAAAATCATGAACAGAAGCACTTTGCTTCGCTTGCTCTTTAAACGTCAAACCAATCAGCGGCATGACTGCTGTATCGACGTATTCTCTAGCTTGAAAAAACATGTCCATATCTTGAGGTAACCATTTCATGTTTTTTTCGCTCCCTATCTTTTTGTTCATCATACCATTTTTAGTATTTTTTTACATAAAATTCACAAAACATTCAAAAAAGCCGTTATCGCTCCTTTTTCATTGAAACTCCCGCTTGAATTCGCATCAATGAAAAAGGACAGGGCATGGCAGGTATAAGGTTAGAAAGTTATCTGCGTTCAAAATTTCTTACCATAAAAAAATAGCCTTCCGAATCGAAAGGCTACTCCATATTTTGCAAAGCAGTTGTTAACTCTTGAAATAGTTCTTGATCATGGTGATCCAACGCTTCATCTATTTGCTTTAGCAGCTGAGTTCTTTTAAATGATGTCAGCGAAAGTTGTAACACTTGCTCTGCCATTTTTTTGTCTTGCTCATTTGTTTCCATATTGCTCGGTATAAAAGGATTTTTCTCAAGAACGACAGCATAGTGATAGGAAGAATAAGCTGAGCGAAAGTGCAAGGTAATATAAATGTCCTCATCCCTGTTCAAACGGATATCGTGGAAAGATTTTTCCGCATCAGTTGTCATGATGTTGGACTTATAAAACTTAAACGGCGCTTCATCTACACAATGTGTTGACATTACCAAACCGCGGGGACAAAATTGTGCATCCTCAACAAAATGTACTTTCTTCATCAGCTGATCGTGGCTCATTAAGTAGTTCAGTATCCATACACACTCACGTCGTTTGAGCTGGTAATGATTCAAAAACCAGCGAATGAATTCCTTTTTTTCGTTCACAGAAACAAGGGCAGCCATTTTAAATCCCTCCTCTGTAGCATTGTTTATCTTATTTCTTTGAAAAGGTTTAAAACCCTCCCAAAAGATTTGTACACTGCTTGAGTGCTATTCCTCATTGGATTGAACACGTTCCTTTAATGATAAATACTCTTCGTTCCAAGGATCGAATGCAAGAAGCTTATTAATAATTTCTGCAAAAAGCTTCATGTCTCCTTCTTCAAGTAAAAAATATCCATACTCTAATAAAAATTCTTCATTTTGGCTATATTCCTCATAAGCTTCAGCATAATGCTTTCCGGCTTTATCAAATTCTTCTACTTGATTGAAACAATATCCTAGAAGCCAATCAAATTGAGGATCGTTTTCCCCTAATTCAGTAATACTTTCAATTGTTTCAATACATTCTTCATATTCTTCCGATTGGATAAAATATTTAGCCAAAGTGATGCCTGCCTCTAAATAGCCAGGATCTATAGCAATTGCTTGACGGAAGTATGAAACAGCCTCCAATTGCTTATTGAGCTTTAAGCAAAGCTTCCCTGCTTTAAAATACAATTCTTTATTGTATTCATCTTGTTTTATACCCTCTTTTGCGATTTTGTAAGCCATTTCATAGTCATTAAGCATCTCATAAGAGCTTGATAAATATAAGTAAAGCGAATGAAATTCATGGTCAATTTCTTTAAGTTTTGTCAGTTGGCTGACTGCTGTTTTATATTGACCTGCCTGAAAAGCGGTTAAGCCATATTGGAAGAGTGTATGAAGTTCCATTTTCTTTTGCAGACTTTTATCATAAAAAGGAAGAGCCTCTTCAAATTGCCCAAGATTGCTGTATGATTCCGCAATACGCTGGTTAATAGATACACCTGCCATTTCGTCGTTTTCCTTCAACACTGTCTCGAAGTATCCGATTGCCTCTTGGAAACTTCCTTGCATGTAGCATTGCTCACCTAAAGCAAAATCTATGACGGTTTCTTCCGGAAGCAACTTCTTCGCATCAAGCAGCTTTTTATAAGCGACTTCATACAATCCGTTTAAAGAATAAAGGTCGGCTTCTAGCAATAATACGCTTGGATAGACGGGGTCATCCTTTTTCACTTGTTTGACAAGCTCTAACGCATCATCTTCCTGATCAAGTTCGATGTAGATTTCCGCTAAAGAAAGCAAAAGCTCTCCTTCATCAGGATGCGTTGCCAAAAGCTGTTCGTACAACTTGATTGCCTGCTCCAGGAAGCCCAGTTCCACTAGATTTTCAGCAAGTACAAAGATGTCCTCTTCCAAACCGCTGTTTTGTATTGTATGTATATGACGATATGCTTCTTCAAATTCACCATTATTGATTTTTTCTAAGATTTTTTCGATAGTTACCATATTAATTCCTTCCTAACTTTTCCTTCTTTTTCAAACAAAAAGCGCTGTTAAAAGAGAGTGTTGATTTCCGCTGCGGGCGGACGCTTTCCGCTCCAATCAACAAACAATCTACGTTAAAAAATCACTAATTAAAATTAACAGTGCCAATCAAAAAAAGAGTGTACTTTATTCTATCATAATATGGTTATTATCTTTTCCACAATATATGGGTCTTCAAACAGTAAGAAAAACCGTTACCGGTCCTTTTTCATTGACTTTCGTATCTTTCAAGAAAAAAAGCCATCAAATCACTTTGATGGCTTTCGTCTATTTATTTTTGCATTAATTGGTGCAGATGCTCAAAGAAGTTTGGATATGATACGTTAATAGCTTCTGCATCATGCAATGTTACTTCTTCTGGACAGATGAGCGCTGCAACTGCAAGCATCATTCCGATGCGGTGATCCCCGTAGCTAGTCACTTCTCCGCCATTTAAGGATGTTTTCCCTTTAATAATCATGCCGTCTTCTGTAGCGACGATATCAGCCCCAAGTTTAGATAGCTCAGAAACTACCGTATCAATACGATTTGTTTCCTTTACCTTCAGCTCTTTCGCATCCGAGATGACAGTTGTGCCGTCTGCTTGTGTTGCCATTAGAGCAATAATCGGCAATTCATCAATCAATCTTGGGATAATACTGCCATTTATAGCTGTAGCTTTCAGATTAGACGTTGAAATTGTAATATCACCTATCGGCTCTGCTGCATCAGGAGCATTTGTTTGTTTAATGGTCATTGTTGCTCCCATATTTTTTAACACATCTAAAATTCCGGTGCGTGTTTCATTCAAGCCGACACTTTTCAGACAGATTGTGCTATTTGGAACAATAGCCCCAGCCGCCAGGAAAAATGCTGCCGATGAAATATCACCTGGAACCGTTACAGAAGTAGCTTGCAATGATTGTCCGCCTTCAACAGTGATTGCATTGCCATCGCTAACGATATTACCACCAAACATTTGCAGTATAGTCTCTGTATGGTTTCTTGTTTTTTCTTTTTCGATAACCGTTGTTTTGCCATTGGCTTGAAGTCCCGCCAAAAGAATAGCAGATTTTACTTGAGCGCTTGCAACCGGCAACGTATATGTAATTCCCTTTAACGTTCCGCCTTTGATTGTAAGCGGCGTATATTTTCCATCCTCGCGTCCTTCGATTACCGCCCCCATCTCCCGGAGCGGTTGCACGACTCTTGTCATCGGTCTTTTGGCAATTGATTCATCACCTTCCAAAGTCGTTTCAAACGGCAATGAGGAAAGAATACCCGACATTAGACGAATCGTCGTCCCGCTGTTGCCGACATCAAGAATTGTATCCGACTGCTTAAGGCCCTTGACACCTTTCCCTTCTACAGTTACCGATGTTCCATCCTGAGCAATTTCGACACCAAGTTTGCGGAAACAAGCAATAGTACTTAGGCAATCATCTCCTGCGAGGAAATTTTCAATTGTTGTCTTCCCTTCAGCCATCGAGCCAAACATAATTGCGCGATGAGAAATCGACTTATCTCCAGGGACTGCAACCGTTCCTTGCAATCCTTTTACATTCGTTATCATTTTCTCCATCGTTTCACTCCTCACATTATGTATACCCCATAATTCGTATGATCAGCTAGGCAGTCCTCTGCCGCCTTCCGGTCTTCTTCCGATTGGAACGAAATAACGAGCACACCGTACAACTCTTCCCTTGTTTCCAAAATACGTATATTCGTAATACTGATTCTTGACTGCGCTAAATAGCCTGTAATTTCAGAAATGACACCCGGATAATCGGGTACGTCGACATACAGATCATAAAATGCTGGAATCGCCCCTTGAGAACGTACAGGCAATTCGTCTCTAAATGTCTTCGCACTTGAGAAATACCGGAAAATCGAGTCGCTGTCGCTAGCCTGAATATGGCGCTTAATTTCAGCCATTTGTTCAATCCAATCGTCCATCAGCAATAATAACTCATCTTTATTATGAAGTAAAATGTCTCTCCACATTTCCGGACTGCTTGAAGCAATTCTCGTCGTATCTCTAAAACCGCCGGCAGCAAGACGCGCCACCAAATCATTTTGCTTCGCCGCTCTTTTAGCACTATGCACAAGACCAGCCGCAATAATATGCGGAAAATGACTGATTACACCTGTCATCTTGTCATGCGTCTCAGGAGAAACTGTAAGAAATTTTGCTTTCGTACCGCGCAGCCATGCTTTAAGCTCAGCCAATTTTTTCTCTTCTTCTTGTTGCGTTGGAGTAAGCAAATAAAAAGCATTTTCAAAAAGATGGGCTTTCGCTGCAGCCGGACCGCTCTTATGCGAGCCTGCCATCGGATGACCGCCGATAAATGTCGCGCCGCTTTTCTCCAGTTGCTTAGCGCTTTCTGTCACCTTTATTTTCGTACTGCCGACATCTGTTACAATCACATTTTTCTTTAATGAATAGCGAGATAAATCACCTATTAATTGCACAGTCTGCTTAACAGGCGTACCTAATATAATTAAATCTGCTTCCTCTGCACCTGCCCGGACAGAGTCACAAATATCATCGATAATTCCGAGCGCTTTAGCAAGCTGGGCACTATTATCGTTAATATCATAGCCGTAAATACGGACATCACGATGCGTATTTTTGATTGCAAGAGCAACCGATCCTCCAATTAAGCCAAGACCAATAACAAAAACAGTACCTCTCAAGCTTTCTCCTCCTCAGCTAACTACGATCATTTATTTCTTTTCTCAGCCAATAATCCACGCAATTCAGAAATGATGCCGTCATTTTGTTCTTTAGTTCCGACCGTTATTCGGACACATGTCGGAAAACCAAGAGCGACACCGCTTCGAACAATATATCCCTTACTCATCAAATAATGAAACACATCGTCCCCGCTTATGCCGAAATCTATTAAAATGAAGTTGGCTTGCGATGGATAGTATGATAATTTCTCTTCTTCACAGAAAGAATAGTATTGCTGCAGTCCTTCACGATTTTTCTCGCGACAGCTCTCCACAAAATCTTGATCCTCCAATGCTGCAACAGAAACCCATTGTCCGAAAGTATTGACATTGAATGGTTCGCGCACAGGATTCAGTTTTGCGATAACTTCTTCGTTGGCAATTGCATAGCCAACTCTGAAACTAGCTAAGCCGTATATTTTAGAAAATGTGTGAAGAACGATAACATTCGGATATTTTTCAACAAGCTGCAAGCTATCCGGATAGTCTTCCGCCACTACATATTCGCGATATGCTTCATCTAAAACAACTACTACATCTTTAGGAACCGCTTCAAGGAAAGGAATTAAATCACCTTCCGCAATGTAAACACCTGAAGGGTTATTCGGTGTGCACAGCCACACAACGCCTGTATTTTCATCAATCGCCTCAAGCATCGCATTAAGGTCATGGTCGCCCTCTTTTGTCAGAGGAATTTCTCTCACTTCCGCATTTTCTACTATTGCATTATGTTTATATTGCGAAAATGATGGAGTCGCCATCACTGTATTGATTCCCGGGCGCAAAATACTGCGTGAGATAATGCCGATAATCTCATCCGAACCATTACCCAATAAGAACCGGTCCTCAGGCAGATTATAAAATCTAGATAGCGCTTCTTTTAATACACTTCCGTTTCCATCGGGATAAATAGCAAACTGGGATGGCTTTTCCTGTAAAGTTTCCAAAACTTTCAATGAATATCCATAAGGATTTTCATTGCTTGCAAGCTTTGTAATGTTATCTAAGCCGAATTCCTTTTTTACCGCTTCAGTGGATCTGCCTGGCTGATACGCCTTTAAATCTAGTATATTTGTTTTCCACTTCATTTAAATCGACTCCCTTTTAACGTATTAAAGTAATAAAGTTATTTTATTGTAGCATATTTTTAATCCGTACGATAGTTTATTAACTGATAATTTAAAAAACTAAAATTATAAGAGAGAGGCTCTCAAAAGCGAGCTAACGCATTCGAGAAGCCTCCATTTAATTATCGGTTTAAATCCGGACGCAATACTTTAGCACCTTTTAAATATACGTGTTTAATGTCTTGCTGACTTTTGTCTGTATTCCAATGCAGCATGATTCTCACGCACTTTTCCAAAGCACCAGGAACCGGAATTTCTTGGAAGCACATCACCGGCACATACTTCCATCCCTCTACTTTTCTCAAAGCTTTTGCGGGAAAGGTTGCCGTAATATCATCCGTGACAGAAATGATAGCCGAACCTACAGTTTCAGGTTCAATGTTATTGCACTCAATGATTTCTCTGAGAAGTTCTTCGGTCGCATCAATTATTAGCTTCTCATCATTTTCCGCAACTGTTGTCGCTCCTCTTACTCCTCGAGTCATCCTTTTTCCTCCCATTTAGTTAAAAATACCGCTTTAAGCAGTCGATAATTTCGCTATCACCCAATTGAATCGTACTTGGATTGCCGATCTCATTTAAGACGACAAACGTGACCTTGCTTCCTGTTGTTTTCTTATCCTTTTTCATGCTGACCAGCAAATCCTCATAGGCTATATCAGGCAATTCCGTTTGATAGCCAAGCTTTTTAGCCCAAGCAATAAATTCGGAAATATTAAAGGTCAACCCGCATTTTTCAATGCTCATCTTCAAGGCAAAAATCATGCCGATCAAGACTGCCTCACCATGCGTCGTTTTTCCGTAGCCCAAGTTGCTTTCAATACTATGGCCCAAAGTATGACCGAAATTCAAATATTCACGTATGCCCGTTTCCCTTTCATCCTGCTTAACGATTGCCGCTTTAATTCCGATTCCTTTTCGAATCACTTTAAGCAAAACATCGTCCGGCATTTCACTGACGTTAGTCACACTGTCTTTCATCCAATGGTAAAAATCCTTGTCCTGAATGAGCCCGTGTTTGATTGCCTCAGCAAACCCTGAGCGCCACTCATGCTCAGGTAATGAACGGAGCAAATCATAATTATAGAACACTGCTTCTGGCTGATGGAAGGCTCCAACCATATTTTTTCCGAGTGTATGGTTGATGGCTACCTTCCCGCCGACTGCACTATCATGCGCGAGCAATGTCGTCGGCAAACCGATAAAACGGATGCCGCGCATATAAGAGGCTGCAACGAAGCCAGCTAAATCGCCTGTTGCTCCTCCTCCTAATGCCAAAATTAAAGATTTTCTGTTAATGTGTCCCTTCAAGCCCTCTCCATGACATTGTTCAAACACTTGAAATGATTTGGCCTTTTCACCGCTTGGCACAATGGTCGTGACCATGTTCGGATAAGCGGATTTCAAACAGTTTTGCAAAGGTTGTAAATATAAAGATGCAACCGTTTCATCTGAAATAATCCATACATTGGAAACCGGTGCAAGCTCTTTCTCAATAAAAGCAGGAAGTTCCTTATATAAATTGCTACCGATTACAACAGGATAAGTTTTAGAAGACGTTTCAATCGTTAGCTGTTCCATTATCAAAACTCCTTTAATTGTTGTCGATATAGCTCCAAATATTCTTTTAAGCCTTTCAATGTATCGCTTGGGAACTGATCAACAATCGCACTTGCCAGCTCCCAAGCTACTGCACTTTCAGCCACAACAGCCGCTGCCGGCACTGCACAGCTGTCCGAGCGCTCAATGCTGGCATTGAATTCTTCCTTCGTGTTGATGTCTACGCTTTTCAATGGTTTATACAGTGTCGGAATCGGCTTCATTACACCTCGAACGACAAGCGGCATACCGGTTGTCATTCCGCCTTCCAAACCGCCTAATCGATTCGTCAAACGATAATAACCGCGCTCCTCGCTCCAAGCAATTTCATCGTGAACCTCGCTTCCGAAACGGTCGGCTGCTTCAAACCCGATACCAAATTCAACACCTTTAAACGCATTGATACTCAAGATTGCCGCTGCCAGTTTTGAATCCAACTTTCGGTCATAATGCACGTAGCTTCCGACACCAGCCGGCATACCTTCAACGACCACCTCGACAATACCGCCGATAGAATCGCCATTCGCCTTAGCATCATCAATTGCTTTCATCATTTCAATACTCGCTTGTTCATCTAAACAGCGTACTGGAGAAGCTTCCGTTTTCTCTTGCAGTTGCTTCATGCTTTCATATGAACAATCTTTCGCCTCAACTCCGCCAATTTTCACAACGTGCGAGCCAATTTCAATGCCAAGTTGAGAAAGCAGCGTTTTGGCAACTGCTCCTGCTGCAACACGAACCGTTGTTTCACGCGCTGATGAACGCTCCAAAACATTGCGTAAATCACGGTGACCGTATTTCATGCCGCCATTCAAATCAGCATGGCCTGGTCGCGGTCTTGTAATTGTACGGGCAATATTTTCCGCTTCTTCATCCGTAATCGGCTCAATGCCCATTATTTTCGTCCAATGCTTCCAATCATTATTTTCAACAACCAATGCAATTGGCGATCCTAATGTTTTACCATGGCGAATGCCTGATGTAATTTCAGCTGTATCTGTTTCAATTTGCATACGGCGTCCTCTTCCATGCCCTTTTTGGCGCCGAGCAAGATCCTTATTTATATCTTCTGCTAATAAAGGCACACCGGCCGGCATACCTTCAATAATTGTTGTTAGCTTTGGTCCGTGTGATTCACCAGCTGTTAAATAACGCAACCTATCCATCTCCTTTTTAGCACTTTAAAGCTTTTATGTAAGAATATATCATAAACTAGACAATTGCTGAAATAAAAATATTGGAAAAATTAAATAATTTCGTTCAAATCTAGCATTTTTTATAAAAAAACGTATCTTCCGGGTCAAAACCATACTTGGCGGAAGAAAAAATCTGTTCGGTACTGCCAACGAATAAAATTCCGTTTTGCTTTAGAGCGTTACTGAATTTTTGATAAAGCATATCCTTCGCATCTTCCGTAAAATAAATAAGCACGTTTCGACAGACTATTAAATCAAAATTTGAATCAAATGAATCAGCCAGCAAATTATGCTTTTTAAAAGTTACCGACTTCTTAATACTTTCATCTACGTTATAATAATCTGCTTCCTGCTTAAAAAACTTTCTTTTTACATCCATCGGCACTTCATTCAGCGATCTTTCATGATACACACCTAATTTCGCTCTCGCCAACACATTATCATCAATGTCCGTTGCTAAGACCGAAAATTTAGCGGACGGCAGCAGTTGAGAAAGTATCATAGCCAGTGTGTACGGCTCCTCGCCGGTAGAGCAAGCAGCACTCCACACCTTAATTGTTCCGCTGTTCTTTTTAATTAACTCCGGCAAAATCTTTGTCTGCAATACTTCCCAGCGCTTATAGTTCCGATAGAATTCTGAAACATTGATTGTCATCCGGTCAAGCAGCTCATGCAAAGCGTCCCTATCGGCAGCTACATGCTGGTAGTAATCTTGAAAGCTCTTAAATCCCTTTTTTTCATACAACGAAGTTAGCCGTCTTTTCATCTGCGCCTCTTTATATAAACTTAAATCAATGCCTGTCAGAACTTTTAATTTCCCGCAAAAAAGTTGATAATCCCTCTCCATGAAAATCTATATCCCCCATATCCAAAAAATATTATGTAATAATATTTCATTTTTCCCCACTATATAGTATAGCGAAATTTGACATAATAAGGTTGATTTTTCATGAAATTTGTAAGAAAAACCGTTACCGGCCCTTTTGGTTAGGCAGCTGTCCGCGTTCAAAAATTATACATTAATAAGAAAAAAAGGGCTTCCCAATTGCCATAAAATGACTTTCAAGAAACCCTTCATTGTTTAAATTAGTAAATCCACTCGTTGATTAGTTTTGAGTAAGCAACAAGCTCTTCTTCTTTAAAGAATAAGCCGATTTCGCGCTCTGCGCTTTCAGGTGAATCTGAACCGTGGATAATGTTCTTACCAACAGTTGCAGCATAATCGCCTCTGATTGTGCCAGGCATTGCATCTTTAGGGTTTGTAGCACCCATCATTTGACGAGCTGTAGCGATTACATTATCGCCTTCCCAAACCATAGCGAATACAGGGCCTGAAGTGATGAAGTCTACAAGCTCACCAAAGAAAGGACGCTCTTTGTGCTCTCCGTAGTGCTGTTCAGCAAGCTCAGTAGAAATTTGCATAAGTTTTGCTCCTACTAATTGGAAGCCTTTCTTTTCAAAACGTGCTACTATATCCCCGATTAATTGGCGTTGAACGCCGTCTGGTTTTACCATCAAAAAAGTTTTCTCCATGTAAATCCACTCCTATACGTATTTCTATTAGACTGCAAGACAATCCACGAAAAATCTTAACATTTTTTCACTATTATCGCAACTTGTACTAATTGAAGTATTCAAAATTTTCTTTTGCCGATATACTTTGCGATATCATATAGATTTTTCCGGGCACGGATATTCGGTAATTTATCCAGTTCCCGCATCGCTTTCTGCAAATATCGATCACTTACTGCAATCGATTTTTCAATTGCTCCTGATTGATTGATCAACTCAATAATTCTGCGTAACTCATTATCCTCTATATGCTCATGAACTTTAACAATTTCCCTTTTCAACTCGGGGTCTTCGCGGGCAAAAAGAACCGGCATTGTTATGTTTCCATGCTTCAAATCACTGCCGGCAGGCTTACCAAGCACTTTTTCAGAAGCAACAAAATCTAAAATGTCATCTGTTATTTGATAGGACATCCCTACATAATAACCAAATCGGAACAGGCTTTTATGAATTTTCTCATCCGCTCCAGCAACAACTGCTCCCAATTGACAGCTCGTTGCGATTAAAAGCGCTGTTTTCCGTTTGATTCTTCTAAAATAAGTAGTAACGGTTTGTTCAAAATGGTATTTATCGCGAATTTGTTCAATTTCCCCTAAACAAACTTCGACAATTGTTTTTGACAACAATTGATGCGTCAATGGCTTCTTTACTTCCGTAATCAATTGCAGTGATTGTGCCAGTATATAGTCTCCGGTATACATCGCCACTTTATTGTTCCACATTGCCTGGACAGTCGGAGCCCCTCTTCTCGTCAGCGCTTCGTCTACCACATCATCATGAACAAGTGACGCCATATGGATCAATTCCAAAGCAGCTGCTGCTTTTTTGATCATAAGCATATTATAATCTCCAAATTTAGCAGCCAATAACACAAATACAGGACGAATGCGTTTGCCCCCGGCATGCAATAAATGCAAACAAGCCTCTTGCAGAAGAGGATCGCCGGCGTTTATGCTTCCTTCTAATTCCTTTTCTATCGCTTGTAAATCTCCGTTAAAATAAGAGGATAACATTTTATATTTCATATATTCCACCTAGCTTAATTATCGTCAAAAACTTGTTCTCTTTTAAATTATCCATTCTATTGAACAATAAACCTTTACGACTATATCCCTGTCTGCAAAAACTATTGCTCCGGCTTATAGCCAAAATGCGTCGCCGCTACGCCTCCGGTATGCGCTTTATAGCTGACCTTGATAAAGCCTGCTTTCTCGAACATGCGGGCAAGCTCTTTCATTCCGGGAAATTCCCTTGCTGATTCATTCAGCCAAGCATATTCCTTGTAGCTTTTTGCGAAAATTTTACCAAATAACGGCATAATATATTTGAAGTAAAAGAAGTAGCCTTGCTTAAAGCCGATTAGTGTAGGCTGTGAGGTTTCAAGACAAACGACAAGCCCGCCCGGCTTGACAACTCTGTACATTTCCCTAAGTACTTGGTCATAATCAGGCACATTTCTCAATCCGAAGCCGATTGTCACATAATCAAAAGAATTATCTGTAAACGGCAGCTCCATCGCATTTCCGTGAATTAGCTCAACATTATGCAACCCAAGATGCTCCACTTTCTCTTTGCCGACTTTGAGCATATTTTCACTGAAATCAAGCCCGATTACACTTCCTTCTTGGCCTACTGCTTCCGCCATTGCAATAGACCAGTCCCCTGTGCCGCAACAAACATCAAGCGCTTTTGCTCCCTTTTGGACATTCATCGCCTTCATTGTTTTTCCGCGCCATTTTATATGCTGCTGAAAACTGATGACAGAATTCATATGGTCATAATTTTTCGAAATGTTTTCAAAGACAGCATGCACTTTCTTTTCTTTTGGTGTTTCCATCCTTTTACCCTTCTTCCGCATATGAGCTTTCTTTCAACTCATTTTCTGTAAGTATCGCTTGCAAACTTCTATACAGGCTTGAATTTTGATTGAAGCTTGAAAGCAGAGATTGAGAACAAGCAGAATGCAATGATACAATTCTTTTTTCTGCCGATGACAGCAACTCACTTCTTTCACGCTCTACTAAATCCTTAGCCTGTTTTTTGAAGATTAAACCCGATAAGGAATTGAACAAGAAAGAATCTCCCTGTGCAATGAACTGTTCTCTTTGCTGCTTTAATGCGCAAATTAATAAATATTGCTCAATAAATTCTTGGTAATGACTCTTTTTGAAGCATTCTGCAACTTTAACAACGAGAGATGATTGAATTGTCCGGATGGCTGAATACAGTGCCTCTTCATCCACAAAATGCAACTGATGCAGAATCATTTTATGTTCATTTATATCTTTAATACCAACCGCCAATGAGCGAATTAGATCGATACGTTCCAGTTTTGACAGAATGAAATAATAAAGCCCGCTGTAGTAGTCTCCTGCCAATACTGTCAATTGATGTTCAGTAAGTGACTTTCCGTCATTAATCGTGGAAGAGGCGGGTATATGATCATGTATATCCAACGCAATTTGCACGAGTATAGTAGCTGCAATGATTTGATCACGTTCTTCGTCGGATAAATCGATATCCTTCAATAACATAATCAGCAAATACAGCTTATCGTCATCTATAATCGGATCAGACAAATAGCGGCGAACATAAGGATGAGAGGCTAATGATAAAATATAATTATGTAAGTGCTTTTTATATGCGTTTATGTTATCCATACTAATCACCCTTACTTTCATTCAGAGCAGCCTCGGTTCACGCTGCCATTTTCATATAATTAATAATGTTACAAAAGCCTAATTATTATAACATATAAATTCTAATAACTTAAACCGCAAAAATAGCAGGATAAACCTGCTTATTTTCGCGTACTCTCTACCTCACCAAAAGGCGTGTAAATTTGAGCATTTCCACGAACTTTAATAGCGGAAGTATGCTCAGTGAATTGGGCGATCATTACCTCACCTTGGTCAAGCTTCTCCGAATGGTGAAAACGGGTATCCGAACCTCTCGTTAAGCCGATTACATTGACCCCGTCCTCTTTTGCTTTAATGATTACGTAATCTGAACCTTGTTTACTCATTGTTTCACCTCAATCATTAGCTCTTAATGAACGATAACACTTCTGAGCGTGATCTTGCATCTTCAGCGAAAATTCCGCGGACAGCAGAAGTGACTGTTTTCGCACCCGGTTTTTTCACACCTCGCATCGTCATGCACATATGCTCTGCTTCTACAACGACCATGACGCCATGCGGATCCAAACTTTCTAAGATGCTATCGGCCACTGTAGACGTAATCCGTTCCTGCAACTGAGGTCTTTTTGAAACGGCTTCTACCGCTCTAGCCAATTTGCTTAACCCCGTAACAACACCATTACGCGGAATATAAGCGACGTGCGCGACTCCGTAAAAAGGCACAAGATGGTGCTCACAAACAGAGAAAAACGGGATGTCTTTCACTAATACCAGTTCCTCGTGATCTTCACCGAAAACGGTTTTGAAATACTCTTTCGGATCTTGATGCAAACCGGAGAAAATTTCCTCATACATACGCGCTACTCGCTTAGGTGTATCCAGCAGTCCTTCTCTTGTCGGATCTTCCCCTACTGCTTCCAGAATCATTTTTACTGCTTCCTCTATTTTAGCGTGATCTACTTTTCCCAATTGATTTTCCCTCCAAAATTCGACCGCCAAGACTATCAATTAAATCTTATCGTTAATATATTTTTTTACAATATAACGCTTTACTAGTAAGTTACAAGACATAATTATAACAATCTTATATTAACACATTTATAAAAATTCTCTAAACGAAAACAACTTCTCTCCAAGAACAAAAGCGCAAGTGCCCCGGTTTGCACCGAATGCACTGGAGGCCGCCGATCAAGATAAAGGAAACATGAAGAACGCAAGTGTTTGATGTGTCTAGTTGCATCGGCCAGCCAGTTTTCATCTTCGAAAAGCTTCCTCGAATATCTTGTATAAATCATGACTGCCAAGTGATGATTTTTACAGCTCGGTTCATTAGTGTTGACTTATCGAAGAGAGGTTGACGAAGGGCAATAGGTGCTTGGCGCTGGAGCTGGATGTCGATACATTTTTTACTTATACACATTGTGAATTTTTGTAATTTCCTAGTGAATAAAAAAAAGAGGAATAATCATGCCAAAAGCATATTATTCCTCTTATACATATTAAGTTAATATGTAAACATTATTTAACTGCATCTTTAAGTGCTTTACCTGGTTTGAAAGCAGGCACTTTGCTTGCAGCGATGTCGATTTCTTCCCCAGTTTGAGGGTTACGACCTTTACGAGCAGCACGCTCACGTACTTCGAAGTTACCGAATCCGATAAGCTGTACTTTATCACCATTTTTAAGTGCTTCTAAAATTGTATCAAAAACAGCATCAACAGCTTTCGTTGCATCTTTCTTAGAAAGCTCGCTAGCTTCTGCAACTGCATTAATAAGTTCTGTTTTGTTCATGCCATTCACCTCCTCCCAAAGGGAATTTCATTTTCAACATTCTCATTCATTCTGTTTCATGTTGTACAATGAGGTTTGTTCAAATCATTTTTATTTAAAACTTTTACCCATGCTATGCATAAGCCTATTTATCCTACTCTATCTATTAAAAGAAATCAAGTAGCTACAAATCAAAAAGCATGTACAAAAGCTTGAAATACGTAAGAATGGCTGTTTCTCATCTCATTTACTGTAAGTAGATTATCACAATCGTTTCTTGTTATCAAGAGTATTCAATAAATAATGGTAATCTTTTAGTAAAATAAAATATTTTCTTAAAATTTCTGTCACTGTTTTCTTAGCCTTCCCATTAACACCATTAAATAAACAACAAATTTGAAATATTCGGTAATTAATAAATTATATCAGAAACCTTTGCACACAAAAAGAAGAACCGGGACTTTATTCTTAATAAAGTTCCGTTCTTCCCGTTTTTTTACAAGATAAATATATTTTTTTGAACTTAAAAGACTGTCTAACCTTATACCTGCCATGCTTGGTCCTAAGCTGCCTCCCCCAAGAAACCAAAGGCGGGTTTCTCGTGTGATTCATCTTACTCCTCCCGCATGGCTCCTTTTGATTTGAAATACATTATAGAAGGTAATCATCTGTGGCTGACTGCAAATTCTTGCGTGTGTGCCTTATCAAAAGGACCGGTAACGGTTTTTATAATATAATCGCAATCAAACCGCCTGATCCTTCGTTAATAATGCGCTCGAGCGTTTCCTTCAGCTTATATCGCGCATTTTCAGGCATTAGTGACAGTTTAGCCTGAATGCCCTCTCTAACCAGACTGCTTAAGCTTCGACCAAAAATCTCGGAGTTCCAGATCGACAACGGATCATCTTCATAATCTTGCATCAAATATCGAACGAGCTCTTCGCTTTGCTTCTCCGTCCCGATAATCGGCGCAAACTCCGATTGGACATCAACCTTAATCATATGAATAGATGGAGCAACCGCCTTCAGACGAACACCGAATCTAGGTCCTTGACGAATGATTTCTGGCTCATCGAGACTCATATCGGCCAACGAAGGGGCAGCAATTCCATAGCCGGTTTGCTTCACCATTTTCAAAGCATCCGCAATTTGATCATACTCTGCTTTCGCATGGGAGAAATCCTGCATCAGCTCTAATAAATGATCCTTGCCTCGAATTTCAACCCCGACTATTTCTTTTAAAATTTGATCGTATAGCTCATCGGGTGCAAATAAGTCAATTTCCGCTATACCCTGGCCCATTTCCATACCCGCAAGGCTTGCGTTATCAATAAACTCATAATCTTTAAATTGATGGACAACCCGGTCCACATCACGTAATCTTTTAATATCCTTCACTGTATCTTTTACGGCATCCTGATAACTTTCTCTCAGCCAATGGTTCTCGCGAAGAACCATTACCCAACTCGGCAAGTTCACATTTACTTCTAATACAGGGAACTCGTATAATGCTTCTCTCAGGACATTCATTACATCCGATTCCCGCATTCCCTCTACGCTCATCGCCAGTGTAGGGATATTATATTTCTCTTGAAGTTTTTCCCGAAGTGCTTCAGTATCCGGATGGAAAGGCTGCACAGAATTAATGACAATGATAAACGGCTTACCTACTTCTTTTAGTTCCTCTATAACACGCTCTTCCGCTTCGATATAATCACGTCGAGGGATTTCACCGATTGTTCCGTCAGTTGTCACAACAACTCCTATAGTCGAATGATCTTGAATAACCTTGCGTGTTCCGATTTCTGCAGCTTCATGAAATGGTATTGCTTCTTCATACCACGGCGTCGTAATCATACGTGGGCCGTTTTCATCTTCATATCCTTTCGCACCCGGCACTGTATAACCGACACAATCAACGAGGCGGATATTGACCTCCAAGCCTTCTTCTACTCGAATATTTGCTGCGGCATTCGGCACAAATTTTGGTTCTGTCGTCATGATCGTTTTTCCGGCAGCACTTTGCGGCAATTCATCTAATGCGCGCGCTCGATCTGCTTCATTATCCATATTAGGCAATACGACTAATTCCATGAACTTTTTTATAAACGTTGATTTTCCAGTACGAACCGCTCCCACAACACCTAAATAGATGTCACCGCCGGTCCGTTCTGCTATATCTTTAAAAATATCTACTTTTTCCACGAGATTCCCTCCCGATATTAGAGTGCTTGGGGTAAAATAACGACACACGTTAGATAGACACTATATATCTATGATGTTGTCCTATCACTTTATGCAAAACTGATACAATTTATTTACTGATCGTTATATACCTCCCATTTTTGTTTCCAAAGTGCTGATTCAACAATATTTCATCCCACTACAGTTAAAACCGACTGTATGTTGTTTTCATTATTGTTAGTACTTAATTAATATTGGGCTAAAAACAAAATAACCTTTCCCTTACAAATATATTTTGTAAGAGAAAGGTTATTCCTAATTTGGCATAAAAACCGGAATATTGTTTTCATCTGTTGTATAAGGCAAAGAAAAAGCTGGAACAAATATCGAATCTTCTGTTAATATGTATCGAATATCCTCTCCCGGCTCTACGATTGCTCCGTCGTCCAGAGAAGCTTTTAAATCAGCTGTATAATCGATATACAAATCCCCCTTGGAATCTATAACAATCGGAAGCTGAGCTTCGGAAAACGGGCTTTGTATAAGCGGAACTTCATTGTAGCCCAGCGCTTCATAATCGAGTGTGAAAACATTCGTATGTAACTGCTCTTTAAAAGGCAAGTACGGATTGCTGTCCATATACATAGTTAGGCGCAGATTGTATTCTTGTATCAATTGTGCGGCACGTAAGTCCAATACGCGCACTAGAGGATTTTCTTCAACATCAATGAGGACATATTGGAAAGGACCTCCATTTTCGTAAGCATTGCCGGGAGCATCTTCTAAATATTTGCCGATTAGCTTCTGAAAATCAATCGGATATTTTTGATAATACGGCACATCCGCTTCCTGATTTTTGATTGGGAGCAGACCTTCTGTGTCTTGTCTGAATTGATCGACTGCTGTTTGTACCGATTGCAATTGCATATCATTCGGAACAGTATTTTCCACCTTTTGACTTTGCGGATACATACATCCCGCGAGTAAAACAGCAAGCAAAAGCACAAGGATGCTTAACTTTTTCTTTTGCATCATTTTGTCGGCCCACTCGCCACTACTACAAATATAATGATTCCTGCGAAAATCATCAGTGTATAAGCTACAATTGCTGTTAAAATTCTCAATATCTTATTTTTCAATTTAAAGCGGCTGAAGTAGATAGATAATAATGAAATCATCATAAACAACATGGCTCCAAAAGAAATCCACATTTTTTGCAAAGCTGGCGACATTTCCTTCACTCCCTCTGACGTTTATCGATACCTTTGTGTTATTTCCTTTTTTTATATACTTATCCATTATAGTACAATCTTGCATTAAAACGACATATTTTTCTATAAATTCACATCTTTTTCATATAAGAAAAAACCGTCACCGGTCTTTTTTCATTTATAGATACACCACTTAAATCCCTTCAATGATAAAAGGAGCATGGCAGGTGTAAGGTTAGACAGCCAGCTACGTTCAAAAATTGAATTTTCTTTATGCAAAAAAACAGGAGTCTGCTCAAATTGCAGCTCCTGTTCCTTGACTAAATTTCCCATTTTAGGTTTTAGAGTCTTTTTTATACATAGCATTGTATGAATTAATCTGAAATAAGGCATCTTCATCTGCCTATAAATCTTGATTTTCCGGATATTATTTTGCGGAATGCAAAATATCCACTAAATCTTCCATCTCAGACTTCTTATCGCGGGACATTAACGAATCAACCGCAGCCTGAACATCTTTATGTTCAAACAGTACTTTGTATAAAGCTACCGTAATCGGCATTTTTACATTGTACTTTTCAGCAAGCTGATAGCCGGCCTTTGTTGTGCGTACACCTTCAACAACCATTCCCATCGCATCGAGCGCTTGTTCAAGTGTATAGCCTTTACCAAGCATATTTCCAGCACGCCAGTTTCTTGAATGGACGCTTGTACAAGTAACAATTAAGTCTCCGATTCCTGTCAGTCCGGAAAAAGTCAGTGGATTCGCCCCCATAACAGTGCCTAATCTGGCAATTTCAGCAAGTCCTCTTGTCATCAATGCAGCTTTCGCATTATCTCCATAGCCAAGACCGTCGATAATACCGGCTGCCAAGGCAATAATGTTTTTCAAGGCACCGCCAATCTCAACCCCAATCAAGTCCGGATTCGTATAAACTCTGAAATTTTGATTGATGAATAGATCTTGAACTTTTGCAGCAGCCTCCATATTTTTCGAAGAAACTGTAACGGTTGTAGGATGACGCAGAACTACCTCTTCCGCATGGCTTGGACCTGATAAAACAACGATATCCGAAATTTTTTCCTCATTACGTTCCTGCTCAATAATTTCCGAGATGCGCAACAGTGAGTCAGGCTCAATTCCCTTACTCACATGAACCACTGTAACAGGCTGATTGGCATCTTTATTGATTTTTTGAACAACCTCTCTGATTGCCTTTGTAGGCACAGCAAGTATAACTGTATCAACGCCTTCAAGTGCTTCAGCCAAATCCGTAAAGCCGACAATGTTAACCGGTAGCTCAACGCCCGGCAAGTATTTCTTATTCTTATGGGTTTGGTTAATCTCCTCAATTTGAACAGCATTATTTCCCCAAAGTTTTACGTCATGACCATTATCAGCTAGAACCATGGCAAGTGCAGTTCCCCAGCTGCCGGCTCCGGCTACTGTTACTTTTTTCTTCAAATCCATGTTCATCACTTCTTTCTTATTTTCTTTGACGTGCGAAGATTTTTATCGGCGTACCTTCAAAATCAAACGCATCACGAATACGATTCTCAAGAAATCTTGAATAAGAGAAATGCATTAATTCCGGATCATTAACGAACACAACAAAAGTAGGCGGCTTCGTTGCAACTTGCGTCGTATAGTATATTTTCAAGCGTTGACCTTTATGAGTCGGTGTCGGATTCATTGCTACCGCATCCATAATCACTTCATTTAAGATATTAGTCTGTACGCGTAAAGCGTGACTTTCGCTCACTTTATCGATGATCGGCATAACAGAATGGATACGTTTCTTCGTTTTTGCCGATAAGAAAACAATCGGAGCATAATCTAAGAACAAGAAGTGTTCACGGATATTTTGTTCAAAGTTTTTCATTGTTTTATCATCTTTTTCAATGGCATCCCATTTGTTTACGACGATAATAACACCACGTCCTGCTTCATGAGCGTATCCTGCGATCTTCTTATCCTGTTCACGGATACCTTCTTCCGCATTCAGGACAACTAAGACAACGTCGGAACGTTCAATTGCGCGCAATGCACGAAGCACACTATATTTTTCGGTGCTTTCATACACTTTTCCTTTCTTTCTCATACCGGCTGTATCGATGATGACATACTCTTGGCCGTTATATTTATAAGGAGAGTCAATCGCATCTCGAGTTGTACCTTCGATATTGCTGACAATGACACGGTCTTCTCCAAGCAGTGCGTTTACTAATGAAGATTTTCCGACATTCGGTCTACCAATCAATGAGAACTTAATAATGCCTTCATCGTATTCCTGACCATTATAAGAAGGGAAATGCTTCGCTACTTCGTCTAATAAGTCTCCTAAGCCCAAGCCATGTGTACCTGAGATCGGGAATGGCTCGCCAAACCCAAGCGCATAAAAATCATACACTTGTTCTCTCATTTCCGGATTATCGACTTTGTTAACTGCCAATACAACAGGTTTCTTTGAGCGATAAAGTATTTTTGCAACTTCTTCATCAGCTGCTGTTACACCTTCGCGGCCATTTGTCATAAAAATAATGACATCCGCTTCATCAATCGCAATTTCTGCTTGTTGGCGAATTTGTTCAATAAACGGCTCATCGCCGATATCAATTCCACCTGTATCAATTATATTAAAATCATGAGTAAGCCACTCGCCTGAACTGTAGATACGGTCACGTGTCACGCCTGGCACGTCTTCAACAATAGATACGCGTTCTCCTACAATTCGGTTAAAGATAGTTGATTTACCAACGTTTGGTCTTCCTACTATCGCAACGACAGGTTTTGGCATATTCATCACCCTTTCATGTTTAATTCCCCATTCATTTATGTGAAGGAAATGCTTCTAGTCGTCTGTTTTCGGCATATTCAGTCTATACGTATGTACTGCAACGAAAGTAGCACGTATGTTTCTTCGTTTACACCTGCAAAACAACCCTTCTTATAAAAAGAAGGGTGTAACTATCCTATAGTAACAAATTTTTCTGTTCCAAACAACAGCAGAGGACCAGTTCATTTAATGCTTGACAATGATATAGACATCCTCACTAATCTTATGGGCAATACCATCCAATATTGCCTCAAGGTTCGCAGCAACTGAATCCATCTCTTCTATTGTATCACAATGAAACAAAGCAGGCGCAATCAAAACCTTCTCTTTTCTCGTTGTGACAGAAGCTAAAATATACTTTTCAATTACCATATTACAGAATCCCCTTCTTATCTGCATCTATTTTGCTAGGAAGACGAATAGCATTCTCTAATGTCGGCACATTGCCGATAACCTTGATTGCTTTCTCGATATCCTTTTCCTGAGGCAAAATAAAGACTCCCACTCTGCCATCATCCAAATCGCGCTTTGCGAGCGGCACAAGCGCTGGAGTACCAGAATCTCTATACACACCGAGCGCAACAGCCGTATCATGAAGAATAGCCTGCCGCTGTCCGAGATTAGCGATCGTTGCTCTGACATTAAAATTTTTCGGATTTAAAATGAAGCCCATCCCATAGCGCAAAACCTCTTCCTGACGTGCCGGAAGTCCAATATTCATGATATATATATTGTCGACATACAATCCTGCTCCATCAAAACGCGGTTCCACGTATTCAATATCAACAATATCCTTCAATGTCGAACCGGACATCAGCTTTTTGCAGCCAATTATGCAAATGATGACGGCAAGAATCGCAAACCATACGTTACTGAATATGTAAACTGCTGTCACAAGCAATGAAGTCAAAATTACTAAGTAATTTCTCCCTTCAAAGGCAATCGCAATGCCTTCAATATAGGTGTTGCCGCGCTTCACCAATTCATAATCGTCCAGTCCCGTTAATGTATTCCGTTCCATATTGCGGACATCCCGGAATTGCGATGCTGCAATCGTCAAAAAAGTAATAGCCGTATATTCTTCCAGCAAAAGAGCAGGAACAATAATGCTTCCCAACCCGGCAGCAATAACCCCTAAGGCAATATGAATGATCTTGCCATGAAGATAAGTAGGGTATTGCCGATAATCGCTTTTCAACATAAATAGTCTTGTAATAATTCCAGCCAAACAGCCGACAAAAATCGGCCAAACATACGCATTCATACCCTCAAACCTCTTTCTTATGGAAATGTTTCGTATGCTCATATAAGATTCTGCTTACCATTTCGATAAAAATCCACCCTAACAAAAAGGCGCAGCAAATCGTCATTTCATCGAGCCAGCCCGAAGTGAATAAAGCATAGTAAAGACCTGATTGAGCATGCGAAAAGAACACAAATAAGTCACTTATTACCATTCCCATAATGATTGTAATCATACGCTGTCCGTTATTCCGAAGAAGCATGATGGCCATGTATGTAAGCAGAGCATTATCGACCCACGATGGCAGCCATAAAAACCATAACGGTTCAAGCATGCTGTACACATAATAGACAGCTTTCGCCAAAGCAAGAACAAATGAAATTACAATCATGTTCATGATTGATTTGAAGGGTAAATGCCCAATATAAAAGCAAACGGCAGCAGTTGCATAAAGAACCGCAACATTCACTTGCTGATCTCCCATAGGAATCAAGTATTGAGATAAAACAATCATAACGAGCAGATGGATACATAATATTAGAGGTATTTTTTTTGATAAAAAGAAGAAAATAAGAATGATGGCAATCCAGCTGCCAGCTAAAAAAATGTAGCCTTCCATTACCGTAACTCCCTTTTTTATCAAACAGTATAGACATTTAACGCCTTATTAAAACATAAAGGAGCTGTATATATGGGAAGAGACCGCCAAGAAAAGAAGTTAAGAAAAAGCGGAAGAGTCGAATCTGACCGCGACCAAGCATTACATTACGGAGGCGCTACCAGGTTGGATACCCCGACCGAAGCAAGAAAACTGAACGATAATAAAGACTAAAGAGGACAGGCTCAATTTTTGAGCTTGTCCTCTTTAGTCGCGAATATATTTTTTATAGTAATTTTCGCTGTGACAGCCAATGATACGTGTCTCCGCTAATTACTTTTTTTACCTTTTGTAGTTCACTACATTTTGTGACTCCTAATGCTGTCATAATGATTCTTAAATCATCATGTACAAGGTTGATTTCATTTATTAAATGATCCAAGCCATGTTGTTTATAAACCTTCAGAAAGTAACCGGCGACTCCGACCGCATCGGCACCAAGCGCCAAACATTTCGCTACATCCATAGCATTTTGAATACCTCCGGAAGCGAGGATTGTCATTAAAGGAGTCTTGCTCGCCTCTACAATTGAAGCTGCCGTTGAAATTCCCCAAGAATTAAAAAAACTCAGCAAACGATTTCGCCGTTCATTTTCAATCATTGCAAAGTTTGTGCCTCCGTAACCGCTAATGTCAACCATTTGCACACCGATATTCGCCAAAGAAGTGACTGTTTCTTTACTCATGCCAAAACCGACTTCCTTAGCAATAACCGGCACAGAAACAGTTTGGCAAATTTCCTCGATCCGATGTAAGGTGTTGCTGAAATCCCTGTCTCCTTCCGGCATAACCAATTCCTGAATCGGATTAATGTGGATTTGGAGCGCATCGGCTTCAAGCATCTCAATAGCTCGTTTCGCCTCGTCTGTTGTCGCTTCGCTGCCGACATTGGCAAAAATAACACCGTTAGGATTCTCCTGTCTTACAACCCGATACGTTTGCCTCTCTCGCTCATCTCTTATTGCTGACATTTGCGAACCGACAGCCATAGCAATACCTGTCTCTCTTGAAGCAATTGAGAGCGCGCGATTAATGTTTTCTGTTTCTTCTCCGCCACCGCCAGTCATCGCATTGATAAAAATGGGTGAACTTAAAGAAAGCCCACCCATTTGTGTGTCAATACGAACTTCATCAAGAGAAATTTCCGGTAAGCTAACATGAACAAATGCTACATCATCAAGACCGGTTGCTCTGCTTTGCCCTGTTTTCAAGGCATATTCAATATGTTCTAACTTACGCTTTTTTCTCGACAAATTGTATCACCATATTTATTTTTTGAAATTCTTTAATTGATCGCCGATTACATCACTGAACTGGAATCCTGTTGTTTCTTCAGGCAATTCATATGAATGATCTTCATTAGCAGACTGCTCCTGCAATTCCTTAATGCTCAAAGACAGGCGTTGATCTGCTTCATTGACATCAAGTACTTTTACTTCAACTTGCTGACCTTCACTTACTACTTCATGAGGTGTGCCGACATGTTTGTTGGATAGTTGAGAAATATGAACAAGACCTTCCACACCAGGGAATACTTCAACGAAAGCACCGAATGAAACAAGACGCTTCACTGTACCTTGAAGCACAGCACCTTTTGGCGCTTTTTCACCGATTGATGCCCATGGTCCAGGCAATGTTTCTTTGATAGAAAGCGAAATTCTTTCATTGTCCGGATCGACAGAAAGCACTTTTACTTGAACAATATCACCTACGTTCACAACATCAGACGGCTTGTCTACATGCTGATACGATAGCTGAGAAACATGAACAAGCCCATCAATTCCGCCGATATCTACGAAAGCACCGAAATCCGTCAAACGTTGAACAGTACCTTGAAGCACTTGTCCCGCTTGAATTTCCTCCAGGCGTTTTCTTTTAGATTTATTCTTCTCGTCTTGCAGAACCGCTTTATGAGATAAAATTAGACGGTTGTTTTCCTGGTCGATTTCCACGATTTTGAAGCTTAATGTTTTGCCTTTATAATCTGAGAAATCTTCCACAAAGTGGTCTTCCACTAAAGAAGCAGGCACGAAGCCTCTGACGCCAAGATCAACTACTAAGCCGCCTTTTACTACGTCTTTTACTTCCGCTTCAATCGTTTCATTAGCCTCGAATTGAGCCGCAAGTGTTTCCCAAGCTTTTTTAGCATCAACTTTACGTTTAGACAAAATCAAAGTTTCTTCTTCTACTTTTGTCACTTCTAAAGTTAATTCATCACCTTCCGAAGCAGCATCTGATGTTTTTTCAATGTGAAGACTGCTCAATTCACTAATTGGAATAATACCATCTACCTTGCTGTTCTCCACATCAACGATTACTTGTTTATCTTCTACCTTTGTGACGATACCTTTTACGATATCCCCCACTTTAATTTCTTTCGCTTCGTATTGTTCTTCAATCATATGTACTCCTCCTAACTCATGACGGCTGAATGTGTCCTTCACATATACCTAATAACGCTCATGTAAAGTTAGTATGCTCCATTATCGCAAGCAAAAATCACCGAAAGGCTCCGTGAAAGTTTCACATTGCAAGGTCACATATCTTCAGAAAAATATCCTTTAATTAAAAGTCTTATAAAATCGGCATTTTGTCAAGTATTCTGTTTTATTTATACTCATTTATAAGTTTGGCAATCTCGCCCATAATGATTTCTGTTGCTTCCTCAGGCGTAAGCTTCTTGCCTTCATTCTTATAAACAGAAAAATCGATCGGCTGTCCATATACTACTTTCAGCCTTTTAAACTTCTTGTAAGGTCCGATAATCGCACAAGGAACGACAAGCGCATCCGTACGTAAAGCAAAGAAGCCGCAGCCGGCAAGCCCTTTTTGCAATTCGCCCGTCTCACTTCTTGTCCCTTCCGGAAAAATACCCAATACCTTACCTTCCCTCAGGATCGATAATCCTTTTCTTAACGCTTCTCGGTCACTCATGCCACGTTTAACTGGGAACGCATTTAACCCCGGAAGAAGATGTTTTAAAATCGGCGTTTCAAACAACTCTTCCTTCGCCATAAAGTGAACTGTTCTCGGAGCGTTAATGCCGACGACAGGCGGGTCGAGCACAGAAATGTGGTTAGCGCACAACAGTACGCCGCCGTCTTTCGGAAAATTTTCTCTGCCGATTACATCAAATCGGTAAATCGGCTTCAAAACCGCATAGACTAAGTTTTTAGCAAACGAATATAAACTCATCTTATTGTACCCTTTCATTAATTAATGAAATAATACGCTCCGCTACTTGATTTATGTTTAATGAAGTTGTGTCGATTTCAATAGCATCTTCTGCTTTTTTCAAAGGTGCTACTTCCCTTTCGGAATCATAGCGATCACGATCAGCAATTTCTTGCTTTAACGTCTCTAAATCAGAAGGAAAACCTTTTGCCAGGTTTTCAGTATGTCTTCGTTTCGCTCTCTCATCTACACTGGCGATTAAAAACACTTTCAACTCTGCATGCGGCAGAACATGGGTGCCGATATCGCGGCCATCCATGACAATGCCTCCATTACCTGCAAGCTCCTGCTGTATTCTGACCATTTCTTTTCGAACTGAAGCATGCTTAGCAACAGCCGAAACAGAGTTTGTAACTTCAGATGAACGGATAGCCTCCGTGACGTCAATACCGTCTAAGAACACAAGCTGTCCATTTGAGCTTGGCTTCAAGACGATTTCACTGTTTAATAACAGATCGTATAATTCATCTTCACTCTCAATATTTATATGATTAGTTAGTGCTTTTAATGTTAAAGCCCGATACATTGCTCCGGTATCAATATAAATATATGCAAACTGTTCAGCAACTATTTTAGCCACCGTACTTTTACCTGCGGCAGCCGGTCCATCTATTGCAACTGATATTCTTTTCGTCATATGTCCTCCTGCTAATTAAAACTGCAATCTTTTAACATTATTTATTTTAACATAAAACACAACTTTATTCAGCGGCGTGCAGATAGCAAATAAGAAAAACTGTCACAACCCTTTCTCGACATGATTATACTGCTTCGATTCACCTCGATATAAGGTTAGACACTGAACCAGATACAGTATTATATACTTTCTAATCAATGCCAAAAATCCCGGCCTCAGCCGGGATTTATTGTTTGTTGGTCTTAATATGATTTTGCAGCACATCAATAATCACTTCATGATTGTCCCGATATACACCTTCATATTTCGCTAACTTTTTAAGTTCAAGAAACGTATCGCCATCATGAACGAATAATTGAAAAAACAACAAAAAAAATAATTGAATGATTGCCAATTTCATAATAATACGTTCTACTTTTTTCATCTTGTTCAACCTATCTTTTTATTTGCTAGGATAAACAATCTTTATTCATTTTATTCGTATTTAATTAAATCCCCTTATTCCTCTGTTCTAACTGCTTCTCGAATACAAATCGCATAATGTTTTGTTGATCATTATTTGAAATATCCAAAAATTTAAGAGATGCGGTTCTTACTTTCCCACGCTGATCGATTGTCCTAATAACTTTGCACGGCGTCTTCACATAATGAATGTTCCCCGATTTCAAATGGATGACCAGTATGATGGAAATAAATGAATCCAGTTTCAAGTCAATGCCATGCGGAAGAATGATGGAAGTTCCGCCTGCACTAATATCTTCGGTTACTGTCGTAAACGGCTTGACATCGTTATTGTCACTATGTATGGCAGCATCTATCTTTGTCTCTATACGAACATACTCTCTTCTCTGTATTTTAATATGTTCTTCTTTATCCGGATAGAACATTTGCATCATTTGAATCGGATGGTTGACTTTCCCCAATACTTCCGTATCAAACAAATACACCGAAGATGTCTCGTTACTAATATATGTCGCCTTCAATTTGGTTCCATCAGCCAGCAATGTTGTTTTATTGTTGGCTATATTAGTCGGAAAATCAATAAAGAGGGTGCGGCCGTTAAATTCTAATATTTTTGATTTGTATTCCTCAGGCTCTGAAGAATATTTCGATTTTAATATTAAGCTGTCTCCAATTTTCAGCATAATCTCCCCACTCCAAAGAAATTGTAAAATAATACTTATTCTTCTATTATGACAGAAAAATCTAAAAATGAAAGCGACTAGCAGACACTATTTATTAATTTTTGGCACAAAAAATAATAACCTTACCCAACTCAGAAAATAAAGCTTCTTCTAAGCTGAATAAGGCTATTCTTTTAAGCGTTAATATTGGTTGCAGGCTCACTATCACTCAGTTTTTCCACTAATTCCTCCGCATTCGTCTCAGCATTAATATATATACGATACGTGTCATTATTTATCACACCAATAAATTCATGACAAAGGACTTCTTTCCCGAGTGAATTTGTTATAATCGCTAACCTATTTTCCTGTATATCGACATTTGAATTAATCTTTGCTTTTGCTTCTTCAACGGATACAGTCGGTTCAGTTATTTTTCGTTCTTTATTTGTCTGCAAGTATTCTTCAGCAGAATAGCCGATGACATCTCCATCATCAAGTGCAATTTTCACTTTGATTGAGTCGCTATAGACACGGACGCCATCCTCTATATGAACAAAATTAAAAATACCGACTGAATCATATTGCGAGCTTTCAAATAAGTCCATTGATGTATAATTTTGCTTCTCAAGAAATTTCTTTGCTTTTTCTGCTGCTTCATTTAAGCTTATGGTCGCTTTGCCGATTTCCCTATTGTTCATAAAGAGAATCGGATAGCCGACTTTCTTGGTGATATCAAGATGTGCCTGGCTGTCTGTTTTCGGGTCATTGATAACGATGCTATAAAACTTGAAATCTGAACCATCTCTATTCTCTTTAATAGTCATTTTCATTTCATCGCTATATGTTGGAACAAAGCGTTTAGCGATATCCAATGCTTCTGACTTTGAAATTTCTTTCCCTGTCAAGTTGCGGAAGCTCTTCTCTTTTTGCTTATAAGTCACATATGAAGGTCCGAATTGAGAAGCTTCGGAGTAACCGGTCACCTTCTCTTCTACGACTTCCAAACCATCAATAATCGAGTTATCCTGTACTTCCTCGCCAGCTGCTAAAGCCATTTCAATATCGGTAAAGCGCAAATTATTCTCCAAAACAGTAGTTTGGACATTGCGGAGCTCAGATTGTATTTCTCCGGATTGTTCATATAAATTTTGCAAAACAGCATATTCATCTTCTGTAAGCGGTTCATTTCCCAAATCTCTGACCGCAGTTTGATAGCTGAAATTGCCGATCTCTGAAAGGAATTCCTCCGTTTTATTAAATGGTAAAAGACCTAACGGAAGAAAACCGACATCGTTCTGCGCTTCAGAAGTTATTCTCCATACTTCCGTTAAAGCCGGCGATAATGAACTGCGTGAATTCATGGCCAATGTTGTGCCGATTTTGTCGTTCAATAAATCAACTTGGTAGGTCAAATCATGAAATGCCCGCTGGTAATTGTTTTCTGATTGCTGTAAAACAGCATTCTTTTCCTCGCGCTCCTGATAGCCCCAGTAAGCGGTTCCAACAAGAGCTATCGCTAATATTGCAATAATAATTCCTCTAGCCATCTCAACTTCTCCTTTCTATTTGCAGAATATGTGATTGCCGATTTGTTTAATTTGCGGTCGTGACCATATCCATTTGCTCGTAGCCGTTTGCGGATTAAAATAATAAGTTGCGCTTTCGGACGGATCCATACCATTAATGGCATCAAGAGCCGCTTGCCTCGCGGTCGCGTCAGGCTCAAGCCAAATTTGCCCGTCAGCCACTGCTGTGAATGCGAGTGGTTCAAATAATATTCCCGAAATAGTATTTGGGAAAGAAGGACTTTCTAATCGGTTTAAAATCACAGCTGCAACTGCCACCTGCCCTGCATACGGCTCCCCTCTCGCTTCACCATATACAGCTTGAGACAATAGCTTAATATCATTTTCTGAGAATCCGGCAGGTGTATTAGTTGCCTTATTTGTTGATGATGTATCCGATTTATTCTGACTCGCAGAATTATTTGAAGATGGTTTTTTAGATTGGCTAGTCGCGTTATTGTTTTTGGAAGCAGTTGAGTTGTTTGTATTTTTCTTCACTTGTTTTTCAATCGGGACATTCCCATAATAAGTGAATGTATTACCTTGATTGATTTGTTCATGCACCCAAGCTTTATTAAAATTTGAAGCTTTAGTTAGCTTAGTTTTAGTTTTCGCGCCGGCAAGCCCATCTATAGGCAGTCCGAAGTCTGATTGAAAATTACGAAGGGCCCAATAAGTTCCCCAACCGAAAACACCATCAATTTTCCCATTGTAAAATCCGATGTTTTGCAAGCGTGCCTGCAACTCAACTACATCATCGCCTGTTGCCCCTTTTTGAATGACCTGCTCAGAGAAAGCCTCAGCCTGCCGACTATCCATAGTAGATGCAGCCAATAATATAATTGCGCACACACAAACCAAACGAATGACTACTTTTTTCACGTAAAAACACCCCTGACTATAATTAAATGGAAGTAAGCCTATTTTGAGCTATCTTTACGTTTTTATTCCTAAATTAGAAAAACCGGCACCGATCCTTTTTCATTAGGTATATGCTACTTAGATTCACCTCAATGAAAAAGGAGCCATGCGGCAGGACTAAGACAGCGGCGCCGTGAAACCCGATTTTGGTTTTACAGAGTGGATGGCTTAGGACCGAGCATGGCAGGTGTAAGGTTAGACAACGAGAAAAAACGGCACCGATCCTTTTTCATTAGGTATATGCTACTTAGATTCACCTCAATGAAAAAGGAGCCATGCGGCAGGACTAAGACAGATGCGCCGTGAAACCCGATTTTGGTTTCACAGAGTGGATGGCTTAGGACCTAGCATGGCAGGTGTAAGGTTAGACAACGAGAAAAAACGGCACCGGTCCTTTTTCATTTATTGCTACTTGCTATCACTTCAATGAAAAAGGAAGAAAAAGAAAAAGCTATGCATGTGCGCATAGCTTTTATATATTTTGATCTCTCGAAATAGATGCAACGTGCTGATCCGACAGAAATCTCGCTTTTTTTACTTTATATATCCCAAGCCACCAAAGAAAAATCATAAAAGGCAAAACTAAATAAAGCCATAGCGTTTGATGCAATAAAATATAATCATATAATCCGTGCAATAACGTCGGGAGCAGCAATGCCAGCAATAAATATTTTTTCTTATTAGCACTTGAGAATTTACCTTTGCCTAAATAAAATCCCATGATAACGCCAAACAAAGCGTGACTGGAAACCGGTAGTAACGCTCTGCTTAGAGCAAATTCAACCCCGTTTGCAATTAAATATAATATATTTTCCACCGAAGCAAAACCAAGTGAAACAGCCGATCCATACACAATTCCATCATAAGGCTCGTCAAAAGCAACGTGTGGATAAATGGTATAAATCAAAATAAACCACTTAAAAAATTCTTCCAAAAGCCCAATAAAAATAAAGGAATTAATGAAATCACTGCTGACCAGGTTCTCCGCTTGTACGACATATTGAATAAACATCAAAGGCAAAACAAGGAAAGCCCCCATTAAAAACACCTTAAAAACAGTTGAAAGGGGCTCTGTTCCATGCTGATCCTTTAAATAAAAATAACTCAATAAAGCCAGACCAGGTGCTAGACCTGCCGTAATAATGACCAGCATACGCGCTGACCCCATTTCTTCATCGTTTCTTTCATCGTATCATGTACAAGTTGTTAGTTCCTATCTTATAAAAAAGAGAGTATAAATGATAAACAGCCCGCTTACGAGAAATTTGTCTCACTTTATTATATTAACGTAAAAAACAGGAAATTAATAGGTGAAATCTTCCCGACTTACTTCTTCTTTAGAAGCAAGCAATACTGCCAGTTTTATTCTCGCTTTTTTACTGTCGTAATCTTCACCTAAAATAACGCCTCTTACTTGTAAATCATAGGCACTGCCTTTATATCCGTATGCAGGATAGACTTTTCCTTCTTCAGCGCTTGTCGTCATGATTAAGGTAATTTTTTCATCTATTGCTTTTTGAATGGACTCTACCATCATCGGAGTCACTTGACCGCGGCCGACCCCTTCCAGCACGATGCCTTTAACACCTGCATCGATTGCAGCTTGGACAAAAAGACCGTCACAACCTGTATAGCATTTAATGATCTCAACCCGAGGCAGGTCAGTAACTAATCGGAAGTGTTCTTTTCTGACCGGCTTCTGATAAATGCTTACAACGTCATTATCTATAATTCCTAAATAGCCATACCCGAACGATTCAAACCCTTGAAGATTGGATGCATGAACTTTTTTCACATATTTTGCAGAATAGATTCGTTCATTAAATACAACAACTACCCCGATATCATGCAGCAAAGGGCTGCATGCCGCATAAATAGAATTTTTCAAATTTGAAAATACATCTGTACCTACTTCAGCTGGAGAGCGTTGTGATCCGGTTACAACAATAGGACGGTGATCATTGACTGTAATGTCAAGGAAATAAGCTGTTTCTTCTAAACTGTCTGTACCGTGTGTAACTACGATGCCGTCGACAGTTTCATCCTGTAGCTCAGTCTCAATTGCCTGTCTGATTAAATTCATCGCATCAAAGTCAATGTGCATTGAAGGACGCTGCATAATATCAATAATCTTTAGTTCATAACCGGCCGGCAACTCGCATAATGATGCCAACTCCGAACCGCTGATAGCGCCCGAGTCCAATAGGCCGGCTTTTATCTCTTTACTGGCAATTGTTCCGCCAGTAGTAATAAGTGTAACTTTTTTCATTCGTTTTCTCACCTCATCGTTCACTATCATACAATAATTTCGTGTAGCATTAAACATAATTTTGGAGCATCCAAAGCATTTTACGGATGCTCCTTTCTTTTAAATAGCGTCACTTTTGCCGATTCATTCTCGCCTCTATACAATCAGCAATCAATCCGCCATGAAATCGTCCGTTCTCGATAAATATTTCGTTTGCATTATTGCCCGCTGCGATCACTCCGGCAATGAATAATCCTTCTACATTCGTTTCCATCGTTTCCGGATTATAGGCAGGACATCCTGACTCGTCATTGATGTCTACGCCCATTTTTTGAAGAAAATGATGATCTGGATGGTAGCCTGTCATCGCAAAAACAAAATCTGCTTTCACACTCTTCTTATATGTACCATCAACCGTATACCCCACATACTGTTCAGTTATATTGTCGATCTCCGCATTAAACTCCATTTGAATGGTACCCTTTCTGACAAGTGCATCAAATTCCGGCAAAATCCAAGGTTTTACGCTTGAGGAATATTGTTTGCCCCGATACAGAACAGTCACTCGCGCACCGGCTTTGACTAGCTCCAGCGCCGCATCAACGCTTGAATTTTTGCCCCCAATCACTGTCACGTCACAATCAAAATACGGGTGCGCCTCTTTGAAGTAATGGAATACATGAGGAAGATTTTCTCCGGGAACATGCATATAATTCGGCTGATCATAATAGCCCGTGGCAATGACAACAAACTGCGTAGAATATACGGCTTTCGATGTCGTTACAATGAAATGGCCAGACTCGTTTTTCTCCACTTTCTCGACTCGCTCAAAAGCTTGCACTTCAATATTTTTTCGAAGCACCACTTCCCGATAATAAGCCAATGCCTGATTTCTTACCGGCTTTCTGTTTTCTGTAATAAAAGCCACATCACCAATCTCCAGTTTATCGCTTGAACTGAAGAATGTTTGGTGTGTAGGGTAATTATATAATGAATTAACAACATTCCCTTTTTCAATTACGACAGGATTTAATCCTTTTTGCCCAAGAGCAATCGCTGCAGCAAGTCCGCATGGTCCGCCCCCGACTATTATCGCTTCTTTCGTAATCATACGTAACTACTCTCCTTTATCCGTTATTATCTTTATAGCTTCTGCTTATTCAGAAGAAAATTACATAAATAAATAAAACTCCTATCATGAAGGATAGAAGTTTTATTTCCAGGTGTTTGTGACAAAATGCTAAATCCAGCCGCGGAAGCGGGAAGCCTCAGCCATTTTACGAACACCGACCATGTAGGCCGCTAATCGCATGTCCACTCTTCTGTTTTGTGAAGTTGTGTAGATTGTATCGAATGCTTTTACTAAAATCTTTTCCAGCTTCTCTTCAACCTCTTCTTCACTCCAGTAATATCCTTGGTTGTTTTGAACCCATTCAAAATAAGACACTGTTACACCGCCTGAAGAAGCTAAAACATCAGGCACAAGCAAAATGCCGCGTTCTGTCAATATTTGAGTTGCTTCCAGGGTAGTCGGACCATTTGCTGCCTCTACTACGATTTTCGCTTTAATGTCGTAGGCATTCTCAGCAGTAATTTGGTTTTCAATAGCCGCAGGAACTAGAATATCACATTCCAACTCCAACAACTCTTTATTTGTTAATGTATTATTGAAAAGATTCGTCACTGTTCCGAAGCTATCGCGTCGGTCCAGCAAATAATCGATATCTAAACCATTCGGATCGTATAGCGCACCATATGCATCGGAAATACCGACTACTTTCGCACCTGCATCATGCATGAATTTTGCCAAAAAGCTTCCGGCATTACCGAACCCTTGAACAACTACTGAAGCACCCTCAATTTCGATGCCTCTTTTCTTGGCTGCTTCACGAATACAAATCGTAACCCCTTTAGCCGTTGCAGATTCACGACCATGAGATCCTCCAAGCACAAGCGGCTTACCGGTGATAAAGCCAGGTGAGTTGAATTCGTCCATACGGCTATATTCATCCATCATCCAAGCCATAATTTGCGAATTTGTAAACACATCCGGTGCAGGAATATCCTTAGTCGGTCCGACTATTTGGCTAATAGCTCGTACATACCCTCTGCTCAATCGCTCTAATTCTCCGAAAGACATATTACGAGGGTCGCAAATAATACCGCCTTTACCTCCGCCATAAGGCAAATCGACAATTCCGCACTTCAAGCTCATCCATATAGAAAGCGCTTTTACCTCACGTTCTGTTACCGCTGGATGAAAACGAATTCCGCCCTTTGTAGGACCTACAGCATCGTTATGCTGAGCGCGATATCCCGTGAAAACTTTTACTTTTCCGTCATCCATTTTGACAGGGATTTTAACAGTCAGCATTCGTAAAGGCTCTTTCAACAGTTCATATACTTCTTCCGGATAACCTAGTTTTTCTAAAGCTTTATGAATAACTGTTTGAGTTGAAGATAACACGTCGTTTGTTTTTTTATTGTTTTGTTCAGCACCAGTTTCGGCAACCATTTAGGGACCTCCTAGAAAGTCATATGTTAGTAAGATAATAAATTCATTCAGTGTTAGTATACACCTTGTGGTAGTTTAATTAAAGGAATTTAATTTATATTCTGATATAACTTTATTTTAAAAATATAATCCTTATAGGGGTTATCCGATAATTTACTATATTGCAGCACAATACCTTTTTTAAACAGCTATATTCAGGATGAAATAGCCTACTTTTTAAAATATAGATTCATCTGTTCAATTGCATTTTCTCTAATGAGCTGCGATCCGTATTCATCAATTTGATGAAATGAAAGTGAGCTGGCTTCTCCATATTCAGCGGCAATTGCACCAAGGTCATATCTTTCTTTTCCCGTAATTTCTTCAAAAATAACATAATAAAAGTCATCATAATACAGCAGCGAACTTTTTAAAGCAATCTGTTTGTTTGTAATAACACGAAAGAGCGACAGCACATGTTCAATACAGGCGAAACGGTAAATCAATTTCTTTTCATCATGCATTTTCATACAGTCGGCTACCCTTTCATTCTCATCATAAAACCAATCTTCATTTGTTTTAATTAAAATGACAAGGCCTTGCGTGAATTGTGAGTATATCTCCATTTCAACAGCGCCAACTAACGGAAAACCTGTCTCTTCGCTGGCCCATTCAATCATTTCATGAATGATATTTTGCGCATCATCATTACTTGTCGTTATATCAGTAACAGATAAGCCTTTTTCGAGCAAATCATCAAATGTCAAAAAAATTTTCAATGTACAATCATCCACTCTTTCAAGTCTCACAACATATCCTCCTAATTTGAAAACATAGACCACAGTTTCTGTATAATATGAAAAGTTTCTTATCTTGTGAAAAAGAAAAACCGTCACCGGTCCTTTTTCATCATGAATATGCTACTTGTATTCACCTCGATGAAAAAAGAGCCATGCGGGAGGACTAAGAGGAATCCCACAAGAAACCCGCCTTTGGTTTCTTGTGGGAGGCAGCTTAGGACCGAGCATGGCAGGTGTAAGGTTAGACAGCTATCAAAGTACAGAAACATAAGCTTTTTATCTTCAAAAAAAAAGTACCATTACAGGTTCCTTTCGTTCAAAATTTTATCTTCTTTCCCGTGAGTCAGATAAATCAAATGCGTTTCCGACTTCGCCCCTAAGCGCAACGGCAGCAAACTTGTTCCATAGCCATTACTTGTCAATACTTGTGTATCTCCTTTTCGAAAAAAGCCTCCGATTTTGTATTTTCCGATGCCGAACAGACGAATTTGCCCGCCATGTGTATGTCCGCTTAACACTAGCGAGATATGGTGCTCTTCTTTCACACGATTCATGATACGCGGGCAGTGGCTGATGAGAATTTTAAAGGAATCCTCTTCACTATCCGCAAGAGCTTGATTCAAGTCAGCCCTTCCCCACTCAATATAATCTACACCCATGAGAGAAAGCTTATCTCCGGATTGCGATTGAAACAAAACCGCTGTATTATCTAAAATTCTGACACCCATACTTAATAAAAGTGCATCAAGCTCATGATAATCAACTTCATAATCATTATTACCCCAAACAAAATAAACCGGACCAAGCTCCTTTAACTTCCTTACATTATCTTCAGCGCGGGATAAAGGCACGCCAATTTCCAACAAATCCCCGCCGATAATAACGATGTCCGTCTTACCTCTGACTTTATTTATTATCGTTTGATCAACTATTCGTTTGTGTATATCTGAAATAAAAAAAATCTTCACTTCACCAAAACTTTTCGGAAAATTCCGAAATGCGAGATGATGCTCTAATACATTATTTTGTCTCGCCAACTTCCACATATAAAACAACAACAGCACGGCCAGTAAAAGGAACCCCAATATAATACTAAGCATAGAAACTCCTAACTTAATGAATATAGTCCAATATACGATTAGCATACCACAAATTCTAAATTACACTTCATTATAAAGCCTGCCTAGTAAACGTTTCAAGATTAGTGCTAAAAAGAAAAGAGCTGCGAAAAGGATTTGTTTATATCCTTTTTCACAGCTCGGAGCTTCATTTATTTTCATGATACAAATTTATATCATATTCCCTTTTCATAATATCGAATATATGATGCCTTACTTTCCAGGCATTTTCTTGCTTCCATAAATCTTTACTGCGATCGACGATTTCACAGCGCAGAGCATGAAATTCCTTTTCAGCCTTGTCTAATTCTTTTTTTAAAATAAGCATATAACCGTAGGCGCCTATTGCAGCCGCACAATATATAAATGATTTCGTATCCGCAACAAACTTCATTAGCACATCAAACAAAGAATAGGAGTACGGCTCGATATAAAAATAGTAGACATAAACGAGCAAGAAGAAACCGAGCGCCAATGCAGCAATTGTTGTCCAATAATGCTTTTTCTTCAGCGCTTCAAATTTTCTCTTTCTGTCCACAACATTTTGCAGCATACGTTTCGTCGCCTGATCAGTCAAATTATCATCTAGCTGAATGATAACCGGATCCATTTTCATTCACCCCTATCTCTTGTCCATAAAAGTGTATGAAAGGCCGGCTCATATAAGAACTATATTTCTATTAATTTATCTTGGCGGAATTTTCAATACTTGTCCGACAGTGATTTCATTACTGCTCAAACCGTTATATCGCTTAATGATTTCCACACCTTCAGCAGAAGAGTAGTACTTTAACGCAATGCGGAACAAGTTTTCATTAGACTGAACTACATGTTCTGTCACACTATTATTTACAGTTGGCACAGATTCAGTTTCTTCTTTACTATTTGTGGTTTGTTCTTTGCTGTCAGCAGTTCCGGCTGTTTCTGTAGTTGTTACTTTCGTTTCCTCTGTTACCTTCTCTTCTTCAACAGACTCTTGTTGCTCTGTATCTGTGTCAGCTTCTTTTGTTTCTTCAGTAGCTTCCTCTTTAACGGCTGCTTCCTCATTTTCTTTTTCTTCCTCTTCATCATCAAAGCCGCTAATCTCTCCGATTGATTCTTCGTATTCCGACTCTTTCTCCGAGGAAGATTTTGCAGAATCGCTATCTTTCGTCATTTGCGTGGCTACTACCCAAACAGTCCCTAGTATAATAACAAAAAATAAAGCTAGCATTTTAACAAACGGAAATTTTATTTTCACTTTTGTTTTTTGTTTCTTTTTACCGTGAATTTCTTTTCTTGACGGCAAATTGGCAGTGCTGAACTCCTCACTTCCGTCAACTTCAGACAGCTCTTCATTTAATGTTTCATTTTCTTTATGTACCTCTTTCATACACATTCACTCCTAGTATGTTTTCGATATGTATTCATATAAATGCCTAAAAGACAATCAATGATAAAATGAGCAGTTATTGTGACTAACAAGTTCTCTGTATAGTCGTATAATAAACCGATCAAAAAACTCAACACCGTTACATTGCAAAACAGAAACAAATTAAACAAGTAACGGTAATGCACTAAGGCAAAAATAAGACTGGCAATCCATAAATTTGTATTGGTTTGAATAACACCTCTGAACAGCAATTCTTCACAAAATGCAACTACGAGAGATAAAATAACGACATGAGGAATCGAAATGCTCCGGAAAATACGTTGATTAATACCGCCATCATCATAAAATGATGCAGGAAGCCATTTCATCAAAAGCAAATCCAGCAAAACAATGCCAATTCCCGTCGTTACCCCAATTGTCAAAATCCGCACATCATCCCATTGAAACAATGCGCCAAAAGATACCCAATCGTCGAATAAAAACAACCCTAAAATAAAGGTTGCGAAAATAACAATCCCTTGCGTCAGCCAAACATTTAAAATCAGCGTTTCATCTGAAATATTCTTCAACAATTCTGCCTGCTTATTCTTCATCTCACATCTCTTCTTCCGGTAATAAAAATTTCGCCAGCTCTTCTTGCCAGCTTAAGCGAGCCATCATTTCGTTATATTCTTTAACCGAATCATCCTTCTGATAGCAGTCTTCCAAACTGGAATGGCAGTTGCTGCAGCAAAGAGCCGGATGCTTACCCGGTGTTTCAGAAAAGTAACGGCGAATCCCGTCACGATAACATTCCTTTTGAAAAACCCAATGATAAAATGATTGCCATTTTATCTGTTTTTTTCGCGCAGACTCTTGTTGATGTTTTATAAACAGTGCTTTTCTTCTATCCAAAGACCATTCTTTTTGCTGCATAAAATGTCTGAACAGCTTCTCCTGCGTTTCGGTAATTCCGATTTCCCGAGCACCGTCTGCAATCATCCGCTTCATGAACATCTCATCAGCTTCCGTCTTTGATTGAGCCAATATTTCTGTTAAGCTTTCAATTTGGTCTTCATGCAAATACTCACTATTCAGTAAGAATTGGGGCAATTCCTCATCCCCATGGCTATAAAGCAAAATCGCGGCACTTTGTTTGCCATCCCGTCCCGCTCTGCCGATTTCCTGCAAATATGATTCCATGCTTGACGGTAAATGAAAGTGAATGACAAAACGGACATTTTCCTTATTGATTCCCATACCAAAAGCACTCGTAGCACAAATAACCTGCAATTGATTTCGAAGAAACTGCTGCTGGATGAGAACCCGTTGTTCAACATCTAACCCAGCATGATAAACGGCCGTTCCTTCTATTCCGTTTTCTCTCATTACAGCTTGTATATGTTCTGCTGTTCTTTTACTTGAAAAATAAATAATGCCCGGTTTCTGCAGTTTCTTCACTAAATCAATAAGCCTTGCTTCTTTATCAGCATAAGATTCGTGCTTTTCAATAAAAAGACCGATATTACTGCGATCCACCGTTGTAATGATTTCATAGCATTTTTCCAGAAGAAGGAAGCGCTTAATATCCGCTCTTACTTCCTCGGTCGCAGTAGCTGTTAAAGCTAGTGTGACCGGGTTGTTCAGCTGCTTTCTTACTTCTCCAAGATGCATGTAATCCGGCCGAAAATCAAAGCCCCATTGAGAAATACAGTGCGCCTCATCTACAACAAACAATCCGATATCCAACCTTTCGAGCTCACGGAGCACATGGGGAAGCACCAGCATTTCCGGTGACATAAAAATGAACATATATTGATTTAAAGCCTTTAAAACGTCACTCTTCTCTTGTACAGACAAGAAAGAATTTAAAGCGATGACCCTCTTTTCACCATTGACCTTCAATTGCTCGACTTGATCTTGCATGAGCGATACGAGCGGCGATACAATGACTGTCGGCTTTTTTCGTAAATAAGTCGGGAGCTGATAGCAAATTGACTTGCCGGTTCCGGTTGCCAGCATGGCAAGTGTATCTTTCCCATCCAGAACAGCTTTAATTGTTTCTTTTTGTCCATGTCGAAAGGATTGATAGCCAAAATAGCGATAAAGTGCTTCTTCTAATGTCAATGCCGCCCCTCCCCTCTCGCTAAGGCCAAACGAATCAAAAAGTAGCTGATGGAATCAGGCAGTGCTTGCTTAAGCATTCTTAATTGCCTTGTTTGCATTTGATCAGCAGTGTCCAAAATAATTCTTATTTGTTCTTCTGATATAATCGAAGAGATATCAATATTTTCTCCATGGAACACCATTTCGACTATATGATCCTCGATCGTATTAGCCTTCAGTCCTCGTGCATGAGCAATTTCCTCAATTGTATAGCCACGCTTCAAATAACTTAAAGTAGTCAATGTGCTTCGCGTTAATGGCAATTGATTCGTTTTTTCTTGCATTTCACTAATTGATGCCAAAATTGGCACAGATCCGGTACTTGCCTGTTCAAGCATTTTATGCAGAACATCAAGAAATAAATAGTGCACATATGTTTCATCAACCTGCAGCATATTGGCGATTTGCCCATTGCTGTAGCCGACCCGATGATATCCCGATAACTTTAGGAGAATAACCTCTCCGTGCATCTTTGAAAATGCTGATAACATATTTTGTATTTCTGCATAAAGTGATACAGATAATGCTTTCCAATCTTTCTGCCGATACAAAAATGCTTTAACCCATATTTGGATGTCTTTTTCTCGTTGAACAGTAAAGTATTTATTGTTGCCGTGGACATTTTGCGATAAAACTTGAAAAATCAAGGAAAATCGTTTCCAAAACTCCTGATCCTTGCCATGAAACAACAATCCGTTAATATGCTTTACAAGCGGGAGAACGGTCCGATATTGACGCAGCACTTCCGAAGATCGGCTCAATAGTTCGTATTCTCCATTTTCTTGTGTCACAATAAGCAGACCCTTCTCTTGCAAAGAAGCGATGATTCGATTATAGTCTTCACGCGTCAGGGAGGTGTATGTCCGGTAGTACGGGGTCACTCCAAATAAATGACCATCTTGTATTGTTTGCGAAGATTTCTTCCCGGTTATTAAGTGGAAAACTGAATAAACAGTTCGTTCGCCTTTTATGCGCATTAAACACTCTAAAATAAGACTTTCTAAATACGAATCGATCATATTCATTCCAACCTTATCATTCATCAAATTCCTACAATATATTTTATCAGAATTTATCACATTTTGCTGTAAAACATTATATAAACAAGGATTCACTTTTTCTTGGACTTTCTCTATCGGAATGGTTTACAATGGATATCTCAATTTAATTGCATAAAGGTACGGAATAACCAAGTAAAGCTATTGAAAAGTTAATGTGTGCCATATACAATAAGATTTAGTAATAGGTTTTACTATACGGATAAAATCTATTAATTGTACATATCATAAAAGGGGAGGTTATAGTAATGGCTAAATACACGATTGTAGACAAAGATACATGTATCGCATGCGGAGCTTGCGGCGCTGCAGCACCTGATATCTATGATTACGATGATGAAGGCATTGCATTCGTAACTCTTGACGATAACCAAGGAATTGTTGAAATTCCTGAAGTATTAGAAGACGATATGATGGATGCATTTGAAGGCTGTCCTACAGAATCCATCAAAATTTCTGAAGAACCATTTGATGGAGACGCATTAAAATTCGAATAGTTGTTCAAGAATTAAGGAAGCAGACTGATTCAACTGTATCTGTTTTCTTCATAAATAAAAGCGGAAAGCTCTTGAGCTTTCCGCCTTTTTTATATATAAGACTAAAAATTAGATGGTTGTCTAACCTTATACCTGACATGCTTGGAGGCATACAGGATGTAGGGCATATCGGCGAAGACATGCGGACGTAACACTCTTGAAATTTGTCAATTTCCTGCATAATCCGTCTTATGCTGATCGGGCCGCTTCCGCATTTCGGTTCCCACATGTCTCCTTTTCCATCGAAGTGGTATCAAGGGGGTGAAATCAAAAATAGAAAAGAACCGGTAACGGTTTTCTAGACTTTCGCAGGCGCAACTTTGTTAATCCAAACCTGCAGCTTGCTGAACAGCAATAAGAACACCGCTGTTACAACGACCCCTTTTATTAGATTAAACGGCAAAATTGCTGAAGTCACAATTGCTCTTGTTTCTGCTGCCGACATTGCTCCCCAATTTGCAAGAACCGAATAGGCCGGCAAAATGAAATAATAGTTCATGAATGACATCACAACCGCCATTGTAATAGTAGAAGCAATTAATCCGACAATCAACCCTTTTTTCGAGCTGATTTTTTTGTAAATAAGATATGTCGGTAAAATATACGATATCGCTGCAACTAAATTCGCAATGTGTCCGATTGGAATACCTGTCTCGCTCCCTGTCATAAACCAATCTAAAATATTTTTGATTAAGACAACAACGATTCCTGACACCGGTCCATAAATAATTGTAGCTACGAGAGCCGGCACTTCACTGAAATCAATATTCAGCCATGCCGGAAAACCCGGCAGAGGAAAATTGAGCAGCATTAAAATGTACGAAATACTACTGAACATCCCGATTGCGACAAACCTTCTTAACTTTTGATCTTTTACCATTGAACTGTCTCTCCTTCTTTTCTGATCTATTCCGAAAAGAGGATAGGCTCTAACCAATGGAATCATTGCATTTTCAAGAGAGCTGCTTTGAAAAATAAAGCATCGCCTTATTTGATGCAAGTAAAAATGCATACACCAAAAAATCTTTAATTTTCGCTATCATTAATCAAAGCTGCAACCTTAAAAATACAAAACCCTTTAGCACATATATGCTAAAGGGAGAAAATTTCCAAGGTTAAATAAACGTTTGATGTTCGTTTTTTCAAACAAGTCAAAACGTCCGAACCTCCACCTTCTCCCATCCAGACTATACTGTCGGCTTTGGAGTCTCACCAAATCAGCTATATTCTTCCGAAGAAAAATATAGGTCACGGGCTTAGAAGATTAAACTTCAACACCGCCGGTCGGGAATTTCACCCTGCCCCGAAAGTAGATCTTATTAATTTGTTATAGATGGTGTACAACCAAAAATGAACCATTATTCATTTTTTCAGTTGAATCATCTATTAACTTAATTCTAACTTATTACAAATAAAAATACAATCCTTAAAATTGCATCAATATATGGAATAATAATTCTGAGAAAATTGACAGTTTTCAGTATATTTTGTAGAATTAATTTTATTGAAATATTAAAATATTAAAATATTAAATAATTTTAGGATGGTGTTATCAGTGTACAAAATACTAGTGGCTGATGCTATTAAACCTGAGGGACTTACTCCACTTCTTCAAGCTACCGGCATCGAATTAATTCAAGAAACGGTTGAAGAAGCAGCTGACAGATTGCACGAAATAGATGCGATTTTAGTAAGAAGCGCAACAAAAGTGACAGAAGAGCTCATGAATAAAATGCCTAATCTGAAAATCATCGCTCGCGCCGGGGTAGGAGTTGATAACGTAGAAATTCCTGCTGCGACAAAACGAGGAATTGTTGTTGTTAACGCTCCGGACGGCAATACCATTTCTACAGCTGAGCATACTTTCGCTATGATGGCTTCCTTAATGCGCCACATTCCTCAAGCTTATGCTTCCTTAAAAAATGGAGAGTGGAAACGCAACTCATTTACAGGAACAGAATTGAACGGCAAAACACTGGGTATTGTCGGAATGGGACGTATCGGAGCTGAATTGACGAAACGAGCTAAAGCTTTCGGCATGACTGTTATCGCTTTCGATCCTTTCTTAACTGCCGAAAGAGCAAAACAGCTTAACATTGCAGCTATGCCGTTGGACGAGTTAATTCCACAGGCCGATATTATTACTGTTCATACACCATTAACAAAAGAAACAAAAGGATTGCTGAATAAAGAACGCCTTTCAAAAACTAAAAAAGGTGTTTATCTGTTAAACTGCGCACGCGGCGGAATTATTGATGAGGATGCGCTATATGAATCTATCCTTGAAGGTCATGTAGCCGGCGCTGCCCTTGACGTATTCGTTGAAGAGCCTGCAGTAAACAACAAACTGCTTGAGCTTGATTCCGTTATCGCAACACCGCATTTAGGCGCATCAACGAAGGAAGCGCAATTAAACGTAGCGACTCAAGTTGCACAAGAAGTGCTGACATTCTTGAACGGTAACCCGGTTTCAAATTCAATCAACCTTCCTGCTATCTCGAAGGAAGTATTCGAAAAGATTCAGCCATTCTACAGCTTGGCTAAACAGCTTGGAAGCATTACTTCTCAATGCCTGCAGGAAGGTGTTCGTGAGATTTCAGTGACTTACGCCGGCTCTGTTCTTGATTTCGATACAAGCATCTTGTCAAAGAGCATTTTATCAGGATTCTTCCAATCAAGAGTTGATGTGGCTGTAAACGAAGTAAACGCAATGCTTGTTGCGAAAGAGCGAGGCATTACAGTCGGAGAGAAAATTTCACAAAATGCTTTAGGTTATAACAACTTAATCTCTGTAACAATCAAAGGCGACAACCGCCAATTGGATGTCAAAGGAACATATATCGACCAGTACGGACCTCGTATCGTAAGCTTGAACGAGTTCTCAATTGATTTCGTTCCTGCCGGCAACTTACTGTACATTCAACATTCCGATAAACCGGGTGTTATCGGTCGCGTCGGTAAAATCCTTGGCGATAACAACATTAACATTGCAACGATGCAAGTTGGCCGTAAAGAAGCCGGCGGGGAAGCGATTATGGTGCTTTCTTTCGATAAGCCGCTTTGCGACGATATGTATAACAAAATGCTTGAAATGGAAGACATTTGCCAATTACATCGTATTTCTTTATAACACTTATTTGCTAAGGGGGTGTCTTTTGACATCCTCTTATTTCTTGTTATGAAGTATATAGTTCTGAATGCGGATAGCTGTCTACCCATACAGCACACCAATAAGGAGCTGTGACGGCCTTACCATTATCCGTTTGTTTTGATTTGGATAACTTGTCCTTCAAATATACGGCTCGGATCGCTAATATTATTAAGCACTAACAACGTTTTCACCGGAACACCATAATGGTCGCTAATACTCCATAATGTTTCGCCTTTCTTCACGATATGTTTTTGCTGTTCTGCAGCTATATGATTCTGTTCATGCGCACTTACCTCAATTGTTTCCTTTTTCATATCAGCAAAAACAATGAGCGGATCAAGCGCGTTCTCCTTCTCAGCTGTCCACTCCGATTGATGCACCTCGAAGTGTAAGTGTACACCGCTAGAACGGCCTGTATTTCCCATTTTCCCGATTATTTGACCTTTCTCCACGTATTCACCCTCACGAACAGTCCTTTCGTTCAAATGAGCATAGACAGTCTCATAACCTTCGAGCGGATGTTCTACAAAAACGACATTCCCATAAGAATCTGAATAATACGACTTGCTGACTACCCCGTCACTGACTGCATGCACATCAGCATCTTCACTTCCGGCTATGTCAATTCCCTTATGCTTTCCTGCTCTCGTACCAAAATAATCGCTGATTTCTCCGGTCGTCGGCCATATCCATTCTTGTTCATTTAAACTATCAGCTCTACTAGTTGCAGCCCCTATAAATAGTAGGCTGATAAATAATGCCAGAACCGCTACCACCAGCAGCCTTCTACCATAATCCAACATTCTTTCTGTCCTCCGACAATAGTTTCTTCATAGTGTATAGTGTATGTCGGCAAGAGTTTCAATAGAACCTTACCTGATCACTTTACAATGTTGCAAAATCAATCACACGTATACTAGAGTTTGTAATCATTTCGGAAAGTATTCGTCACCTCAATAAAAAAAGCTTCGAACCAAACCTTTCTGTTTGTTCAAAGCTCATTCTATTCAGATATATCACGCTCCGGAGTATCGGGTACTGCTATCGCTCCCTTTAGATCATATGAACCGACAACGTCTACATCACTGTTTTGAAAACGTACTGTCTGAAAGTCAAAGTCCTCTGCTGTCACAAGGATTTCTGAAATCAGCATTTCATACTGCCTGTTATTCTCCAAAACCGTGTCATCCGTAAATGTAAGCAATAATTGTCCATTATGCTCTTCTATTTTCTCAAATTGAACAGAATCCGTACTGGCTATGTAAGGAACCGGATCCCCTGAAGAAGCTTCAACCTGTCTTATCGAATTTAGGGCTGCGGAAATATCGGCATATTTCGTCACAGAACCAAAAAGTTCATCATGAAGCGGCAATTTAGATACTTTATTTTGAGAAGAAACAGTATAGTTCGAATCTGTATAATCCTTATCCCGTAAAGCCGTTTCTTGTACTTTCATCTCATCTTTTTGCGAAACAGTTGATTGCTTAACGTCAAACCGATTTTCAAGAAAAATAACGGAGGTAAGAAGCGTAAAAATCATAATAGTTACTGCTGAAACAAGGATATAACGGAATTGATTTTGCTTTTTAGTCTGAGAATCCATCGCTTCATTCAATCTTAAGAAAACGGCTTGATCGCTCCGCTGATCGTAAATCTTCGGTAAACTTTTCAATGCAGATTCAACTCTATCGATTTCCCGCATTGATTCGTTCATCTTCCCACCTCCTAATTTCATCCTCACTTTCCAGCATATCTTTTAGAACTTTTAGCGCCCGATGCTGTGTCGTTTTCACCTTGCTTTCAGTCCAACCTAAAACCTCAGCTGTCTCAGCGATCGAAAGCGACTGCACATAACGCAAAATCAATGCAGACTTTTGGTCTACACTACAGCGATCCAAGCTTTTATATAATGTTTTGATATCATCATGCAAAATTGCTATTTCCTCAGGCAAAGGAGTTTCATCCTTGATTGTCTCTCTGCCCCAATCAAAATTCGAAAAAAGCCGTTTCTTCCAATTCTTTTGTTTACGGAAATAGTCAATAGCCGTGTTTCGCGCAATTGAATAAAGCCATGTCTTCTCGCTGCTTTTCCCTTCAAACTTCTTATAATTATTTAGGACTTTAATATAAACTTCCTGTATTAAATCTTCAGCAGTTTCTCTGTTTTTAACCATATAAAATAAAAATTGAAATAAATCTTGATGATATTTCTCATAAAGCTGCCGGAATTCGGAGTTCATAACCACATCCTCCTTCTCCACTATAAATTAGTCGTATATTTACTTGAAAAAGTTACAATCAAAATGATTTTCGACAGATAATCTTATAATGGATGAGTTCAGCAGTTTGGTCATACGGCTTAAGATGTATTTTATAAGAAACATTCATGATTTTACACTCACACCCCGGGGATGAAAATATATTCCCGGGGTTTTGTTTTCCACCAAGATACCCATAATGGTAATGCTATGGTGTGTAACTTATA
>NZ_JACXSI010000068.1 GCF_014712675.1 Peribacillus faecalis | reverse complement strand
TGTCCGCTCGACTTGCATGTATTAGGCACGCCGCCAGCGTTCGTCCTGAGCCAGGATCAAACTCTCCAAAAAGTGTTTGATAAAGCTCATAAAATAAAAAGTTTTGTTCCGATCCAATGCCGAAACGTTTTATTAGAATTAACGTTGACGTTTTTGTTTTGTTTAGTTTTCAAAGATCAATCGTTTGTCGTTAGTGACAACTTTTATATCATAACATTTTGTTATTTCGTTGTCAACAACTTTTTTTAATTAATTTTTCGCTGCTGTCAGAAGCAACTTTATTAATATATCACTCTATCAAAACACTGTCAATCTTTTTTTAAAGTGTTTCTTTAGTTAATGACCTTTTCTTAAGGACAACAATTAATATATCATGATTTATATTTAAAAAGCAATACTTTTTTCAAAAATACTTTTCCCCTAGATTGAATTATATCATGAGATCGATTGACAACAGCACCAAATACCTTCTACTAAATTCCTATTCCCTATAAAATAGTAGTTTTTTGAACCTTTATCCCTAAATCATTTCAGGCATTTTTTCTCTTAATACTAGCATTCATCATAATCTAGTATTATAGCTAGCTTAATTAATTATAAAATAAAAATTAGGGGGCATAATATGAAAAGAAAAAAGAAATTGATACCACTATCGATCCTCGCAACAGGATTACTTTTGAGCAGTGTAACTGTACCAGTTGCTACAACCTCCGCAAAACCAGTCATAACATCTAATAATTCACTCATAACAAACTCAGACAAACAAGTAATTAACAAAATTAATGTTAATCGAATATATCAACATATAGAATACCTATCAGCAGTTCCTCGTATTGCTGGAACAGATGCTGAATATCAAGCAGTTCAATATATAAAAAAACAACTGGAGTCGTATGGATATAAGACAGAAATACAAGAATTTACGTATACCGGTTATAGAGATCCTTCGACAGTCCAGCTTTCAGTCGAAGGGTATTCCAGTGAACTAAAGCCTCGCTCCTTCTCCTATACAATCGATGGAAATGTAACTGGGGAACTGATGTATGCCGGACTGGGAACTAAAGCGGAACTAGAAAATATAGATTTAACTGGAAAGATTGCTCTTATTCAACGTGGTAGCATCAATTTCCAAGAGAAGGTGTTGAATGCAGCTGAAAAAGGAGCACTTGCTGTTATCATCTATAACAATGCAGAAGGCGATTTAAATGGAACTTTAGGTAGTGCACACGATAATTATGTCCCTGCTGTTTCTATTTCAAAAGCCGAAGGAGAAGCATTAGTTGCTGCACTGGGAGGCGGACAAGCTCTAACAGCCAATGTATTGGTTGAAGGTTCATTCACAGGAGAACAGACTTCTCATAACGTTATTGCAAAAAAAGCCCCTACTAATAAAAAGAAAGATACAGGTAATATAATCGCTATCGGTGCACATCATGATTCAGTAGCTCTTGCTCCTGGAGCCAACGACAACGCTTCAGGAACAGCCGTTGTTCTTGAACTTGCACGCGTATTTAAAAACCTGCCTACCGATACAGAACTTCACTTCCTGACATACGGAGCCGAAGAACTTGGTTTGATTGGATCGGAATACTATGTTAATTCGCTTCCTCAAGAAACACTAAACAGAATTATAGGTAATTTTAATCTGGATATGGTTGGCAGCAGAGATGCCGGAGATTTGGTTTTAAATACTGTGGATGGCAAAGCTAACTTTGTCACTGACCTTGCACAAGCATCTAGTTTACGCTTGAATGGTTCAGCAACTCCTTATCAAGAAGGAGGAAGAAGCGATCACGTTTCATTCTTCGAAGCAGGTATACCATCTGCCAGCTTTATTCATAGTCCAACAGAACCTTGGTATCATACTCCTGAAGATACTATTGATAAAATCAGTAAAGAAAAATTGCTGGATGTAGCAGAAATAGTCGGTAGTGCTGTTTACGATTATGCACAATTCGACCAAAAGGGGCCAAAACCGAAACCTAAAAAAGGGAAGAAACAAAAATTCCCGGAATTACATCATAAAAAACATCTTAAATAATCCTAAAAATAATCAACAATCATTGTTTAAATTATTACTTTAATTTAAACAATGAAATTTTCACCATCTTATTTCATTGTTCTTTACTCAAAAGGCTACTTTCACAGAATATCTCTAACTGTTAGTTTCATTCCCTTAACCTTCTTGCTTCTCCTTCACCGGGTTTGGGCAGTTTTAATTTTGTATTCAGTCCTAAGAGGTTAGCTTCTTAACTCTGAACCTTCGGTTCAGTTATTTTATGACACAAAA
>NZ_JACXSI010000067.1 GCF_014712675.1 Peribacillus faecalis | reverse complement strand
TACCAATGATTCATTTTGAATCGATTAGGTTAAGTTAGAAAGGGCGCACGGTGGATGCCTTGGCACTAGGAGCCGAAGAAGGACGGGACTAACACCGATATGCTTTGGGGAGCTGTAAGTAAGCTTTGATCCAGAGATTTCCGAATGGGGAAACCCACTGTCCGTAATGGGACAGTATCCCTGACTGAATACATAGGTCAGGAGAAGGCAGACCCGGGGAACTGAAACATCTAAGTACCCGGAGGAAAAGAAAGCAAACGCGATTTCCTGAGTAGCGGCGAGCGAAACGGAAGATAGCCCAAACCAAGAGGCTTGCCTCTTGGGGTTGTAGGACACTCTATACGGAGTTACAAAGGAACGAGGTAGACGAAGAGGCATGGAAAGGCCCGTCGAAGAAGGTAACAACCCTGTAGTTGAAACTTCGTTCCCTCTTGAGTGGATCCTGAGTACGGCGGAACACGTGAAATTCCGTCGGAATCCGGGAGGACCATCTCCCAAGGCTAAATACTACCTAGTGACCGATAGTGAACCAGTACCGTGAGGGAAAGGTGAAAAGCACCCCGGAAGGGGAGTGAAAGAGATCCTGAAACCGTGTGCCTACAAGTAGTCAGAGCTCATTTATGAGTGATGGCGTGCCTTTTGTAGAATGAACTGGCGAGTTACGATTACATGCAAGGTTAAGTTGAAGAGACGGAGCCGCAGCGAAAGCGAGTCTGAATAGGGCGATTTGAGTATGTGGTCGTAGACCCGAAACCAGGTGATCTACCCATGTCCAGGGTGAAGTTCAGGTAACACTGAATGGAGGCCCGAACCCACGCACGTTGAAAAGTGCGGGGATGAGGTGTGGGTAGCGGAGAAATTCCAATCGAACCTGGAGATAGCTGGTTCTCTCCGAAATAGCTTTAGGGCTAGCCTCGATTGTTAGAGTCTTGGAGGTAGAGCACTGATTGGACTAGGGGCCCCCATCGGGTTACCGAATTCAGTCAAACTCCGAATGCCAATGACTTATCATCGGGAGTCAGACTGCGAGTGATAAGATCCGTAGTCAAGAGGGAAACAGCCCAGACCACCAGCTAAGGTCCCAAAGTATACGTTAAGTGGAAAAGGATGTGGAGTTGCTTAGACAACCAGGATGTTGGCTTAGAAGCAGCCACCATTTAAAGAGTGCGTAATAGCTCACTGGTCGAGTGACTCTGCGCCGAAAATGTACCGGGGCTAAACGTATCACCGAAGCTGTGGATGCATACCGTATGGTATGCGTGGTAGGAGAGCGTTCTAAGGGCGGTGAAGTCAGACCGGAAGGACTGGTGGAGCGCTTAGAAGTGAGAATGCCAGTATGAGTAGCGAAAGATGGGTGAGAATCCCATCCACCGAATGCCTAAGGTTTCCTGGGGAAGGCTCGTCCGCCCAGGGTTAGTCGGGACCTAAGCCGAGGCTGAAAAGCGTAGGCGATGGATAACAGGTTGATATTCCTGTACCACCTCTTTATCGTTTGAGCAATGGAGGGACGCAGTAGGATAGGGTAAGCGCACTGTTGGATATGTGCGTCTAAGCAGTAAGGCTGGAAACGAGGCAAATCCCGTTTCCGTGAAGGCTGAGCTGTGATAGCGAGGGAAATTTAGTACCGAAGTTCCTGATTTCACACTGCCAAGAAAAGCTTCTAGCGAGATAAATGGTGCCCGTACCGCAAACCGACACAGGTAGGCGAGGAGAGAATCCTAAGGTGTGCGAGAGAACTCTCGTTAAGGAACTCGGCAAAATGACCCCGTAACTTCGGGAGAAGGGGTGCTCTGGTAGGGTGTTAAAGCCCGAGAGAGCCGCAGTGAATAGGCCCAGGCGACTGTTTAGCAAAAACACAGGTCTCTGCGAAGCCGCAAGGCGAAGTATAGGGGCTGACGCCTGCCCGGTGCTGGAAGGTTAAGGGGAGAGGTTAGTCGCAAGACGAAGCTTTGAACCGAAGCCCCAGTAAACGGCGGCCGTAACTATAACGGTCCTAAGGTAGCGAAATTCCTTGTCGGGTAAGTTCCGACCCGCACGAAAGGCGTAACGATCTGGGCACTGTCTCAACGAGAGACTCGGTGAAATTATACTACCTGTGAAGATGCAGGTTACCCGCGACAGGACGGAAAGACCCCGTGGAGCTTTACTGCAGCCTGATATTGAATTTTGGTACAGCTTGTACAGGATAGGTAGGAGCCTATGAAGCCGGAGCGCTAGCTTCGGTGGAGGCGTCGGTGGGATACTACCCTGGTTGTATTGAAATTCTAACCCGCACCCCTCATCGGGGTGGGAGACAGTGTCAGGTGGGCAGTTTGACTGGGGCGGTCGCCTCCTAAAATGTAACGGAGGCGCCCAAAGGTTCCCTCAGAATGGTTGGAAATCATTCGCAGAGTGTAAAGGCACAAGGGAGCTTGACTGCGAGACCTACAAGTCGAGCAGGGACGAAAGTCGGGCTTAGTGATCCGGTGGTTCCGCATGGAAGGGCCATCGCTCAACGGATAAAAGCTACCCCGGGGATAACAGGCTTATCTCCCCCAAGAGTCCACATCGACGGGGAGGTTTGGCACCTCGATGTCGGCTCATCGCATCCTGGGGCTGTAGTCGGTCCCAAGGGTTGGGCTGTTCGCCCATTAAAGCGGTACGCGAGCTGGGTTCAGAACGTCGTGAGACAGTTCGGTCCCTATCCGTCGTGGGCGTAGGAAATTTGAGAGGAGCTGTCCTTAGTACGAGAGGACCGGGATGGACGCACCTCTGGTGTACCAGTTGTCTTGCCAAAGGCATCGCTGGGTAGCTATGTGCGGACGGGATAAGTGCTGAAAGCATCTAAGCATGAAGCCCCCCTCAAGATGAGATTTCCCATAGCGTCAAGCTAGTAAGTTCCCTGAAAGATGATCAGGTTGATAGGTTGGAGATGGAAGTGCGGCGACGCATGGAGTTGACCAATACTAATCGAACGAGGACTTAACCAAATAGAAAAGCGAAGGCGACTGT
>NZ_JACXSI010000066.1 GCF_014712675.1 Peribacillus faecalis | reverse complement strand
AGATATCAATGGAAATTAAATAAGATGACCCCTGTACAATACAGAGATCATCTTAATCAAGCAGCCTAAGCGTCCTTTTTTATAAATGTCCTTTACAAAGGGTACATTTCACAAATAAGGCTGACCTTTTTTTCTATAAATATTATTGTCTAACCTTTACCGGCCATACTCTGGACGATTTTTCTTATTTAGACAGCAATCTTTCCATTTCGTTTAACTTTTCTTCAAATACTTTCAGTGCTTCTTCAATCGGCTGAGCTTTCGTCATGTCTACACCGGCTTTTTTCAGCACTTCAATCGGATAGTCGGAGCTTCCGGATTTCAAGAATTCAATGTAACGGTCAACTGCTGGTTGGCCTTCTTCAAGTATTGCTTTGCTTAATGCAGATGCCGCACTGAAACCTGTCGCATATTGATACACATAGAAATTGTAGTAGAAATGCGGGATTCTTGCCCACTCTCTGCCGATTTCTTCATCAATAAATACATTTTGACCGAAGTATTTTTGATTTAATTTAAAATATTCCTCTGTTAAATAATCGGCAGTTAATGCGACGCCTTCTTTTGCTTTTGTATGAATCAGCTGCTCAAATTCAGCGAACATCGTTTGACGGAACACAGTACCGCGGAAGCCTTCTAAATAGTGGTTCAAAATGTACAGGCGCTCCTTGTCATCTGTCAATGTATTCAGCAAGTAGTCTGTCAGCAAATTCTCATTACATGTCGAAGCAACCTCTGCCACGAAAATCGAGTAGTCGCCATAAATATGCGGTTGCGTATGCGTTGTGTAATACGAGTGCAATGAATGGCCGAACTCATGACCAAGCGTATATAAGTTATTAACATTGTCTTGCCAGTTCATCAAAATATACGGATTTGTGCCATATGTCCCTGATGAATAAGCGCCGCTCCGCTTCCCTTTATTCTCATGAACGTCCACCCAGCGGTTTTCAAAGCCTTCTTTTAAAATGCGAATATAATCTTCTCCAAGTGGAGCGAGACCTTTCAGCAAGTAGTCCTTCGCTTCTTCATACGTTACTTTCATATCAACTTCTTTGACAAGCGGCGCATACATATCATACATGTGCAGTTCATCGACACCTAACACTTTTTTACGCAAGTCTGTGTAGCGGTGCAGCAGGTGCAAGTTATCATTCACTGTTTGCACCAAGTTGTCATATACTTGCTCAGGAATATTATTATCGCTTAAAGCCGCTTGTCTTGCCGAGTCAAAATGTCGGACGTCAGCATTGAAGTTTTGTTTCTTCACAGTGCCGGCAAGCGTACTTGAGAATGTATTTAAAAACTGTCCGTATGTGCTGTACACGGCTTCAAATGCATCTTTGCGCACTCTACGGTCTTTGCTTTCAAGGAATGTGCTGTAGCGTCCGTGTGTCACTTCTACTTCTTCACCAGACTCATCGATAATAGACGGGAATTTCAAGTCTGCATTGTTCAGCATTCCGAATGTATTGCTTGATGCATTGAATACTTCAGATGCTTTCGCCAATAGCGCTTCTTCCGCCTCAGAAAGCACATGCGGTCTTTGCAAGTTGATTTGATTGATATAGTGCTGATAAAGTTTCAATTCTTCATTCTCATCCAAATAAGATTGCAGTGTTTCTTCATTAATGCTTAGAAGCTCAGGCGTCACGAAAGAAAGTGCTCCTAACAATTGCGCATACAATGATTTAGCGCGGTCATCTAAGCCTTGATAAAAAGAATTCGATGTATCTTGGTCATGCTTCATATGTGCATACACATTAACTTTGCTGAAGCGCTCCGAAAGATTATCTTGATATTGAAGGAAACGATACAGCTGATCAGCGCTCTCACCTAATGTTCCTTGGAACGCTGCCGCATCCTTTAATAAATCCTTCACTTCATTATATTCCTGCTCCCATGCCTCATCAGTCGCAAAAATATCCTCCAGGTTCCAAGTATCTTCTACTTTTATTTCGCTGCGCGCAGGCAACGTTTTTGTTTTTTTTAATTCAGACATGCTCAGTCCTCCATCTCTATTCATATTGTGCCTTTTCTTATGTAAGATTAAGATTATAGTAACATTCCTATTCACGTTAAACAATTTTCTGTCATTCTTTTCAAAAAAATGTTTTTAATCTAATTTCTCTTTAGCTCTCTCCATCAGCTCCTCATAAAACCGTTTTACATCTTCATAAAACTCCTCTTCCTTTTCCGTTGAGGCCGAATTGAATTTTTCAATGGGGTTCGCATATATATGCCCTCCTTCTGCCACCTTTAAAACATTCATTTTAACAAGCATACATATATATTGTTCCATCGGCAGAAAAGGATTCGTCCTTATGCAAGCATGATGTCGAAGAATTATTTTTTCTTCCTTCAGACAACGAATCAACGCTGAACGCCATTCGCTAAGTCTGACAAAATCCCCTACACATTTATCGCGGAGCACCAAGTCAAACAGCAAAAACTGCCATAGTACAGCACTTGATTGATACATGTGCATATAAGGAACAGGTATGCCGCATTCATTCGGAATAGTTGCAGGTGAAAATCCGGCTGTATACAAGGCTCTAAAAAAAGGCTGATTGACAGTAGCATAGTTATTTGCAAACATTCGCCACGATTGTTTCTTTTGCAGCCAGAAAGACTTTTGAAACGGATATACCGCTTGATCATTGATCAGTTCTGAAAAAGACAGTTTGTGAAGATAAACAATTTGAGGATAGGCAGATACAGTTCTTTCGCTAAAAGGAGTTAATTGATGAAGAATCGTCACTTGCGATTTTTCCGGGGAAAAGGCAATCAATTTAGGTAAAAGATCAGTTCCGAAGCTTGCTGTCCATTGAAAAACCGACAGCATAAAGGTGTTTCTTTTTTTCCATTTCAAATGCCGGTTGCTCAAAATCCAAATCGGCGTGATGCCATGATACATATAACTCTTTGTCCGCTTCTTTATTTCTTCAGGAGAAATAACAGCGCATTGATATTCAATTGCATAATCCTTGCCGTCATGCTGAACAAAAATATCTGCCCTTTGCTTGATTTGCAGAAAATATTTTTCAAGTTCAGGTTGATAACCTTGTCTTTCTAGCCATTCATAGAGCAATTTCTTTCCTAAAAGATGTTCCTCCGTTTCTCCTTCTGATGCGGCATGACAGACCGTATGGGGCACATGAGCGAAATGCGGCATTTTAATTTTACCGGCTTTTAAAAACACGCGCGCCGAGCAGCACGGACAGAATAAAATTTTTTCCCTGTATCGCTGCAGCTCTCCATCGGATAACGTCAACAATGATACATAGCAATTCTTTTGATCTTTGGCTATTAACACAAGTCTTAACCTCCTTTCATTTAATACTTTTTCATTTCGACAACTTCTTCTATTTTCCTTTTAACAGCAAAAAAATCGGCATCTAAAAAATTAGAATGCCGATTCGGAAATTCTGTGCCTAAGCTAAAGCATCGGCGACAGCAAGCGACAGGTGGACTCTAAAACTCGATTGCCAAAGTGACGCTTATTAAAGCTTTCGAACGATAACAGATTCGAATACTGCAAATCCTCTTGATAATCGCTGACAAGCTTTTGAATGCTATTCGTTTTATACAGAAAGGCATTGACTTCAAAATTCAAATGAAAGCTTCTCATATCCATATTAGCTGTACCGATGGAAGCAAGCTCATGATCGACGATGACAACTTTGCTATGCATAAACCCTCGTTCGTATTGATAAATTTTTACCCCTGCCTCCAATAAATCCGGGAAGTATGAACGGGAAGCATACCATACAAACCACTTGTCCGGATTTTGCGGGATGAGCAGTCTGACATCAACGCCGCTTAATGCCGCGAGCTTAATAGCTTGAAAGATATCATCATCAGGAATGAAATATGGGGAGGCTATCCAAACCGATTTTCGGGCGGATGTAATCATGCTGAAGAAAATGTTTTTTATGACACTATATTCATTATCAGGTCCACCGGCAACCATTTGCACAGCGCCAGATGGAGAAATGGCCTGCTCATGTATCCGCAAATAATCGTCCGATAAAAAACTTTTATTCGTACTGTAATACCAATCTTGTAAAAAAATCAGCTGCAATGTCCGTACAGCCTCTCCTTTCACGAGCAAGTGTGTATCGCGCCAGAATCCGAAGCTTTCAACACGACCTAAATACTCATCTCCGATATTCAGTCCGCCAACAAAACCAACATGACTATCGATAACTACAATCTTTCGATGATTACGAAAATTCAACTTACTATTTAAGAACGGCAAATTAACCGGACCAAAAATCGCCACTTCAACACCATTCTCTTTCAATTCCCGTAAATACTTTTTCGGAAGCTTCCTTGAGCCGACCGCATCAATAAGGAAACGCACTTTAACGCCTGACTTAGCCCGCTCAATTAAAATACTTTTTATTTCATTGCTGATTGAATCATCTCGAATAATATAATACTCCATATGAATATGATGCTTTGCTTGTTTCAACTGATTGAGCAACTGCGAAAAAGTCTCTTGCCCGTTTGTCAGTATCGATGTTTCTGTTTCAGCCGATATCGGACTATTGCCGATTCGCCACGCTAAACGAAAAAGATTTTCCTGATGCCCTTTCATTTCTGTCCATAGCTTCTCATTCATACTTCTCGGAGCATCCATTTCTATAAAGACTTGCTTGTCCAAAAAATACTTCTTACGGTATAACTTTTCTCTGTAATAATTTCGTCCGAACAGAAAATAAAAGAAAAAGCCGATTAAAGGAAACGCACTGAATACAACAAGCCACGTCAACGTCTGGCTTGGTGTGCGATTTTCCAAAAATATAATAAATACGATAATAATAGCGGACATCGTAATCAAAATACTATAAAGACTTATATAATTCTGCTGGATTTCGTCTCTGAGAAAATATCCAACTGCGCCCAATAAAAGAACAAACATAATGATCTTAACCGTATTTTTCATCCCTTCCCCCTCCAAATAGAAAAACCGTTACCGATCCTTTTTCATCGTGAATATACTACTTAGACTCACTTCGATGAAAAAGGAGACATGCGGCAGGACTAAGACAAACCGCCCAAGAAACCCGGTCTTGGTTTCTTGAGTGGGATGGCTTAGGACCGAGCATGGCAGGTGTAAGGTTAGACAGCTATCTAAGTTCAAAAATATAAACTTTATCTTTTAAGAAAAATCGGCTCAATAAAATAAAAAAGACCGATTCCAAATTAACAGAAATCGATCGCAAGTTTTATGCAAAATAAGTTTGAACAGTTTCAAAGACATCTTCCTTTACTATTTCTTTCCCGTATTCTTGAAGGCGGTGAATAGTTACAGAAGATTCATTGCCGTATTCCAAGAGCAAGCTTAGAACATTATCGACATTCTCTTCCGCTTCAATTTCTTCTTCATTAAATACGACATATAAATAGTACTTCTTCTCGAAATAGTATAGGGATGATTGGAACCCATATAAACCATTTCGCTTGCTTAAGGAAATAACATCTTCAAAATCATCAAACACAATTGTAAATTCAAGTATGTCTAAATTGTAATGGATTGCGTCAACTTCTGAACCATCAGTCTTGCCTTGAAAATGCTCATCTAAAAAAGATTCCAAATTTTCATCTACCGGCAGTTCCTGAATTCCGTCTTGACCCAACGGTATTTCAAGCCGTTGCCCGTCTTTTGCAAACTGCGCTTTCGTGACCATAATCTCCAGGCCTTTATCCAATGCTTGGACTTGTATCCATAAGGGTCCTTCAATAGCAAATTCTTCTTCATGGTGAATTTCATCCATCATTTCCCAGAATAATTCTTCGCTACGATCGCGGTTATACCAAATTTCATCGCGATCAAAACCTCTTTCTTCAATATCCAAATAAGAAATATAGAATTTTACCGTATTTTCATTAATACGTTCTATTTCCATTAATCCCCTCTCCCTTCTATGCAAATATAGTGTGAAGGGAATTACCCCCAAAAAATGAGTTTAGCATTATATCTTATTTTACCCTATATCCATCATACATAACCACTAGAATTCCTTACTTCATTTTATGATAAAAGTGTGAAGAAGGAAAATGAAATGCAGTAAAATTATAAAAACCCACCAATGCCTAATGAGAAAAACCGGCACCGGTCCTTTTTCATTTTTGTCTTTTCGCCTTGATTTCACATCAATGAAAAAGGAGACACGCGGCTTAGGACCGAGCATGACAGGTGTAAGGTTAGACAGCAGTCTTGTTTTAAGGAACCGGCACCGATCCTTCTTTACTGGATGCAGCAAAAGATTGAACATAATTTTACATAAAATCTTGCTATTGTGCAAGATGTTACCGTCATCCTTCTGTTAACTATAATTATAATGAAATTTTCTGTGTTGGCCTTAAATTCACGGAATGTTTTGATGATTTTTTATAAAATAAAAAAAGTGTCCTCATAAAAACCCGATTATGAAAACACTTCCTATGTTCACCCAAAAAAGAGCCTTAGTTCAGTATCATGCTAAGGAGTCAGGTTTATTAATTTACTAATCTCTGTGCCTCGCGCAAATGGTATGTGCGTACTTTCCTAGGTAGGAAACGACGGATTTCATCTTCATTGTAGCCAACTTGCAATCTTTTCTCATCAAGAATAATCGGTCTTCTTAAAAGACCAGGATTTTCTTTAATAAGACGGTACAATCTTTGCAAAGGTAACGTTTCCAAATTCACATTCAGCTTTTGGAATGTTTTTGATCTTGTTGAAATGATTTCGTCCGTTCCATCTTCAGTCATACGTAAAATCTCTTTTATTTCTTCAATAGAAAGAGATTCCGAAAAGATATTTCGTTCAACATAAGGTATATTATGCTCTTCAAGCCATGCTTTTGCTTTTCGGCAAGATGTACAGCTTGGTGATGTATATAAAGTGACCATTAAATTTACCACTTCCTCTTTATAGAATCTTAGATCTATTATTGAGAAAACTATTCCCCATCCACAAATCATTCTACATTGAAATTACTTTAATTAAGTAATATCTACAGTTAATTATACATTATATTGTAACAAATTGAACAACTTTTTTAAAAAATATTGAAAAATCCTTAAATTCTACATCACTAACAGCTGTTTTTCAGCATTCCAAATGATTTTTACGTCACAATTCAGACATAATTCCACTGATAATAAACAGTCTTCATTCTCAATTACCATCAAATATCCATATCCTAATATAATATTATTTAGACAATTTCTATTTTCCCTTACTAAAATGTACCCGCTGTACAAGCATTCAAAACAGATGATTTTAACATATTTTAATTTTCACATTATTGTGCGTTAAGGATTGAACATTCCTAAGTAATTTTTCATTCTAAATGCAGGACTATAAACTTCTTAGCAAGAATTTATCTATTTAAAATACATTTATATAAAACCAACTATTTAGGAGTTGTGGCCATGACTGAATATATTTTTGATTTTATGATTGTCGCGTCATTAATCATCATCATCACTGCCTTAAATGGGGTTATAACAAATTTCATTGGCACCAGTATTTTCGGCGGAAAGCAAAAGACAAAATTTTCGGATGCAACAACAAATACACAAATCGGTTGGAAGTCAGTAGGCGGCAAGAAGAAATAGCTTTTCTCTTTGTATAAGAAAATGGTCAGGGAGCACCTGACCATTTTTTATTTCTTCATTTGTTCCTGGTATTGTTTGAATTCCTTCTCAGAGCAATAAACAAAGTGTCCAGGCTTCACTTCACGCATTTTCACTTCTTCACCTTCTGCATATTGATGCACAGCAGGATCATACGGTTTACGTTGACGTTTACGTTCAGTAATCGGATCTGGCTGAGGAATAGCCGATAGCAGTGATTGTGTGTAAGGATGCAGCGGATTTTCATATAACTCCTCACTCGGAGCCAACTCTACAAGCTTACCAAAATACATTACCCCAATTCGATCACTTATATATTTAACCATTGATAAATCATGGGCAATAAATAAGTAAGTTAACCCTTTTTCCTCTTGCAGCTGCTTCATTAAGTTAACAACCTGTGCCTGAATTGACACGTCCAATGCGGAAATTGGCTCATCGGCAATAATGAAGTCTGGCTGAACCGCAAGTGCACGAGCGATACCGATACGCTGACGTTGACCGCCCGAGAATTCATGCGGATAACGGTTCGCATGCTCTCTGTTCAAGCCTACTGTTTCAAGAAGGCGGTAAACTTGATTCATACGGTCTTCCTTGTCCTTTGCAAGACCATGGATATCGATACCTTCCGCAATCAAGTCACTGACCTTCATACGAGGATTCAATGATGCGTATGGATCTTGGAAGATCATTTGAATTTTACGGTTGAATTCCTTCATTTGCGCTTTTGTTTTCTTGCCATGTACATTTTCTCCGCGGAAAAGCACTTCTCCGTCAGTCGCTTCATACAGGCGGATAATCGTACGGCCAGTTGTTGATTTACCGCAACCTGATTCACCTACAAGACCAAGTGTTTCACCTTCGTAAATCGAAAATGATACGTCATTGATCGCTCTTACTTCATTTTCTTTACCTTCATTAAAAAATTGCTTTAAATGTTTTACTTCTAATAGTACACTTTTTTCATTCTTTGACATATCATTTTCCTCCTTTCATTGAAAGGAATTGCTGTTGTCTTTTTACAACTGCTTCCGGTGGTGTAACTTTTGGAGCATCCGGATGAAGCAGCCAAGTAGCCGCATAATGTGTATCCGATACTTTAAACATCGGCGGCTGCTCTTCTAAGTCAATTTGCATCGCATATTGGTTACGTGCCGCGAATGCATCTCCTTTAGGCGGATTCAATAAATTTGGAGGAGTCCCTGGAATAACGTACAGTTCTTTCCCTCTTGAATCTAAATCCGGCATTGAGCTTAACAAACCCCACGTGTAAGGATGCTGAGGATTATAGAAAATTTCGTCTACCGTACCGACCTCAACAATTTTCCCGCCATACATAACTGCTACACGGTCAGCAACATTGGCAACAACACCTAAATCATGCGTGATAAAGATAATGCTTGTATTGATCTTGGATTGAAGGTCTTTCATCAATTCAAGAATTTGTGATTGAATTGTAACATCCAATGCTGTTGTCGGCTCATCGGCAATCAGAATTTTCGGATCGCATGCCAAGGCAATCGCAATAACAACACGTTGTCTCATACCACCTGAGAATTGATGCGGATACTGTTCAAAGCGTTGTTCCGGATTCGGAATTCCTACAAGTTCCAACAGTTCTAAAGCTCTTGCTTTCGCATCTGTTTTACTGATTTTATGGTGCTTAAGAATTGGCTCCATAATTTGTTTGCCAATTTTCATTGTCGGGTTCAATGAAGTCATCGGATCTTGGAAAATCATCGAAATTTCTTTCCCACGCACCTTTTGCATCTCGCGTTCACTTAATTTGGCAATATCTTTATCTCCAAAAAGGATTTCACCGCTCTTGATTTCTGAATTACCAGGAGGAAGAAGTCTCATAATCGACTTTGTCGTTACCGATTTTCCTGAACCTGATTCTCCAACAATCGCAAGTGTTTCTCCTTTAAAAAGATCGAAGCTGACTCCGCGAATCGCTTGCACTTCACCGCCAAATGTGTGAAATGATATATTTAAATCTTTTACTTCTAATACTTTTTCCATAGAAACTCACCTACCTTAATCACGCATTTTTGGATCTAGAGCATCACGAAGACCGTCCGCAACCATGTTGAAGCAAATCATAATCACACTGATTGCGATCGCCGGGAACATCAGCATATGCGGATATGTCAATAACGATTTAAAACCTTCATCAATTAACGTACCTAATGATGCGGCAGGAGCTTGTAATCCAAGACCGATGAAGCTTAGGAATGCTTCGAAGAAAATTGCACTCGGAATCGTAAACATTGTATTAATGATTATGACACCTGCTAAGTTCGGAATAAGATGCTTGAAAATGATCTTTCCGTGAGAACTTCCAAGTGTACGAGCCGCCAATACATATTCCTGCTCTTTCATTTTCATAACTTGAGCACGTACAACACGAGCCATACTTACCCATCCTGTTATCGAAAGCGCTATGATAATCGACATAATCCCAGGATCTAATACAAGAATCAGCAATACAACAATTACAAGGTTTGGAATCCCCATTAAAATCTCGGTTATACGTTGCATAACATTATCAAGTCGGCCGCCGAAATAACCGGAAATCGCACCATAAGCAACCCCGATTACCATATCAATAACCGCTGCTGCTAAGGCAATATATAACGAAATTCGAGTACCTTCCCATAAACGTGTGAAAATATCACGTCCTAAAGAATCAGTACCAAACCAGTAGTACTCATCTACGCCTTTTTTCTCATACATATCAACTTCAACGCCAGCTTTATTCGTCATTGTACCGTCAAACGGCAACCAGCTAATGTTTTCTAAAGCTTGGATTTTGGCTGGTAGATTGGAATGCTTAACATTTTGAGCAGCCCCATCTCTGCCGCTCATCATCGGACCGAAAATCGCCATAAAAATGATTATTCCTAAAATAACAAGTGATACGATAGCCGCTTTATTTTTTCGAACACGCAGCCATGAATCTTGCCAAAAGTTCAAGCTCGGTTTGCTGATTTCTTCACTTTTGGAAGCGTCAATAACGGCAGGTTGAAATTTTTCTTTAGGTATTGATTGATAGTTCGCCATTATTTCTTACCTCCTGCCACACGTATTCTCGGATCAATTAATCCGTATAGAATATCCACGATTAAAATAACGATTACAAATAGTACCGCAAATAAAATCGTTGTTCCCATAATAACTGGGTAGTCATTCGTTTGTATCGATGTAACAAACTGACTTCCGATTCCAGGTACAGAGAAAATTTTCTCGATAACTAGTGAACCTGTCATTAAAGAAACCATTAAAGGCCCTAATACAGTAACAACCGGAATCAATGCATTTCTCATTGCATGTTTAACAGCTACTTCAAAACCTGAAGCGCCCTTTGCTTTTGCTAATGTAATATAATCAGAGCTTAACACTTCAATCATTTCCGTTCTCATGAAGCGTGCTGCAATCGAAATCGGGAAGATCGAAAGCGCAATGGTCGGTAGAATGGAATACTCCCAACCTCTCCAGAACGCAACAGGCAACCAGCCTAATTTAACACCGATCCAATATTGAAGTAGACCAGCAAATACGAAACTTGGGATTGATTTACCAAGAATTGCAATAAAGGTTGCTCCATGGTCGATCCATGTATTTTGTTTCAATGCAGAAATTAAACCTAGCGCAATACCTAAAATAGTTCCTAATACCATCGCCTGGAATCCGAGCTGAGCGGAAGGACCGATTAAATCACCAATGATATCTGTTACTGGCGTATTATTGTATTGGAATGATGTACCTAAATCACCTTGCAGCAGATTTCCAATATATTTTGCATATTGAACAGGTACAGGGTCATTCAAATTATATTTATCTAACATAATTTGAAGCTGTGTTTCTGACAGCTTTTCAGCACTTTTAAATGGAGTACCGGGAATAATTTTCATGAGGAAGAATGTAAACGAAGCAATTAACCACAATGTCAGTAGCATATAAAAAATTCGTTTCAAAATATACTTACCCATTTTTCGCACCTCCTATATTTTATTTAGACAATATTCGACAAATTTCTAATAGGTAAAAAGAGAGTATATATAGTTATATACTCTCTTTTAAAGACATTACATCAAAATGTATCTACCATTAAAAGATTATTCTGTAATTGTAATATATTGATAGCTGTACTCAGCACCAACTAAGTGATAAGTAAATCCTTCTACGTTTTCAGCAACCAATACGTTAGATGCACGTTGATACATTGGAGCAAGAGCTGCATCCTCTTCTAAGACGATTTTTTCAGCATCTGCAAGTAATGACCATTTTTCAGCTAAATCAGCTGTTTGTTGAGCTTTTTCAATAAGCGCGTCGTATTCTGCGTTAGAGTAGCTCATATTGTTGTTTGAACCGCCAGTTACCCAAAGATCAGAGAATGTCATCGGATCTAAGTAGTCAGGACCCCATCCAGAATCAAGGATGTCAAAATCTTGGCTAGTTTGACGATCAAGACGAATAGAGAAAGGTACGCTTTCTAATTCGACTTTTAAACCTTCAAGATTTGTTTCCCATTGATGCTGAACATATTGGTCAATTTTCTTAGCAGATTCCGTGTCTCCACCTAAGATAGATAGAGTCACTTCTTTTAAGCCAAGCTCTTCAAGACCTTTAGCCCAATATTCTTTAGCAGCATCTAAGTCATAAGTTAATAGATCGCCATTTGCTTCACGGAAGTCTTTTCCGTCTTCATCTTTAACGAAATCTTTAGGAACTACATAGTTTGCTTCAACAGAACCGTTAGCTAAAATATCAGTTACTAAGTCTTCTTTGTTGAAAGACATTGCTAATGCGCGACGAATATTTTCATTTGCTAAAATTTCATTATCTTCGTTAAATTTCAACCAGAAGATACTTGGATCTAACCAGCTTACCATACGCTCGTCGCCTTCATATTGAGGAACGATATCAGATGATAGTTTACCAGTTACATCTACTTCACCAGCTTCAAATGCGTTTACTGCAGCTTGTGGATCTTTAGAAACGTTGAAAGTAACTTTTTCTAAACTTACTTCTTCAGCGTTCCAATAGTCTTCATTTTTCTCCATAATCCACTCAGAATCTGTGCTACCAGACCAGTCAGACATTACGAATGGACCGTTGTAAAGAACAGTGTCAGCTGAAGTAGCGTATTTATCGCCTTGTTCTTCAACGAACGCTTCGTTTTGAGGATAGAATGTTCCGAATGCCATAAGACCTTTAAAGAACTCATTTGTCATTGGAATTTCTGTTTGGATTACTAAAGTATGATCATCTTTAGCAGTGATACCTAAAGTAGTCACATCATATGCTTGTCCTGCTGCAGCTGCATCAGTGATTTCAGTTGCACCTACAATTTTGCCGTTCATCATGTATGCACCGTATGGTGATGCATTTTCAGGATCAATTGCGCGTTGCCAAGCATATACAAAGTCATTAGCAGTTAATTCAGTGCCATTTGACCATTTTAAGCCCTCTTTAATTTTTACTGTAAATTCAGTTCCGTTTTCGTTAACTTCCGGCTCGCCGTCCGCTACACCCGCAACTAAATTATTGTCTTGATCTTGTCGATATAAACCTTCGTTAACGTTATTTAACATAGTGAATGAAACTGTATCTTCTGCCATAACGCTATCCATTGAAGGAATTTCAGCTGATTCTAATACGCGAAGCTCTTGAGTTGCACTGGAAGAACCAGATTTACTTGAGGAATCATCGCTAGAATCACTGCCACAAGCCGCTAAAAAAACGCTAGTAGCAAGAGATGTCGCTAAAAGCAAAGAAAATTTTGACTTTTTCAAATTCGTACACTCCTTTTATGTAATTTTATATCGCTACAGAATTTATTATACAATTATTTGACTATTTGTAAATTAGCTTTTAATAAAAATTTTTGGAAATAATAATTTCAGAAAACTCTAAATATAACGAATATATAGATTAAAGCGTCAAAATAGCTATAATTGCATATAAATTTTAAAATTATTATATTATCTAAGTTTTATCTCCACAATTCAAACTATGTTCCAATAATGCATAAAAATTCTTTAGATTACAAAATTTTATATAAAAATAATGTTTATTGTGACTACCAAGGGTAAATTCACTCCTATCTTCTTATTTTTTTGCTATACTATTGTAAATACGAAAACTGAACATAACTATATGAAGGAGCAAAGTTACATGCTGGAGCAATTTAAAAGGAATAAGATATTTTCACTAACAACAGCCACACTACTGTTGACAATCATTCTCTCCCTTCTTTTTTACAAGGAAATATCATTGCTGCACTTCATCAATATTTCCTTCTATTTTTGCTATGCTTACATTTCGATTGGAATCTTGCTGTTTATTGTCAACAGCGGCTTTTTTGACGGAATCTCCTATAGCTTCCGAAAATTGTTGCGCCGTAATAATAGAGAAGAAGAAGAAGAAATCACTCCATTGTCGGAGATTGTTGCTATTCCCCATTCTCTGCTTTTAAAAAGCGGGATAATTCTCGTCTTCATTATGTGCATCGGCCTTGTTATCTACTATTGATTACGCCAATGGAACAAAACGAATACAAAAATCAATAAATAATCTTTCACAGCTTTGAAGAATGGTTGATTAAATAGTGAACAATATGAAATAATTGATAAATATGGCTTTTATTTTACAAGGAGTGACATTCATGAAAACGATTTTCTCAGGCATCCAGCCTTCCGGTACTTTAACGTTAGGCAATTACATCGGTGCCCTTAAGCAATTTGTCGATTTGCAAAATGAATATGATTGCTATTTTTGCATTGTTGACCAACACGCAATTACAGTGCCCCAAGATCGACTAGAACTGCGCAAAAATATTAAAAGTCTTGCAGCTCTTTACATCGCCGCAGGAATCGATCCAAGCAAGGCTACGATTTTTATCCAATCAGAAGTACCTGCTCACGCTCAGGCAGGTTGGATGATGCAATGTATCTCTTACATCGGCGAGTTAGAACGAATGACGCAATTCAAAGATAAATCTGCAGGAAAAGAGGCTGTTTCTGCCGGCCTTCTGACATATCCACCATTAATGGTTGCCGACATTCTTCTATATAATACAGATATCGTTCCTGTAGGAGATGATCAAAAGCAACATATTGAATTGACACGTGATTTAGCGGAGCGCTTCAATAAGAAGTATAATGATATTTTCAAAATCCCTGAAGCACATATTCCGAAAGTAGGAGCACGTATCATGAGCTTGCAGGATCCTACGAAGAAAATGAGTAAATCTGATCCTAACAGCAAATCTTTCATCGCTTTATTGGATGATCCGAAAGTGATTGAAAAGAAAATTAAGAGCGCGGTAACAGATTCTGAAGGCGTAGTTAAGTACGATGTAGAAAACAAGCCCGGCATTTCTAACTTGCTATCTATTTATTCAATTCTTGGCGGTATGTCAATTGCAGATATCGAGAAGAAATATGAAGGCAAAGGCTATGGCGACTTCAAAGCTGATTTAGCGCAAGTGGTTGTCGGCGCGTTAAAACCGCTTCAAGACCGTTATTACGAGCTAATTAAATCAGAAGAGCTTGATGTTCTGTTAGATCAAGGCGCTGAAAAAGCAAATAAAACAGCTCGCAAAATGCTTAAAAAAATGGAAAATGCAATGGGATTAGGGCGTAAGCGATAATTTCTTGATTAATGCAAGAAAGCATCCTATCAAGTAGTAACTAAAAAAGGTTAACTTGATGGGGTGCTTTTTTATATGATTGCATTATTATAGGGTTTGTTGATTTCCGCTGCGGACGGACGCTTTCCGCGTACTTTACGAAATTCTAAAAATCTACATTGGTTATAATTGCAAATAGTCTATCGACGTCTAGCTCCAGCGCCCAGCACCTATTGCCCTTCGGCAACCTCCCATCGATAAGTCAACGCGAAATGTGGAATCGGCCCGCTTAGCCCCGACAAGCATAAGCCATCTCTCCTCCGGAAATCCGGTTTTGATTTCCGGAGGAGAGATGGCTTATGACCCGAGGGGCTTGCCGATGCAACTAGACACATCGAATCACTGTCGTTCGTCGTGTTTCCTTTATCTCAGTCGGCGTCCTCCAGTTCATACTGTGCTAATCGGGGCGCTTACGCATTTGTTCCGAGGGCATTTTACCAATACTCCTCGCTCATCGCTCCTGCGGTGTATCGGCCTGCATGCTTGATCTGAGCAGGAGTCGCCGCCCACAGCGAAGGTCAACGCGATTTGATAGTAGTAAGCAGTGAACTTAAATAAATATATTTTCTAATAAAAAAAAGATCCCTGCTCAATACAGAGATCATTTCATCCAGCCCTCTCATTCATTTACAATTGAGACTTTCATTTCCCTAGATTAACTACAAAATCGACGGTTTATCGTTTGCTTCTATTTCCCATAGTTTTTCAAAAAAAGGTTGTCCTTTAATCAGGCGCTCGCATAGAAGCTCATGCTTATAGGTCCAGCCATTTTGAACTTCTTCAAACAGTTCCAGCCATGCTTCATCAAATTCCAAGTTCTGTATGTACGAATACTTATCCGGAGACCACTCTGTATACCAATAGCGGATTTCTGCCGGATTGTTCGAAGAGCGCAAATGATCTAGCGCCATAAACAGCAATTGCTTCAGCTGTCTTTCCTTACGTGTCAAACCGTACATAATCATCGGGTCCGGAGATAATATATGATAGCCTTTATCATCTTTTCCTTCCTCAGCCAATTGATAGTCTTGTGTCGGCGCATTGGCGATCATATCATAAACGAGCTGCTCTTGACGCGGAATGAGCCTGCTCTTGCGAATTGGGATTTGATACCCCATCGTATCGACAGCCAAAATCCCGCTTCCATCCGTCATAACAAAACAATATTCTAGTTGAGTTCTTTCATGATTTTTACGGCAATATGCTTTTTGGTAGACATCTTTAAGTAATTCTGGAGGCAATTCTTTCAAATCATTCTCAATCATAATAAATAAAGATTTCGTTACTTTCAATAAAGGCACTTGATCCAACAGCTCAATCCCGTCCTCTTTTCTCCATTCGTGGAAGTGACAAATATTATAGCCGTTTTCTTCGCCTTCAAACCAATTAACCCATACATCATGGAGATATAGCATCATTTACCCCTCACTTACGATAGACTATTTGTCCATAAGTATAGTCAGAGGCAATGATAATTATTCGCTTTCTCTCATAATTTATGAAAAACCTCCACCAGTCCTCGAGACTCTTTTGGCTACGTGCAAGATGTAATGCCCAAACATAGAAAAAAACAGGAGAGAAACCTCTCCTGCCTTTTTAACTATTATTTAGTTGATTTAGGTGCTGTTTCAGCAGTTAATTCCCACTCATGGTAGATATAACCGTGTGTACCGTAAGAGATGTCAACACCTTTAACTCGGTTATTAACAGGAACTAACTCTGTACGGAATTGTGTTGGAACTACAGGAATGTTCTCGGCCATGTGTTCTTGCCATGCTTTGAATGCATCCGCACGGAATTTAGGATCCATCGCTTCAGGAGAATCAATCGCTGTCAACAGTTTTGTATGCTCTTCTGTGTTGTAACGTGACATGTTAAACGCTTCTTTAGGTCCGTATAATCCTATTGGTGAAGGGTTTGTACCAGTACCCCAAGCAGCCATGTAAATGTCGATATTTTCATCGTTCGCTTCTACTCTGTCATAGAAGTTTTGGAATTCAAGAAGACGACCATCTGTCAATTCTACTTTCAGGCCAACATCAGCCCAGTTTTGGATATAGAATTGTGCCATTGGCTCTGCAGAGTCGCCGCCAGCCATAAATGCAAACTTAATTTCTAATGGATTTCCGTCTTTGTCTTCACGGAAGCCATCGCCATCTTTATCTTCATAACCAGCTTTGTCTAAAATTTCATTTGCTTTGTCAGCATCGTACGTATAACCTTCTAGTTCGCCATCATAGTACGTTGAGAATGCTGGTGGAATTAATGAATTACCTCTTGTACGTAAACCGTTATAGTAGTATTCATTTACTTCTTCAATGTTCATTGCATAAGACATTGCTTTACGTAGTTCTAAATCAGACATTTTCGCATTTTCATCCATTACTGCTTCACCTTTGTCAGCATCAAACTTACCAAGGTTAAAGCCTAGGTATGAATATGAAAGTTCAGCGCGTCCAAGAATTTGAATATTATCAAGCTCTTTATATTCCATATAAGAATCTGTTGGCATGCTTAGAGCTATATCATATTCACCGGCTTTAAGAGCTGCTACGATTGTTGTCGGAGGAACATTTTTAATAATTACAGTTTCAATTTTCGGTTTACCTTGCCAATAATGCTCATTTGCTACTAATTTTACTGATTCTCCATTAACTACGCTATCTACTTTAAATGCACCTAAAGTAACCGGTTTATTACGAATTTTCTCAGAAGCAAGCATATCTTTCACTTCTACATCTGCTAAGTAGTGGCTTGGTTCTGCATAGTATAATAATCCATCACCAACACCAGTGAATACTGCCGGTGAAAGTTGTTTGAACGAAATTTCTAAAGTAGTTTCATCTACCTTTTTCAAACCTGAAATTGTTTCAGCTTTACCTTCATGGTATTCAGTCATACCGATGACGTTTTCTTGTTCAGCACCATAACGTTTTCCATCATAATCCGGGTGGCCGATAATTTCATATGGAAGAATTAAATCTTCAATTTTTAAAGGCTCGCCATCAGACCATTTAACGCCTTCACGAATTTTAACAGTTGCTTTGTTATTTTCAGTATCTACATCAAGCGTTGCAATCCCGCCTTCTGTTACTAGGAAATCTCCATCAGTTTTGAAAATGTTATTTGACATGAATTCCATGATATCTGCATCATACGCATCTTCATACCAAGATAGAGAGAAAATCCCTTGGAACGGTGAACTATTTACTAGAGCAACGTTTAACGTTCCACCTTCAATAGCAGCATCCTCATTCACAACAACAGTAGGGAATCCTTCTCTGTCGACTTGTTCAGCACCTTTTTCTTTCTCGTTATCTTTTTCTTTCTCGTTACTGCTTTTGTCTGATGAACAAGCAGCTAAAAGTAGTCCGATTGCAAGCATTAAAGCAAGCAATGACCATTTTTTGTTTTTCATCCTTTTTCCTCCTTTTTTTTATCCTAATCTTTGTCTTGCATCTGCTGAACGGCGCAATGCCTGTCCAACGTAATTTATGCCAAGCATCAGAACTAATATAAGCAATGATGCCGGAACCCAAACCCACCACTTGCTGGATAAAACAACCGGGTCGATCGCATAAGCTACCAATGTTCCTAAACTTGGTGTTGCCGGAGGCAAACCGAAGCCAAGGAAAGATAGACCCGTTTCAATGCCGATGTTGCCTGCGAAGCTTAATGTCAGCTCAACAATAATTAAAGAACTGATATTTGGCATAATGCCACCGAATATAATCGCTGAATCTCTCGTCCCCATTGTCTTTGATGCATTAACATAATCTCGGCGACTTTCCGATAAAGCCTTACTCCTTATAAGCCGGGCTGTACCTACCCAAAGAAATATACTTAATATTATGATAAATGATGTCACATCATATTTCGGAATCAATGTCACGAATACAATGATCATCATCAGCATAGGCAAAGTCATGAAGAAATCTATAATTCTCATAAAGAAATTATCGATTATGCCACCATAATATCCAGTCACCAGACCGACTGTAATCCCAATAATCGCTGTAATGATCGTAATTGCGACCGCAATCAAAATCGAGTTGCGCCCACCGATGATCAGTTGCCCTAATATATCACGCCCGCCGTGGTCAGCTCCTAATATATAGCCGTTTTCACCCGGTTCGGCAAATTTGCCTTTCAGAGTGACACGCATTACTTCACTTTGATCAACAAATAATGAAGCAATCAAAATACCCAAAATCATTACAGTTATAAGCACTAACGAAAACATAGCCAATTTATCTTTTTTGAACTCTCTAGCTACAACCCGAAAGCCGCTAGGAGGAGAACTCGATTCAATAATTTTTACACTTTCTATTTGCTGTCCCATCTTTCTTCACCTCTCTTAATCTAATCGTTTCATCACTCTACCCGAATACGCGGATCAACAATGCTCATAATAATATCGGATAATAAGCTGCCTAAAAGCGTCAAGAATCCAAATAGCATAACAAGCGCTGTTATAACGCTATAGTCACGAGTAACAATCGATTGAAGAAAGAGCTGTCCCATACCTGGATAACCGAAAATCGTTTCGATGTAAATTGAACCACCCAGCAATCCTGTTATTGTAAAACCAAGGAAAGCTGCTATCGGCAATAATGAATTTCGGAAAATATGCTTTGTATACACTTTATTAATCGGAATACCTTTACTTCTTGCTGTTCTTACATAATCTTGTGTCTTCGCATCAATGATTTCTGTTCGTAAATATTGGATAATCGCTGTTGTCCCAAGCAAAGCGTATGTAATCGCCGGAAGCAACATGTGATAAACTTTACTCCAAATGTATCCGAATGTCCCTGGCGCATAATTGACATCAACCGTTCCGCTGGAAGGGAATATCGGAATTTGATAGGCAAACAGGAACAAAAAGATTAATGCCAAAACAAATGTCGGAATCGCATAACTAATGAAGCTGTACAAAACCACTGTTTTGTCCAGTACAGAGTTTTGATAGCGCCCTGCTAGTATCCCCAGAGGAATCGCAATCAAGTAAACTAATAAAACGCTCAATAACGAAAGCCAAAAAGTATTTAGCGCCTTTTCCCCGATTAATGACGAAACAGCAACCTTATAGGTATAGCTTTGTCCAAAATCACCTTTGAAAGCATTTGTAATCCAATTGTAGTACTGAATATGCCAAGGATCGTAAAAACCGGCTTTTATACGTAACTCTTCTATTCTTGCCGGATCTGTTTCCGGCGTAATCAACCCAGTGAACGGATCTCCGGGCATGAACTTAGCTACGATGAAAATAAATACACTTAACACAAACAACTGAGGGATCATTATTAATATTCGTCTTATTATCGTTTTCCACATATTAATTGGCCCCCTTTTCTGTAAGTGCAACTCGATGCGTATCTGTTATAGATTTTAAGTTATAAACTTTTCCGCTTTCATCATAATATAAGCTCTTCTCTTGCTCATATAGCGCCTCAACCGCTTTACGCTCTTGCTTTCGTTGCTCGCGGTTCATCGGATTAATATCCGGAATCGCAGACAATAATCGCTTTGTATAAATATGCTGTGGAGATTCATAAATATCTTTGCGCGTACCCGTTTCAACAAAACGGCCATTATACATAATGGATATATGGTCGCACATATGTTTTACGACACCTAAATCATGCGAAATAAACAAATAACTTAAACCATATTCCGCTTGTATATCCTTCATGAAGTTCAACACTTGGGCTTGTACAGATAAGTCCAATGCTGAAACCGGCTCATCGGCAATAATTAACTTCGGATTACATGCAACCGCACGTGCAATCCCCAGCCTTTGCTTTTGTCCTCCTGAAAATTCATGCGGATATTTCAGTTTGGCATCCTCTGGCATCCCGACAATCGCCAATAATTCATTGATGCGACGATTCTCTTCTTCCGGACTCAATTTTTGGAAGTTACGAATTGGTTCAGCGATAATATCTAATACTCGCTTCCGCGGGTTCAAACTGGAATTCGCATCCTGAAAGATCATTTGAATATCGCGATTATATGCTGAATTGCGCTTACGTCGCTGATTTGTAACGTTTTCGCCTTCATAAATGATGCTTCCGGAAGTGATTTTTTCAAGTCCGATTATCGCTTTGCCTGTTGTCGATTTACCGGAACCCGACTCACCGACAAGTCCGTAAGTCTTCCCTTTTTCCAGCTCCATGCTAACTCCATCAACAGCATGTACGCGGTCTATTACTCTATTAAAAAATCCCCCACGAATCGGATAATGCACATGCAAATCATTTATTTGCATAAAACTCATATTCATTTCCCCCCTTCTTCACCTTCAAATTGAAAGTGTTTCCAGCAGGTGCATCTGACAAAATGACCTGATGATATTTCGTGCAGCTTCGGATCTTCTTCATGCAAGTGTGATTCAATCCATGGAATGCGCGATGCAAACCGGCATCCTTTTCTCGGTAAATTAATTAAAGATGGCACCATCCCTTGGATTACTTTAAGCTTCTCATTTTCGCTGTTCATCTGGGGAATTGAGTTGAATAAAGATCTCGTATACGGATGCTTCGGATTGCTGAACAATTCCTGTACAGGTGCTTCCTCAATTATTTGCCCTGCATACATGACCGCTACTCGATCAGCCATTTCAGCAACAACACCAAGATCATGTGTAATTAATATGATTCCTGCTTCTGTTTCCTCTTGCAGTTCTTTTAACAAATCTAGAATTTGCGCTTGAATGGTAACATCCAATGCTGTTGTCGGCTCATCGGCAATAATAACTGATGGCTTGCATGCAATCGCTATCGCAATAATGACTCGTTGGCGCATCCCACCGGAAAGCTGGTGAGGGAATTGATTGGCAACACGTTCAGGATTCGGAATGCCTACTTGATTTAACAATTCCAAAACTCGCCTATACTGATCCTCTTTATTCAGGTCCGTATGATATTTCAAAGACTCCGAAATCTGGTCACCAATCCGCATTAATGGATTAAGAGCTGATAAAGGGTCTTGGAAGATCATTCCGATTCCTTCACCACGAACCGTATTGAGTTGTTCTTCATCAAAATCTACCAAGTTCTTATTCTTAAATATGATTTCTCCTGAAACTTTTGTTTTATTAAAATCATGCAGACCTATTATTGAAGTGGCCAATGTACTTTTTCCGCAGCCCGATTCCCCGACAATAGCAAGAATCTCATTTTTTCTGAGTTTAATTGATACATCATCGACCGCATTGTAATATGTATCTTTTATTCGGAAACCTGTATGTAGGTTATTTATAGTCAGTAAGTTATTTGCTGTATTCATACTTGAGACTCCCTTCTTCAGAAGTATTAAAATAATCAAAATATTTAAAATAGATAAAATAACATTATCCCTTATGATTATTCACTTTATGTTATTTGAACCAATTATGAATAATTTTGTAACATTTATATTTATTTTACATACTTTTAACATATTTTACACATGACTTTAAAATTCGTCAATATTTAAAATTTTTTGAATATAGTTAAGTTGAAATTTTTAGAATAACATAAAAGTGAAGTTTTTCACGATTAAAGCAAATAAACTGCACTACACTAAAGCTTTAAAGTAGTATATTCATATACTTATTTTTTGAAAAAATTGTTAATTACCTTACCTGATGGCAATGAGAACGATGATTCAACAGAGAAGATTCTGTCTTCAAAATACTTTTCGACAAGATAAAAACCTAGACAGTATCCAATCATTTCCGGATAGTCCCCTCTTCCAAATATTAAGGCATCGTGCTTTTTATCGCCCTTTAGAACCTTTAGGTTTTTTTCAAACAAAGAATCCCAACATGATTGCAGAAACTCAACGGAATATTGCTTCGTCCACGGAGCCAAGTACTCCTCCCCTTTGACCACTTGCACTGTATATTCGGCAAGTCCTTCTAAAATAATGGCATCAGAAAGTGTATATTTTTCTATTCTCTTCTTTTGTTTAAAAAGCCTGCAAACATGATGGTATTCATGAATAAATAATGCTTCCAGATGATGTTGATTTACTTTAGGTGATAAGAACAAAAATAATTTATCCGAGAAAGCCAGTCCCGATTTAAAATGACTTTTTTTAAATAACTTTTGTTTTTTCATAGGGAAAATAAAGACAGGAACATCCGGACCTCTCCATTCTTTTTTGTATTCTTTATAAAGCTTTTCAACTTTTGTCCATACATCCTCTTTAATCAGGGACTTACAATCTCTCTTCCCTTGACTGAGAGAATAGTACATTCCATTTTGCTGCAAATAAAAGAGCAGCTCTTTTTCTTTCGGATTTTCAAAAAACGGAAGTAATTCACCGCATACCTCTTTTGAATTGTAATTATGTTCTGTAAGCCATTGATCTGTACGAATTACCGCCATTTCCCCACCTGCTTTTCATTTTAGTCTTTATCAACATATGATTTGTACAAGTCAGTGATGAATACATAAGTGGAGAAACGACAAGACCAATTTTTGCATAAATAGTGAACTGTTCGAACCGATTCTGCATTTAAAAGAGCCTGAAGAAAAGTCAAACTGACATTCTGCAGGCTCTTATTAATTTCTTAAGAAATTATAAAATTTTTGAACTTGGATAGTTATATAACCCAAAAGGACCGGTGACGGTTTTTCTTATTGTCTAACCTTACACCTGCCATGCTTAAGCCTAAGCCATCCCGCCCAAGAAACCAAAACCGGGTTTCTCGTTCGGTTCGTCTTTGTCCTGTCGCATGGCTCTTTTTCATCGAGGTGAATCTAAGTAGCATATTCTTGATGAAAAAGGACCGGTGACGGTTTTTCTTATAACTCATATCGTTTAAATACAATTGTCGCATTATGACCGCCAAACCCTAATGAATTACTTATAGCAGCTCTAATTTCCTGCTTGCGGGCTTCGTTCGGCACATAATCAAGATCACACTCAGAATCCGCAGTTTCCAGATTGATTGTCGGAGGAAGAACTGAATCTTTTATGGCTAACACTGTGAAGATTGCCTCCACTCCGCCGGCTGCTCCCAATAAATGACCTGTCATCGATTTTGTTGAGCTTACAGCCAGTTTATATGCTTGCTCACCGAACACTTCTTTGATGGCCATTGTCTCATACTTATCGTTATACTCTGTACTTGTACCATGAGCATTAATATAATCAATGTCTTCAGGAGTGAGGGCCGCATCATTGAGCGCCATTTTCATACAGCGGACTCCTCCTTCTCCTCCCGGTGCAGGAGCAGTAATATGGTAGGCATCTCCTGTTGAGCCATAGCCGACAATTTCAGCGTATATTTTCGCTCCGCGAGCCAGGGCGTGCTCTAATTCTTCGAGCACGACAATACCCGCTCCTTCTCCGATGACAAATCCGTCTCTGTTGCTGTCAAACGGACGGCTTGCTGTTGCAGGATCAGGGTTCGTTGAAAGAGCTGTGTTTGCGCAAAAGCCCGCTACAGCCATTTTTGTAATCGGTGCTTCCGATCCGCCTGTAATCATCGCATCGGCGTCACCGCGCTGGATGACCTTAAAGGCATCACCAATCGAGTTAGTGCCTGTTGCGCAAGCTGTTACCGTACATGAGTTAACTCCCTTTGCTCCTAAATAAATTGACACTTGACCTGTTGCCATGTCCGGTATCATCATTGGTACGAAGAAAGGACTGACACGGCGGTACCCTCTGTTCAAGAACGTCTCGAACTGTGATTCAAATGTCTCCATTCCACCAATGCCTGAGCCGATCCAGACGCCGATGCGGTCAGCATTTTCATCAGTAATCTGCAACTTGGCATCATCAACAGCCATCTTAGATGCAGCAACAGCATATTGCGTGAAGCGGTCCATTTTTCTCGCTTCTTTTCGGTCCACATAAAGGCCAATATTAAAATCCTTCACTTCGCCGGCCACCTTCGCCGGATATTCATCGGCATTTACTCTCGTTAAAGGTCCGATGCCTGATTGCCCTTGCACAATGCCTTTCCAGGTTGTTTCCACATCATTTCCAAGCGGTGTAACAGCTCCAATTCCTGTGACTACTACGCGGCGCTTCATCTATTTCAACTCCTATACAGTCTTTTTTAAAATTATAATTTATGAGATTGAAAAATCACCAGTCACTATTTGCCCCATTTCAGCGCAATAGCACCCCATGTCAAACCTCCGCCAAAGCCGACCATGACTATTAGATCATTATCCTTTATGCGTCCCGCTTCAAGCTCTTCGACAAGTGCAATCGGGATTGAAGATGAAGATGTGTTTCCGTACTTATGAACAACCTTTGACATCTTCTCAATTGGAAGCTCCAGTCTCTCCCTTGCTGATTCCATGATGCGGATATTCGCCTGATGTGGAATCAGAAAGTTCACATCCTCTTTGTCCAGTCCGGCCTTTTCAAGAACCTTTACACACGACTCGCCCATTTGACGTACAGCAAATTTAAATACTTCACGGCCATTCATAACAATATGTTGCTCATCATTATTATATAAATACTTCCCTCCTGTCCCGTCCGCTCCTAGCTCAAATGCTAAAATTCCTTTACCGTCGGTTACAGGTCCCATTACCACTGCACCGGCACCGTCACCAAATAGCACAGCTGTATTCCGATCACTAAAATCAGTGATTTTAGAAAGCTTTTCAACACCAACTACTAATATGTTCTTATAGACATTATTTTTAATAAATTGCTCAGCAGTAACCATTCCATACATAAAACCGGCACATGCCGCACTAATATCCATCGCGGCCGCTTTTTTGGCGCCAAGCTGTTCTTGAATAATACAAGCTACCGATGGAAATGCCCGATCAGGTGTCACAGTTGCGACAAGAATCAAATCTAAGTCCTCAGCCTTGACGTCAGCGTTAGCCAGTGCCTGTAAAGCTGCTTCATAAGCCATGTGCGAACTATCAAATTCATCGCTCGCTAATCTTCTTTCTTCAATTCCAGTACGCGTTCTAATCCATTCATCAGAAGTATCAATTTTTGCTTCAAAATCTTTGTTTGTTACAATATTTTCCGGCAAATAACGACCAATCCCTAAAATGCCTGCATTCAAAATGCGCACCCCTTCTCTATATCAACCTTTAAAAGTAATTATTATGACTTGGTACCAATTCTATCGAATCATTATCCATTATGCAACTCTATTTTTAAATAGAAAAACCGTTACCGGTCCTTTTTCATCGTGAATATGTACTCAGATTCACTTCGATGAAAAAGGAGACATACGGAAATCGAAAAGCGGAAGCGGCCCGCAAGTAAGGAACAGCAACTAAGAGCGCTACGTCCGCATATTTTTGTCGCTGTGACTCTCATCGTGAGAGCCACACACGAGAAACCCGGTTTTAGTTTCTTCGGGGAAGCAGAAGGGGAATATCAACTAAAGGCACCACGGCCGCATGTCTTCGCCGATATGACCTACATCCTGTAGGCCTCCGAGCACGGTAGGTATAAAGTTAGATAGCCATCCAAATTCAAATATTATATAAGTTCTTCTTTAATAAGAAAAAGGCCCCCGAGGCAGTCGTTGCAACGCTCATGGAGACCTTTTCTTTATATCCTATGTATGGGAGGAGCAGTTTATTTCTTATTTAGAGCATCTCTTCTTCCCATTTCATAGGCTTCATCCATCACTTTCGTAAATAAATCCATAAAAATCGGCAGTTGATTAAGAGATACATCTATACCGACTGATTTAAGCCTTTCTTTCCCCTCCGGAAAGTACTTCATCGCAATATTCATAAATTCCATTTGTCGCTTACGACTCACATGACATACCCCCTTTTCGTTCTATTCGCTAGTTGCCTTTTGAAGGGAGCTTGTCGGTTTGAATATACGATTGAACATATGTCTGCATTTCTTTTACAAAATCTTCAGGCACGACTGAACTGAATTCTCCTAGTGTGATGGCCCCTTCCTTGAAATCGAAGTTATAGTTGCCGCTCTCTAATGTTCCATTGTTAAATTTTTCAGCAGCAAGTAAAAATAGCTGATCAACATGCTGAACAGTGCTGGTAAGCACAGTTTTAGCTCCTAAATCGTGCTGATCGGACACATAACCGATGACAAACAAACCATTTTCTTTAACTTTTTCAATAATCGGAACGTTGAATCCATCTCCTGCCGGATAAAATATATCAACACCATCTGCCCGCTGTTCCTCAAACTTTTGCAGACCACTGTCAATATCATTCCAATTACCTACAGCCGACACGTGTACGGTGACATTTTCATTTTGACATTTTGCTCCATCAATAAATCCTTGCACTTCCGGTTGCCAATCGAACGCCGGTATAATACCTATTTCACCGCTCTCGGTCATTTTAGCCGCAACCATGCCTCCGAAGTAGCCCATCGCATAACCGTCGAAACTTAGGCTTGTTGTGTTCTCTTCACTCGCCTCTCCATTAATGCTGACAAATTGGATGTGCGGATACTCATCGGCAATCTCAGAAAAATACTCAGCAAACTCATGCCCATTTCCAAATAATAATGTGACACCTGCTTGATCGAATTCTTTTACGGCATTCCTTACTGCCATGAGTGATTTAATATCTTCTTTAAAGTGAACATCGACATCATATTCCGATGCTATTTGCAACAGACCTCTGTATCCTTTTGTCCCCCAAACTTGATCATTGATCGTTTCAGACATTAACAATCCCACATTGCTAATGTTGCCCTCGTTATTATTGTTGCAGCCTGTCAAAATAAAAATTAAAAATATTGTTGCAATGCCTTTTAAATATATTGCTTTCATAAAAATTAATGATTCCTTTCTAAAACCGTTTACGGAGCATATTAAGCATTGCTTCATGCTCCTCCATCAACTTTATGCCTTCTACTAAACTAGTTTTTGCTTCTATTAATAAATCAGCCTCTATTTCACAATAATCCTGCTCGGCAAAAACTAAACCTCGTTCAGCAACATATAACTTCAGATCTTGCTGCCATTGTTCATTTTGCTTCCCTGCCACAATGATTTCACTCTTATTAATCGCCATAAGATCTTTCCAACTTCGCAAAAAATCATCTATATATATATATTTCGACATATTCTCTTTTAGTACCGTTTTTTCCTTCCTCATAATCTTCGTCATTGCATTAAAAGAAGGGAGCCACGGACCATATAACTCCGATACATACACATAGCGAACAGCATAATCTTGGTTCATTTTAATCCTCCATTCACTGAGAGTGCAATGAAAATGGTCCAGCACTTGTTCAGGAAGGAAAACAACAATTTCAGTTCTCTCCTTTTGTATCTTTTCTAAAAATAAGTCAAGATCGTCAATTATTTGCTGAAACTGATTTTCTGTATTAATAGGATTTTGCAGATAATCAAATAAACATATCAAAAGTTGCGCCTCAGATTCCGACGTCCATTGTTCGTCACAATACGAGAAATTTGCATTCCTTCCAATCATCAACTGTTTTTCTTCTGCCTGCATATCTTCCGGATCCCAATCATATCCCACTACCTCCTCACCATTTTCAAGCAGATAGCTGCAAATATGAAAACCTAAAAATCGATACACACCATAAACAACATTCTTCATTGTTATTCGTCCCCCATTAGTGTACCTTAAATACTTATTATAAGTAATGTATGCACACTTTTCATTTAAAGGACTGATTCATGCTGTTTAAAAAATCGAGTGGTTTCAAAAGTTACTTTATAGCGTTTTTCCGGAAATAAATACACTATCTCTGTTTCAGAGTTGTTTCTTCTTCTAAGATCCTGATAAAGGAGAAATTGCTTTTTCTTATCATTTCCCATTACATGTATGACTTTTAGCGGCACATTAAGAGGTGTCTGAGCATCTTCAAACTGTTCAGTTTTTTCTCCGAATGCTTTTGTTATTTCTTTCATAAACGGTTTAAAGTATATTTTATGATCTTTCTCATGCTCCCATTTTTCCTTCAATGATAAGCAAGGGTTTAGCAATACGACAGAGCGAATATACTCCTGCAAATGAGGAAGCAATTTCAAAGCCACAAGAGCTCCTTTTCCTTCCGCAAACAAATGTATTTTTTCATTAAGCGTTTCCGCCTTCATCACAATATGATACAAATCTTTCGCAAATTGAACCGCTCTTTCATTCCCCCAGTGCTCACCGTACAGATTGGAGGAAAAGCATGTATACCCATTTTTGCGCAATTGCTTCAGCAACTGGAAACGGCTCGGATGATGCAGCCAGTAACTATCTTGGTTTTGAACATAATGGTGATGGTCGCCAATTATAAAAACAGAAAATCCGCTAGGCTTCGTCGGGTAATAAACGATATTCCACTGCTCATCATATTGAAAGCTTCGTAACATCTTTAGACAATCCTTTCTTTAGTCCAACATTATTGCTACTATTTTTTCTATTATGTATATGATTTTGTTTTTAAAAGTTCAGTGATTAAGTCTATAAATGTGCGTCCAAATTCGCAAATGTTAAAATTGCTTCCTAACGCCAGCACTGCTTATCGCTCGTATAGTTCTGTACAGTTAGCTTATAATAAATATAGCATGAGTTTCCGTATGTAGTATTCTAAATTTTTTATAGTTAGAATACTCAGGAAAGAATGTGCTGTAACCAGGAAAAGATATTTCCTTCTTTCTAAAAAATATGATACTATGTTAAAAGTATTGATGAACATTCGAGGTGAATATCATGCGTTATATCGTTACCTTTGTTTGGGTGTTCCTTTTAATGCAAATGGTTACATATGTTGTCAGCTCAATGAATGGAGCAGCTTATGATTTTAATATCGGGTTAATTACTGCCGTTCCTGTGACAATCTTAATATGTTTACTTCCTTTGCTTATCCCAAATGAACCAGTGGATAATGGACATCATTAAGCAGGAAAAGAGGGTATGCTGAATAATTCAGCATACCCTCTTTTTTGTCACTGTTGATTTCCATGCGGTAATGGTTTTTCTTATTGTCTAACTTTACACCTGCCATGCTTGAGGCCTACAGGATGTAGGTCACAGCCGCAAAGACATGCGGCCATGGCGGCGAAGATATGCGGACGTAGCGTCCTTATTCGCTGTTCCTTTACTTACAAGCTGCTTCCGCATTTCGGTTCCCACATGTCTCCTTTTTCATTGAAGAGAAATCAAGTGGCAGATCCTATAATGAAAAAGGACCGGTGACGGTTTTCTATCTAATAGAAACGACTAGTTGGTTGTCTTTTACATCAATGGATGCTTTTCTGTTCTCAGACACACCATCGGCAATCAGCTGTCTTGCTAACGCTGTTTCAACGTGTTTTTGAATGTATCGTTTCAGCGGACGGGCACCAAATACCGGGTCATAAGCCGCATTTGCGATAAATCGTTTCGCTTCTTCGCTCAATGAAACAGTAATCGAACGCTGTTCAAGGCGTCGTTGCAGATCGCCTACTAAAATATCCACAATCTTAATGACTTCATTCAATGATAACGGCTTGAAAAGAACAATATCATCGACACGATTTAAAAATTCCGGACGGAAATGCATTTTCAATTCATTGAAGACGCGTTCTCTCGCTTCCTCTGTAATCGTGTCATCCTCCATTCCCTCCAGCAAATGAGCAGACCCAATATTCGAAGTCATAATGATGACTGTGTTTTTAAAGTCGACGACTCTGCCGTGCGAGTCAGTAATACGCCCATCATCCAATATTTGCAGCAGCAAGTTAAAGACGTCACGATGCGCTTTTTCCACTTCATCCAGCAAAATTACAGAGTACGGCTGTCTGCGAACAGCTTCTGTCAATTGACCGCCTTCCTCAAATCCTACATATCCCGGAGGAGCACCAATCAATCTGGATACAGAATGTTTCTCCATATACTCGGACATATCAATTCGAATCATATGGTCCTCACTGTCGAATAACGCTTCTGCCAATGCTTTTACGAGCTCTGTTTTACCGACGCCGGTCGGTCCCATAAAGATGAACGAACCAATCGGCTTGTTCGGATCTTTAATACCAGCTCGTGCTCTTATGACCGCATCCGCCACCAATTGCACCGCTTCATCCTGTCCGACAACTCGTTTATGGAGTACTTCTTCAAGACGAAGCAATTTTTCACGTTCTCCTTCTACCAGCCGTGTAACTGGAATTCCTGTCCAGCGCGATACAATTGAAGAAATTTCTTCTTCTGTTACTTCTTCGCGCAGCAGCTTGCCTTCATCCTTTTGATTTTCAACTTTTTCTTCTAGCTCCTTCAGCTCTTTTTCCAGTTGAGGAAGTTTACCGTACTTAAGCTCGGCCGCTTTATTTAAGTCATAGTTATTTTCTGCATCTTCAATTTCCCGTTTCAGCTTTTCTAAAGCTTCACGTTTTTCTTGCACTTTTTGCAATCCTGATTTTTCAAGTTCCCATTGTGAGCGCATGCTATTGGCACTTTCTCTTAAGTTCGCTAATTCTTCTTGAAGAGCCACCAATCGTTTTTTACTTGGTTCATCATTTTCTTTTTTCAAAGCTGCTTCTTCAATTTCCAGCTGCATTACTTTTCTTGTCAGCTCATCAAGTTCTGTCGGCATTGAATCAATTTCGGTACGAATCATCGCACATGCTTCATCGACTAAATCAATTGCCTTATCCGGCAAGAAACGGTCCGTAATATAGCGGTTAGACAAGGTAGCAGCCGCTACTAAAGCACGATCATGAATACGGACCCCATGATGGATTTCAAATCGTTCACGCAAACCGCGCAGGATTGAAATTGTATCTTCCACATCCGGCTCCTGAACAAGCACTTGCTGGAAGCGTCTTTCTAAAGCAGGATCCTTTTCTATATATTTGCGGTATTCATCCAAAGTTGTCGCACCGATACAGTGAAGCTCTCCTCGTGCAAGCATCGGTTTCAGCATATTGCCGGCATCCATCGCACCGTCTGTTCGTCCAGCACCGACAATCGTATGAATCTCATCAATGAATAACAGGATTTTCCCTTCACTTTTTTTCACTTCACTTAAAACAGCTTTCAGACGTTCCTCGAACTCACCGCGGAATTTTGCGCCGGCAATGAGCGAGCTCATATCAAGCGAAAAGATTGTTTTATCTTTCAATCCTTCCGGTACATCCTTACGTACAATCCGTTGAGCCAATCCTTCTACAATCGCTGTTTTACCGACACCAGGTTCCCCGATTAAAACCGGATTGTTTTTCGTTTTTCTCGATAAAATACGAATGACATTGCGAATTTCAGAGTCACGTCCAATTACCGGGTCAAGTTTTCCATTCTTTACTTCTTCTACTAGATCTCGACCATATTTCTTCAAGGCTTCATATGTATTCTCAGGATTTTGACTAGTCACCTTTTGATTCCCCCTTATTTGATTAATGGTTGCCAATATTGATTTTTCATTAATAGAAAATTTATTTTTTAACAGTTTAATTTCTTCCGATGAACTGGAAAAGAACGCTAAAATTAAATGCTCGACAGATAAATATTCATCTTCAAATTTCTCCGCAAGTTTTCGGGCTGCATCAAGAGCTGCCTGCAACGATTGCGACATATAAAGGTTTGTATTTCCCGATACTTGCGGCTGTTTATCGATAAAGTCATCAAGCGTTTGCTTAAAGGCTTGTACATCGATTTGTTGCTCTTCCAGTACCCTAAATAGCATGTAATCATCCTGCTCCATCATTGCAACTAAAAGATGGGCAATTCTAAGTTGCTGCTGTTCCTTACTTTGAGCCAACGATTGTCCGCCCATCAATACTTGTTGCACTCTTTCGGTCACCTTATTAAGATCCATTCCTTACTCCTCCTCTAACAGATCGATTGTTATGTAAAAGTTCGTTTGACCTTTTTTGACCTTTATTGATATTATACAACGGAATCAATTTATGTAAAGCAAAGTCTTTGTACTTTTACGCAATATTTACAGAAAATTGCGATTTACACAAAAGGCTGTGCCGCATCGTTTTTTTGCGGCACAACCCTTTTGTTAGGCTTGCTGTAAACTTGTCAGTTACTGCCACATATCACGGTTTGCGCTGATAGGTCCAAATGCGATTGTGGTTAGAAGATTCGGGAAAACGTTCCCCCGCTTTCAAATGAATCATCTTCGGATTGACAACATTGCTGCCGGTTTCTCCGATTTCAATGTAATAACCGTTATTCGGCGCTTTTTGTCCACTTTTAAAATGTCGACTTTGTCCCATATTCTTAACCTCCTTCTTCAGACAGTTTTATTATTCCCAGAGGCAAGATGAAATATTGTGTCGCTACATGTTTTTCCCTTCGTGCAGTCGGTTAAACAATAAGCGTTTTCTATTTTAATGCCATTATTCCGTTATAAATTATTTTGAAATAAATTTTACACAAAATAAACTTTACTTCCTATGTCATATTAGTGTTAAATGATTAAGTGAACTTTCACACAATGTTTTATACACTTTCACCTAGTTTTACTATGTTTAAACTATTCATTTAATAGAAAGCAAATCTAAATTAGACTAGTTTATTTTGAAAATTGGAGGGTATTTTGTGGAAGAAATTATTTTAGCACTAAAATATTTATTTTTAGGAATTGTGCAAGGTTTTACGGAACCAATTCCGGTTTCCTCTAGCGGACATCTTGTTTTAATTCAGCATTATTTAGGCATAGAAGTTTCCGGTATGAGCTTTGAACTTCTTGTTAACTCAGCTTCATTAATCGCCGTTCTGCTCATTTATCGCGAGGATATTTGGCGTCTAGCTCATAACGGCGTTCTTTATGTGACGAAAAAAGAGCAAAGTTATAAATCAGATTTCCGTTTTATTCTGTATTTAATCGTTGCAACGATTCCTGCTGCAATCATCGGTCTATTGTTTGAAGATTACATTGCCGATAAATTGAAAGGCGTTGTCACAATTGGAATCGCGCTAATTATTACAGGTATTGCACTATGGTCAATCCGAAACTTAAAAGGTCGTAAAAACGATAGTGATTTATCATTTAAAGATGCCCTTATAATTGGTCTTTCTCAAGCAGTAGCACTAATCCCGGGAATCAGCCGTTCAGGAGCGACAATCGTAACTGCAATGGCTTTAGGAACAAAGCAAGAGACAGCTCTTCGTTTCTCATTCCTTCTGTTCATCCCTGTAAGTTTAGGAGGAATGATTTTAAGCTTTACTGATATCTTTAATGATCCTCAGCTTGCTACTTTGGCATTGCCATATGCGTTAGCGTTCTTTGGTTCATTGATTATGTCTTATTTCTCTTTACGTTGGTTCATGAACATCATGGCAAAAGGAAACTTAATTTATTTCAGCATTTACTGCTTTATTGTCGGCGGATTTGTGCTGTTATTCCATTAGAAAAACCGTTACCGGTCCTTTTCATTTTTGGTTTCACTCCTTGATACCACTTCAATGAAAAAGGAGACATTTTAAAGAAAACGAGCAGCCTGAGGTAGGCTGCTCGTTTTGAATTTGTGCGCATTACTTTTTTCATGCCAACTGACTCTTCATTTACCTCTCTATCCCGCACAATTAATCCACATTTCTACAGAATCCGTCCACATTCGAAAATAATCAATCTACATTTTTAAATAATCGGTCTACATTTGCAATTAATCGGTCCAGATTCCGAAATAATCGATCCCATTCATAATTAATCAGTCCAACTCACCGCGCACAAGCTATGTGCTTTTTAAATTTTGCAAACAAAAAAATAAAATTACCGCCTGAGAAAGAACTTTCTCAGGCGGTATAAAAACGAGCAATCTCTTATGACAATAAGTCTACTAAAATAGCCTTCTGTGCATGAAGTCGGTTTCCTGCTTGATGGAAAACGACGGAGTTCGGTCCATCAATCACTTCAGTCGATACTTCCTCTTCACGATGAGCAGGCAAGCAATGCATAAACAAATAATCCGGTTTTGCCGCTTTAACAAGTTCGCTGTTCACTTGGAAACCTTCAAAGTCATTTAACCGTTTCTCATTTTCACTTTCTTGCCCCATACTCGTCCAAACATCGCTGTATACTACGTCAGCTTCCTTAACTGCCAAGTGAGGGTCGGTCACAATTTCAACTTTGCTGCCTGTAGCTGCAGCAATCTGCAATGTTTCGGCAACAATTTCATCACATGGCTCGTAACCTTCAGGAGTTGCGACCGAGATATCCATTCCCGCCAATGCACACGCATGAAGCAATGAATGAGCGACATTATTTCCGTCACCAATATAAGCAAGCTTTAATCCTTTTAATTCACCTTTCACTTCCTGAATGGTCAGCAAATCAGCTAAAGCTTGGCATGGGTGAACAGAATCTGTCAATCCATTGATGACCGGAATCGAACCTTCTTTAGCAAGCTCTTCTACTTTCTCATGTTCAAACGTACGGATCATAATGCCATTTACATATTCCGATAACACTTTTGCTGTATCGCTGATCGTTTCACCACGTCCGATTTGCAAGTCACGATCTGTCAGGAAAAGCGCGTGGCCTCCAAGTTGCAACATACCAACCTCGAATGAAACGCGAGTTCTTGTGGACGATTTCTCAAAAATCATCGCTAATGTTTTTCCCCTTAGCGGCGCATACGGCACACCTTCCGCATGCTTCTGCTTAATCTCTTTCGCCAACTCTAACAGCTGATACAATTGTTGGCTGTTCACATCCGTTACCGTCAAAAAGTCCTTCTTATCACTTATTTTCTTATATTCCGCAGTCTTCACTGTCATTGTGCAATTTCAACACCTTTCTTTTGCAGATGCAACCAATCTTGCAGCGAATTTACGCCCACTTCTTCGATGGATGCCCCTTGTAAATATGCTTTAAATGTCTCCACATTTGAAAATGTCAACAATCGGTATTTTGCTGCTTTTATACGGTCAACTTGTTCTTCGTCATCTATAGAAAGTAAGACCTTGCCTCGCTTGTCTTTTAAGTAACCTTCAAAATCATTTAAATTAGCTAAGCTCAAACCGGACTCTTGCAGTTGCTTTTGCAAAGCTTCATCTAATTTTACGGAAGGTGACACAAATACTTCCTTGCCGTTATGCTTAAGGCTTCGCTCTAAAAACAAGAATGCTTTTGCCAGCGCTTCTTCTTTCGTATGCCCGATGGCGATACCTTCACCGGTCGACTTCATTTCTGGACCAATTTTGCTGTCGAGACCGCTAAGAGCAAATGTCGAAAAGACAGGATATTTTACGACATAATACGGTATTTCCTTCATTAATCCCGTTTCTTCTACAAGTTCTGGCAATAAATATTTCCCGAGCAATATTTTTGTCGCAATTTGCACAAGCGGAACATTTGCCACCTTGCTAATAATAGGGATTGTTCTGCTAGCTCGCGGATTTACCTCAAGCACATACACATCTTCTCCGGAAATAACGTATTGAATATTCATTAAACCTTTATAGTCTAAATATTCAACAATTTTACCTGCATAATCGATTAGCTTCTCTTTCACGGAGTCGGAAAGTGTCTGTGATGGCAAATAGGCCATACTGTCTCCAGAGTGGACACCGGCTTTTTCGATATGTTCGGCAATGATTGGCACGCAAATGTTCGTTCCGTCAGCAGCCAAATCGACCTCTGCTTCCTTGCCAGGCAAATATTTATCTATCAAAATCGGATATACACTGTTTGTAATGCCAGCTTCAAGCGCTTGTTTGCTGTTATAGATACTCATTCCTGCGCCGCCGATGACATAGGAAGGACGAACAAGCACCGGAAAGCCGATTTCTTCAGCATACGCTACAAGCTCTTCCTCATTATTGGCAATCGCACCAGGTACATGCGGAATAGCCAAAGCTTCTAATACTTCATAGAAACGTTTACGATCTTCAAGCTGATCGACAATATCAAATGATGTACCAAGCAAATTCACGCCAGCCTTTTCTAGTCCGTCTGCCAAATTGATTGCTGTCTGTCCACCGAATTGCACAATGACATCTTGAACTTCTTCTGCCTCAATGACATTCAGCACATATTCGAGCGTTAACGGTTCGAAATATAATTTGTCAGCTGTAGCAAAATCTGTGCTGACTGTCTCCGGGTTATTATTAATCATAATGCTTTCAATATTTTCGTCTTGCAAAGCTTTTACGCTATGCACGGAACAATAATCGAATTCAATTCCTTGACCGATTCGGATCGGTCCGCTTCCGATAATAAGCACCTTTTTACGGTTAGATGGTGTTTGCTCGTTCTCTCCTTCATAGGAGCTGTAAAAATAGCTCGTTGAAGAAGAAAATTCAGCCGCGCATGTATCAACCATTTTATAAGAAGCAATGATGCCGAGCTCTTTTCGTTTCGTACGAACTTGATGCTCTTCTACTTGCCATTCATTCGCTAAAAAACGGTCCGAGAAGCCCATTTCTTTTAATGTTGCTAAAGTTTCCTGCGATACAGTTTCCAGCTTTTCTTCACTGATTGAATATTCAGCTGAAATTAGTGTCTGGAACACATTCAAGAAGAAATAATCAATCTTCGTCAGCTCATGAATAGCTTGCATAGAATACTTTCTTCTAAGTAACTCTAAAATGATGAAGAATCTTTCATCATTGCCAGCCTTCATTTGCTCAAGCAAATCCTCCGTTGCCACTTCTGCAAGACGAGGCAATTTCAAACCGTTCATCTTAATTTCTAGTGAAGCAACCGCCTTTTGGATGGCACTTTCAAGATTACGGTCTATTGCCATAACTTCTCCGGTTGCTTTCATTTGTGTGCCGAGTTTTCGGTTTGCTGATTTGAATTTATCAAATGGCCAGCGCGGAAACTTGACCACCACATAATCCAATGCCGGCTCAAAGCTAGCATATGTGCTTTTCGTTACCGGATTGATGATTTCGGAAAGCTGTAAGCCAACCGCTAATTTAGCAGCAATTCTCGCAATCGGGTAGCCCGTTGCCTTAGAAGCCAATGCAGAAGATCGACTCACACGCGGATTTACTTCAATCAAATAATATTGCTTGCTCTTCGGATCTAGTGCAAACTGAATATTACAGCCGCCGATAATACCTAAAGCAGAAATAATTTTAATACTCGCTCCTCTAAGCATTTGATAATCTTGATCAGTCAACGTTTGCGAAGGCGCTACAACGATGGAGTCGCCCGTGTGGATACCAACTGGATCGATATTTTCCATGTTACACACTGTAATGCAAGTACCAGAGCTGTCACGCATCACTTCATATTCAATTTCTTTGAATCCGGCAATGCTTCTTTCAATTAAGCATTGGCCGATCGGACTTTCTTGAAGACCGCCGCGGACAAGCTCATAAAATACTTCCGCACTTTCCGCGATGCCACCGCCTGTTCCACCTAATGTATAAGCCGGTCTGACTATAATCGGGAAACCGATTTTTTCGGAGAAAGCGACCGCTTCTTCAATTGTGTGGACAATCATGCTTTCTGGAACTGGTTCATTCAGATCAAACATTAATTGACGAAACAGTTCACGGTCTTCTCCTTTTTTGATGGAATCAATTGGTGTACCAAGCAATTGTACATTGTACTTATCTAGTACACCTGCTTCATCTAATTCATACGCTAAGTTTAAACCTGTTTGCCCGCCGAGTGTCGCCAGCAAGCCATCAGGACGTTCTTTCACAATGATTTTTTCAATTGTGTCTTTCGTAAGCGGCTCGAAATAAACGACATCCGCATTATTTTCATCTGTCATAATTGTGGCTGGATTATTGTTGACTAAAATGACTTTATAGCCTTCTTCGCGCAATGCGAGACACGCTTGCGTACCACCATAGTCGAATTCGGCAGCCTGGCCGATGACAATCGGACCGGAGCCGATTACTAAGATAGATTGTAATGTAGAATCTTTAGGCATACACTTTTTCTCTCCCGCTATTACTTTTTACGTTCTGTAGAAACTCATCAAAAATCACGCTGCTTTCAGCCGGACCCGGATTCGCTTCCGGATGGAATTGGGCTGTAAGAATTGGTAATTTTGCATGTTGCAGTCCTTCTACAGAACCATCATTTACTTGAAGAAAACGAACTTGCAAATCAGTTTGTTGCAAACTGCTCTCATCAACGACATAACTATGGTTTTGCGATGTCATAAAGACAGTTTTGTTTACAAGATCAGCTACCGGCTGATTTGCACCGCGATGGCCAAACAAAAGCTTCTTCGTTTTGCCTCCAAACGCTAATGCCACTAGCTGATGTCCTAAACAAATTCCCAATGTCGGATATGCAGATGCGACAGCACTAATATTATCAATTTGAGGAAGCAGCTCAACTGGATCTCCAGGTCCATTAGACAGAAGAATGCCATCCGGCTGCAGTGATGCAATTTTTTCATAAGACGTATTATATGGAACGACTGTCACTTTACAGCCTTTTTCAATCAAATAATTCACAATTGATTTTTTATAGCCAAAGTCCATTAACACAATATGGTGGCTACCGTTTCCGTGAACGGTAATTTCCTTTTGAGAAACAACCGGTACTGGTGCCTCATTGGCATGATTTATTTCAGCTAACTTCAAGTCAGCTTGATTTGTCAAACAAGCCTGCATTGATCCATTTGTCCGAATGCGTTTGACAATAGCACGCGTGTCAACATTTCCAAGCATTGGAATATTCCATTTATCCAAGTACTGAACAAGCGAAGAATTCGCATTGTAATGAGAGTGAGGCAAATCTCCTCTATGCACAATCACACCTGCTACGTGCGGCTTGCTGCTCTCAAAATCTTCATGGTTGATGCCGTAATTCCCGATTAAAGGATAGGTGAATACGACGATTTGATTTTTATATGAAGGGTCTGTTAATACTTCTTGGTAACCTGTCATTCCTGTAAAAAAGACAATCTCGCCTGTTACGTTCCCCTCTGGTTGCTCCGTTAGCCATTTCCCGGTAAAAACATCCCCATTTTCTAAATGTACATAGCTTTTCATACTCTCACCTCTCGCGATGAATATTTATTTAAAATACAGAATTTTTATTCAATGATAACCAAAAATATGCAGCCTACTTGGCTGTTTCAACTTGTTGCTTAATAATAGCAGTCAGTTTATCAACTGCAATTGTAATTTCCTCTTCTGTAACATTTAATGGTGGCAATAAACGAATGACATTTTGACCAGCCGGAAGAACAAGTAACGCCTGATTCTGAAGCTCTGCGATAATGGAAGCTGCCTTCACTTTATCTACTAAATCAATTCCGACCATCAATCCGACTGCGCGCACATCTTTAACGGTAACTTGATCTTTAAGCTTTTCTATCAGCTGTTTCTTCAAAAATTCTCCTTTTGTAGTAACTTCCTGCAAAAACGCTTCTTCAAATACTTCTTCTACTACTGCTAATGCAGCTGCTGTGCTGACAGGGTTGCCTCCAAAAGTCGAGCCGTGGCTTCCTGGTCCAAAATATTGAATTAATTCCTGTTTCCCAAGCATCGCTCCAATTGGCAATCCATTTCCTAACCCTTTTGCAACTGTCACAATGTCAGGCTGAATATCAAAATGCTGATATGCAAATGGCTTACCTGTTCTGCCTACTCCAGTTTGAATCTCGTCAATTATGATTAAAGCGCCTGTTTTCTTTGCAACTTCGTTAATTGTTGCAACAAAGGCCTCTGTTATTAAATTAATTCCGCCCTCGCCTTGAATAATTTCAACCATGATTGCCGCTGTTTGATCATCAACAGCATCCTGCAATTGTTCACTATTATTGAAATCTACATATGCAAATGAACTTAACATCGGTCCATATCCGATTCGAACCTTTTCTTGCCCTGTCGCTCCCATCGTCGCATACGTCCGGCCGTGGAATGAGCCATTGCATGTGATGACTTTACTTTTGCCTGTTGCTTTCTTTGCCAGTTTAATAGCCGCTTCATTCGCTTCTGCTCCACTGTTTGCAAAGAATGCTGCGCCCAAGCCTGTCACGTTGCTCAACTGCTCGGCCAATGCTTCCTGATTGGGTTGCTGAAACAGATTGCTAGTATGATAGTATTTTTGTAGTTGCTTTATAATTGCTGCTTCTACTTTCGGATGTCGATGCCCTAAACCAGTAACGCCAATTCCAGAAGTAAAATCTAAATATGTCGTTCCATCAGTCGCTGTCAGCCAACTGCCTTTACCATAATCAGGTGCAATATTCCATCTTGCATATGTCGGAAATACATGACTCATAATCCAATCCCTACTTTCTCTAAAAACGATGTGCCGACCCAACGGCCATTTTTAAAAAAGTGATCCTTGCCGCTAACAATCCGAACATGCTTAATTCCTGTTTCCATTGTCTTTAAAGCTGTCTTCACCTTCGGAATCATTCCGCCATAAATCACATTTGCTTCTATTAATTGCTCGGCAGCTTCTGCCGTCATTTGCTCTAATAAAACACCATTATTCAAAACGCCCTTCACATCCGTCACAAATACACAACTCTCAGCATTTAGCGCTTTAGCTACCGCTCCCGCTGCCATATCTGCATTGATATTCAATGTCTGACCGGTTTTCGATACAGCCAATGGCGTCAGGACAGGTATAAAACCAAGTGACATAACTTGCTGAATTAATTCGCTGTTTACGCTTGTAATCTCCCCGACTTCGCCTAAAGTATCCTGATCGATATAATCTCCCTCAAGAATGGCATCATTACCGTGAAGACCAATTGCTGGCAGTCCGTGATTTTTCAGCAAAGAAACAATATGACGATTCGTTTTACCGGAAAGTACAAGTTCAACAACTGAGAGCACATCCTTTGTTGTCTTTCTCAATCCGTTATGGAAGGATGGCTCGATTTGCAGTTTATGAAGCATTTCATCAATATCAGGTCCGCCGCCATGGACAAATGCAACGTGAAATCCTTCATCCTGCAAGTACTTAATGCTCGCAAAGAAAGGTTCCTCTAATTCATGGACGATGCTTCCGCCCAGCTTAATAAGAAGTACTTTCATTTGAATCCTCCTCACGTACGGTAGCTGGCGTTAATTTTGACATAATCGTAAGTCAAGTCGCAGCCCCAAGCCGTTCCCTTTTCTTCTCCCTCATTCAGTACGGCTTTTATACAAATATTAGCATTCTCCAAATATAGTTTCGCTGCTTCTTCTGAGAATGAGACCGGGTTGCTATTCTTCAGCATTAAAATATCGCCCAAGTAAATGTCTACCTCATTCGGATTGAATGATATGCCGCTTCTTCCCATCGCTGCAATAATTCGGCCCCAGTTAGCATCTGCTCCATAAATGGCAGTTTTCACTAAGCTTGAACCGACGATTGTTTTAGCGATTGCTCTTGCGTTCTCCTTAGTTGGCATTCCTTCAACCGTTACTTCAATCAGCTTCGTTGCCCCTTCGCCGTCCTTGGCAATCTTCTTCGCCAAATCTTCGCTCGCTGAACGAACAAGCTCAACGAAAGTTACCCACTCTGGATGTACCGGCGATAATTCTTCTGTTCCACTCATGCCGTTTGCCATTACAATGACCATATCGTTCGTTGAAGTGTCGCCGTCAACCGTAATCTGGTTGAATGTCGCATCAACTGCCTGTGATAAAGCCAGCTGTAAGTTAGAAGAAGAAATTGCAGCATCTGTTGTCAGGAAACCGAGCATTGTTGCCATATTCGGGTGGATCATGCCAGAGCCTTTCGCAGCTCCGCCGACCGTCACAACCTTGCCGTCAATCTCCGCACTATATGCGCAATTTTTTACGCCCGTATCTGTCGTCAATATACTTGTTTCAAATGCATTTGCATCTTCTGCAGATGTTGAAAAAGTGATTGCTTCAATACCTTTTTTAATTTTATCCATTTTCATGTATTCACCGATTACTCCTGTTGAAGCAACCGCCACCAAATGATTTTCTACACCTAGCTTCTTAGCTGTTTCATTTCTCATTTCATAAGCATCGAGCAAACCTTGCTCGCCTGTGCAGGCATTAGCGCAAGCACTGTTCACGATGACAGCCTTCATTTTCCCGCTTTTGCCGATGCTTTCTTTCGTTACTTTAATTGGAGCAGCTTGAACAAGAGATTGCGTATAAACAGCCGCCGCATTTGCTTCCACATCAGATACGATGATGCCTAAATCTTTTTTATTGTAGCGAAGACCTGCGTGAAAGCCGCCTGCCTTAAAACCTATCGCACTTAATAGATTGCCGTTTACAACCTTTTGGATGTTGCTTTTCGTTAATGTATTCATCTTATTCACAAGCAGGATCATGGAAATAGCGGTACTTGCTTCAGCCCTGTCGTTTCTTCCAGGCCGCATATTATATTGGCATTTTGCACCGCTTGCCCTGCCGCTCCTTTCACCAAATTATCGATTACGGAAACGATTGTCGCTCTTCCCGTTCTTTCATTCACTGCCACTGAGATATCGCAAAAGTTTGATCCCATTACTTGCTTAGTGGAAGGAAACAGTCCTTCCTGCTGAATACGGATGAACGGATGCATTTCATAACTAGTTTTATATAAGTCTATCAATTGTTTTGTCGTCACTTGTTCGGTCAGCTGCACATACATCGTTGCCATAATTCCTCGTGTCATCGGCACTAAATGTGTGCTGAATTCAATGTTGCCGATATCTCCTTGCCAGCTTTGCAGTTGCTGTTCAATTTCCGGAATATGCTGATGTTGATGGACCTTATATATTTTTAAGTTCTCATTTACTTCACTGAACATTGTCGTCGATAGCGGTGTCCTTCCAGCTCCCGATACACCTGATTTCGCATCGATAATGATGCTGTTGCCGTCACACCATTGCTGTACGCACATAGGCGCCAGACCAAGAAGAGCAGCTGTCGGAAAGCATCCGGGATTTGCGATTACTTTCGCTGATTTAATGTACTCAGCATTCCATTCGCTTAACCCATAAACAGCTTTCTCTAATGATTGGATTGGTGCAGGTTCTTTTTTATACCAAGTCTTATAGGATTCCGGATCTTTTAGGCGCAAATCTCCGGATAAATCGATGACCGTCAAACCGGCATCCTCCAATTGCGGAGCCAATTTAGCAGAAACCCCTGATGGTGTCGCCAGGAATACAATCGAGCTCTCTTTCGCAATTTTAATAGGATCGATTTCCTTCAATATTTGCGTTATATGCAATAAGTGCGGGTTTTCTTCATGGATATGACGGCCAGCTGCGGACGAAGAATGTAATCCCGCTATTTGAAAATGAGGATGATTCTCCAACAGCCTGATTAATTCTATACCGCTATATCCAGTCGCACCTATTATTGAAACGTTCATTGAACTTCACACCACCTGAATTTTCTAAATTTTTTATTTACACTATTATAAGCATGAATAAAAATAAATGCAATTGAATTTTTATAAATTGTATACAATTTTTGAAAAATAGGAACGTAGCCAATATATGATACTTTTAAAGAAATAATTTATGCACCAGAAGGACCAACCAGGTGAATGTACGGACTATGTATAGCGTTCATGTTAATTCATTGAAGCGCCAGTTTAACCTCTGCACTAAGAAATCATAATTATCAGTGAGTATTTATGCATAAAGCAGTATAGAAACAACTACCGGTACTCCTTTGTTTCTGGTTGACGTTCCCCATTTTTTCCTTTTAAATCAAAAGTAAACATTCTTAGATTTGCATATCATCATTCCACTATCAAATTGCAAAGGTGGTTGTTGCATGATGACGCATACAACTCGTATAATACCGAATTCGTTACAGCAAATTTTTGAGATTTCTCCGCAATTGAAACATTTTCCCAAAGGAACGTATATTTTTTACGAAGGCACAGAGCCTGATGAGCTCTATTTGATACGAAAAGGGACGGTTGCTGTTTCTAAACTGTTGTCAGACGGACGAGAATTGACGCTCAGAATTTGCTCACGCAACGACATAGTCGGAGAGCTTTTGCTCTTTTCGCAAAATCCGACCTATATGTTTCATGCAAAAGCTTTGGAGGATAGTGAGGTTTTAACAGTTTCCAAGCTCTCATTGGAAAAACATCTTGAATCCGATTCCGATTCGGCATTAGCATATATGAAATGGATCTCGATACAATATAGAAGGACGCAAACAAAAATACGCGATTTACTTATGAACGGAAAAAAAGGAGCACTTTATTCGACATTGATTCGGCTTGCCAATAGTTACGGAGTTGAAACGGAATCGGGCATCATCGTGACTTTGCCGTTAACTAACCAAGAACTTGCCAATCTCAGCGGAACGTCAAGAGAAGTCATCAATCGCATGTTAAACGATTTAAAGACCAAGAAGGTTCTATCAATCGAAAAAGGGATTATTACTATCCATAACATTTTGTACTTGAAAACAGCTATCCATTGTGAAAATTGCCCTATTGAAATTTGCTGCATGGAATGACTATCCAATGCTTAAAACATTTGCGCTGATTAACGGTCCGTCATATGCTAAAATGCACATAGTTACATTAATAGGAAGGAAGTGCATCTATGATTCTCGTTAGTTCCTGTTTAGCAGGTAAAGCATGCCGATATGATGCTACTGCATGCTTTCATTCAAAAATCACACATCTGACTAAGGAAAGTGAAGCTGTTTTAGTATGTCCGGAGGTAATGGGCGGGTTAAGCACTCCACGGGACCCGGCAGAAATAGTCGGAGGAACAGGCGCAGATGTATTGACCGGCCAGGCAAGAGTAATCACAGTAAACGGTGAAGATGTTACGGAGCAATTTTTGAAGGGTGCTTACCAAACATTAAAAATAGCTAAACAGCATAATGCAGAGACTGTTATACTCAAACAGAACAGCCCATCCTGCGGAAGCAAAGCTATTTATGACGGCAGCTTCACCGGAGCCAAAAAAGTCGGCGAAGGCGTGACCGCTGCACTTCTAAGAAAAAACGGATTTACCGTAATAGGAGAAGATGATTTACCCCGTTAGGAACTAAAACTCAGTTTAACTTTATAAAACCAAAAACGCACCCTTCTATATAGAAAGATGCGTTTTTTCAAAAGATAAGAAAGTATATATTTTTGAACTTAGATTGCTGTCTAACCTTACACCTGCCATGCTCGGAGGCCTACAGGATGTAGGTCATATTGGCGTTGCCACAGGACGTGGCGCTTTTAGCCGATGTTCCTTTTTCCCATCCCGCCCAAGAAACCAAAACCGGGTTTTTCATGTGATTCATCTTAGTCCTCCCGCATGGCTCCTTTTTCATTGAAGTGAAATCAAGGAGCAAAATCAAAAATAAAAAAGGACCGGTGACGGTTTTTCTTTACTTAAGAAATCCCTAAAGCGATTTTTGCATAACGGGACAAGCGATCCTTGGACCACGGCGGACTCCAGACGATGTTTACTTCTGTTTCCTTTACTTCCGGCAAGTCGGACATTGCTGTTTTAACTTGGTCAACAATTGTTCCTGCCAATGGACAACCCATTGATGTCAAAGTCATCGTTACAGTCGCTTTGCCTTCCTCGTCTAAATCTATGTCATATACTAAACCCAAATTGACAATATCAATCCCCAACTCCGGGTCAATAACTTGCTCCAAAGATCCCATCATTAAATCTTTTAAATCTTGATCCATTCATTATCAACTCCTATTCACATACATATTAACAAATATATGTAACATTATAAATATTTACGCACTTTATAAATATTTTTCGAACCAATTCACCACTTCGACAACTCCACTATTAGGAACATTATGTCCAGCTTGTTCATCTAATATAAACGATAAAGCCACATTTTCTCGTTCATAACGCTCATGCAGTTGCTCATAAAAAGTATACCCCTGCTTGTAAGGTACCATGACATCCTTCGCTCCATGCCAAAACAGCAATGGACGTGTTTCAAATTGCTCAATGTTAACAGTAGCATCAAATGGTCGCAGCATATCCAGCTGTTTCTCCAATTGTTCCTCGGTGAATGAGAGCTTCACTCCTTGTTGCTCCATCGCTTTCAATTGGTAGCGGGCAAAGTCCATATAAGCAGGCGAACCCATCAGCGAAACGCCTACACGAATCCAATCATACTGTGTCATCGCGCCTAATGTAATAATCGCTCCCATCGAAGTACCGGCCAGTCCGATTCGCTTTTCATCTACTAAACCTTTTGAAGCATACTCATCCATAATTAGAGGCAATTCTTTAATAGTTGTTAAAACAAATTTCCAAAAGTTTGCGGGATTGACTTGACCCGACCCACGCTCGCCATGCTCAATCACTTCTGGCAATAATACGCGATATCCTTTTTCCGCCAGCATATAAGCATATTGTACATTTCTTTCTTTTATACTCTCATATCCGTGAATAAAAATGATCAACGGCAGCTTATCATACTGTTTATGTTCATCAACAGCATGCAATAAAGGGATATTTCCTACTGTTTCTTTTGCGATAACGACCATTTTAATCTCCCCTAGCTCAATTATTTAGTATATGATTAATGAATACTATATACTACCATTATAATGAAAACTAAGTGACATCATGCAACTTTTAACTTATTGCAACCACTGTTTAATTAGGAGGAATTATGGCTGATCAACATTTAATCGTATTAGATTTGGATGGTACACTTCTCCGTAACGACAAAACAATATCCGATCGTACAAAAGGTACTTTGAAGACTTTAATGGAGCAAGGACATCATGTCATGATTGCAACCGGAAGACCTTATCGTTCCAGTGCACAATTTTATCAAGAGCTTGCCTTAAAAACACCAATCGTTAATTTTAATGGTGCGCTCGTTCATCACCCGCATTCAGTAAACTGGGGTTCCTTCCACACGCCGCTTGATATCGGAATCGCGAGAGACATCGTAGACGCGTGCAATTCTTATTCATTCCACAATATCATTGCGGAAATTCAAGATGACGTTTATTTGCATAATCAAAATGGACATCTGCTCGATATATTCAACATGGGCAATCCGAAAATTACAATCGGTGACCTGCGCAGCTATTTACCCGATTCACCGACAAGTTTGCTTATTCATGCCGAGCCGGAAGACGTTACGACAATTCGCTCGCATCTTGCAGAGGTACATGCCGAGCTAATAGACCATCGCCGCTGGGGAGACCCTTTCCACGTTATAGAGATTGTGAAATCAGGAATGCATAAAGCTGTCGGAATTCAAAAAGTAGCCGGTTACTTAAATATACCGCAAAGCCGTATCATTGCATTCGGTGACGAAGATAACGATTTAGAAATGCTGGAATATGCCAATATCGGTGTAGCGATGGGCAATGGCATCTCCGCAGTCAAAAATATAGCTAATGTTACGACAGCAAGCAATGAAGAAGACGGTGTTGCCCTATTTCTTGAAGACCGTTTTAATTTGAAGAAGCCAAAAATTAATTAAGAGGTATGATTTCTCGATAGCCGGTGACAATAATTATTGACACAGCAATTGTGTCAAATGCTTAGATTGCGAGGGGTTTACGAATGGGCAAACGTAACAAGTCAAAACGTTTTTTCCAGCAAAGTAAAGATTCTGTTTCCAAGCATGCCGAAAGGTTCCCTTACCGAATGACTCTCTCAGAGGCTGAAGCGCAACAGACGAGCAACTATGGCAGTACCGAATCAGGGAGCTTGTAAAGATGGGCAATCTACTCTTCCAACAAGCTAGAGACTTCGTCGAAGACGCGAAGCGAACTGATCCTCTCAACCGGGAGGACGCCATTGAAAAAGCCAAAAATGCGCTTTCTTCAGCATACGCTAACTCGTCTGAAGCAGAAAAGCATCAACTTAGAGACTTGCAGGCGGAATTGGAATCTTTAACTTAGGAACAGACTAAGCAATCAAAGTAAAAAGGGCTGACGAGCACCCGATCGGGAGTTTCGTCAGCCCTTTTGCATGTCAATCTTTTCTAAAGACGCCTAGTACACTTGAAGTTTCCACAATATTGGTGAATGCATGAGGATCGACATCACTGATAATGTGCTGAATGTCATACAGCTCATAACGCGTAATAACAATCATCATCATATCTTTGTTCTCATTTGTGAAAGCACCTTTAGCTGGAATAAGCGTAATTCCGCGCACAAGTTTGGCATGAATCGCTTCCTTCAATTGCTGCGATTTATTCGTGACAATAAAAACAGTCAGCTTCTCATGACGAGTGTGAATCGCATCGACGACACGTGTTGTCGCATAAAGCGCAACTAATGTATATAAAGATTTTTCCGGACCGTACAGTATACCGGCCGCAACAATAATCAATCCATTTAAGATAAATAAGTATACGCCAACTGGTCGGTCTTTCGATTTAGACAGAAGCAACGCTACTACATCCATACCTCCTGTCGAAGCACCGAACTTCAATGTAATACCAACACCAAGAGCCCCGATGACACCCCCGAATACAGCATTCAAGATAATATCAGGAGACACTTGCTTAACCGGAACAATCTCCATAAATAAGGTCAATAAAGCAACACTCAAGAAACTATAAAAGGTAAATGATTTCCCTACCTTTTTCCACGCGATGATTGCAATTGGCACGTTCAAAATAAATAAAATAATCCCTGTCGAAATAGAGAATGGCAGTCCCAATAAATCAATAATGCTCGAGAGCAGCTGCGCCAAACCGGCAAAACCGCTCGAATATACATTAGCCGGTATTAAAAATAAATTCAGGGCAATCGCATTTAATAATGCACCTAAGATGACTATACAGATTTTCTTTAATTCAGCTACGTTCAATTAAGGAGCCTCCTTCAATCGGACAATATTCGTCCATTATAACCAAATGTCACTCATAATAATATAAATCAATCCATTACGCATTAAAAGAATTTTTGTTTTGCACTCTACACTTTTCATAAATTATGTGCAATGTTAAACTAAAAATGAACTTTATTAATTTTCTTTATAGTGAAAATATCAATTTAAGAAGGTGTTAATATGACTATACATATACTTGCAGATAGTGCTTGTGATTTGCCGCTATCTTATTTTAAGGAAAATGGAGCTACTTTTATTCCATTAGAATTGAATCTTGAAGGAAAAGAATATGCAGATGGAGTCGACATACAAGGAACGACAGTCTATCAAGCTATGAGAAATGGCGCAGCACCGAAAACATCTCAAGTTTCTCCTGAACGTTTCCAAAAGATATTCACCGAGTTAGCTCAAAAGAAACAATCTGCTGTTTATGTAGCATTCTCATCTAACTTGTCAGGGACATATCAAACTGCATGCATGATTAGAGAACAGGTTCTTGAAGAATATCCTGACTTAGATTTAGATATCATCGACAGCAAATGTGCTTCGTTAGGTTATGGTCTAGTTGTGAAAAGAGCAGTTGAATTGGCTAATGCCGGCGCTTCAAAGAATGACATTATAGACGGTGTCACTTTCCATTGTCAACATATGGAGCACTTATTCACAGTTGAAAAACTTGAATACTTGGCAAGAGGCGGACGTATTTCTAAAACATCTGCTGTTGTCGGCAATCTTTTGAACATCCGACCATTGCTTGATGTTGAGGACGGCAAACTTATTCCTCTTGAAAAACTTCGCGGCAAAAAGAAATTGTTCAAACGTACTTTAGAGCTTATGAGAGAACGCGGTGTAGATTTAGATAAACAAACGATCGGCATCAGCCATGGGGATGACATTGCGTCTGCTAACGAATGGAAAGAAGCAATCGCCGAAGAATTCGGAACAACTTCATTCGAAATCGAAATGGTCGGCGCCGTGATTGGTGCGCATTCCGGACCGGGAACAATCGCAATTTTCTTCTTGAACAAACTGCCTAACTAACGCATAGACTCCCTGCCTTCTGAGCATAATAGCCACAAAAGGCAAAGGAGATTATATACATTATGGCCACAAAAGACAACAACAAAAAGGCAAAAGACAATAATGCCTTAAATGCCGAAAAAAACGAGCATTATATGAAAAACAAACAAGCTGGAAAACACAGCTATTCGAAGAAAACGGATCATTTGTAATTAGAAAACAGCGGACTCATGTGGTTCGCTGTTCTTTTGTGGATTTGCTGTTAAGATGGTGGGAGTGGAGTTTACGCTCTATATTTAGGTCTTACGCTCTATCATTATGTTTCGAACTCTATCTTCGACTTCTCGCACCCTATAATTTCGTTTCGCGCTCTATAACACCAATATCGATAGCCTTTCCGGCAGTATGTTAGTCCTTTAGCTTCTTCCTCCGGAATTCCTAGTTGGATGAGCAATTTGATTTGTTTGTTAGGTCTCTTCCATTACTTCTAGATAATTACTCGGATTCTTGAGTGAAGCTTCTCATCTATGCGTCCCATAGCTTTTTTCATGTTAGCGATTTTGAAGTAATTCACCCAGCCGAATATCACTTGTTTTAGTTTCACTATTCGGTAATCTAATGGAATACTCCAATTTCGCTTTGTCAGTTTCCGGAGCTTTCTTTGGAATTTCTGTATGGATGTCAGGTGTGGTTTCACTTGATATTTCTTGTTTTCCTGTCTAACCCCACAGTGGACTTTCACCACCTAGATAGTTGCCATGCCTGGCACACTAAAAAAAGCAGACTCCTTCGAGCCTGCTGTCCTTTTACCTCTTTTGCTTCGACCGCTTCATCACCAAATAAATGAATAGAGCAAAGCCAAGCCATACCATTGCCAATGCCGCAATAAAGCCGATATTCAAGCCAGTTTTATCCGCCATAGCATAAATTTCTGCAGCTTCTCGATCCAAAACGATTTTATAGTCACCATCGCTCAACTGTCTGACGATTTCACCATTCAGCAACCCCCGAAGCTCCTTATCATTCTCCAGCTGGTCTTTCGGAATCGTTACTTCTTGCGTTTTCGACGTATTGTTAATGGCTACAAGAAGAACTTCACTTTTATACATCCTCTTGAAAACTACCATACCGCTGTCTTGATGCATCACCTCAAATGTTCCGCGTGTTAATGCCGGCAACTCTTGTCTTAAGCGCCCTAAGTTTGTAATATAATTAATCAATTCCTTATCTGCACGGAAACCCATCAGCTGCTGATTATCCGGAGGCGCGCCCCCATCCAATGCAATTTCTGAACCATACAAAACAAATGGAATTCCCGGTGTAGTATATGTATAAGCTAAAGCCAAATTCCAGCGTGTCCCCGGGTAAAGGTCGGTTTCTAAAATATCATGTGTAAAACGGGCCGTGCTAATTGTATCTAAAGCTGTGCCGTTTAGCTCCGGGTGAGAATATTGCGTCAACGCTTTCTCAGTTGCGTCGATTGTCTTAGTCAAGTTGACATCAATATCGGCAAATGCTGACCGCAGCTCTTCCATTAAGGGCAGATCAACCATGCCGTCAAAGCTCTTCTCTTCAAAAACCGACCCTTCTGTCACACTTCCCAATATGTAAAAATCTGATTTCAAATCTTTCACTTCTTCAGAAAAAGCATCCCAAAATATACTTGGAGCCGCCTGTGTATGATTAATATAATAACCGTCAATATCTGCTTTCTCCACCCACCATCCGGCAGCGGCAATCAGCTCTTCTGACAGTTGCTCATTCATATGATTCAGCTTAAATGAATTCCCATGAAAATAACTACTCTTTTCAGCCCATTCATGCTCTGAACTGACCGTATCAGCAACAAACTCCAGCATTACTTTCATATTTCGCTTATGCGCTTCCTTCACTAATTGCTGAAGCTCTGCGATTGTTCCAAAATGCTTTTCCGTTTCGTAAAAGTTGATAACTTGATCGCCACGATAGCTTTTGCCTCCATTATCAAAAATCGACGATAACGCGATTGTTGTGAAGCCCATATCTTTCAAATAATCCAGTTTTTCAATAATTCCTGCAAAGTCGCCTCCGTAATAGGCTTCTGTATTTTGCAAATCGACTTCAAAGTCATTGCTTTCATCGCCATTCAGAAATCTGTCTACCAAAATATAATAGATTGTTTCATCCTGCCATAATCTATCTTCTTTTTCTAATGCGCTCGTATGCAGACCGCCGATCAGAAGAAATGGCATGAGTAACAAGCATATCGCTCTTTTCATCACCTTGCGCTCCCCCTATTTCATAATCTCCCATTCTTCTAGATTATCCTTCTCTTCCTATATTAGTCAAACATGAAAGAACTTTCCATATATTTAACCGAAACCTTTGTGAATCTGTATACTAAAAGTAACAATATATGGGCATTGCAAATCATTTTTCAACATACTATGATGAATGGATGTGACCAATTGTACAACTAGAAATAACACGGAGGATTGGCATGCAAGATCAAAAGAAGACCTTGACATTATTCGCCATTACTTGGCCTTTATTTATTGAATTGTTTCTTCATATTTTGATGGGGAACGCTGATACATTAATGCTTAGCCTCTATTCCGATAATTCCGTCGCGGCAGTTGGGGTAGCTAACCAAATATTATCGCTTGTTGTCGTGATGTTCGGTTTCATCGCAACAGGAACAGCAATTCTGGTTGCGCAAAATTTGGGCGCCAAAAATTCGGTTGCCGCTAATCAAGTTTCCGTCATCTCACTTGTCGCGAACTTTGTTTTCGGTCTCATTTTAAGTATCTTTGTCTTTTTAATGAGCAAACAATTGCTGGATCTTATGGATTTGCCTGAAGAATTAATGGGGGAAGCCCATTCGTATTTGAGCGTAGTCGGTGGTTTCGCCTTCATTCAAGCAATAATTATGACGGCAGGAGCGATTTTACGAAGCTACGGCTTTACGAAAGATGCTATGTACGTCACAATCGGTATGAACTTACTTAACATTTTGGGAAACTATTTATTTATTTTCGGGCCGTTTGGCATTCCTGTTCTAGGCGTGGAAGGTGTAGCCCTTTCTACAACAATCAGCCGTTTCGTCGGATTATTCGTCATTATGTACATTTTAGTGAAACGCATTCCGGAAAAACTTCACTTTCTTCGCGTTTTCAAGATGCCGCTTCAGCATTTCAAAAATTTACTGGCAATCGGCGTGCCATCTGCCGGTGAACAGTTATCATACAACGCTTCGCAAATGGCAATCACATTCTTTATTACGATGCTCGGCACAGAAGCGTTGACGACGAGAGTGTATACAACCAATCTGATGATGTTCATTTACTTATTTGCTATCGCTATCGGTCAAGGCTCACAAATCTTAATTGGCCATCTGATCGGTGCCGGCAAATTTGAGGAAGCCTACTCTCGCTGCTTGAAAAGTTTACGCTTCGGCATTATCGTTTCCTTTGTTTGCGCACTAGTATTCTCGCTAATTTCTGAACAGCTATTTTCGCTTTTCACTACGAATGAAAACATTATTGCATTAGGGGGACTTCTGCTTTGGATTACGGTGATCATCGAGCCAGGCCGTGCTTTTAATATTGTCATTATTAATTCATTGCGGGCAACAGGCGATGTGAAATTCCCTGTAATCGTCGGCATTATATCAATGTGGGGAATAGCCGTCTTCTTTTCTTATATTCTCGGTATCCAGCTTGGTCTCGGGTTAATCGGTGTCTGGATCGCCTTCGCACTTGATGAATGGCTGCGAGGCATTCTGATGCTTAAACGATGGAAATCAAGAGTGTGGATGACGAAGAGCTTCACTCAAAAACAAGAAAATATCGACATAAAAAACCAAGCCGTAAGCTGAGCGGCTTGGTTTCTTTTCGATGCTTACGAAGAGCCAGATGGACTGAATATTTACTAAAGCAGCCCGATTAATGTGAAATCTGGACCTATTTACTTGCCAATCTGGATTGATTATCGTAAAAAGTGGACCGATTAAACCCGAGGGCTTTATAAACAACAGATTGGTCTACTGGTTTTGCACTGGAATTAGGCATAAGAAGAAACTTGAAAAAGGACCGGTGACCGTTTTTCTATTGTCTAACCTTACACCTGCCATGCTCGGGCCTAAGCTGCCTCCCCCGTGAAACCAAAACCGGGTTTCTCGTGTGATTCATCTTAGTCCTACCGCATGGCTCCTTTTTCATCGAGGTGATTCTATGGAGCATATCCATGATGAAAAAGGACCGGTGACGGCTTTTCTACGACTCTACAATATTTACATTATACTCCTCAAACCACATATCCATCTGCGCCAAATGGGCGAGTAACTGTGGGCCGGTCATTAATTGGCCGAACCATGGGATATGGAAGCTTGCGCCCTTCGATGATACTAAATCATTAAGCTGATCCTTCTTGAAAAATTCATGAAGCATGCTGCTCCGCTTCTCAAGTAAACGTTGTAAGAGCTCTGTTACTTTGTCTGTATAAAATGGATGGTGCGTTTTTGGATACGGACTTTTCTTTCTCTCCAGCACTTCATGCGGCAAAACCCCTGCCATCGCTTTGCGAAGGATGCCTTTTTCACGATTGCCCGTCATCTTCATTTCCCACGGTATATTCCAAACGTACTCAACCAATCGGTGATCGGCGAATGGTACACGCACCTCAAGGCTCGCAGCCATACTCATGCGGTCTTTCCTTTCAAGCAGCGTCGTCATAAACCAATGGAGATTGCTGTAAAACAGTTGACGGCGTTTCATATCTTCTGCGCTCTCTCCTTCTAACACCGGCGTTTCCTGTAATGTCGCCTCATACTTGCTCTTCACATATTGCTCAATTTGCAGCTTATCTTGATAATAGTCTTTCAAAAAGTTAGTACGCTCTTTAGTGGAGCGAATCCACGGGAACAGATCTCCATTGCTGTCCGGGTTATGGAACCAAGGATAACCGCCAAAAATCTCATCCGCACACTCACCGGAAAGACTGACGACAAAATCCTTTTTCACTTCTTTACAAAACCAATACAGCGAAGAGTCAATATCAGCCATGCCCGGCAAATCTTTCGCAATCATGCTCGCATGCAGACCATTGACCAATTCTTCTTGTGTCACAATCGAACGATGATGAACGGTTTCGCTATGCTGTGAAACCATTTGAATCCATGGCTCATCAGCACTCGGCTGAAATGTATTGCCTTTAAAATAAAGCTCGTTGCCTTCATAATCGATGGAATACGTGTGCAAATTCGGCATATTTTCCTGCTTATATTCCTCTGCTGCCACAGCCGTGATAATGCTTGAATCAATGCCTCCTGATAAGAACGTACAGAGCGGCACATCGGATACTAACTGTCTTTTAATAGCATCCTTCACAAGATTACGCACTTTTTCCGTTGTTTCCTCCAGCGAATCGTGGTGTTGTTCGCTTTTCACATCCCAATAGCGCCATACTTTCAATCCTTCTTTAGAAAGACGGAGCGCATGCGCCGGACGCAGTTCGTTTATGCCGCGAAATACGCCGCTTCCCGGTGTATGCGAAGGTCCCAAACCAAATATTTCAGCCATTCCTTCGCGGTCAAGCTCTGCCTTCACATTCGGATGAGCTAGTATCGCCTTTAATTCAGAAGCAAACAAGATTCCCTTTCCTTCTTCACGATAAAAGAAAGGCTTTACTCCTAATCGATCTCTCGCAGCAAATAAACACTGCTTCTCATGGTCCCAAATCGCGAAAGCAAAAATGCCATTTAAGTATTCAACTACATTTTCTTGCCATTCTATAAAAGAAGTTAGCAGAACTTCAGTGTCAGAATGACCTTTAAAAGAATATCCTTTTATTAGCAGGTTTTTTCGTAAATCTTCTGTATTGTACAACTCACCATTATAGCTGATTGTATACCTGCCCTTATGAGAAGAAATCGTCATCGGCTGTTTTCCTCCAATCGGATCAACAACCGTTAATCGCTTATGTCCGAAACCGGCATGTGTTACAGCCCATACATTGCTGTCATCCGGCCCCCTTAATGAAAGCTTATCAGACATTAACGAGATGACTTCTTTCTCATTTTCCATATTGCGTGAAAAATCTACCCAACCAGTGATTCCACACATATACATCATCCTTTCCAACAGTAAATTGATTCACTGGTTCTCCATTAAACAGCTAATCAAATAAAGCAGTTATTATGTCTAATAGCCTATGCAAATGGAAAAAATGTGTTAATGCCTTTATTGAAAAATGATAAAGAAAGAAACTCGGTTATTGATTGAAACTGGAGGGTAAAAAATGAATCAACAGCAAAGAGAAGAACTTCTAAAACGGCAATTGCGGTCCTTTACACCCGGCATTGTCGAATATATAAATGATCAGTGGATATTTTTTAATGATGAAAATGATGAGGCCTACCCGCTCGAGGACTACTTGCAAAGAGAAATGGAAATCTTCAGAGGAAATCGCTGGCGTAAGGGATATCTGTCCGAACTTGGAACAATTACTGTGAGAAAAGAAAATTTGTCTTTATTGCATCAAGAAAAAGTACGGATTAAAAAAAGTCTCCAATATTCGTTCGAGCGTTTACTTGAGGAGCTAAATAACGATTCTTTTTTCCAATTCATCATGACATTAAACTCGCTCAACTACTCTGTATATGACTGTATTTACGGATATAATCAGCTAACTTTTTTGCGCGACAAAAAAAATTGCAGCGGAGTTAATTTCTTCGTTTTTGATAACGGCCAGTCTGTCTGCTCTGTACAACATCATTTCGTCTATTCATCTAAGGAGCATGACCGTTTCGAATTCACGCAAAACACCGGCAAAAGAATCGTAATCGAAAAACTGAATCCCGTCTCATAACAAATAGTACACCCCTCATCAGGTGTACTATTTGTCATGAGAAAAACCGGCACCGGTCCTTTTTTCAATTATTTTGAAGTATAAAAATCAATTCACATTCACTTTTAATTTCTCTGCTATTCCACGTTCGAAATCTTCAGTCTTTAAAGGCCGATCAATGTAATATCCTTGCACATAATGACATTTCATTTCTTTTAACAATGACATTTGTTCCTCTTTTTCCACACCTTCGGCCACCACTTTCACGGACAAGCCATGCCCCATCATAATGATTGCTTCAACAATGGCCATATCCGATGTTTCCTGCTTCAAATTGTTAATAAAGGAACGGTCAATTTTTAAGCTATCTATCGGCAAATTTTTTAAATAACTCAAAGATGAATAGCCCGTTCCAAAGTCATCAATAGAAACCTTCACCCCGATGCTCTTTAACTCCTGCATGATGGAAATGCTGTAATTGACTTTATTCATCATCATGCTTTCCGTCAACTCTAGCTGCAAATATTTCGGATCAAGACCCGTATCAGCCAATACCTTTTTCACCCGTTCAAGGAAATGCGGCTGCTGAAACTGGTAGGCGGACACATTGACAGAAATCAGTAAGTTTCCAAACCCCAAATCCTGCCACTTCTTATTTTGAGCACAAGCGGTGTTCAGCACCCAATAGCCAATGTCATCAATTAGTCTGGTTTCTTCCGCTAACGGAATAAAGTCAGCAGGCGAAACAAGTCCTTTGACAGGATGTTGCCAGCGAATAAGTGCTTCACTTCCATAAACATCCCCTGTATTCAAATCAATCAATGGCTGATAACAAATAAAAAATTCCTCTTTTTCAAGCGCTCTTCTTAAATAGCTTTCCAGCTCGAAGCGTTTCAGCGCCTGCTCATTCATTTCATCTGAATAAAAGACAAGTTGTCCTCCGCCCTGAGCTTTGCCTCGGTTCATTGCAATGTCCGCGTTTTTCAAAAGTGAATCCGCATCCCTTCCATCTTCCGGGAAAAGCGCGACACCGATACTCGATGTTATAAAAAATTCTTGACCGCCATGCTCAATTGGTTCAGCAATGACCTCATTCACCATTTTTGTCACTCTTTGAATCTCTTCCAAGTCAACTTGCTTCGTTATCACTAAAGCGAATTTATCACCGGCAAAACGCCCTAAATACGATCCTAACGGCGTGACTCTTTTCAGCCTTTTTGCCAGCTTCTTCAAAATCACATCGCCTGCATAATGCCCTAAAGAATCATTGATTACTTTAAAGCGATCAAAATCGATGAAAACAACAGCTAACTCTCTTTTCTTCTTTTTGGCTCTAGTTAAGTGCTCTTTCAAAATCTCCGAAAATTTATTGCGGTTCGGTAAGCCTGTATGCACATCGTAATAAGCTAACTTAAGAAGTTCCTCTTCAATTTGCTTCTGCTTTGTCACATTGCGTCCCATGCCAAAAATCCCCATTACTTCACCGTTAATGGTGATAGGCATATTTTTTACATGAAAGTGCTCTAAGCGTCCTTCTGCTTTTTCAACTGAAATATCATAATACTCAACCTGACCATCTAAAGACTTCGCAAAAGAAAGAACCAACTTCTCTTCATCATCTGATTTCAAAAATTTCTCTGCCGATTTGCCGATGATTTCACTTGTCTTCACGTTAAATACTTTCAGAAAGCTTTTATTTACCCGTGTAAACTTCCCCTTTAGATCAGTCGCAAAAATAAAATCGTTGTTGTTTTCAAACAACGTTTTAAAGTATTGTTCTGATTCGAATAATTCTCCATTCAATTGCTTAATATCGCTGGTTGTGGCTTCGATTAAATGAGACAGTACCATTAGAGGCTGCATTTCAGGTGTATTGCTGAATGTCAACTTTACACCGCTTCTTTTAGGAACAAATGCGCTTTCAGAGATGCCGACAATAGAAGGGAATTGCCCGATATATTCTTCCTTTCCGTACATTTTGTCTGTGAAGCGGCAATAGGAAAAGAATCCGCTTTGACTGCCGAACGTCAAAAGCATTCGCAGCTCTTCTTGTGCAAACCCCTTCAGAAGTCGCATTTTAGCAAGGTCGTAATAGACAAAAATTGACTCTGTTGGCTGTCTAGCCATTTTCTTTAGCATCAGCTCAGATTGCCTGATGCCATCAGCGATATTGACGTAAGAAAAGCTTAAAGCATCCCCTTCCTCTATTCTGTCGCTGACCTCAATCGCTCCATAAGGCAAAATACTCTTTATAAATAACGGTTTTAACCCATCACTATCTATCTTCAGAAGCGGAAACTCTGAACTGCTGTCCGGCAATTTATTAAAGAAATACTCCCCTAAATAGCGCTTCAGCAATTGCGAAGGTTTTCGCCCGTTTATACTATAAATGACGGTATTGTTTGCTTTCGTTACCTCAAAACTTGAACCGATTGGTGTCCAACTTTGGTCTTCGAACGATGTAACTTGCAAATCGTCATTGTGCAGGATTGCTGCCACAATACCTTCATAGACAATTTCCTGTTCATTGAAAACAAACGATGATGAAGCACCCCGATTATAGGCAATCCCTCCTACAACGGTTAGGTTCTTTTTCTCATCAATGATGCCTTCTAATAGCTCTGTCAGCTCTTCATCCAACACCGAGGTAAAGAGAAACAGCAATTTCGACTTCGGACCGGCCAATTGCCTAATTGCATATTGCCCCATTTCTCGGCTGCTGCCAAACTGATTTTTATTCAAAAGGATACTCTCTACTTTTGTCTGCTCAAAACCAGTAAACGAAATAATGATTTCATTTGAATAAATATAGCCATTTGCCAACTCCGCCTTCGTTGTGCAACCAATTACGATACTTTTCGGCAATAGCTTTTTTACGGTTTTTGTGACAGACTTAATCTCAGCTTCATCTTTGCTTCCAGCAAAAATCTGCACGAGCAAACTCTTCTGCTCTTGAAGCTCTTGTTCTTCTATGAATGCTTGTAAACGATCTTTGTCATCGTAAAAATAATTGAGAGATTTCGCCAAGATACGTCACCACGCTTAATAAGTGTATTCTTCTATATAAAATATCACAATTTATTACTTTGATGTGAAAAAATAGAAAAGACCACCAAATATTTCAGCGGTCTTTTCATAAATTTTATAACATTTTGTAATTTTGGTTTATACGTATACCTTTTTACCTATTAAAATAGAAAACTCAGAAACCGATTGGCAATCTTAGTCCTAAAGTGACCGTTAAAACAAATACTACTGCCATCCCGATTAACAATCCTTTAGCGCTTTTCCCTTTGCTCATTTTGCCAAGAGTCATCTCCATCAGACCGATGATCACAACTCCAAGCACAACTTTAGAGATATATTCGCCTTTCAAACCGGCTGACAGGTTAGAGAAGCTATCAATCGATAAAATCATCATTACACCAGTACCGATGATCATCAAGTATACAACACGTAAAATCATGTGCATCATTTTATAGTTGCTTTGATTTCCCTTTTTCAACATGGACATTGCTACGAACAGCAGAACAATAGCCGCTACCCAAGACGTAATATGCATATGTGACATAAAAAATCCCCCCACTTCCAATATTCAGCCTTATTCTATCATAGCTGTAATTTTTCTCCTATCAATTAGGCTTTCACCTGATTACATAGCGTTCCAATGCCTTCAATATCGATTTCAATGACATCTCCTGCACGCAAATACTTTGGCGGTTGAAATCCTTTGCCAACACCAGCCGGAGTACCTGTCGCAATAATATCTCCCGGCTCAAGCGTCGTGCCTTTCGACAGTACCTCGATAATTTCCGGAATTGAGAAAATGAATTGCTTTGTATTTCCCTGCTGCCTTACTTCTCCATTAATTTTTGTTGTAATGTCCAAAGCAAGCGGCGTTTGAAATCCCGATTTATGAGCGATGACCGGTCCCATCGGACAAGAGCCGTCCAAGCTTTTCCCGATAAAATATTGTTTATGGCGCTCCTGCAAATCACGAGCCGTCACATCATTGATGATTGTATAGCCGAAAATGTAAGACTCAGCTTCTTCTTTTTTAACACCCCTTGCTCGTTTACCTATGATAACTGCCAATTCTCCCTCATAATCAAGCTCATTCGTCGACTCTTCGTGAGCGGGAATCGGGTCGCCATATGCGATGACCGAAGTCGGTGCTTTTGTAAACATGATCACATGCTCCGGAATATCTGCCTTGCTTCCCAGCTCGATGGCATGGTCGGCATAATTTTTTCCTACACAAAAGATATTTTTGGACGGTCGAGGGATAGGCGCCAGCCATTTTACCTCTTCCTTCTCAAGTAAAAAGTCGGCATTCTTCACTTGTTGTATAACTTGAGAAATTTGCTGCAGCACTTCATCACCAGCTGCAATGAATTCAATCATCGTTTCCGGAAACACAATGCCGCAAGCTTTACCCGCTTCAACAATCCGAAGCAGTTTGCCCGTTTCTTTCTCTTCGACTACAATTATTTGTCGTCCGTGCCACTCAACAGTTGCCAATTTCATCGTTCCATCTCTCGCTTTCTTTTAAAAGTAGGCTTTTGTCCATAAGTGCCCCATCTCCACACATATTCCACTGGACCGTATTGGAAACGAGAGATCCACCACTTACTTAATACCACCTGTAAACTATAAAAAACAAGCAGCATTATGAAACCGTTCAAATAAGAAATACTGCCGTACAAACCAAATCCATATCCGTAAAAAATAATGGTGAATACAATCGATTGCAACAAGTAATTGCTGATTGACATGCGTCCGACGTTGGCAAGCGGCTTCAACACATTCAGCACTTTTTCATTTTGGGTAATCAGCACGATAAACGTTATATAAAACAGCGCCAGCAGCGGACCGCCAAATTGGTCCTGAATTAGCCCATTCGCATAGTTGGCTCCTTGGATGTAAGGCAATAGCTTCAACAACAGACCGCCGATTAATCCGACAATCATAAGATTACGCAACAATTTCTTATGCTTGTTCACATTGACAAGCCAGCCTTGCTTAGCAAACGCTGCGCCGCACATCATAAGCGGCAATATATTGATGACTAGCACCCAGCCGCTAGACGGTCCATTCGCATACATCCAGTCTTCGATACGCTGTGAAGTAATTTCTGCAAAACTTCCATCGCTATACACTTGCAACGAAGCAAGCATCGCTTCTCTGTTGTATAAGACTTCATCCATATTCATATCGGGTATCAACATAATTAAAAAAGATAAAAGCGACAATAATCCAAAAGGAATGATATACAATAAAAGACCAATAATCAGCAGCGTTTTGCCTTTTAACTTATAAAACAGCATCAGCAAGAATCCGGTAATCGCATATGTAATCAAAATATCGCCATGCCATATAAGAAAAGCATGTATACAGCCAAATACTAATAAAATCAGCAATCTTCTCGTAAACAGCAGCGGAAAAGATAGCCCCTTCAATTGAGAGCGCTCCGCTATCATAATCGCACCATACCCGAATAAAAAAGCAAAAAGCGGATAAAAGCTGGCTTGCGCAAACACATCAACAAAGGTATTTAAAGCCGAGTCAATTCCTTTATCCCAATAGGTTTCCGGATTCAAGTATAAAAACGGACTATAAAAAGCTGGCATATTCACAAGAAAAATACCTAAAATTGCAAAGCCTCGCAAAATATCAATCGATACATAACGCTCGCTTTCCTTCAAAGGCATCAAACGATCCGTCATTAAATCCCCTCCTTCTTTTTCCATACTATTATAGCTTACTATTAACTGAATTTTAGAACAATACAATTTATTACAAATCGGTTTACTGCTAGGTTGATTTTCACTGCAGCCGGACGCTTTCTTGAGCTTTAAGAAATTATTAAAATCCACATTGTGTATAATTCAAAAAGTGAACCGACGTCCAGCTCCAGCGCCCAGCACCTATTGCCCTTCGGCAACCTCCCTTCAATAAGTCAACATCGAATCACTGTCGTTCTTCGTGTTTCCTATATCTTGGGCGGCGGCCTCCAGTTCATACGGTGCTTATCAGGGCGCTTGCGCTTTTGTTCCTGGGGCATGCGTCATTCCTCCTCGTCGTTAGTCGCTCCTGCGGTGTATCGTCCTGCACGCTTCTCCCACAGGAGTCGCCCGGCCTCCGCTCCAATCAACTTGAATTGTTGGCTTTCTCAATAAATGTATTGCGAGAAGGACAAATTGAAAAAGATGACTCTGGTATACAGAAATCATCTTTTTCATGGTTAATTTAATTTCTTAAGTTCCAGCGGTCAAATTTTTCTATTACTCTACAAAAATATTAGTTCCTGCAAGATCGGTTTGACCTTTATATGTCGCATAAGCGTAAATATTGTAGTAATATCCGCCCGGCAATTCAAATCCGTTCGTCAGCTTGCCGTCCCAATCAAACGAGGTATAGCCTGATGGGATATTTTCGTATAATCCAATATCACCTAAATACGCTAACGGCTGACCATCAGCATTCGATAAATAAACGAATAAATCAACAGACTCAGCTCCACCTGGGAAGAAGCCTTCAATCTCAAATTCACCATCAGCGATTTGTCCAGCACCAAGCCATTCAACGCGTGGATAATCCGGCTCTTGAATAAATAAAATTGTCGGTAGATCAACACTGTCCGTTCCATCAGAAATCGTAATCGTTCCTTCATAATAGCCAGGCTCTAGTTTGCTGGCATCTACTTGAACATTCATATTAACATTTTGCGTTTTGCCTGCATTCACTTTTAAATTATTACTTGTCGATACTTTGATGGCTTTTGATGCGCTACCCATATTCACTTCAAAGCTGTATGTTTGTCGTTTCGAAGAAAGGTTTTTAATTGTGAAATGCTGTTTTTCAACTTGTTTGCCTTTGGTTTTTGAGAAGACACCAAATGAATGACTACCAGGAGTTACAAGCGTCTTTGTTTCAATTGCCTCTAATACTTTAATGCTGCCTGCTCCTTGTGTATTATGCGGATAGGCTTTGCCTGTAGCCGGGTCTGTTAAGCTTTCAGCTGTGTTCATCAATGCTGCTTTCACATCTTCAACAGTATAATCCGGATGAGCTTGCAAAATTAGCGCAGCTGCACCTGCTACGTGCGGGGAAGCCATGCTTGTTCCTTGTTTTGCTCCATAACCGTGCGGGTTTGCAGGGTCAAAAGTTGGTACAGTGCTGACGATATTTACACCAGGAGCCGAGACGTCAGGTTTCACCATATAATTGATGTTAACCGGTCCGCGTGAAGAGAAATCAGCAACTGTTTCTCCGATTTGATGTGAAAAGTTAACAGAAAATGACACTTTGTTATTGCCTTTTTCTAATTCAGCTAAAAGCTTTTGACCGTCTTCAAGTGTTGTTTTAATTGTAGGCACATCCAAGCCTGCAACATCAGGCTGTTCTCCTGCAACATTATTGAAGATAATTGCGCCAATAGCACCTGCATTTTTAGCATTTGTTGCTTTATCAACGAATGCTAACGTACCTCTGCTCATTAAAGCAATTTTGCCGTTTAAATCTTTCCCTTCAAAATCAGCTGGCGCCCCTAGACCAACGTAAACAAACTCATATTCTTTTCCGTTTAATGCTAACAATGCATCATCAGTTGGGAATCCCATTACTTTGGCAGAAGGATAGCTTTGTTCCGCTGTTGCAATTGCTGGACTGTACACATTGTACGGAAGCTGAGTAGCTCCTACAGAAATCGCCTCACGGGAAGATCCTGGAGATCCAACTGTCCAATTATTCGGACCGCTGTTACCGTTCGAAGTAACGGCAACTACCCCTTCAGCCATAGCCCAATCAAGTGCGATACTTGTTGCACTGTCCGGATCATTAATAGAGCTTCCTAATGATAAGTTCATAACATCGGCACCGTCTTGTACTGCCTTTTCAATACCGGCAATGACATCTTCCGTGGAACCTGAACCACCAGGACCCAATACACGGTAAGCCAATAAAGTAGCTTCTGGCGCTACCCCTTTAATCAGTCCGTCAGCAGCTACCGTTCCAGCTACATGCGTACCATGTGTTGTTGCAGCACCGCGCGGGTCTCCAGTCGGTGTTTCCTGCGGATCATTATCATCATCAACAAAGTCCCAGCCCTTATAGCTTCCAAATGCTTGGTCTAAATCAGGATGTGTATAATCAACCCCGGTATCAATAACAGCCACAGTTACGCCATCACCGGTAAACCCTGCTTCCCAAGCATCATTTGAACCGATATAAGGAGCGCTATTTAGCATAGCGGGGCTATAGGTCTCAGTTGAAATCAATTCCCCTTCATCGACACTTGTTGTCTTGTATTCCACATCCGGATAAACCGCCTTTACTCCCGGAATTGATAGTAAAGATGGAATATCATTTTCCGAAAGTTCTACAGAAAAACCTGAAAAGACATAATCGTACTGTCTATTTACCGCTGCATCTTCTACAGTCTCTTTTACTTCATCAATAACTTTGGTACGAAAACCGGCAAGCTTTTGTTTAGACTGACTCTTGCCAGTATTCTTCGCCTCTACGATAGAAGGCTCAGTAATCTCGACAATGACACTTGTCTTACTAGATGAAGATAAATTATACTCTCCTACTAGCTCTGCTAATTTACCAACTTTGTTACTTTCAACTTTGCCTGTTACAGCTCCCGCTCCGCTTCCGAAAGAAGCAACAATGAGCAGGGCAGCTGACAGTCCTGTTAATGACTTCCATTTCCCCACACTTCCATCTCCCTTTACTATTTTTGCAGCTTGCTCACTCGGCTCGGACATGTTTCGAGCCAAATATGTACATTTTGATAGCTGTCTACAAATATTCGTTCTTTTTGCCTGCAATACCTTGAATCATATTCACTATTTTTAAAGTGAAAAAATATAGACTTAAGACTAATAGTTTTATAGTGAATCATTTGTTATGGTCTATTTTAAATAGTTCATTTTTACCATATTTTATTTTTTCGACATCAAAAAGCGAGCACAAACTTTAAAAAGTTTGTGCTCGCTAATTAAAATATTAGTTTACAAATCGTCCGGTTTTTCCTTCCGTTTCCCAATAATCATTGCGAAGCTGGACTTTTTGAATTTTGCCTGATGCTGTTTTAGGTAACACATCAACAAATGTCACACCGGTAATCGCCTTGAAGTGAGCCAGTGAACTTCTTGAAAAAGCAATTAATTCTGATTCGGTAACAATGTGATTCGGACGGACGACAATAAAGGCATGCGGCGTTTCACCCCACTTTTCATGTGGAACAGCAATAACAGCTGCTTCCAAAACAGCCGGGTGCTCATATAAATTGCCTTCTACCTCAATTGATGAAATATTTTCTCCTCCCGAGATAATGACATCTTTCTTACGGTCTACTATGTCGATATTGCCGTATTGATCCACCGTTCCCATATCGCCGGTATGTAGCCATCCATTATCAATTGTCTTCATCGTTTCTTCTTCATTTTTCCAATATCCTTTCATGACACCGTGGCTTCTTACGACAATTTCCCCAATCGATGTACCATCATTGGCAACATCGTCACCGTGCTCATCGACTACGCGGACATTAACTCCGATGAATTGATGTCCAGCCTTTGCTTTCATTTTATATTGCTCATGCAAAGGCAGTTCTTTATACTGAGAACGCACTCTTGATATAAGACTGAAAGGCGATGACTCAGTCATCCCGTACACTTGTATAAATTCCCAGTTTAATTCTTTTTCGACTCTAGTAACAAAGGCAGGAGGAGGAGCAGATCCTGCGACTATAACTCTTAAAGGCTGATCCATCTCCGGAACCTCATTCTCATAATGTTGCATTAGCGCATTTAAAACGGTCGGAGCCATATGCATGATCGTTACTTTACGCTCCATCACTTTATTAAAAATCACTTCAGGTGTTGTTTTGCGCGCCATTACTTGCGAAGCGCCATTAGCCGTATAGTAGAATGGCGAACCCCATCCGTTTACATGGAACATCGGCAATACATGCATTAATACATCCTCATCTGTCACACGCAAATGATGCATAGCCGTAAGAGCATGTAAATAGTTATTGCGGTGTGTCAGCATAACCCCTTTCGGATTGCCTGTCGTCCCACTCGTATAAAGCAGCGTGCTCAGATCATCCTCATGAAGTTCAGCTCTCTCAAATGCCGACGCATCAAAGTTAGCAATCCATTCGTCATAACCTCGTTCAATTGTTTCCTCATTCTTGTAAGTCACAATAATATGTTGAACCGTATTCAATCTGTCTTTAATCGGAACAATTAACGGATATAAATCTTGATCGACAACAAGAACCTTAGATTCGCTATGGTTCAAGATGAACAAATAATCCTCGGGCTTCAAACGGATATTCAGTGAAACCATGACAGCTCCCAGCTGAAAAACACCATAGAAGCCTTCAAGCATTTCAACACAGTTTGGCGTCAAATACGCTACTCGATCGCCTTTTTGGATTCCTAAATCTCTTAACCCCCGTGAAAGCTGGTTCACTCTCGCATTCAATTCTCCGTATGTAAAAACTCTTTCATCTGAAAAAATAGCCTGCTTGTGTTCATACAATTTTGCAGCACGATCTAAAAACTCAGTTACAACCAATGGTACATTCACAATTCTCCACCTCACAAATTCATAAAATAGTAGCTTATAATTAATTTAACATTTTAAACTATATTTAACAATATTATACATATATAGAAAAATAGAGCAAGAACTTTTCTGCCAGGCGAATGCCTCACCTTTTTTATTTAAGACTCATAGCATATAGGAGCAACCGGGCGCCCGCTCGATACAGATGGAATGGAGGAAGTAACTATGCCGGCAATTGTAGGATTTATTCAATTGATAAACGTTGGAAGCAGCGGAGTTTTCCATATTGGAGATGTGTACAAAATTATGCCGATTTCCGCAGTAAAAACATTTGCAGGATCGGGATCATTTAACACAGGAGAAAAAGTGTCTGTTAATAACGCACCAAACACTGTGCAAATGTATGATAATGATGGGGTCGACCTACCTATTGCATTTAATGTTTAAGGGGGAACTACACCGCAATGAATTATCATGTTACTCAAAGTATTCACATTCATAGTATCAAGATTAATACAATTACCAATTCCTCCATTTTTCAAATCGGAAGTACCGGTATTATTAAATCGTTAGCGCCAAATGGCGTACCACTAAAGGGAACAGCGTCAAATGGAGGTCAAACTCAGTCAAGAAGTTTTCAAATTTCCAGGCCTGCTAATCAATAGGTTAACTAAACCATTGATTTTCAGTCAAAAAACGAAGTATAGGCATTCACCCATCTAATATTAGTCACATAAACTATAAATATACCTGTCAACTACAGTAAGGTGGGATTCTAATGCAACATGATTTTTATACGTATGTAATCGAAATGAAAAAGTATTTAGAAAAACAGGAACAAAGGATACTCACTCTCGAATCTGAAATTTCCTCCTTAAGAGCAAAGATTCAGCAAATAACGAATCAAAGGTCGGTAACAATCGAGAAAATCGAATATAAATTCGATCAGTTAAAAATTGAAAAGCTGGACGGTACATTGAATATCGGTGTTAATCCAGGAGAAGTAGAGGAATTTGTCGATTCTACAGTTAATAATATGTCCTCAAGTACATCTGCTGCTTTTACCACTGAACAACGTGAAATGGTCTCCAGTCAAATCACAGCTGAAGTTACAGCATTTATCGATCGGGAATTAAGTGAACTGATTGAACAACATGAGACACAAACAGGTGCAAGATTCGAGGGTCAATACGATAATTTTATAAGGGAAGACCTTTTCAAGCAGCTCCCTGAACGCATTGAGTTTTATTTGAATCACCATCCATACAACAAAAATATTGAGCAGGCAAATGAATATACAGAAAAGATTATTGAACAAATTAAAACAGACATTTCTCAAGCAATTTATCACTTCCTGCAAAATGTACAACAGGGGATGAATACGGTAATAAAGGAGAATGTATAATGAACTTTCATGTAACGAACAAAAACATATGTGTCGATTTTTTAAAGGTTGATTCTGTTACGGTCTCATCTCTTCTACTAATTGGAGATATGAAGACAATCCAATTATCCTCAGCATTAGATGTTCCAACTGAAGCTTTTGGCGATATAACCGGTCCTTTAGTTCCTGTAGTTCCTTTAACTCCTACAGTTCCTCAATAAGAACAATGCTTTCCAGAACATCTCATGTAAAGCGTATTATTATCAGGAATGTCGCTTCCGGCTCAAACTTTCAGATTGGTGATGCCCATTATATTGATAGTACAGCCGATATACTAGGCGCTTTAGTAAATTCAAATATCTTCATCACTTCATCATTGCTTGATGAAGTGGATAAAGATACCAATTATTCCTATAAAGCGCCTTGTCCAAGTATTGATGAGAATTTAAAAATGACAAGATTCAATGTGATACCCAAAATATGTGTTAATAACATCGATATTATCGCCGTTTCTGCTGCGAGTATTTTCCAGATTGGAAACACCGATCATATTCGCATGGCCTCTAGCATTTACTTCAAAATTTTAAACAATCAGCCTATAGATAAACTGCCCGTTTCGAAAGGAGAATAATTCATGCCAGCCATAGTAGGACCGATACAAGTAGGCTCGATTACAGGTGGATCTATCCAATTCGGAGATGCTCTTGTCTATTCTCCAAAAAGTGCATCAAAAACAGCCAATGGATCGGGCTCCATCAACACAGCCGTTTTTGTCATTGCCAATAACGGGCTCAGCGCCACTAATGTTCTCGATCCTACTGTCGTTGATCAGCCTCTGTTCGGTAATAATTAAAGTATTCCCCTTGTAAAACGCCGCTCTCTAAAAACATATATAATTTAGTCTTATCTTTTGGGCCTAACTTAGAAAAGACCACTCAAGAAATGCAAACTTTGAGTGGTCTTTTTAACGCAAAAACTAATAATTAACTTTTCTTGATTATCACTTTCCTTGTAAGCAAATTTCCAAGTATCATAAAAATGATAGCGCCACCTACAAATGAAAGCATGGCAATATACGGATTGTGACCATTCCATAACCCCATAGTTTTCAAAAACGTCTCTGCGATAAAAACAAAAACTTTTCCATCAGTCATATTATTGATCGTGGGAATACCTAAAAATAAAAATGCCGGCACTCCAATTGAAACGATGTATTTCCAAATTATATCCATGCGATAATAAAGCACAGTAATAAAATATCCAATGAAAATAGCTAATACATATAGACAAAATAACCAAATGAAACGTTCAAAAATGAACTGCAGATTATATTGAAAAGCTTCTATCCCATAACGCGGGCCATATATCTGCTCAAATATGGTAATATAATCAGCTAATCTATAGAAAACTAACCCTGACAGTGTATCTACAGCCGCCATAACAGCAGAAACAATAGTAAAGCTTACGATTGCACTCTTATACATTGTTTTACGAGAAACTCCATTAACTAGAAAAAACAAGAACGGGACCCGAAAGCTATTCAATCCGGCAACAAACAGAAAAATCATTGAGGCGACTTCCAGCCCTGATGAGGAAACATTAATGTTAGAGTTTACAAGAGCAGGTGCTACCGAAATAATCTGTAAGCCAATCAAAATCCCATAGAAAACAAGCAATGATTTTTTATAATCTTGCATATAGTATTTTACCGAAAGCGAACCATTCATTAAATCTTCCTCCCTTATATGTTCGTTAGCTGAATGAACATTTTTTGCAAATCAAGCTTTGAGCATTCTAGACCGCTTGGCAGCTCTTGCTTATTCACTTTCCCGAGGATATACGCCGACTTTAATCCTCCTAGCGAATCAACTCCTATAACCTCTTTATCTGCGATATAATCCTCAATCATTTTTTCCGGTCCTGAAACCGTATATCCTTTTGCTAAAATTTCCTCTGTATCTTCATCTAAAATAACGGAACCTGCCTTCAGTATGACTACCTTCTCTATTAAATCCGACGCTTCTTCTATTAAATGAGTCGAGATCACAATCGTCTTTGGGTTCTCACTGTAGTTGACAAGCAACTCCTTATAAAACAAATCACGATGATAAGCATCCAACCCCAGCACCGGTTCATCTAATAAAACAATAGGAGCCTGACATGCAAGAGCTATAATGATTTTGTAAATTGAACCATATCCTGTTGAAAGACTCTTTATCACCTTATTCATTGGAAGTTTGAATTTTTCAGCTAGACCATTGGCATATTCAAGGTCAAAGTTCGGATAAAAATCTGCTGACCATTTAAATACTTCCCTCACCTTCATTTTTTCCGGGTAAAGATTTTGCTCACTCATGCAATATATATTGCGTTGAGCCTCGTCATTTTCTAGCACACTCTGGCAGCCGAGAGTAATTTCTCCCGCTTCCGGAAACAGCTTATTTGTTATAAGATTCAGCAACGTTGATTTGCCTGCTCCATTTCGTCCTAGCAATCCATAAATTTTATTCTCCTCAAATACTATCGACACATCCTTTAATGCCGCAAATGAACCAAATTGCTTCGTCACGTTCTTTATGATTAAGTCACCCATGCTTAAACCCTCTTTCTACCATTGAAATGATTTCTTCCTTTGATAGCTTCAGTTTCTTCGCTTCTAAAATAAGCGTTTCGATAAATGTATCGTAGAAGTCCTGCTTTCTTTTACTTAATATTTTTTCGGACGAGCCTGCTGCAACAAACATACCAACACCCCTTTTCTTATAAATAGTCCCCTCTTCTACTAAGAGATTGATTCCCTTTAGAGCAGTAGCCGGATTGATTTTATTGCTGACCGATATTTCTGTCGTTGATGGAATTTGCGTTTCCTCCGGGAAAGCCCCTGAAAGAATGGCATCTTCAACAGCTTCTGCCAGTTGGATAAAAATAGGTTTGTCGTCATTGAAATGTACTAGCATAAGATTCCCACCACTCTTTATTAGTTAATTACTTATGTAACTAACTATATAACAAATCCCCTTAAATTACAATAATTACCATTTAAAAAATTCCCCAAATTAAAAAAGGACCATCCAAAAGCGAGTAAAAACTCACCTTTGGATAGCCTCTTACATCTTCAATAAATGTCCACCATCATCAAAGAAATATAAATACTTCTCTTTTAACTTTGTTTTCATAATTGATTCAATCGCTCTTGAGTAAAGATCGATTTGTACCTTATAACGTTTGGCCAATACTGGCTCGGCCTCACCGTAGCTCGGGAATCGTCCTGTAATGCGATCCGTTTTGTAATCGACAAGGACAAGCCCTTGTTCATCTTCAAACAGACAGTCAATAACCCCCTGAATTAGAACTGGTTCATCTTCACCTTGCCAATCACTGTATGCTTCACTTGCAGGAATCACCATACTGAAAGGCAGCTCGCGCTGAAGCGAATGAGCATTTTGCATCCGTTTCGCTAAATCACTCTCAAAGAAATGCAAAATTTCAGCGTTATTAACCGCCTCCAACTGTTCTGCGCGTAAATATTCATTCTGCAATAAATGAAGCTTTAGCACCTCAAGGGATGCTTCGCTTTGTGGTTCGCGCAAATTAATCTGCTGCATAACCATATGCATAATTGTCCCTTTTTCAGCTGAAGAAAGTGATTTCTCCTGCATAAACGCCGGACGGTCATAAAGACTCTTTTGCGGACGAATCAACTGTGAGCCGCTTTCGCGATCAACACTTTCAAACTGCCTTTTGATTTCCGTAACGGTTTGCTTAGAGAGATGTGAAGCTGCTGCTTCGTTTTCATACTTCCAGTTAAGCTGCTGCTTAATTTTCTCATCAAAAGGAGAAGTAATGTCGACTGGCTTGTTCACCTTGATTGCTTCCCAAATCACAGCGTCTGTTTCCTCACCCAGATTTTGGTCTGTTTGCAGCGCGGATGCCTCAATAATCTCCAGTTTCCAATCAGAAGGATGTTTTGCTATGTCGCTCAACGTAGGAGAGAGTGATACATTATAAATATTCTCATTTTGATTATGACGAGCCAGCGCTGGTCCGATCCAGTCACTGTAGCTCTTCGCTGTCGCGCGGATGTAATCCTTCAGCAGCCAATCATTGTGAGTCGCTGCTTTTCTCCATTTCTCCAGTGATTTCTCACTGTCCTTCAATGTGCCAATCAGCACTAATTTTTCTTTTGCCCTCGTTAAAGCAACATATAATACCCGCATTTCCTCTGCAATCATCTCGAGCTGCTTTTTCTTTTTAAAAGCAATTTGCGGCAGCGACGGGTACGTTATCCGCAGGTTCGGGTTCGTATAACTGCAGGCAAAACCGAATTCCTTGTCTAATAGATAGCTTTTGCGCAAGTCCATCATATTGAATTGACGCGCCAATCCCGCAACAAATACTACCGGGAACTCCAAGCCTTTACTTGAGTGGATCGTCATGATGCGCACAACATCTTCCTGCTCGCTCAATGCCCTTGCCGCACCTAAATCATCGCCGCGCTGCTGCATTCTTTCTATAAAGCGCAAGAAGCGGAATAAGCCGCGGAATGAACTCTCCTCATATTGACGAGCACGGTCGAACAAAGCGCGCAAGTTAGCCTGGCGTTGCTTCCCGCCGGGCATACCGCCCACATAACTGTAAAACTTCGTATCGCGGTACAGCTGCCAAATCAGGTCTGCTAATGATTGCTGTCTCGCAAGCTCGCGCCATTCTTGAAGCTGATTGACAAAACTGCATACTTTCTTATAGTAATCTTTATTTGTTTCGTTCTCTCCTAGCTTAGTGAAGCGGATAAGCGCGTCATAAAAAGCTCCGGAACGTTCGGTCATTTTGATTTGTGCCAGCTGCTCTTCATTCAGTCCGACAATTGCCGACCGCAAAACGGATGCAAGCGGAATATCCTGAAGCGGATTATCAATGACTTTCAGCAGTGACATCATAATCGCTACTTCAGTTGCTTCAAAGTAACCGGAAGAAAGATTTCCGTAAATCGGGATGCCTTGCTTCTTAAACTCTTCCATAATGCCTGGAGTCCAAGTCATTGAACGCATTAAAATGACAATATCACGGTAAGTCACAGCTCGTTTCATGCCGGTCTTCAAATCCGTAATCTGTCTTTTTTCATTAATCATCTCTTTAATCGACTTTGCCAACAAGCGTGCTTCAAGCTGTACGTTTTCGAGCTCTTCTGCCTCAAAGTCAGTATCCTCATATTCGACATCGCTTTCCTGACTATTTTGATTAATAAATTGCACCTCGATTGGGAATGACTCGTTCTCTGGATACTTCGCTCCCTTCTTGAGCTCAGCATCTTCGTCATATTCAATTTCACCGACTGTGACACCCATTAGCTGTTTAAATAAGAAGTTTGTGCCGTCTAATACTTCCTTGCGGCTTCGGAAGTTTTTATTCAAGTCGATGCGAAGACCTCCATCGACCCCATCATGGCGATAGCGATTGTATTTACCTAAAAATAAATTCGGCTCCGCCAAACGAAAGCGATAAATCGACTGCTTCACATCGCCGACCATGAACATATTTCCTTCATATTCACTGTCCTTGCTCACCAGCTTCAAAATTGTTTCCTGCACTAAGTTTGTATCCTGGTATTCATCGACTAGCACTTCTTTAAAATGTTTGCGGTACTTTAGGGCAATTCTCGATGGCTTCACTTGTCCATCCTCTGTCTTCTCCGCAAAAATGGCCAGACAGTAATGTTCCAAATCTGAGAAGTCGACTATGCCGCGCTCTCGTTTTTCTTGATTGTATTTTTGCTTGAATTGCTTTACTAATTCAGCAAGCATGGCGATATTGCCCTTAAGCTGCTTCATATCCTTCAAGTAGCTCTCCGGTCTGCGTGTAAAAAGTTCCTTTTGCAAATCTTGAATAAGCTTCTTCGTTTGATCACGGAGCTTTTTGCACTGCTTATCAAGTTCCTCATCGACATCGCCCGTCGCTTTTTTCAAAGTAGAGAACTTCACTCCGCTCATTGCCTCGAACATCGCTTGCCATGACTGTTCACTTACCGCCTCGAGCTTCTCGAGCAGCTGCAGATCTTTATCGAGTGTTTCCGCTCTCGAAGCGGGACCTCCCGGCATTTTTGTGATGCGGAGGGCTTCTTCAATACTGTCCCTTGCAGCCGACAGCTGCAATTTCACATAATATTTTAATGCCGACGCAAAAGGCAGATCATCAATGGCGGTATCATCATGAATGTCATACATCGTCACCATCTCATCAAGCCATTCCTCCGGATACGGATGCGAGCTTGAAAACTCGTGTAGCGTTCGGACAATATTTTGCAATTCAAGGTCATTGCGGTCACTGCTGAAAGCATCCACTAATTGGAAAAACGACTCATTGTTCTCGATGCCATACTGTTCCTCCAACAATTCATCCAGCATTTCATCCTTCAAAATTTCCGCCTCAGTCGTATCAGCAATTCTGAATCCCGGGTCGATTTCGATTTCATAATAATACTTACGGATGACCTCAAGACAGAACGAATGAAGCGTGCTGATGGAGGCGCGATTAATTAAGCTTAATTGCTTGCGCAAATGCTGCGAATCAGGATTTTTCTTAATTGCCCCTTCCAGCGCTTCGGCAATACGGTGGCGCATTTCCGCTGCTGATGCATTCGTAAATGTAACGACCAACAACTCATCTACGTTGACTTGTTCAGACAGCAATTTAAATATAATACGATTGACCAATACAGCTGTTTTTCCCGATCCGGCAGCAGCAGCTACTAAAATATCCTGGTCGCTTGCCCAAATCGCTTTCCATTGGTCACTGGTCCATGTCATCTCAGCCGGCATTTCAGGAATAATAGTTTTACTCATGCTTGTCCTCCCTCCTCTTTGATGAGCTGTAAAACTTCATTGGCTTTCTTCGGCTGCAAAATTCGGTATTCATTTTCCTCTAAGGCCTGATCGAACATGCAGACACTTTTATAAGCACAATACGTGCAAGGAATTTTATCCTTTTTCTTATACGGATTAATGATTGTCTCACCGTTCAAAATCTCATTTCCGGCTTTTTTATACAGATGATGGATATGATTGCGCAGCATATCGAAATCTTGTTCACTCGCTACCTTCGAAGTTTTAGAGATATCACCATTTTTCAAGAAATTTACAGAAATAATATCCGATTTACTGCTTTCTCCAATGATGAGCTTATCATCCATCAGCTGAAGTATTTCCGGTTTATCGACCAGCAAGCCCTTCATTTTAAACTGCTTGAAAATTTCCTTCTCCAGTTTGCTCAAATCCATCATTTCATTAGCTTTAATAATCGGATTATGCACATAGAAATACAACATCCCTGCCGACGAAACAGCCTGTCCGATTAATTGAGGAGCAAATTGGATCAGCACATCTAAATACGTGAGCATTTGCAGTGCCAAACCATAATACACTTCATCTAAATTGACATCTTTCGAGCTCGATTTGTAATCAATAATTCTCACATATATCTGGTCGTTAAATTTCGCTGTGTCGACACGGTCAATTCGTCCAATCAGCTCCATATCTGTACCATCTGCAAGCTTAAGCGGATAAGGCGGCAAAATTGATTCGTTATCGTTGCCAAAACCTAATTCCAGCTTAAAAGGTGTAAAGCCGCTATGCTTCGCTTGCTCGCTTAATGCAATCGATGCGCGTCCTATTACGTTTTCGAGCTTTCGTTTTATATAATGATGGCGATTCGAGCTCAATAATATTTGATTTTGAAGCTTCGGAGCCAACTGTTCAACCGCAGCGCTTGCAAGTTGATGGCACTGCTCTTGTGACAACGCAGACCATTGAATGTTTTCTTTTAACAAGGTATCCGAGATAATCTTCAAAGCTCCATGGAACAACTCTCCGATATCCGGTGCTTCAAGGCGGTACACATTCCGTTCTTTCAGGCCTAGCCCGTGAGACGCAAAGTGAGAAAAAGCACAGCTATTATATCGCTCCATTCTTGAAACACTTGCTTGCATCTTTGTTTCTTCTATATCATTCACTTTTACTTTTTTCCCATATAACCCTTTAGATGTTTGAGAGGAAAGTCTGCGCGCTTTATTTTCATAGTGCAAGCTACTTAACACCATTTTGGTAGAACCTTGATTGCTCTCGAGTAAATAGTTATAAAGACTATACCAAACGTCATCCGGCTTATAGCCGCGTTTTTGCTGCTGCAAAACAGCTGTCAAATAGCTAAGTGCAATACTCTCATTCGGCATATACATAAGCTGCTGCTCTTTTGTGTCATCTTGCGGTTCATTTTGCAAGTACAGCTCGCAAGCCTTCGGCAAAATTTCTTTAATCCTTTTAATATAAGGTGAAGCAAGTAGCGAACCGCCTTCTTCATCGCCTAAAGGATAGCTGACATACAGCTTCTCTGAAGCCGTCGTAAAAGCCTTATAAGCTGTAAACTCCTCATCAAATAAGCGCACAGTAGAATCAGGCGCTAATTCTATACCGGTTTTATTTAGCAATTGCCGATCACTGTCGGTAAAAATCCCTTCTTCTGTAGCTTTCATCGGCAATACGCCTTCATTGAGTCCGATGACAAAAGCAATCTTGACATCGTTTTGCCGTGAAAGATCAAGATTTGCCACAATGACTTGATCCAATGCTGGCGGTACTTGTGAAAACTGTAGCGCCTGAAGACCGGAATCCAGAATCGAGATAAACTGTTTCAAGTTCAGCTTCGTATCTCTCATCGTCTCTACAAACTGATCAAGCAAATCAATGACCGACTTCCACACTTGGTCATGTCTTCGCGCTTCTATCAAGCGGCCTTCTTCTTCTGCCTTCATCCGCAATTGATCGAGATGATCCGGAGCGCCAACTTCTTCTAGAAACAAATAAAGTGCCTGGCAGTATTCAATGCCGGTTTTTGCTTTTTTACATCTTTTCCCCAATGTGATTAAAGGTTTACTGAAGAGCTCTTTCCACTCGTTCACTTGATTCTCAAGGGCAATTTCCTTGTCGTTCTGTTTTATATCCTCCAATTCAAGACCTTTGAAACGGTGATACGTCCAGCGCTCTTTACCAGTCCATTGTTCTCCCTTTATTCCTCTCGCAAGCACAAAGTTTTCCAACAAATCGACGTTGTGGCGCATCGCTACTCGGTCCGCCTTCAACGGGTAAAGAAGCTCTGTTTTAATCGCCCGAAAGACCGGCTCATAGCGCCAATTCGTTTGCAAAGTCTCCAAACTGGAACGGATGAGTTCGATTAGCGGGTGATGCAACATTGTTTCCTTTGCATCAATGAAAAAAGGAATCCGGTAATCTTGAAAGATTGTCTTCACTAAATCGGCATAGTCGTTTCCATTTCGGACAAGCACAGTGATATCACGCCACTTATAGTGTTGTTCGCGGACAAGCTTCAAAATTTCTCTGGCGATTCCCTCTAATTCCACTCTGCGATTTGCCGCCATCATTACTGTTACGCCTGTCTCACCTTCATACGGAACGGTCGGAAGCACATTCAATTTCTTTTCCAAATGCTCCAAGTCAGCACGAAGGTTGAAACGATGCATATCAGTCATCACAATGTCCTGTTCAATCTCAATATCCGACTGTACAGCCAACTGATAAATATTCTGGTACAGTCGGGCACTCATTCCGAATAAATGAAAATCAACAGGCGGTCCTTGACGGAAAGGTGTGTCGAGCGTCAAGGCAACCGTCACTTTTTTACATGTTTTTAATAGCTCTTGAACGACTAGCAATTCTTGCGGTGTCAAACTAAAAAAGCCATCTATATAAATCTCCGCCTCTTGCAAGTAGCTTGATTGGGAGATTTTTTCAGCTAATAAAGTCAAGTAATGCTCAGAGTTAATATATTTGCCGAACAAAGCCCTCTCAAACTCACGATAAATCAGCTCTAAATCATGCAGTTTATCCTTTAAAACTTGATTTGTCTCATCATCAAGCTGTTCAATCATGATTTCTCCCATTGCTTCAGGAGTAATACAGTATCTTTTCAGCTCAATGAGCATATCTTCCATACTGCTGATGAAGCCTGTTTTCCCGGCCGACCTTTGAAAGATTTTCAGTTCATCCTTCTTCTCTTCAATGATTTTTGTAATCATCATGTTCATGCCGGCACTGCTTAAATGCTTTCTGCTCATTCCGCCTGTTTCCTGCAGCACACGCCATGCAAGCCGTGTAAAACTGAATACTTGCGCCGACATCATTCCCTTCAAATCAGGCGTGCCGGCTAATTTATATTCTGAAGAAAATGTCATCTGTTCAGGTACGATATAGACGAGCGGGGTATGCCTCGGGTTATTGTGCAACTTCTCTCGTATCTCGTTTAAGACTGATGTTGTCTTGCCTGTGCCTGATCTGCCCAATATAAATTGTAAAGCCACGTTATTTTCTCCTTCCCATCTTAGTCTCTCATGATGTTCATGTAGTGTTAGTATATCACGTAATTGCCGATAATAAGTGAGCGTGTTGCACTCTTAAAAACAACAAACAAGGCCCATGAAAAGTACGTTAATTCCTTTTCATGGGCCTTGTATTATTGGATTATTCATTGTCTGATTGTGTTTCTCTTTGGCGCGCTTTTACTTTCGACTCAATATCTCGGTTTAAGCTCAGCTCGATTTTTTTACCGACATACCAGAGTATAAAGATAATGACAGCGATAATCGCTGTACGTCCCGGATTGGTGAAAAGCGAGACGATGTCATGCCCTACATAGCTGATTGTAAAAATCATCACCAGTTTCCCCGCTAAAACCGCAAAGATATATTTCGAACGGCTGATATGCGACAAGCCGGCTACAATATTGACGACAGCCGATGGTGTAAAAGGAAAGCACATCAATAGGAAGAGCGGTCCAAAACCATGCACATCAAGCCATTTCGTCAATTTTTTTACTTGTTTATGACGTTGTATGAAAGTAAGAAGCTTTGTATGACCAAATCTCCGTATCAATAAAAAAACAAGGATGGCACCTATGGTCGATCCAATCCACGTCAAAAGAAAACCTAGCCATAGACCGAACGCATTCGTATTGGCGATCACAAACACTACCAATGGAAGAAACGGCAAGAATGCTTCCAAAATCGGCAGCAAAATGCCGGGAATCGGTCCAAAAGCTTGATAGCTTTTGATTAACTCTAATATGTATTCCTCGCTGAATAGTTCTTTCATAGTGTCGAAATCCATAGTATGCACCTTCTAATCTTTATAGGTAAGATACTTTCATACAAAATAAATACTCTCTCTATGTACATTATATAATAATTGGTCTACCGTTTTCTTATTTTACAACAAAATGATTAAAGTACACATGTAATGCATACTTTAATCATACATCTATTTTGCATCAAAAAAAATAGAGAATTATTAAGAAAAACCGGCACCGGTCCTTTTTCATCATGAGCATACTACTTCGATTCACATCGATGAAAAAGGAGCATGCGGGAACCGAAATGCGGAAGCGGCCCGTTCAGCCCCGACCAGCATAAGACGAATCACGTAGGAAATTGTAAAATTTCCGGAGTGATTTGACTTATGACCTCGAGGGGCTGGCCGCTGCAGCTAGACAAATTCTAAGAAGGAACAGCGACTAAGAGCTCTACGTCCTGTAGCAACGTCGCTGTGACTCTCATCGTGAGAGCCCCACACAAGAAACCCGCTCTTGGTTTCTTGGGGGAGGCAGTAAGTAATGAACATCGGCTAAAAACGCCACGTCCTGTGGCAACGCCGATATGACCTACATCCTGTAGGCCTCCGAGCATGGCAGGTGTAAGATTAGACAATTAGAAAAACCAGCACCGGTCCTTTTTTCCCGACCCTTACTTAAATTCAAAGAAGACTTGAAACTTAGTTGCTGTTTCGGTATGATAAAAAAGGAACACATGTTCGTTTTAAAATTAGCTGGAGGGAAGGAAAATGACCCGCATACCGGAAGAAGACCGCGACATAATTGAACAGGCTATTTATTTGCCGATGGTCCTGACTGTTCTTCAGCGCGACATTGCAATTATCCAAAAAAGCCCCTTTAAACTAAGAAATCCGTATATCATTTGGATTGAACAAACAATCAAGGTTGTCCAGTCAGAATATACGGAAGCAAAGAAATATTTACGCCATGAAAATATTAAAGTAAGTGAACTGAAGCGAGATGAGGATTTCACAATGTTTCTTTTTATTTATAAAGGTTATGAAGAACGTCACAGCTATTTCAATCCCCGTATCAGAAACAAGGTTGAAGAACTGATGAAGCACTACTTATACGAACGATTTTCAAAAAATATATAACCAATTACTTAATTCCGTCATAACGCCTTCTTGTTTCCGCAATTTTTTGGTCCAATTTCGATTTTAAAATAGCGGATCGGGCAACCTGTGTTTCAAACGTTCCATATGATACCGGAATAATAAGCTGCTTTCTGTTTGTAAACGTGACAATAACTTCTGTGGAACTAAATTTCTCATGTTTATCGACTTGCATAGCTGAAACCCAAATACATTCATCCCGTTCCGGAGAAGTTGTAGGAAAGACAAACATAGAAAATGTTTTTTCAATTTCAATAGGAGCCTTATGTGTATATCCGGTCATACTGCGGGTTGCACATCTCCTGCCATCATAATCACTACCGAAGAGTTCACATGTTCTTTTCACAATATCTGTAGGTTTCATTGGACAAATATATTCTTGATCTGCTTCAATGATACGTGAGTACACTTTCCCGTCTTCATAGTGCGGCAAAATAGCCAAAGTATAAGGATTAATTTCATACTCATCAACAAAAATTGCATTTTCCGTTAACATCAATTCCCCTCCAATTTAATTAATTTGGCAACGTTTTAGACAACGCGCTATAAAAAATACATAAGCAATTATAAAATACCACATCTTTCCTCCCATGACATTGTGTTCAAGAAAATTTCAGAAATAAATTTCCTATTTTTGTTTTTTAATTTTTAAGAATTTTCAGTTGATTTATCTTCAAAAATTCATTATAATTATAAAAAGCTATGAGGGGTGATGCTTCATGAATCATGAAAGTTCATACACAGAAACAACGAAAAACGCAGCCATGAAGAAACAATCAGGATCAGAATCATTTATGTTGGAACTCTATGTCAATATGATGCTTCAAGAAGCGCTTTTAAAATCTGAAAAAGAAAAACTCCTACTAAAAATCAACGACGCACTTGACCACAAGAACAAAGAACAATTTATGAAATACAGTAAGGAATTACAGGAAGTGATGAAGAAATTCGGCACTTAAGAACAAAAGCGCAAGCGCCCTGTTTAGCACCGTATGAACTGGAGGCCGCCGACCGAGATAAAGGAAACACGAAGAACGATAGTGATTCGATGTTGACTTATCGAAGAGAGGTTGCCGAAGGGCAATAGGTGCTGGGCGCTGGAGCTAGATGTCGATACACTTGTTTTAGTCTTACACCTCGAAACTTCAAAACTGAATTTTATAGCATAAATGAATAGCCAGGCTGCATTTTTGCAGCCTGGCTATTTTATTTTTCCTCATAATTCTCTGCCGTCGAAATTCTTTCAATCATCGTAGGATGCCCGTAGCGGAATACCTTTACAAGCCAAGGTGGATTCACTTGATTAAGCGATGATTTAGAAAGCTCCTGAAATGTCTTCACTGCCGCTTCCTTGTTATTTGTCATTTCTAAAGCATAACGATCAGCCCGGCTTTCTTGATATCGGGATACCGTATTGGATATCGGATCAGAAACAAATGTCAAAACAGAAAGAATACACAGAAATAACAATAATCCGGATAAGCTATTCGGACTTTCTATCCGCAGCAACTTTCCCCATTTCCGAATGATTAAATTCATTATTTTTGCAGTTAGGCCAAAACCGAATAATGCTAACACCAAATACAGTCCTACACCGATATAAACATGTTTCTCTACGTAATGCGCCATTTCATGGGCCATAATGAACAATATCTCTTCATCGGTTAACTTATTTAACGTCGTATCCCACAACACAATCCGTGAATTAGCTCCTATCCCTGTAACGTAGGCATTCATCGCATTCGTTTTTTCGGCCATATTGACTTCAAACACATGATCAGCCGGGATACCCGCTTCTTCAGCCATCGCCAAAATTTTCGCTTCTAGTTCTTTATCTTTTAACGGATAAAAATCATTATAGAGAGGGTCGATAATAGTTGGCTTTACAAACATAAAGAAAAGCGTAAACGGAATCATTGCCATCCATAAATAGAGCCACCATCTTTTCGGACTTTTAGATCGAACATAAAAGAAGACAAACGCAATTCCTAACATGATTACCAGTCCAATCCAAAAGCCAATCACTTCATCCTTCATCCATAAACTGAAGCTTTGCGTGGAGATGCCATACTTTTCGGAAAAATAGTGCCCCGCATAATTAAATGGAAACATTGCGATAAATGATAGCAACGAAAGGAAGAAAACATATATCGCCTGACGCAGCACCGAGATTTTACCGACGATTCGGGCTGAATTCTCCATTCGCTTCGACAGACCAAGCACCAATACAAGAAAATAAAAAAGCCAATCAAACGGTGCCTCTAAAAAAAATAGAAAGTTGCGTATCTCCGAGTATTCTTCACTCAAAATCAGCTGCTGTTTATTCATAAATGTCGCCGAATCAGCGCTCGTCCCCTTTAACGCTTCCGGAATACCCGTATCCGCCCATTGAAATATATACAAATACAATGTTACAGCAAATGCTAAATATAACCCGATTGCCATTTTGACAGCCCTTCCCATATTCACACTCCTCTCTTCTATACAAGCCATATTATTATTGTAGTAGGCGAATACAAAAATAGAACCAGTATTCCTCTTTGCCTTACAATACGAAAGTTCATATATTTTTCAATACTTTTCTTATTTACCCACTCTTTTCCATACTTAATTAAGTTATGATACTTACAATCAGCTTAAACTATTTTACATAAATAGGGGTGGGAGAAATGAAAAAAATATATATCACTTTTGTTACTTTATTAGTGCTTGGCATCGGCTCTGGAATCTACTATTTTACCGGCTACAAACAATCTAAAATGATCATACCTGAAAACCTGGTATTGCAAACCTATGAAGGCAATGACTTTTCTTTTAGTAATATGCCTCCCAAAGTCAGGCTGATTGAATTCATGTATACGAAATGTCCCGACATTTGCCCGAATACGACACATACAATGAGACAGCTGCAGAACGAATTGATCGAACAAGGTGTATTCGAAGACAAGGTTGAATTTGTGACAGTCACGTTCGATCCGACTAACGATACAAAAGAAGTTCTTTCTAATTATGCTGAATTGTTTGAGATGAATAAGACAGACGGATGGCATCTGTTGACAGGCACGAAGGAAGACATTCGCGAATTGGCCAGTACATTCGAATTTAAATACCGTGATTCCGGTACAGGAGAATTCGTTCATACGAGCGCCACTTATTTACTGGATGAAAACAATCGGGTTATTGATATTTTCGGTATGGGCCAAGATGATTTCATTAAAGAAGAGGTCTACAAAAAAATCTTAAAAAATATAGATGCATAGAAAAATAGCCTGGCTGGACAGTCATCGACTGTAGCCAGGCTATTTTTTAAGGAATGAAAAAAGGACCGGCGACGGTTTTTCTAATTGTCTAACCTTACACCTGCCATGCTCGGTCCTAAGCTGCCTCCCCCAAGAAACCAAGAGCGGGTTTCTTGTGTGATTCATCTTAGTCCTCCCGCATGCCTCCTTTTTCATCGAAGTAAATCTAAGGAGCAAATTCATGATGAAAAAGGACCGGTGACGGTTTTTCTAGATAAGCATTGCCCGGTCGCTTGCCATCTGCTCGCCGCGGATTCTCTGGAATTCATTAAGCAGCTTATCAATCGTCAGCTGCTGTTTTTCCTGTTCATTACTTTCAAAGATTATTTGCCCTTTGTCCATCATGATTAAGCGATTCCCAAGGTCCAATGCCTGCTGCATATTGTGGGTAACCATTAATGTCGTCAGCATATTCTCTTCGACAATTTTCTTCGTCAATGTTGTGATTAGCTCGGCTCTCGCAGGATCAAGTGCTGCAGTATGCTCATCCAAAAGCAAAATTTTCGGATCAGTAAAGGTAGCCATCAACAATGACAATGCTTGACGCTCACCGCCGGACAACAAACCGACTTTCGCCTGCAAACGGTTTTCAAGTCCAAGATGCAGAGTCTCCAGCTTTTCTTTAAAAAAGTCTCTCCGCTTCTTATTTAAACCGAGACGAAGTGTTCGTCTCTGTGTGCGGTTGTATGCAATAGCCAAGTTCTCCTCGATCGTCATAGTCGGCGCTGTACCAGCCATTGGGTCTTGGAATACACGACCGATTTCCATTGCCCTTTTATGTTCAGAAAGAGCCGTTACAGTCTTCCCATCAATGATTACATCACCAATATCAGGTGTCAGCTTTCCGGAAATCATATTCATAAGTGTCGACTTGCCAGCTCCATTACTTCCGATAATTGTGACGAAATCGCCTTTCTTCAACTGCAAATCAATATTCGAAAGCGCCATTTTTTCATCTGGTGTCGCTTCATTAAATACTTTATTAATCTGCTTTAATTGTAGCAATGCGATCACCCCTTCCGTGCCCTGCCTTGATTTCTAGCAAACGTTTCTGCTTTCTCCGTTTTTCCTTCTGTTTATCAATAATTTTCGGAAGAATGAGGGCTATTATAACGATTAAAGCTGTAATCAGCTTCATATCGCCTGCTTGCAGCTGTAAAAATTTTGCCTGCATTGCCAATGTGATGATAATTCGGTAAATGATCGCTCCCCCTACTACCGCAAACGTAGCTCTCACAATCGTTTTCGCTCCAAAAACCGCTTCTCCGATAATGACCGAAGCAAGACCAATGACAATCATCCCGATTCCAAGACCGATATCGCTAAAACCGCCGTATTGGGCAATCAATGCTCCCGATAGAGCAACCAAACCATTCGATAAGCCAAGCCCAAGTACTTTCATGCTATTTGTATTGGCTGAGAAACTTTGCACCATCCCCGTATTATCACCGGTTGCCCGCAAAGCGAGGCCAATTTCTGTTTTCAAGAATGCATCAATCAATAGCTTGATTACAATCGTGACAATCAGCATCACTAGCAGAACGCCCCATCCTGTCGGGAGAACACCCTTTAGTCCGACAAGACCTAACAAACCGCCCATCATTTCGTCTAATCCAAGTGAAGACCATGATTCACGTATTTTCGAGATGACAGTATCCTCCGATAACAATGAAACATTCGGTCTTCCATCCATAATTCGCAAATTGATGGAATATAAAGCAATCATCATTAAAATCCCTGACAACAACGGATTGATACCACCCTTTGTATGCAAAAGACCAGTCAATACGCCGGCTGCAAATCCGGCAAAAATGGCCATTACTGTTGCGAATACCGGCGGATACCCATTCACAATTAATATCGCCGCTGTCGCTCCTCCTGTAACAAAGCTGCCGTCCACCGTTAAATCAGGAAAATCTAGAATTCTAAATGATAAATAAACACCAAGTGCCATTATGGCATATATGATTCCTGCCTCTAAAGAGTTAAAAATCGCAGTAGGCATATATTCCTCCCCCTTCATTCACATTATGCCGTAAACTAATGAAGCTTTTAATAATACCAAGAAGGCTGACTATAAGAAGAAAATTTTCTTCTTATACAGTCAGCCTTTTACTTCCTACTCTATGAATTCAGCCTCTTTTTCCCACTCTGGCTTGATTTCGATACCCATTTCCTCAGCTGCCTTTTTATTGATTACAAGTTTTAATTGATCTGGATATTCTGCCGGTATTTCTCCCGGTTTTTTACCGTTTAATAAAATGTCGGCTGCCATCTCGCCTGCACGATAGCCTATATCATAATAATCAAAGCCATATGCTGCAAAACCGCCGTTCGCTAGGGAATCCAGTTCACCGACAAATAATGGAATATCTTGTTCATTGGCTACCATTACTACAGAATCAAGTGCCGAAACAACTGTATTGTCAGTAATGATATAAATGACATCAGCTTTGCCGATTAAAGACTCAGCTGCTTGCTTTACATCAGCAGAAGTTGCAACTGAAGCTTCTACAAGCTCTAATCCTGCCTTCTTAGCTTCAGCTTTCATCGTTTCGATTTGAACAACCGAATTTTGCTCGCCGGCATTGTATACTGTTCCGATAGTTTTCGCGCCCATTTCTTCCGCAATGAATTTCACTGTATTCGGAATCGCATCCGGATTAGCATCTGATGTACCTGTCACATTGCCTCCAGGCGCTTCCATTGAAGCAACAAGCTTCGCTCCCACAGGATCTGTTACTGATGTAAATATGATTGGAATATCTTTCGTAGCATTTAACGCCGACTGCGCACTCGGCGTCGCATTAGCGAAAATTAAATCAACTCCGTCGGCGGTAAATTTGCTGGCGATTGTCGCGGCATTATTTGGATCTCCTTGAGCGCTCTGCTCATCATATTCCGCTTCTACCCCTTTATCTTTTAAAGCATCTTTAAATCCTTTTCCTGCCTCATCCAAAGATGCATGCTCAACAATTTGTGTATAACCGATTTGGAATGTCTCTTTGTCGTCTCCGCTGCTTTTACCTGCGTTATCCTCACTGTCATCTCCACAGCCTGCAAGCAACAGCATTGAAAGCACACTTGCTGTTAACCCTAATTGCCACTTCTTCATACAAATCCCCCTATATAAATATTACTTTAATACTTTTATGCTTTTATGTGTTAAATTAATTATAACGACTTATCCTAATAATTCAACTAATTTGTTTAAATATTTAGAAATTTCATTTTATATACTTCTATTGATTTTATTCATATTAATTTAATATTACTCTAAAACAGAACATGCACCAGATTATGTGAGCATCAGGTGCACGTGCTGTTTTATTTATAATTCGAATACGAACAATTTATTCTTCCGGATTACGCGTTAGTTGTAACAGTTTCTTTTAATGAACGGCGAAGAATTTTCCCTGTCGTATTTTTAGGAAGTTCATCCAAAAATTCTATCTTCGTCGGAATTTTATATTTCGCTAAATGCTCCTCACAGTAACTGCGAAGCTTTTCTTCCGTTAAACCGGGATCCTTTGAAACAACGAAAGCATGAACAGCTTCTCCAAAATTCATATCAGGCACACCGACAATTGCGGCTTCGACAATATCCGGATGAGCAAACAATACTTCTTCCACTTCGCGAGGATATACATTATAGCCTCCGACAATAATGAGATCCTTTTTGCGGTCAACAATATAGAAATAACCTTCTTCGTCCATCTTTGCCAAATCTCCTGTATAAAGCCAGCCGTCTTTAAGAACAGCAGCCGTTTCCTCAGGCATTTTGTAATAGCCCTTCATGACATTGTGGCCTCTTACGATTAATTCGCCAACTTCACCAGGAGGTAGTTCTTCTCCTAATTCATTCACAACTTTATTTTCGACATTTACGATTGTCGTGCCAATTGAACCAGGCTTGCGAGGACGATCTAACGGGTTGAAGCATGTTACCGGAGAAGCTTCTGATAAGCCGTATCCCTCTGAAATACGAACATTGAATTTCTTTTCGAAATTTTCAAGCAATGCAACCGGCAATGAAGCGCCTCCGCTTATGCATAGACGCAACGTTTGGAAATCTTCCACATCGCCGCCTTGCTGTAAAATGAAATTATACATCGTCGGAACTCCCGCAAAGACTGTTGCTTTATGCTCTCTAGCAACTCTATGAATCTCAGAAGGAGAGAATCTCGGAACAATAATGATTGTTCCTCCCATGAGTAATGGCGCATTCATCGCAACCGTCAAACAAAACACGTGGAACATCGGCAAAGTCGTAATGACACGATCACTACTGCTAAACCCTAAATATTCTCCGACATCCTTCGCATTACTGTATACATTGCGGTGTGTCAGCATAGCTCCTTTCGGTTTGCCGGTAGTACCCGATGTATAAAGAATGACCGCTACATCATCATCTTCAACAGTCGGTTCCTGGAATTCCCCTTGCCCTAAACCAATTACATTCATAAAAGGAATCAATTTATTGTAAACGCTTAAATTGGAAATATCGCTATCAACCGCTACCTGGCCTGTCTCACAAATAATGTAATGCTCCAGCTTTGGAAGATGCTTATGTAAACCTTCTGCTAATGGCACAAGCATATCAAGAATAATCGCGACTTTTACGTCACCATTTGCCAAAATGAAACTGATTTCATCACTTGTATAAATCGGGTTAATAGGTATGACCGTTGCCCCTGCACGCAAAGCACCGTAAAAGCCAATTAAAAAGTGCGGAGAATTGCCTGTAATCAATGCAACATGATCCCCTTTTTGCACGCCTAATTTGGTTAAGCCATTGGCGAACATAGTTACAGCACCGTCTAACTCAGCATATGTTTTTTGTTGGTCAAGGAAGTGGTATGCTATTTTATCTCCATTACTTAGTGCTGCTTTGTGAAGCTGTGACGATAAATTCATCTGAAATCCCCCTTTTTCAATAATGCAGTCTTCACTATAGAAAGAAAGCATGCAAACCTTAAAAAGCATAAACACCAAGAATCCCTTAACACTGCTGCTGAAACTGTTATGTCAGGATTTTCTGTTTGAACCGACAAGAAGAGTGAATTATCGTTCATTCTCCTATTTTTATTATATAGCACAATTTATTTACACTTCAACCATTATTAGGATATATATTCAAATATTTGTAATGAAGTGAACAAAAGAAGAGACTGCTTGAAAGTTATCCACTACAAGCAGTCTCTTCTTTTTAATAAATCGTATTCACAATATCTTCTGTTGTTACATTACCAAAGTAATGTTTAATATCCACTTCGTTCAAAGTTTCTGCAATCGCTTCTTTTTCATATGTAACACCAACCAATTTGTTCTCAATGTCCGCGACATCTCCGACACCGAAGAAATCTCCGTATATTTTGCAAGACTCAATTATGCCTTTATTGACTTCCAGGCGGAATTCAATTAAACCGACCGGGAATCTTTTAGAATTTTGCACATTGAACTTTGGTGATTTTCCGTAGTTCCACTCCCACGTTTGATAACGCTCTTCCGATAGCTTATAAATATTTTTCCAATCTTCTTCCGTCAATACATACTCAGGAATTTCCGAAGCTCCTTCGAAAATATTTTTCAAAAGCTCCAATCGGAACTGTTCAATTGTCATCGGTTCCTTTAAGAACTCGCTGATATTAGCGACACGGCTTCGAATTGACTTAATTCCTTTTGACTCAATCTTATCTTTTCTTACTTTCAAAGCAGAAACGATATGATCCATTTCTGAATTAAAAAGCAGCGTACCGTGGCTGAACATTTTACCTTTTGTTGCAAATTGGGCGTTTCCTGATATTTTTCTGCCCTCTGCCATAATATCGTTACGACCGCTAATTTCTGCTTTCACACCCATTTTTTCAAGCGCCTTTATGACAGGCTCAGTGAACTTTTTAAAATTATGAAAGCTATTGCCGTCATCCTTCGTAATGAAGCTGAAGTTTAAGTTCCCTAAATCATGGTAGACAGCTCCTCCTCCGGATAAACGTCTCACTACTTTAATGCTGTTGCTTTCCACATATTCTGTATTAATCTCTTCAATTGTGTTTTGATTTTTCCCGATGATGATAGAAGGTTCATTGATATAGAACAGTAAATAAGTATCATCTTCGCCTAAGTTTTTCAAGGCATATTCTTCAATCGCTAAATTGATGCGAGGATCAGTAATTCCTTTATTGTCAATAAACAGCATGTCAGTACCTCCAAATGCTTAGATATACGGATAATTATACGCTTTTTTCCAGTTACATCTCAACAAGTCTGCCCATTGATTAACTGTTTGAAATTCTCAATAAAAATAAAATTGTTATAAAACATATATTGACACAATTAATCTGTTATATTACAATGTGTATATAACAATTATCAGAAAATTCCAAGCGAAATAAATTATCCGAAATACTAGGAGGTCATGAAAATGATTGAGAGCAGCGTAGAATTTTTTAAAAATCTTCCGCCGAAGCAATGCACTGAGTGCGGAAATGCGATTGAAGAACAACATGAGTGTTACGGAAATAAATGCGACCAATGTAATCATTTAGCTTAACTTCGGGTTAGTCAAAATACTTTCAACGGTATTTTGCTTCCATAATTTATGATGTCAGATCTCTGACTCATACTCCCTCTTTGCTTTTGTATGTGCACCCCTAACTTGTGCATGCAATGCGAGATGCGCTTTTCGCGCACTCACTTGGATAACCGATCGACTAAAAATGATTGGTTATTTTTTTTGGCTATCATAAAAGCAGAAAAAACTCAGTCCATAATATTAGGACTGAGTTTTTCATTTTTAGGCTACTGATTCATTTGTATGATCCATCTTTTTAAATTTGATAAAGAAATAAGAGATGGAACCTACAACGAACAGAGCCGTAAAGATGCATAGTGTACCGACATTACTCCATAGTACGCTCATATCACCGCTTGAGATTGCTGCTTTATATCCTTTAACTGAATATGTCATCGGCAAGAACTCATTGAATTTTTGCAGGAAGTTCGGAATTAATTCAAGCGGGAATGTACCTGCACTTGTTGTTAATTGCAAAATCAAAATCAAGATTGCAATGAAACGCCCCGGATTTCCAAATGACGTTACAAAGAATTGGATTAATGCCATGAATGTAATACTTGTTACAATGCTGAACAAGAAGAATAATGGAACACTTTGCACTTCAATATCTAATCCAGTTATAACAAGTGCTGCAGCAATTACGGCTTGAATTGTACCGATAATAGCCATTACCCCAAACTTACTCATAAACCAAGTGAAAGCATTTTTCGGTTCCACAGCTGGTTCATATAATGGAAATACAATTGATAGTAGTAATGCACCAACAAACAAACCAAGAGATAGGAAGTATGGCGCAAAACCTGTACCATAGTTTGGTACGTGATCAACAGCTTCTTTAGTGACTTCAAGTGGCTGTGAAATCATATCATGCGTTTTATCTGTTGCATTTACTTCACTGCTATCTTTTGCCGCATCAGTTAAAGCTTCTTCAAACTCTTTAGCGCCTTCCGCTGCTGTTGATGTACCATCAGCAAGCTTAGATGCTCCATCTGAAAGCTTAGAAGATCCTTCAGCTAGCTGTTCGGAACCATCTGAAAGCTTTGTTACACCGCCAGCCAACGTTTGAATACCTGCGTTTAATGTTTGTGATCCTGTTGCTGCATTTTGAAGCTTGCTTCCAAATTGCTGCATGCCTGAGACAACTTGTTCTTGTCCGGCTTGAAGTTTACCTAAACCTGTATTCAGGCTTGAACTACCCTCATTTAATTGTCCTAAACCTTGTTGCAATGAAGTTTGTGCACCTGAAAGCTGACCTAAACCTGATGACAATGTTTGCGAGCCACCTGCCAGTTGATCAGCAGCTCCGGCAAGTTGACTTGTACCAGATGCAACCTGACTACTTCCGGCAGCCAATTGCTCCATGACAGCTTTAAGCTGTGCTTGTGCTTGTTCCGGAAGTGCTGCCATATAAGGAGCCATACTCTGTTGTAAAGCAGCAATGCCCTCACTTACTTTCGTTGCACCAGCCGCTGCTTCGCTTGCTTTACCACTCCAAGCAGTTAAATTACTTGACAATGAATCAGCACCTGATTGCAACTGACCTGTCGCATCAATCATTTGGCCAACTGAAGAATAAGCTGTATTCATACCCTCACTAATTTGCGTACTTCCAGCTGCCGCTTCATCAAGTCCGGCCTTTACTTCTTCTGAACCGCTTTGTAATTTGCCCTGTGCCTCGCTCAGCAACCCAAGTCCTGTCGATAAATCCTCAGAACCGCTGCTTAATTGACCTACACCTTCATCTACTTGGCTAACACCGTTTTTGAATTCAATCTGCTTTTCAGCAAGTGTTGCTAAGCTATCTTTTAATGTAGTTGAACCATCATTAATTTCTGTTAAGCCTTCGCTAAGTGTTCCAGCACTTTCACTGGCAGTTTGGAATCCGTCAGCCATCGTTTCTATATTATCAAAAATTGTCTCAGAATATGTCTTAATAATTTGCTCTGAAACAGATGATTTTAAAATCTCCATAGCTGTTTCGCCAATTTGTGCCGATAAGAAGTTAAGTCCTTCATTCGGAACGTAGACTACTTCCAATTTTTTAGGATTGTCATCAAGAACTGTTGTTGCATTTTTAGAGAAGTCTTTCGGTATTTCAATCAGCATATAAAATTCTTGATTTTTAAGCTTCTCATAGCCTTCCTCTTTATCTACTACAACAAAATCAAATTTTTTATCTTCCATTAAATTATCTACTAACTCATCGCCAACGTGCAATTTCTTATCATTGAACGATGCACCTGTATCCTCATTTACAACAGCAACAGGTAGTTCCTCCATTTTGGCATATGGATCCAAGAAGGCCCATAAAAACATGCCGCTATATAGCACTGGTATAAATAATATAGCGATTACTGGAATCAAAAGCTTTTTACTTTTAAAGATTGATTTCCATTCGCCCAAAAACGATTTTCCTATCATAGCTACTCCCTCAATTTACATATGAATTAATGACTAAATTATTCATTTGGTCATTCGATGCCCAAAATTAGGATTATCACTATTTTGATAATCCTTTTAAGATGAATACTTGGAACAGTCTAACAATCTCTTCTTCTTTCAACGGTTTATGATTCTTTTCCCAATCAAAAATGATGGTATTGTACATTTTTAATAGCAAAAAAGCCAGTAGTTCTGTATTTGAGACGGTTAATTCACCTTTTTCGACAGCCATTTCAATCTTTTCTTTTATATATTGAATAATGGCATTTTCGATTTCTTGTACCATCTCAGAAACTGTTCTTGTTCCCATTTCCTTCTCTTCATCGAATAATTTCATCATAAATTGATGATCTTTACGATATTGCAAAATCGCAAATAAGCCATTATATATATTCTCATGAATAGCTTTATCAGGAGAAATATTTTCATCAGCAACCATTTTCATTTCCTCTATGAATTTATGTACAATCTCCTTGAACAGTTGCTCTTTATTTGTGAAAAATGTATAGATTGTACCTTTTCCTACATTTGCAAGCCGTGCAACCTGCTCAATAGTTGTCGCTTTATATCCAAAGATTGTAAACGACTTAGTTGCCGCCTCTATAATTAACTGCTTGCGATCAATCGACATTCCATCACCTCAACCTACAATTCAATAATGACCAAATGAACAAAACAGTCAGTTAGTACAGCAAGAAATATATCACAGCTAAATTTAAAATGCAATACAAATTAAGAATGGATTTATATATTTAAAAAGAGACTTCTCTAAGTCTAGATTTGACTTAGACGAAGCCTCTTTAAACATTTTTAAGCATTTTTGCCGATTTTCTGAAGTACGACAGTTGCCATTGCATCAACAAATGCCGGCTGCGCATTCGGCATTGCCGGACGATAGTAGGCAGAACCTACTTCATCGCACACAACTTTACATTCGTAATCATTATCATAAAGTACTTCTAAATGATCTGCTACAAAACCGACAGGAATATAAACAAACACCTTATAACCATGTTCTTCGTGCAAGTCTCTTGTCAAATCCTGCACATCCGGCCCAAGCCAAGGCTCAGGCGTATTACCCGCACTTTGCCAGCCAACGTAATAATTGGCAACTCTCGCACCATCAGCAATTAATTTCGCTGTATGCTTCAATTGATCCGGATACGGGTCTTGGAATTGCAATATTTTCTCTGGCAAACTGTGTGCAGAAACAATCAACGCATAGTTGTCTCTTTGTTCCGCTGTCATAGCCGCAATCGTTTCCTCCATGCGATCAATCCAATATTGAATAAACTTTGGCTCATCATACCAGCTTTCGACGCATGTAATTTTTAAGCCGCCTAGCTTTTCAGCTTGCTCTAGTGCACGACCGTTATAAGACTTAACACTGAATGTTGAGAAATGAGGTGCCAATACAATGCTGACCGCTTCTTCAATACCATCTTCCTTCATTTGTATTACAGCATCTTCAACAAATGGCTCAATATGCTTTAAACCTAAGTATGCTTTGAATTCCACTTCATCCTGGATTGCATTCAGATGTTGCTCTAATGCTTTTGCTTGCTGTTCTGTAATAACGGCAAGCGGAGAAATTCCTCCAATCGCTTCATAGCGATCTTTCAAATCTTGAAGCATCTCATCCGTCGGTCTGCGTCCATGACGAATATGTGTATAGTATCTCTCAATGTCTTCTTCTTTATATGGCGTTCCATAAGCCATTACCAGTAATCCCATTTGCTTTTTCACTATGCATATCCACCTTTATCTTTAAGTTTCGATCCAAAACTGAAAATCTATTCTTATTTTTTGGAAGAATACGTGTGTATGAATTCTGTCAGACGTTTTAATGTATCTGGATTGACTTCAGGGAAAACGCCATGCCCTAAGTTGAAAATGAAGCCTGGCTGTTCCATGCCTTGATCTAATATTTCTTTTGCGCGCTCTTCAATAACAGACCAAGAAGATAATAGAATTGCCGGATCCAAGTTGCCTTGAACGGTTTTCAGAATGCCTTTTTGACGGGCTTCCGCAATAGGAAGACGCCAGTCAAGCCCTACAACATCAAGCGGCAAATCATTCCACTCAAGGGCTAAGTGGCTCGCTCCGACACCGTGCATTATTAACGGCACATTCTCTTCTTTTAAAGCAGTGAAAATTTTCTCCATCGTCGGTTTGATGAACATGCGGTAATCAGTCACATTCAATGTTCCAACCCAGGAATCAAATATCTGCAGAGCTTTTGCTCCAGCCTTCACTTGTGCCTTTAAATAAACAATTGTCATATCGGCAAGCTTGTCCATTAGCGCAAACCATGCTTTTGTCTCAGAGTACATGAACGATTTCGTTTTGTTGTAATTTTTTGAAGGTCCACCCTCAATCATATAAGACGCCAAAGTGAAAGGAGCGCCCCCAAAGCCGATCAGCGGTACAGAAAGCTGTTCTTCTGTCAATAGTTTAATAGTATCGAGCACATAAGGAATATCTTCTTCAGGCGTAATCTCGCCAAGTTTCTCCACATCTTGAATCGATGTAATCGGATTGGCAATGACCGGACCTATGCCCGTTTTAATTTCAACATCCACTCCAATTGCAGGAAGCGGAGTCATAATATCTTTATATAAAATTGCCGCATCAACTCCATATTGCTCGACTGGCAATCTTGTTACGTATGCACAAAGCTCCGGCTGATGCGTAATTTCAAATAGCGAATATTTCTCTTTTATTTTTCTATATTCCGGCTGCGATCTTCCTGCCTGTCTCATATACCAAACCGGCACAAAGTCAGTAGCTTCTCCTCTTGCTGCCTTCAATAATGTGTCGTTAAATCCCTTAGACATTTCACATCCACCTTTCGTTCACAGTTCCCGTTCATTTTCATAAACAAGGACCAAGTTGCATATATTTAAATCTATTAATCACTTTTTTCAGACAATATGGTATCAATATACCTTGTTTCCACTATTGTTGTATAGGTAACTGTTTTATTTGTCGAAAAATTGACGTTTTTCAATTACATAAAAATTTTCTATAAATTAATTATGCAAACGGCTTATAAAAATAGCAGATTTCCTCCGATTAAGGTTAAACTAAGGTTATATAAAAACGAAGGAGTCGAGTATATGAAAGTTTACATCACTTCCGGAACCTTTACCTACTTATTGAACATGGTAAAGGAACATCCCGCTGAGCAGCTGCTTTTATTGCACAATAACCAATCAACACTGCTTCTTCAGGAAACAGATCGCAGCACACTCTTTAAAGTTCCAAGAAAATATGATTCAATCGTTCAATCAGGACAGCTTAAACAAGAAGGTTTCGTTGTCCTGTACCATGTTCCTGTCAATTCTGAATCACAGCCCGTTTTCGAGCATGAGTACAAAAAAAATTTAAAGAAAATAGAAGGCCAATCAGGCTTAATTGCCTATCGTTTCCTAAAGCCTCTAGGTTCCGATTCATATATTATTTTAACACAATGGCAAGAAGAAAGCGCATTCAAAGCATGGCAAAGCTCCGCTTCCTACATATCTGTCAATGATTTGAAATTGCCTCAGGCCAGCGCGCAAAAAATGTTTACCGGAGATCCATTCTTATCGAAGTACTCTGCTCCGACCATTGACGAATAGTAAATATCTGCCCGTAAAACGGGCAGTTTTAGTTTCGCCCTAGAAGGGCACTTCACCAACAAGCCCCTAAAGGGACCTCTAAATTGACCGTCAACCGTTTACTGTTCTATTTATCTTTGAATGGGTCAACATATTCTCGTTTGCTCATGTTGTCTCGCAGCTGATCCTCTAGTTCTTGTTCGCGTATGTATTTTGCGACTGTCTTTTCGTTCAAGCCTACCGTACTGGCATAGTAGCCCTTTGCCCAAAAAGTTCGATTCCCGTGATTATATTTCAAGTTCGCATGTCTATCATGGATCATTAACGAGCTTTTCCCTTTTAGATAGCCCATGAAGTAGGATACAGACATCTTTGGCGGTATCTTGACTAACATATGAATATGATCTGGCATCGCATGCGCTTCTATTATTTCTACATCTTTCATTTCACATAGTCTTCTTAATATCGCACCTATGTCCCTTCTTAATTTTCCGTACACTATTTTTCTTCTGTATTTCGGAATGAATACGATGTGATACTTACAATTCCAACGTGTATGTGATAAACTATTGTCACTCGACATGAGTAAAAGCTCCTTTCGTTACTTGAAGTTGGTTTGACGGCCATCTTTTATTATAACGAAAGGAGCTTTTTTCTGTTACAACTCTAGAAGTTTCGTTTGCACACACGCATAGCGTGTGGTTTAAAAAGACTAATATAAAAGGATGCCGATTTTTTATCGGCATCCTTTTATATTAGATGATTGTGAGAGCACGCTATTTCTTGTCCGAGAGCGCTATAGTTATTCCCACAGCTCTATCCCGTCAGCGATGACGCTATAATTTTCGCCACCGCGCTATCTTCCTTTGCGACGACGCTATTTTTTCTCTCACCGCGCTATCTTCCTCCACGACGACGCTATCTTTTTTCTCAGCGCGCTATTATTGCTGCGACGGCGCTATTCTTTTCAAAATTCGGCTCATTTCGGCTATTTTCTTTGCAAAAACTATCTATTTGGCTAGTTTTTCATTCATTTTCCCCGAAATCATTCCACTTTTTTCTTAAAAGTCAGTATAGGAACGAGCAACTTGTACAATTTTATCGTTAAAATGAAACAGACCAAACCAAGACAATAACCCGCAATAACATCTGATGGATAATGAGCACTTAGCACAATCCGGCTGATACCCGTCAAAACAATAACGACAATCGCAGCCAGCCATATTAGAAACTTCTTCCCTACTTCATCAAAACTCTTCGCCAAAAAATATGCTATTAAACTGTATGTGAATATTGAAAGCATAGCATGCCCGCTCGGAAAACTATATCCTACGGCATCAATTGCCGGATTAATGGAAGGACGGTCTCTGGCAACTAAGTGCTTTACAAAGCCGTTAAGACGATCAGTCAATGCCACGGTAATGGCGACTAAAGCAACCGCAACATAATCTTTTTGCTTTGTCCAAATCCACACTACTAATAACAAAGTGGCCAGACCGATGCCAATCCGCGAACCAAGTTCTGTCCAATACGTAAAAAACAGCTGAACAGTTCCTTCATTCCAGGCTTGAAAGTAGTGCTGAATCGGCTTTTCCCATGAAAACTCTATACCACTGTTAATCGTATACATAATCGCCATAAAGGCTATAAAAACTAAAACAGTTATAATTGCTGTAAAATATGTTCTCCTCGTCGCAAATTCTTGATTTTGCCCGCTCATTCTCTCCCCTCCTAAAACAGGAATTCCTTATTACACGTATATGTACAAAACCCTCCACTATTCTACTTTGTCCAAAATTATTAAGAAAAACCGGCACCGGTCCTTTTGGTAAAGCAGATACTTAAAAATTTGCAGGCATCTTAAGAGGATTACCATCTTAAACTTGTTATAAATCAAAAGGAGCCATGCGGGAGGACTAAGATGAATCACACAAGAAACACGCCTTTGGTTTCTTGGGGGAGGCAGTAAGTAATGAACATCGGCTAAAAACGCCACGTCCTGTGGCAACGCCGATATGACCTACATCCTGTAGGCCTCCGAGCATGGCAGGTGTAAGGTTAGACAGCTTTCAAAGTTCAAAAATTAATACTTTCTTAAGAAGAAAAAAAGCTGACCGAAAAGCTAGAGAAACTTTTCAATCAACCTTTTTCATTAATCCCACTTATGCTGCAGCTTGCGGACCACTTTTGCGTAATATGACTTCAGCAATAAAATCATCATGATGCTGATTGCCAGTACAGCAATAAAAGCGATCAAACTGTTTGTAAATAAAGCAACTAAAGCAAAAATTACGCCTTGAATGAACAGCACATTGGTCAGCAGCTTCTCAACGGCCTTATTTTTAACCGTTTCCGCAATCGGGTACAAATCATGCCAAATCATATTCTCATGCTGCCTGCGGATTGCAATCAATTGGAATCCCGTCACGTAAACAAACAGACCGGCTCCAATAATTTGAGGGATGAGTGATGTCAGAGATAAAAGTACAAAGATGCCAATCAGCGTCAATCGTACAAATAAGCCTAAAAAATCACTGCTTCTGCAAAATGTGCGGACATACAAATACGAATATGTATTTTCATGGCGATAGCCGACTAAAGACATAATCGGATTGAGCCATTGTCTCCGCTTGATCTTTTCTTTCAGTTTCGGCACATCCGTAAACATATTCGCAAATCGGTAAAAGGCCATCATCCGCTTATTTTCAAGTTCAATCAACAATTCCCATTTCAGCAGCTTTTGTTTTGTCGCTTTCTCAAAATAAAGGAAAAGCGCAAGAAGCACTACAAATAATAAAAGCACGTAGACGATGGATGCTTTCGAAAACAACAGCAGAGCCAGTCCAAAATTCATCAAGTAACGAACAAGCGAATCAATATGGCGCACCGAATTCTCTTGATAATGTAAAATCGACCATCTGATGCGGATATTAAAGTATTTCCACACAAGCAATACTGCAAATAAATAGAAGAAATCCTTCAGTTGCCCATTTTCAACAGCAGCATATAACGGCATAGCAACCGCTAAAAACATAAGCAAAATATAGCCTTGGAACACCGTGCTTAAACGAATGCTTCTTCTAAAATAATCATCCAGCTTCGTCTCGACCGGCAAAAGAAAGAACATATCCGGTTCCTTTAAAAAGGTATAAATCGGACTGTTCGTCAAAGGAATCGCCATTATCACTGCCAGTAATAGCGCGGCAGGAAACGAACCATCCAAAGAATCGACCCATTGGCTGTAATAATACGCCAAGCCTCCAAGACCGATCACAAGCACGATGACAAAGTGGCCGTTAAATATGTAGCGCATATATCGCTGCATTTCCTGCATAAACAAAGAAAAGCGCTCTTTCCACAACACAGTACTATTCATTGTCTTCCTCTTCCTTCGTCAATTCGATGTAAAGGTCATCCAATGAGGCGTTCGGCATCGCAAACTCGCGGCGTAAATCTTCAAGCGTACCCTTCGCACGAATTTGACCATTGTGCAAAATAATAAACGAATCACAATATTTCTCGGCTGTCGCCAATATATGTGTAGACATTAAAATGCCCGCTCCGCTTTCTTTCATATTATGCATTAACTGAAGCAAAGACTGAATTCCGAGCGGATCGAGTCCGACAAACGGCTCATCGACAATGTATAGCGAAGGCTTCACCAAAAAGGCGCACATAATCATTACCTTTTGTTTCATCCCTTTAGAAAAGTGGGCCGGGAACCAATTCAGCCGTTTCTCCATTTTGAATTCCTTCAATAGCTGCATCTTTCTTTCCTGAAATTCTTTTTCCGGAATGTTATAAGCCATCGCAGTCAGCTTCAAATGCTCATCCAATGTCAATTCATCATATAAAACCGGCGTTTCCGGCACATATGTGAACTGCTTACGATACTGTTCAACGTCGTTCTTTAGCGACATTCCATTGATCAAAATTTCGCCTTTTTTCTGCTCCATCGTTCCAATAATATGTTTAATTGTCGTACTTTTCCCGGCACCATTCAAACCGATCAAGCCGACAAGCTCCCCTGCATTGACCTCAAAGCTGACATCATTCAACACTAATTTTTTTGTATATCCACCGGATAAACCATTAACTTGTAAAAGTGACATGCCACATTTCCTTTCTATCCTCTTGCTTTCCTTCATTGCCGATAACGGCTGTCCTTAAAGTGTAACAAAAATTCGCACTTATATACAGAATGACAATAAAATTTTCCATAATAAACCATTATTATTTCTCGAAAATTGGTTATCATATTTAGTGAGGAAGGATCATTCAAGTAATTGATGTTTCACAAACTGCATTTCAAATTCGAAATGAGGTGTCTGTTAAAGACAAGACATTCGATTATCATCAGCTTTCCTAAAACGCAAGGAGATGGTACTCTTGCACGTTTCAAACGATTCAACAAAAAAACACTTATTTCAATAACTGGAATGAGGTGTTCGCTAAACGCTCCTTATCGCTTTATACGTGTTAATACGATAACGATTTAGGAAGTGGTTGCATTGAACGTTTAAGCTTCTCTTCATCATTACACTAAATGTCAAATGAGGTGTTGATCGCAGAGATTTCCAAGCAAAGTTGAGTACAATGAATTCATCCTTCCTCAAGCGAGAGACAAGGTGCACCAATCCGCGTGCATCTTGTCTTTTTTATTGCGGAACATGTATGATAAAATAGAAATTAATTTGAAAATTGCCGAAAGGATGAGTGTACTATGAGCGATTGCATTTTCTGTTCCATTATTAAAGGAGACATCCCTTGCGCAAAAGTATATGAAGACGAACACGTTCTTGCTTTCCTTGACATTAGCCAAGTGACAAAAGGTCATACTTTAGTCATCCCGAAACTACATAAAGAAAATATCTATGAACTGACGCCTGAAATTGCACGAAATGTTTACCAGGCAGTACCGAAGATTGCCGGTGCCATTAAAGCCGAGTTCAATCCGATCGGCCTGAATACGCTGAACAACAACGGCGAACATGCTGGCCAATCTGTTTTCCACTTCCACCTTCACCTAATTCCGCGCTACGGGAAAGAAGATGGCTTCGGCGCAGTATGGAAAACACACACAAGCGAGTACACAAAAGAAGATCTTCAAGAAATTTCTTCTGGTATCGCGAAACATTTATAAAGAAAAACCGGCACCGGTCCTTTTTCATTTTTGATTTTACTCCTTGATTCCCCTTCAATGAAAAAGGAGACCCCGAAAAACCCGGTTTTGGACTGGGTGCAAATAATGAACATCGGCTAAAATACGTCACGTCCTGTGACAACACCGATGTGACCTACATCCTGTAGGCCTCGAGCTTGGCAGGTGTAAGGTTAGACAACTAAACAAGTTCGAAGTAATGTAGTCGGGGCATTGTTCCCGGCTTTTTCTTTTGCTTGCTTCCGAGGTCTTTTCGCCCCCTGCCCGATAAAAAAGTGGCTTTTCGTTCAACAAATGGCAGATAATATTGTTGAAGCGCAATTTATTTAATGAAGGCTAGCTAAAACTCGAAGCTCCCAAAACAAACTTCGGAATCAGATAAATTATCCTCATTATATCCTACCTGTTAAACAGTTTAATAACTGAAAAACCGAAAGAAAACAATAAAAATAATTCGGTTTGTTCGTAATTTTTATATTTTTCAAGACTTTAAACTTTCAAAAAATTATGTATTTTATTATGATTATTTGGTACGATAATATTAACTTTAGCACATTACAGCGGAAGGGGAATAAGTATGACACGCGCATATAATTTCAACGCAGGTCCAGCAGCATTACCAGAAGCAGTTTTAGAAAAGGCGAATAAAGAATGGCTGAATATCAATAATTCCGGAATGAGTGTTATGGAATTAAGCCACCGCAGCAAAGAGTATAATGCCGTCCATGAAAAAGCAAAAGCATTACTGAAAGAACTAATGAATATTTCTGATGACTATGAGGTGCTATTCCTCCAAGGCGGAGCCAGTCTTCAGTTTTCTATGATTCCGATGAACTTGCTTCCTGAAGGCAAAACAGCCGCTTATGTTTTAACAGGCGCTTGGTCGGACAAGGCGTTAAAAGAAGCTAAGAAAATTGGCAAAACACAAATCGCCGCTTCTACTAAAGAAGAAAGCTATACTTATATTCCTGCACTTGATCAGCTTCAATACGATGAAGATGCAGCTTACTTACACATCACAAGCAATAACACAATTTATGGAACACAGTGGAAAACATACCCGGACACGAAAAATGTTCCGTTAATAGCTGATATGAGCAGCGACATTTTGAGCACAGAAATCGATGTCAATCAGTTCAGCGTTATTTATGCCGGTGCTCAAAAAAATCTCGGTCCATCCGGCGTAACAGTTGTCATCATTAAGAAAGATTTGATTAAAAATGACCTGACAGACCTGCCGACAATGCTTCAATATTCAACGCACGCTGATAGCAACTCTTTATACAACACACCGCCGACTTTAGCTATTTACTTACTGTCATTGGTGCTGGAATGGGCAAAAGAGCAAGGAGGCGTAGCAGCACTGCAAAAAGAAAACGAGAAAAAAGCATTGCTTCTTTACAACACAATCGATGAAAGTGAAGGCTTCTACAAAGGACATGCAAGACCGGACAGCCGCTCATACATGAATGTCACTTTCACTTTACCAAATGAAGAACTATCAAAAAAATTCTTAGCAGAAGCAAAAGCTGCCGGATTTGTCGGCTTGAACGGACACCGTTCTGTCGGCGGTTGCCGCGCATCGATCTACAACGCCGTACCATATGCGCATTGTGAGAAACTTGCGGACTTCATGAAGAACTTTCAAAAAGATAATCAATAATTAGAAAAACCGTTACCGGCCCTTTTTCATTTTTGATTTCACTTTTCTTAAAAATTCAGGGACTGCTCACTTAGAACAGTCCCTTTTTAGAAAAACTTTACAGATATATTAATAGATATATATCAAATATCAACAACTAACATTAATTATAGCCATCTTTTAAAAAAACAATGCCAACAAAATAAGCAGTAATCCTCCAACTGCCGATAACATTGCCCTTCTCTTCAATATGTATTTCGACGGATAAACGCCACCAACTGCCATGAGCTTCATATGATATATTGTAATAACAAATAAAAGCACAGCAATAAAAAATAAAACAGGCTGCATCTTTTCTCCTCCTCAATTCCATGTCCCTATAAGTAGTTGATACTCCTACCTATATGTCCAACTTATGAAGAAAAGAACAAACGAAGAATTTTTGAAGGACAAACTATATTTATATAGCAAATCAAGACTTAATATTAGTTTATTCACCTTCGAATGTGATATATATAAATATAGGAATACTTTTCTATTATTTTTGAAGAAAAATTTTTCAATAAAAAGGATTTTATAAATCAATGTAGAATTTTGTTATATGGATATTTTTTTAAAATTTGGTATTTTTTATTAACTTCTTCGTATGATTCCTGTTTAGTTAATTTATTATTATTCTACTCTAAGAATGTTATTACACTTGAGGGGTGATTTAATTTGAATGGAAAACATCTGCTTCTCGGAATTGTTGCAGGCGCAGCTATTGCTAGTATCGGGACGTTACTCTATACGCCAACATCAGGCAAGAACTTGCGCAAAAACTTAAAAGACAATAAAGATGAGCTGCAAGAGATTCTCAGTGACATTAAACTCAAAGTTAATGAAATGAAAGAGGAAAGCATTTCAGCTTCTAAAATCAGCAAAGATGCCGTCAAACATTTCATCACTGAAAGCAAAGATCTTATGCAAGCCTGGAAATCCGATGTGGAACCGCATAAAACAGAAATACAGAAGCGAATTAAAGAGATTGAGAATACACTTGGAGAATTAGAAACAGTACTGGCTGAACCAAACAAATAAAGTTTACTGCAATCATTTGTTATATCTATAAAACAGTTTATTCTGTTGTTTCTACGCTAGCCAGTTATACCAGTTGCTTAATTTTTAAACAAGATTATTATTTAACTGCTGAATTATTGCTTATTTACAAGGTGATAATTCTGCGAAAAAAATAATTTCTAAAAATTTAGTAAATTTACTCTTTATTAATTTTTATTTTATTGTCATAATATATAGAAAATGATTCTTGAAAAGTAGGTGAATCTGTTATGCAAGAGAAAAGTTATTCTGTTAAGGAAGCCATGCTATACAGTCACAGAGTGGCTCAGTTAAGTAAAGCTTTGTGGAAATCGATTGAGAAAGATTGGCAAAATTGGATTAAACCCTATGATTTAAACATTAATGAACACCATATTTTATGGATTGCCTACCACCTGAATGGCGCATCCATTTCTGATGTTGCAAAATTCGGAGTTATGCATGTGTCAACTGCCTTTAACTTCTCAAAGAAATTAGAGGAGCGAGGACTGCTTACTTTCTTGAAAAAGGAAAACGATAAACGGAACACATATATTCAAATTACAGAAGAAGGTGAAAAAATCATCCTTAGCTTAATGGAAAATTTCGAACCTTCTAACAACGCCGTATTTGAAGCATCGCTTCCACTTTATAATTTGTATGGAAAGTATCCGGATATGATTGAAATTATGGCGATCATCCGTAACATTTATGGCGATGATTTCATGAAGATTTTCGAAACTTCTTTCAGCAATATCGATAGACAAATATCTGAAGTAGACGGTAAATTAGTCAACGACAGCAACAAAGAAGTCGAGCCTGTTTAAGTTTCAGACTCATAATGACTTCTGCAATTCTTTCATTAACGAAATATATACGCCTTGTTTTAGGCAAGCCTGAATTAATTCTCCAGGTGTAATTGAAGGTATCAGTTTGGACTTCAATTCGATAAGAAGCGGATTAAATGTAACATATCCCTCCGCTTTTTGTTTTTCAATCTCTTTGTTCAGGTTATCACAAAGATTTAACAATTCTTCCGTTTCTTTCCTCGATAAATTTTTATCTATAATCAAATAATATAACTGCATCTCCGTATCTCCAATCATTCGCAAAATCAATTGCTGATGATATTCAAGCTTGTCTAATCTTTTTTCAAACTCATTCATGCAGACCACCGCTTTTCTTTAAATTTCCATGCCATAAATACACTCAATTGCATCCTTTTTTGTCACTAAATATGTATTGCTTTTTAAATCAAATCATCGTAAAGTATTCTAGTATTTTTAATCATAATTTCTCCCTACGGAGGTCAATGACTACATGCATTGCTGGAAATCCATCAACAAAACAAGACTATACGGACGTTCAAGAATTCGCATAGTTTCCTTATTATTTATGCTGTGTTGCTTCATCTTCGTTTATCCTATTTTCAGCTTCTTTGCCGTGAATAATTTGAGCGATAAGCACGCATTTCTATTTATTATCGGAATTATAATGCTCTACCCGATCCATAAACTGCTTCATTTTATCCCGCTGTTAGCAGTAGCCAAAAGAACCGCATTTACACTAAAACCAAGAAAATATTTTGCTATTGATATTATGCTGAATGCGCCATTAAGAAAAAGGCTATTTATAATTGTACTAATTACGCCATTTTTGGTCGTTTCAACAATAATGCTGATTGCTTGTATACTATTGCCGGTTTATGCGCATTATTTCATCATTTTGTTTTCTTTTCACTTTGGCCTATGTGCCTCTGATTTTATCATGCTAAAAAATATCTTACAATCGCCCCATAGATGCTTTATTGAAGAAAATGAGGAAAGTTTTGAAATATTAGTGGAACAACCATAAGTCCGGGCATATGTAACATCCCGACAAAACATAGCAATCTCCGCACTATCTTTTTTTTCTGTTATTTGTTATGTTATTCATACAGAAATTGTATGAGGAACTAAGGGGGAATTACATATGCCTTCACTATATACAGCTGCTTTCATTATTTTTGCTGCTTTATTTTTATACAACATTAACAGTATGACGAGCCGTCTGTGCGTACAAAAGGAAATCGCCGAAGAAAAACAACTGGGGATATATCGGACAATCAATGTATGCATAACGATTCTACTACTCTCTTCATATGTAAAAATCTCATTTGCATAACAAAATTTACATAATCAAAAGTGCAATAGGTGCCGGCGCTGGAGTTGGACGTCTAAAAAGAAGAAGGTGAAGCAATAATAGCTTCACCTTTTTGTTTGCTGTTATAACCAAGTTGCACCGATGATGATTAAAAGAATAAACAGTACAACTAGTAACGCAAACCCTGATCCATAACCGCCGCCATATCCACCACCGCAACCGCAGCTTTCATTTGACATTTTGTTTCCTCCCTTCAGCATAGTAAATGTAACCTTATATTACCTATTTTTAAGAATGTGTTCTTAGCAAATAAACGCTGCTCCAACAATGATTAACAAAATGAACAATACGACCAATAAAGCGAAACCATTTGAATATCCGTAGCTCATTTTACATACCTCCTTTTTTTTGTACGTTACATTTTATGTAGAAAGACGGGAAGTGGATAGGTATGAGCCCATCAATTTCCTTTTATTTGAAATAAAACAGATTATTTTTTGCGAAAATTTTAATTTGTGATATAGTAGGCTTGTAGCAATATTCGAATTTTAAAAATAATTAGGGGTTGTTAAAATGAAAAAATGGATCGTACCCGTTGCGCTTACAGCCGGTTTAATCGGATTGACAGCATGCAGTAACGGTGAGTCTGAGGCGGTAGTAGAAACAAAGGCGGGTAATATTACACAGGAGGAGTTTTATGAAGCCCTGAAAGACGCAAGCGGTGATCAAGTTCTGCAACAGCTTGTTTATGAAAAAGTGCTTTCAGACAAGTATGAAGTATCGGACAAAGAAGTAGATGAGCAAGTAAACGAAATTAAAGACCAGTTAGGCGATCAATTCGAGGCTGCTCTTTTACAATATGGCTATAAAAGCGAAGATGATTTCAGAAACCAAGTGAAAACTTCAATGCTTCAAGAAAAAGCTGCTCGTGAACAGATTAAAGTAACAGAAGATGAAATGAAAGAGTATTACGAGAACTATAAGCCAAACATTACAGCTAGTCACATTTTAGTGGAAGATGAAGCGACTGCGAAGGAAGTAAAACAAAAGCTTGATGAAGGTGCAGACTTTGCTGAATTAGCCAAAGAGTACTCTACTGACCCCGGTTCAGCTGAAAAAGGCGGAGACCTTGGCTCATTCGGACAAGGTGCTATGGTTCCTGAGTTTGAAGAAGCTGCTTTCTCTTTAGAAGTTGGACAAGTCAGCGATCCAGTTCAATCTCAGCACGGCTGGCACATCATCAAAGTTACAAAGATTGATGAGAAAAAATCATACGACGATATGAAAGAAGAGATCAAAGAACAATTGATCACTGAAAAGCTAAATGATCCGCAAACTATGCAAAAAGTCCTTCAAGACGAAGTAAAAGAAGCGAAAATTAACGTCAAAGATAAAGATTTCAAAGACTTATTCAAAACTACAAATGAAGATGAAGAAAGCGAAGAAAAATAATCACACAAAGGGTGCTTCAATAGTGAATCTTTCACTGCTGAAGCACCCTTTTTTACGCCAATCATCCGGCTTCCTCAGAAGCATCACGCATTCTTCGCGCTTTTTCCTCTTGCATCCGTTCAATATACTTCTGTCCCTCTTGTTCAATGAAATCATTTTCGATTTGGCTTTCCTCTCTGCCTGTTTTAATAACCATAATCGCACTTATCGCTATGCCGACTAAACAGCTGATTATAAAAAATGATGGCATCCATATCCCCCTTTCATTTTAATAGCCGCAAAGGTTGTCCCGCTACTGCTGATGGTTTATTGTATGCGACATTGTTAGGGATATGCTTATTTCTATCATTTTTTAATAGAAGACTCTGTTATAGTTCAATGTTGATTTTGACAGATTACATTGATTCTCGCTGCGGGAGGCAACTCCTCCGTGATAAAGCAGGCAGGCCAAGACACCGTAAGGGAGAAGCGATGAGGAGGCTTGGCTCCTCGTCCCGCGAAAAGCGTACGCCGCAGAAATCAACAATATCGTTTAACAGAGCCTAATATAAAAAACAGGTGGAAGAAAAATGTCTGATTTCTCTTCCACCTGTTTTGCTTATTTCACTTGCTCTGTATTTTCGTATCTACTGTCCAAGAAGTCCGCTATGTGGACAATGTAGCCTTCGATTGTTTGCGGACTTCTTATGCAAGATCCCCATTCCGGCAATCCGTGATGGCACAAAATGCAGTGAGATACAGCATGAAGCTCTTCCATAGAAATCGAGATGTCTTCAGCTTCAAGTATTCTCGTGAAGAACAATACCCCATAAGGAATATGTCCGATCATTACACCTAACTGGTCCATTATAATTCCGGATGGCTTACGGTCGCTGAAGTCGCCTGTCGCTGTCGGAAATAAAAATGAAAACTCCTCGTACTCTTTGCCGGCATGATCATACTCTAAAATTTTGCCGATATCGTGATACAAAATACTTGTCATCACAATATCATAGTTCGGATCATTTTCCTGGTATTGCATCATTCCGTACAGCATTTTATACAAATGATCGATTGTCTCTTTCCAAACGAAATTTTGTGGATTATTTGTTCCCGCCTTAATTTGACTCCACAATTCTACCTTATGGGCCTTTTCTACAAAATTGATGAGCTTCATGACACCTTCGTAATGATTTTGCTCAAATTTAAGGATGTAACGAGCGAAGCGCATCAAGCCGACTGTATGTTTCAAAAGACCTCCCAAATAATTGTGGTGAAACCCTTTTGCTGCCGGACGAATGGAGAACTGCTTCCAAAACCGGTTCATCGCAGCTAGAGATATTTCTTTATACGGTGACTTCAGTTCGTGTATATAAGAAAATAACTCTACAGTCAGTTCTTCCAAATCTTGAGATGTGTAAGGCAATAATGAAAAAGGATTGATTCCTTCCTTGCTCGGTGACATCTTATAAACAGTAATCGATTTAAAACCTTTGTAGTCCTCGACTCTACCTTCAACAGTAAAGACAGAATATTCATCGAGAATCGGCACATAGTGATCGACTTCACCATTATTGTCCCACATTTTCGCATTAAATGTTCCGTTAGTATTGCTGAACCTGATTTTCAGAAATTGCTTGTTCGTCTTCGTCATTTCCACCGAATAGTCATTCAAAAGCAATGTTACCTTTATGTTGTTGCCCTGCACCTCGTTTTCAAGCGAGAAAGCTTCCTCCGTGTCCGGGAGAACAGGTATCGGGTAGTCAGCAATAATTTGCCGGCGCTCTTCCGGTGAGCAATCATATTCAACCGGGATTTTATCATAAAAATATAACCCATCTTTTTTCAACATTGTCACCCATTTCTAAGTTCATTTCTTTGTTTCATTGTAACGTTTTTCAAACCCATTATAAAGTAAGCTTTGAAGCGGATAACTGCACAATTTGATCTTTATTGAAATAAGGCAGCAAATAATCGTGACAAGTAAAGAAAATAATTTGTTGATTGCTTGCAATGCTCTTTAATATACTCATGACATTTTCGACTCTGCCGCGGTCAAAGTTTACAAATCCGTCATCGATAATAATCGGCATATCATTATTGGAAAACACTTGTCCGGCCAACGCTAACCGCAACGCGACATAAATACCTTCCTGCGTGCCTCTGCTCACTTCTTTTACTTCGAAAACAACGCCGTCTTTACGTTGAACCATCAGACCCGTATCATCTTTTTTCCAATAAAGACCGGTATATTCGCCGTCCGTAATCGCCTTGACGAACTTCTCAGCATTCCGCAATATTTCCGGAAACTTTTCATCCTTATAAGAATGGACTACTTTATTTAGCATATTTTTGGCTAAAGATAATGCCATCCACTCTTTTGCCTGCTCATCCAACTCTGATTTCTTCGCATAATATTGAAAGTTGCGCTCATCGAAGGTACCGGCTTCTTCAAGCTGATGAATATGGAATTTCCGATCTGCTAACAATTCGTCAAGCTCGGCAAGTCGTTGCTCGCATACTTCTCGCTCTTCTTCCAAATCACTGACCGTAAAACTATTAATCACTGAACTTCTTTGTTCCCAATATTGTCTTTCCTCTTCATATGAATTTAATTGAATCTGAATAATTTCAAGCTTCTCTTCATAGCCTGCTTTTTCTTTAGCCAGCTGCTGCTTCGTTAAAAACTCCGCCTCATTTTCACAAGTTGCTGCTTTAAATAGTTCCTGCAACTGGTCATGTAAATGCTTCTCTTGAAGCTGCAGCTCTCTAAGTTCTCCATCCAACCGGCGGGCCGTTTCGCTCCAATCCTCTCTTTGAAGCGCAAACTTAGTTGTTTCTTCTAACTGTTTCTTTAAAATCAACGCTGCCTCGACATAAGATTGTACAGCAGTTCCCGCATACTGCTTGCAATAATCAATCAGCGTTTCTTCCACTTCATTTATTTGAGCAGTTAAGGATGCTAGTTTCTCAGCCAGATGTTTATTCTCATAAATATACGTTTTTAATTGGGATATAGCATCATAGAGAAGCGGCAGTATCGAAGCGGGGATTCTCTTATCTCCCATTCTCCACTCATTAAGCACTTGCTCTTTTTGCAGCTCCAGGTTCGCCATATCCTGTTCCCACTTTTCAAACTCATCAATTGTCCGATAAAATAGAGCTTCGTGCTCTGCTTTTTTTACTGTTTCATTTTGCAGTAGACGCTCGGTTTCATAATCACGATCAAGCAAGGTCATTGCATGCTTAATATCATCTTTTGATACCGAAGATTTCCGACCTGTCATCTCACTTCTTTTTTGGCGCAGTTCTTGCAGTTGTTCTTTTAAGTCGTTAATGATGGAAGCAGGAACAAACCGGCCTTTCAACAGAAAAATAATAACTGCCGAAATCAGCATCATAATAGCGAACAACCATGATTGCATAATAACCGAAACGCCGGCACCGATGATCAAGATTGCTAAAATCAACAAAAACAGTTGATTGGCAGCCTTTTTGCTTGCCGCTTCCTTCTTTTCGCCCTTGATTATTTGTTTTTCGAGCGAGTTAATCGATTGATTGATAAGCTCCAGCTGCATATTTGCAGCACCATCATTTTCAAATCGGTCAACTTGTATCTCTAACGCTTCCTTATCCTCCTCAGAGAGCAAGTTTTCTTTCAAATTGCGCATTCGCTGTTTTATCGCATCGAGAGTTGTTTGCGCTTCTTCCTGTTTCTTATCCAGCATTTCCTTATCATGCTGCAGTCTTTTAGCTGTGTGATCAAGTTGAAGCACTAATTCCTTTTTCATCGCAGAATGATCGAGGCGAAGAATTTCTTCATCAGTCATGTTCAGATTCAGTTCATCTTTAAGACGCTGAATTTGGTCATCATTTTGCTGTTTCTGCTGCTGTAACTTTTGACGCTCATAAATAAGCGATTCTATTCTTACACTTCTGTCAATGGCCGCTTTTACAGCTCCTTGATTAATCAAAAGCTCTTCATTAATTTGAATGCCTTCATTTTTACTTTCCATTTGCTCTTTACGTATTTTAGCTGATTGTACGGATGCTTCAATTGGCAAAAGAGCCGTTTTCAGCTGTTGAAATTGTTCCTCCGCTTCTGCAGGAATGACAATCCCTTCCATCTCCTTTAGCTTTTGGCTCAATCTTGCTTCTTCCAGCAATAACGGCTCGGCTACCAAATAATTTCGGCAAGTTTTAATATCATCACGAAGCTTTCTCAGGCGTTCTTCGATTTGCTCCTTTTCCTCTGAAAATTGACGGAAATCGCTTTTGTACTGCTCATACCTATCTTGTTCTTGTCCAGCTTGATTCAGACTTTCATAAGCCATTTTCGTATCCATCAACAATTGATTGATTTTCGGCAGTTTGCCTCCCGGTTTAAAGTTTGCATCCAACTCTTTTTGCAAATGCTGTTCGGCTTTCAGCAAATCATCGCTGCCAAGCAAACCGGCTGAGAGCATAAAACGGCTCACTTCATCTTCGCTTAACCTCTGAAGCTCGCTCAATCCATTTAAATCGAAGGAAAAAATCGATTGATAAGTAGATTTATCGATACCTTGCAGCAACTCTTCCAACGCAGCTTCAGAGCCTGTACTGCCGTCACTGTATGTGACCGTTACATCGCCGCTCGCTTTCCCTTTTATTCTTTGAACCGTTACAATACCTTCTTCTTTTGTTTCCAGCACTAACTTACCTCCGTAAGAAGAATGGTCTTTCGGTTCATAGCGATTTTCATTTTGAATCTTAGTAGGAAAGCCGAATAAAACACTATGTATAAAGCTCATAATCGTTGATTTACCAGCTTCATTTTCACCGAAAAACACTTGGAAATCATGCAAGTCTGTAAATGTTCGATCCTTTATTTTCCCATAGCCATATATATGTATTTCCTTAATTCTCACTATTCATGGCCTCCTCTCGAAAGCAGCATCGTCAGCATTTCCTGTGCTTCTATAATCAGCTGCTTTTTCTCATCGGAAGATAGTTCAGTAATATACTTTCTTCCAAGCGAATGCTTATACAAAGGCTGTATCGCTTCGAATAAATCTTGCTCTGTCCACTCATAGCTATTGATCAGACCGACAATCGGATGACTGCCGTCCTGCACTGCGGTTTCTTGTACAGAAATGGCATATGGGTAGACAAAATGCTGCTTATATTCTTCATCCTCCTGAAGAATTTCCAATAAGTCATGCCTAAAGTTTTCATGTTTCATAAAATCAGTGTACCGATTGAACTTCAGCTCCACGAGCATGCTATAACTTTCCTGTCTCGCTTGCTCCATCATTGTACGGCAGTTCTTTAACAAATCATCAAAGCTGCAATTTTCCTCAAGGGATATGTTAAGCGTATCCCATACAATCGTTGAAGTTGGAACAAAATCCAACTCGGCATGTTTCCCCTTAATTTTCACATAATAACAACCCTTGACGCCGGACTCTTTCTTATGTCTGCCCTGAATGTTGCCCGGATAAATAATCGGAGGTGATAATGCCAGCTCCTGCCGCTTATGTATATGCCCTAAAGCCCAATAATCAAATGACTTCTCCATCAATTCATCAACAGTAAACGGCGCGTAACGACTGTGCTCGGATTGACCCTCAGCACTGCCGTGAAGCATGCCGATGTGATAATCCGCCCCTGGCTTTTTTTCATATTTATCGACAATGCTCTGATTGACGTGCTGCGTCGGATAGCTGTATCCATATATGTATGTTAAGCTGTCTTCTTTCCTGAACTCTTTAACTTCTGATTGGCCGGCAAAAATATGCACGTTGCTTGGCTGTTCGATTGAGATCCACTTCCCGCTGAGATGATCATGGTTTCCGTGAATGATGAACACTTGAATGCCATGCTGATTCAATCTTTCCATCTCTTTGCGAAATTTAACTTGTGTATGGAGATTTCGATTTTCCCCATCATAAAGATCCCCAGAAAAAAGCACAAAATCGACTTCTCTCGTTATCGCTTCATCAATCAGCTTCTGCAGTGATTCAAAGGTCGATTGTTTTATATGCTGGTACAATTCCTCCGGCAGTTTCCTCAAGCCTTTAAAAGGGCTGTCCAAATGCAAATCGGCTGCATGAATAAACGTTATTTCCTTCATCAATATCACCTTTTTCATACGGTTTTACAATACTACTTAAATTTACTTTATTGTAGCATAAACGGGAACATACTTTCTTATTTTCCTTCAATAGTTATATGTATCGCTAAAATTCGACTTTACATTTTATGGGTTACATGTGAAAATAAAGAAAAATGAAATAATTGGGTGGGGGATCTTGATGAAAGCATATAAACTAACAGCCTTCGACGCTACTGGTGAAAAATTGCTAGATGATACGATTCAAGCAGCTAATGATGAAGAGGCAAAAGAAAAAGGGGCAAGTCTATTAGCAGAGAAAAACCTCGAAGAAGCAACACATCGCTGCACTTCACCAAGCGGAAAATTGATACTGTTTCATAGGTAAACAGAAAAACCGTCACTGGTCCTTTTTCATCATGAATATGCTACTTAGATTCACCACGATGAAAAAGGAGCCATGCGGGAGGACTAAGATGAATCACATAGGAAACCCGAACTTGGTTTCTTGGGGGAGACAGCTTAGGACCGAGCATGGCAAGTGTAAGGTTAGACAAATTCAAAAGCGGAAGCGTACGTTTAGCACCGTATAAACTGGATAAAGGAAACACGACGAACGGAGCGAGTAGATATGTCTAGTTGCATCGGCCAGCCCCTCGGGTCATAAGCCATCTCTCCTTCGGAAATAAAAAACCGGATTTCCTACTGAGAGCTATCTTATGCTGGTCGGGGCTAAGCGGGCCGATTCCACATTTCAGCGTTGACTTATCGTAGGGAGGCTGCGAAAGTGCATTAGGTGCTGGGCGCTGAAGCTGGATGTCAAAAGCGGAAGCACAATCGAGTAGGAGGGGGCGATTAACCCCCGACCTCTCACACCACCGTACGTACGGTTCCGTATACGGCGGTTCAATTAAGATAATTGACGCAAGTATTCATAACGAGCTTG
>NZ_JACXSI010000065.1 GCF_014712675.1 Peribacillus faecalis | reverse complement strand
CGTTCGCCGGGAGTCGAATACGGAAGTTAAGCTCGCGCGCCGATGGTAGTTGGGGGTCTCCCCCTGTGAGAGTAGGACGTTGCCGGGCAAGATGAAGATCAGCTGATGAAGTTGGTCTTTTTTTGTGTCATGAAATGAACGGACCGAAGGTTGAGAAACAAGAAGCAAATCAGTCAAGATTTATCGCATAACTTTAAGATTGTATGTACAAGTGATTGATGTGGAGTTTATGTTTATTCAGATAGAAGAGAGGGAGGAAGACTGGCTGCACTTGAAATGATTAAGCGAGGCTAGAAATATTGCGGTAATCAAGGGACCGGCAAATTTACACTCAGCTCAAATGAGATTCTAAGGGGCTATTGAAGTCCTGATGAATGAATATATCGATTTTTAAGTAATATCCACAAAGCGCTTCAACGCGGTAAAAAAGTTTTGGAAGAGGTTCAAATTATCGGATATGATGATATTCCGCAAAGCAGTTTATTATTTCCGACCCTTTCATCGATTAGGCAACCAGCCTATGAAATAGGGAAGGAAGCAGCATTGTTAATTTCCATTATCGAAAAAGAAACGGTAGAAAAGGAACATATTAAACTGCCTGTTAGTTATATTAATCGTGAAACGACAAGGAGGTTAAATTCTGATGATTAAAGTTGCAGTTGTAGGTAGTATTGCGATGGATCTAGTAGTGACATCAGTTGTTCGGCCAGGTGCAGGTGAAACAGTACTTGGAGAAGGTTTTGTTATGGTTCCTGGAGGAAAGGGGGCAAATCAAGCTGTTGCCGCCGCTAGACTAGGAGCTGATGTCAGTATGATCGGCTGTGTAGGTGATGATCACTATGGCCAGCAACTGATTGATAATTTAAAGCATAATGGTGTTTCTGTCAAATATGTGAAACCAGTTACAGAAGTGAGCACTGGTACAGCACATATTGTTTTGGCTGAAGGAGATAACAGTATTGTTGTTGTAAAAGGAGCAAATGATTGTGTAACTCCTGAGTATGTGGAAGGTGCTTTAGAGGCTATAAAGGAAGCTAATATCGTTTTAGTTCAGCAAGAGATTCCTTTTAATACAATTGAATATTTAAGTGGTGTTTGTGCAAATTACAGAATTCCATTGTTGTTAAATCCAGCACCTGCTCATTTAATTTCGCAGAACGTTATTGAACAGGCTACATTTATTACTCCGAATGAACATGAAGCGAAGCTATTGTTTCCGGATATGAGTTTAGAAGGTGTGTTAAACCAGTATGCTACTAAAGTTCTTATTACGGAAGGCAGTAAAGGTGTACGTTATCATAACGGCAAAGAAGAGGTAATTGTACCGACATTTAAAGTAGAGGCTGTTGATACGACAGGCGCTGGCGATACATTTAATGGAGCGTTTGCTGTTGCAGTAGCAGAAGGAAAAAACATTGCTGACAGTTTAAGATTCGCTAATCGAGCTGCATCATTATCTGTTACAAAATTCGGTGCTCAAGGAGGTATGCCGTCACGCAAAGAAGTGGAGGAAAGTCTATCATGAAGAAGCACGGTATATTAAATAGCTCCATAAGTAAAGTTTTTTCTGATCTAGGACATACATATCACAATGAAAAATATACACAAAGCTTCTGGTGAAAATGAAGTGCTGACAGGCGTAGATTTTGAACTTTTGCCTGGAGAGGTACATGCATTAATGGCTGAGAATAGAGCTGGTAAATCCACCATGATGAATGTGCTGACTGGATTGCATAAGCGAGACCAAGGGATTATTACCATTAACGGGGAAGAACATTACTTTTCCAACCCGAAAGAAGCAGAGCAAAGGGGAATCGCCTTTATCCATCAGGAAATGAACATTTGGCCTGAAATGACGGTGCTTAAAAACATATTTATCAGAAAAGAGCTTCAAAATAAGTTGGGGATTCTAAAAATGAATGAAATGCGACACATGGCAAAGAAACACTTCAAGAAGCTGGATGTATTAATCTCTTTGGAAGAGAAAGCCGGCAATTATTCAGTCGGTGAACAGCAAATGATTGAAATTGCCAAGGCACTGATGACAATTGCTGAAGTAATTGTAATGGATGAGCCAACCGCAACGTTAACGGAACGGGAGATACAGCATTTATTTGACGTCATTAATGCTTTGAGCAAACAAAATGTCAGTATCGTCTATATCTCCCATCGGATGGAGGGGATCTTTACAATCTGCGACAGGATTACCGTTATGCGTGATGGAAAAACGGTAGACACGAAGCCTATTCCAGAGACAAATTTTAATGAGGTTATCAAAAAATGGTAGGACGTGAACTGACGGTCGTTTTCCAACCAGAAAGCCTACTGTCAGTGATGTTGTCTTAGAAGTAAAGGATTTATCGCGAGCTGGAGAGTTTTAAAATGTCTCTTTTTCAGTAAGAAGTGGTGAGATTGTCGGGTTTTCCGGATTGATGGGAGTTGGCCGAACAGAGATCATGCGTTCGATATTTGGATTATCTCACCCAGACCATGGTGTTATCAAGATAAACGGTGCAGAAATTAAAATCCATAATCCTGCGCAAGCAGTTGAGAAAGGAATCGGCTTTATTACAGAAGACTGTAAATTAGAGGGGCTTGTTCTGGATTTCTCGATATGTGAAAATATCACTTTGCCGAATTTGAAAAGCTTTTCTCCGAAAGGAATTATTGATGAGAAGAATGAAGCTGAATTCGTCAATTTATTGATACAATGCCTGAGAATTAAGACAGAATCAGTAGAAACGAGTGCTAAGAGCTTATTTGGGGGTAACCAGCAAAAGGTAGTTATTGCGAAATGGATTGGTATCGGACCGAAAGTGCTCATACTTGTTGAGCCGACTCGCGGCGTTGACGTCGGCGCTAAATTTGAGATTTAGCAGCTAATGAATGAACTAACCGACCGAGGAGTAGCGATTACTATGGTTTCTTCTGAATTGCCGGAAGTAATCTGCAACGCAAGAAAAGATCATGACATTAGCAACTGGAGATCAGTAATATGTCGCATATAAAGAATGGTGAGAATGCCGGTAAGAAGTATTCTATTGGTTCTAAAGCCCAAAAACTTGGTCCGCTTCTAGGGTTCATTGTCTTAATAGTAGTTGTTTCTATAGCGTAGCTGATGAAAAATTGCACTTAACAAACAGCGGACTTCGACCATACGCAAGGATTGAATGTTATGGAAAATATGATTCAAGGTAATGGCAACATTCAAGCCGTCTTTGCTCATAACGATGAAATGGCGCTAGGAGCTTTAGAAGCAATTAATAGTGCCGGGAAAAGTTTAGTTGTAATCGGATTTGATGGTACAGAAGATGCACTTTCTTTTATTAGAAATGGACAGTTAACAGCAACAGTCGCACAACAGCCGGCGCTAATGGGAGAAATGGCTGTACAGGCAGCTATCGATTATATAGAAGGTAAAGAAGTGGAAGAAGTACCAAAGATAATATTGATCAACAATAAAGAAGATGAGGAGCAAGAATAGGGGAGTTTACTTTTGCTCCTATTTAATTTGAAAACAGTAGACTGAATTGTGTGACTTTATTTTAGTGTTAAAAAGCTATTGTTAAGTTAACAACATCGTGGTATATTAGTTGAGGTTCTTAAGAAAAGGACATCAACTAAAAAAACACTTCAAAAAAAGATTGACAGTGTTTTGATAGAATGATATATTAATAAAGTTGCTTCTGAGTTTTGGTGGCAACGGAAAATTAATTCGAAAAAAGTTGTTGACAACGAAATGACAAAATGTTATGATATAAAAGTTGTCACTAACGACAAACGATTGATCTTTGAAAACTAAACAAAACAAAAACGTCAACGTTAATTCTTATAAAACGTTTCGGCATTGACCGGAACAAAACTTTTTATTTTATGAGCTTTATCAAACACTTTTTGGAGAGTTTGATCCTGGCTCAGGACGAACGCTGGCGGCGTGCCTAA
>NZ_JACXSI010000064.1 GCF_014712675.1 Peribacillus faecalis | reverse complement strand
ATTCCGCGTCACCACGGACACCCTTGCGTTAAGCTAACTGTTACTTCTGCCTTCACAGCTCGGGACTTTCACCCTATAGATTGCACCCATGCCGGGCGCACTTAAAAAAAGCAGAAACCATTACGGCTTCTGCTTATATCTGTCTTTATTCTATTCTAAAATTTGAACTGTTACTTGTTTTCTTCCCCAAGCAAATGCTTCGCTCTTTGTTTGTACATAAACGTCAATTTTATTTCCTTTAATAGCTCCGCCTGTGTCACCGGCAATTGCTTCACCATAACCTTCTACGTAAACTTTTGTTCCTAAAGGAATAACTGACGGGTCAACCGCGATTACTTTTGCGTTAGGGTTTGCCACTAAATCTATACCGGCAGCTGTAACACCTGAACCGCCGCCGTCGAGCGCAGTATATGCTGTTGCTTCAACTGTTAATGTTTTCACAGCAGATGATGCAGTTGTTGAAGCTGTTTCAGTTTGTTCTTCAGCAATTACAGCTTCCTGTTGTTCCGGTGCTTGAGCTTGTGCTGTGTTTTCAGATGTTGCTGTTGTTTCAGGTACTTCAACAGTTTGCTCCGTTTGAGTCGCCTCTGTTGTCTCAGCAACTGCTTGAGCAGTTCCGTTTGCAACTACTAAACTTTGGTTAGCATATATTAAATCACTCGTTAAACCATTCCATGATTTAAGCGTTGATACAGATACACCAAATTGTTTTGCGATTTTAGATAGCGTATCACCTTTAACTACTATGTAGTTGCCGTCTGCGTCCATTTCAGTTGCAGCTGATGTGTTTTTTGTTTGAGTCGCGACTGCTTCATCGCTTGCTTCTTCCATTGATATTGTTAAAGTTTTATTTGCGTAAATTGTGTCGTTTGATAAACCGTTCCATTCTTTTAGTTGATCGATCGTTACATTATATTGCCTCGACAGATCCCATAATGTGTCTCCCTTTTCAATCGTGATGCTTGCTGCATTTGCATTAGCCCCGATAGCTGTACACATTGCCGTAACAGCTAGAGCGGATAAAATCGATTTCTTCATATACTCAGATAGTCTCCTTTTCTTTGCTGTATTGCACTTGATGAAACTATCTTAACATATGAAATGATTACACAAGCTACAGTCTGTTAAAGAATAAAATACATTAGTATTACAGTATTACGAAGAACGGAAGTTTCGGTAATCATGTTATTTCAATAAAACATTTGTTACGTAAGTGCAATATTTCATGTAATCTTTGGAAGCTGTCTTATTTCTTCGGTCATTTCGGAACCGCATAACGGACAACTTGATTGTTCAGAAGCAAATTGCATTCTCATCCAACCATTGCAGGAATCTGAGGAGCAGGCATATACAGATGTGTCTTCGATAATAACTTCATCAGCTTCATTTTGTTTTTTTGAAAAATACATGGGAAACCTCCTGATCAATCTCGATTTGTAAAACATTTCTTATCTATAGTATATGTTAGATTTTGTAGTTTATCCCATTAAATATATGCATGTATCGACCTTACAATTCATACTAATAGAAATATTTCCAATGCTTTATATTTCTGATGTTTTCTATCATAATTATTAGTGTACATATTAATAGGTTGTATTAGTTAGTGCGCTAGTTGATTTTCGTTCCAGGCGGACACTTTCCACTCCAATCAACACATAAAAGTCTACTAATACTATTACAACCAATGCAATTACTGTAAAACAGCTAAAGCATTTATTTCAAACAACAAAATAGAAACGAAAGGAGAATGTATGAAGAATATTGCGAAGCTGGTGATTAAACATTTTAAGTTTTCTCTTTCTATATGGGTGATTGTTAGTGCTGTGTTGGCTTTTTATGCGCTGGATTTGCCATCTAAGCTTCAGGGTGACGGTTTTGAGATGGATGGAGAATACGAGGAGGTGCAAGACGAGCTATCGAATAACTTTGATTTTCCGAGAAATACGATACTCGTTTTATTTACGAAAGACAAGGACCATACAGCATCACAATTTAATGAGCATATAAATACCGTTTTAAACGATATCGAGAAGCTGGATATTACTGAGCAAATTCAATCACCACTTACTTATGAGGAGCAAAGAAACGAAAATTATGCCTATGCGGTGCTTGGGTTTGATAAGTTAGACGATGAAATGGTGCCGTATGTGGAAGATGTGCGGAAAATCACTGATCAATATGACCATACAATGTTGACCGGCGCCCCGGTTATTAGTCTCGATTTGAATACAGCGAGCCAAAAAGACTTGATGATTGCTGAAATGATCGGGATTCCATTTGCACTCATAGTTTTAATTATGGCATTTGGAAGTATTGTTGCTGCGATTGTTCCAATTATTGTCGGTGGACTTACCGTTGTTTGTTCATTAGGCATATTAACATTGCTTGGCGATCAGCTCAGCTTGTCGGTCTTCTTACTCAACGTTACGCCAATGATCGGGCTTGCGCTCAGCATAGATTTTGCTTTGCTTTTCATTAATCGTTATAAAGAAGAGTTGCAAAATAACAATCGTAAAGATTCTATAATTAAAACAATTCGCACAGCCGGTACGTCGATTATTTTTTCAGCAGTGTGCGTTTTTATTGGATTAGCTGCTATGTTGCTTATTCAAGTCGACATTTTCAAGACGGTCGCAATCGGAGGAATGGTCGTTGTTTCGGTTGCTGTTATCGCTTCACTTACCCTTCTGCCTTCGATTTTATTGTTGCTTGGCAACCATATAAATAAGGGCAAACTGTTCAAAAGCAAAAAAGAAAGCGAAAGCAATCATACATGGAGAGCTTTTGCTGAGGGAGTCATGAAACGCCCTGTTTTGATTTCGATTTTAGCGACAGTCATTTTATTGATCGGTATCATTCCCGTAAAGGATATTAATTTGACGATTCCCGATGAAACAGCCTTGCCGGAAAGCTATGAATCACGAGAAGCGTTTGCGATTTTAAATGAACAGTTCTCGCTTCGTGATGAAGCAACGATTTATATTTTGGCGAGCCGAGATGGTTCGTGGACAGACGAAGACGGCTTACGTGATTTAGAATACTTAGTAAATAAATTTGAGGATGACCCGCTTGTTACCGGCACACAATCATTATTCAGCTTCAGCGGCACAGCTTCAAGCAAAGAGCTTTATGCAATGCTGCAAATGCCTGAGGGTCAAGCCTCACTTGAACCTGTGACCGAGCAATTTATCCACGATGGACAATTGTTGCTCCCTGTAACTTTGGATGCAGTCGCTTCTTCATCCGAAGCGCAAGAATGGGTTCGTGATTGGTCGGAAAAAGACTTTGATGTTGATGTGCTAATCGGGGGCGAACCTAGATTCAATCAAGAGATTTTTGATGAAATATTCAACAAGATTTGGTATGGTATAGCGATTGTGCTGATTAGCACATACATCATTTTACTCGTTGCTTTCCGTTCCGTATTCATCCCGTTGAAAGCAATCATCATGAATATTATCGGATTGGCTTCGACATTCGGAATTTTAGTGTGGATTTTCCAGGAAGGACATTACGGTCTTGACCCAACATCTATTGCCTTAATTATTCCGGTGTTTGTCTTCAGTCTTGTATTCGGTCTGAGCATGGATTATGAAGTGTTTCTCATTTCTCGCATTCAAGAGGAATATAAATTGAACGGTGATAACGATGAAGCGACAGTTGTTGGGCTTGCCTCGACAAGCAAAATCATAACGTCAGCCGCTTTAATTATGATTGTATTGACCGGTGCATTTGCCTTTACCGGAGTTGTCCCAGTTAAACAAATCGGCATAGGGATTGCATTAGCGATTTTCATTGATGCGACGATTATCCGCTTGCTTCTCGTTCCATCACTAATGAAGCTGCTTGGAGAATGGAACTGGTGGTTGCCGTTTGCGAAGAAAAATAAGAAACAAAATAATTAAGAAAAACCGTCACCGGTCCTTTTTCATTTTTGAATTTGCCTCTTGAATTCACTTCAATGAAAAAGGAGCCATGCGGGAGGCAGCTTAGGACCGAGCATGGCAGGTGTAAGGTTAGACAGATATCTACGTCCAAAAATAGGAAAATCTCTCAAGTAAAAAGCGTGATGCCAATTAACTGATATGCTCCCCAATAGGTAGACAGATGAAAAAACAAAAATCTGTTTACCTATTGGGGGGTATTTTTTATGGCGCGAAGTAAGCATACAGTTGAACAAAAATTAACCGTTCTCCAACTGCTAGAGGATGGAGAATATACATTAGAAGAAATTTGTAGAATACA
>NZ_JACXSI010000063.1 GCF_014712675.1 Peribacillus faecalis | reverse complement strand
CTGGTAATGATGGCGAAGAGGCCACACCCGTTCCCATTCCGAACACGGAAGTTAAGCTCTTCAGCGCCGATGGTAGTTGGGGGTCTCCCCCTGTGAGAGTAGGACGTTGCCAGGCTTTATATTATCGCGGGGTGGAGCAACGAGCGAAGCCCTCGTGATAATCCTGCGAGTTGTTTCGATGCATTCACTTCAGAGAAAGACTTGAAGAGGAAGAAACAGTCAGAAACATCAAGCATATACAAAATCTTAAATATTCTATTGTCGCGGGGTGGAGCAGTTCGGTAGCTCGTCGGGCTCATAACCCGAAGGTCGCAGGTTCAAATCCTGTCCCCGCAACCAAATGGTCCCGTGGTGTAGCGGTTAACATGCCTGCCTGTCACGCAGGAGATCGCGGGTTCGATTCCCGTCGGGACCGCCATATTTTTACTAACAACGAAACCAAGTTTCGTTTTTTTTGTTTTTCAGCAAACTATGCTTTAGCATACATTTGTTTAATAGAAGAAAAAAAGGTAAACTACATAATATAAGTGCCTTAGAAATGCTCTTTCTAAGGCTTTTTTAATAAAAAAGTTAGGTGAGAGATATGAACGAAATCGTATTTAACACACATTCCCCAGAAGAAACGGCGAAGATTGCATATAGATTGGGTCAAATAGCGACGCAAGGTACGGTTATTACACTAGAAGGAGATCTTGGTGCTGGAAAAACAACATTCACTAAGGGACTGGCTAAAGGGTTAGGTATCGAAAGAAATGTTAATAGCCCTACTTTTACGATTATTAAAGAGTATAAGGGACGGCTTCCTTTATATCATATGGATGTTTATAGAGTAGAGGATGCTTTTGAGGACCTTGGCTTTGATGAATACTTTGAGGGGCAAGGGGTTACAGTTGTTGAATGGGCTCATTTAATTGAAGATCAACTGCCGAGCGAGTTATTAAGCATACAAATTTTATATGCCGGTGAAAATGAAAGAAGAATTGTATTAATGCCTAAAGGCAAAAAGTATGTGCAATTATGTAAGGAGATTCAAGAATGAAGATTTTAGCAATTGATACATCTAATAATACTTTAGGCGTGTCCATACTGAATGGCAATACGATAGCAGGAGAATTCATCACAAACGTCAAAAAGAACCATTCAGTTCGCGCGATGCCTGCTATTGAGCAGCTGATGAAGGATTGCGAGATGAAGCCTAAGGAACTTGATAAAATAGTTGTAGCAAAGGGACCTGGCTCTTATACAGGCGTTCGAATTGGAGTTACCATTGCTAAAACGTTGGCTTGGACTTTAAATATCCCGATTAGCGGTGTTTCGAGCCTGAAAGTATTAGCGATGAACGGTAAATATTTTGATGGCTACATTGTTCCTTTATTTGATGGTAGAAGAGGTCAAATTTTTACCGGGTTATATGAGTGGAAGAACAATGAGCTGGTATGTGTTAAGGAAGACCGTCTTGTACAAAGCAGCGAGTTTGCAGAAGAACTTTTACAGTTGGAAAGACCAGTCTTATTTATCGGCAATGATATCGATATCCACAGAGAGACATTGCAAACGATCTTAGGAGAGCAAGCTGTCTTTGCTGATGTGACACAACAGAATCCGAGACCAAGCGCTTTAGCTTTCTTGGGAAGTCTTGCAGCTGAGGAAAATGTGCATGAATTTGTACCGGAATATTTGCGATTGGCAGAGGCGGAGGCTAATTGGATTCAACAGCAGAAACAAGCAGGAGAAAATCTGGAAAAGGATGGTATGTAATGGAGCATACAGTATCTATTCGGATGTTAGAAGACCGGGACTTGGATGCCATTATGGAAGTAGAGACGCAGTGCTTTACAGTTCCTTGGAGCAAGGAGGCTTTTTACAATGAGCTTCATCAGAACCGTTTTGCTCACTATCTTGTTTTAGAGGAAGATGAGAAAGTGATTGGCTATTGCGGTGCCTGGCTAGTAGTAGATGAAGCACATATCACAAATATCGCAGTTTTGCCTGCTTATCAGGGCAATGGTTATGGGAAAGTCTTGTTAACGAGCATGATTGATGAGTGCAGAATACGAGCTATCGAGAGAATGACTTTAGAGGTTAGGGAAAGTAATTATGTAGCTCAAGGTTTATATAAGAAATTAGGCTTCGCGGAAGGCGCTATCCGCAAGAACTATTATAGCGATAACCAAGAAGACGCAATTGTAATGTGGGTGAATATTGAGTGAAAGATCAAATTATCGTTGGAATTGAAACCAGCTGTGACGAAACAGCTGTAGCTGTTGTAAAGAATGGTACGGAAATATTGTCTAATGTGGTAGCCTCTCAAATTGAAAGTCATAAACGTTTTGGCGGGGTTGTACCTGAGATAGCCTCCCGACATCATGTAGAAGCGATTACGATTGTACTGGAGGAAGCGCTTGAAAAGGCTGGTATTACCTATGGTGATATAGATGCTATTGCAGTGACGGAAGGACCGGGTTTAGTTGGGGCGCTACTTATTGGTGTAAATGCAGCGAAGGCGATTGCTTTTGCACATGATATTCCGTTAGTCGGTGTCCATCATATAGCTGGCCATATTTATGCGAATCGTTTAGTGAAAGAAATGAAATTCCCGCTTCTTTCTCTAGTCGTTTCGGGAGGACATACAGAGCTTGTTTATATGGAAGAGCATGGTTCGTTTAAAGTATTGGGAGAAACACGTGATGATGCAGCAGGAGAAGCATATGATAAGGTTGCAAGAACACTTGATTTACCTTATCCGGGAGGACCTCACATTGATCGGCTGGCTCAGGAAGGTTCACCTAGCATTAAGCTCCCTCGCGCATGGCTTGAGGAAGGCTCGTATGATTTTAGTTTCAGCGGGTTGAAATCAGCAGTTATTAACACAGTTCACAATGCTGAACAGCGTGGTGAGGAAATTAAACCTGCTGATTTAGCGGCAAGTTTCCAAACAGCTGTTATTGATGTGCTGGTTACAAAAACTGCACAAGCTGTAAAGGAAATGCCTGTGAAGCAAGTAGTTTTAGCAGGCGGGGTGGCAGCTAATAAAGGTTTAAGACAAGCGTTGGAAGATCAGTTCGCCAACCATCCGGAAATTGAGCTGGTCATTCCGCCGCTATCGTTATGTACCGATAATGCAGCGATGATTGCAGCAGCTGGAAGTGTCAGCTTTGAGAAGGGCAATCGCTCAGGCTATAATATGAATGCTGTTCCGGGACTTGATTTAGAGAATCAATAAAGCAAAAGTAATGCTCAGGACTACTGAACTTTCCTGAGCATTATTCTGTCTTTATCCACTTGTGGATAAAATCAATTTTATCAGATTAAAGTATCTTTTGTTCTTGATAAGTAAAAAGAACTGTGAATTATTATTCTGAAATAACAAAAGTGAGCCATAAAACTTATGAAAAATTCATTATGAGCAGATAATATGTGAGTAAAATGAACTAATAGGAGAGGAATATCCCCAACAAGGTCTTTTTATCCTCATTTTAATCCACAAAATAGTAGGCGATATAGTCGCAATTATAGAACTTTTCCACAATATCCACAAAATAAATAGATTTTATCCCCAGAAATACAGATTTCCACAAATAATTTTTAGAAATTTTAGTTTTATCCACATTTCATAGGGTATGTATAATATTTTATAAATTATTAGATTTTATTTTGTGGATAAATAAAAAGAGAAGCTAAGAAAATGATTAGCTTCTCTATATTTTAGATTAGTCTTCTATCAATTCAGCTTCAAGATGTGACCATTCTTCCATCAATGTTTCTAACTCTTCGTTTGCATTGTGGATAATGGCATTAATTTCGATTACTTTTTCATGATCTTGATAAATTTCCGGATCACAAAGCTGCTCATTTTGATAAGCAATCGTATCTTCAAGTTCTTCGAGTTTTCCTTCAATCTCTTCAATACGTCGCTTAATTTGACGCTGGCGCTTCTTTACTTCTTTGTCAGCCTGATAAGATACTGATGCTTTCTCTTCTTTTTTCACCTGCTGGACAGAAGAGCTTTCGTTTTGTTCGAAAGCTTCCAATTCTAATTGCTCCTGTTTTTTCTCCAAGTAGTAGCTGTAATCACCCAAATATTCTGTAGAGCCGGTCTTGGAAAGCTCCACGACCTTAGAGGCAATCCGGTTAATGAAGTAGCGGTCATGGGAAACGAATAAAATAGAGCCGGGAAAATCGACAAGCGCATTTTCGAGAACAATTTTGCTGTCCAAATCCAAGTGGTTGGTCGGCTCATCGAGAATAAGAAAATTAGCGCCTTTCATCATCAATTTTGCCAATGCTAGACGTGCTTTCTCACCACCGCTTAACGTCGATACTGTTTTCAGAACATCATCTCCGGAAAAAAGAAAGTTACCTAAGACGTTGCGGATATCTTTTTCATTGCGATGAGGGTGCTCATCCCACAGCTCATTCAATACTTTTTTATTAGAAGTTAGATTTGCCTGTTCCTGGTCGTAATAGCCGACGATAACATTGGATCCGAAGGAGATGCGCCCTTTGATTGGTTTTAATTGTTCAATGATGGTTTTTAGTAAGGTTGTTTTGCCGACACCATTCGGACCGACAAGCGCGATACTTTCTCCTCTTGTTATAGATAGGTTGATATGGTTAGCAATTGCTTGATCTTCAAAACCAATTGTGACATCAGAGATTGTTGCAACGATATGGCCAGTTTGCTTTTCAATCGAGAATGTAAAGGAAGCTGATTTCTCATCTCCTAATGGTCTGTCCATCACCTGCATCTTCTCAAGCTGTCTGCGTCTGCTTTGCGCTCTTTTTGTCGTGGAGGCGCGGACAATATTTTTCTGGATAAAATCATTCAATTTAGCAATCTCATCTTGCTGTTTTTCGTACTGCTTCATTTCGCGTTCGTAGTCGGCAGCCTTTTGTTCTAAGTACTTACTGTAGTTGCCATGGTACTTTTTAATCGAGGTGCGTGATAATTCATAGACGACGTTGACGACTTTATCCATAAAATAGCGGTCGTGCGATACGATGAGAACAGCGCCTCTGTAGCCTTGTAAATATTGTTCAAGCCAAGTTAATGTTTCAATATCCAGATGGTTGGTAGGCTCATCGAGAATCAATAGCTGCGGTTGAGAAAGAAGCAATTTACCGAGCGCTAATCGTGTCCGCTGTCCACCGCTTAAGGTTGAGACAGGTGTATCATAATCAAAATGATGAAATTGTAGGCCATGCAGGACGGAACGAATATCCGCTTCATATTGATAGCCGCCTTGCTCCTTGAAAGCAATTTGCAGTTCATCATATTCTTTTGTCACTTTTGCATACTTTTCTTCATTATTATAAATAGAAGCGTCCGTCATTTTATGTTCTAATTCACGAAGCTGCTTTTCCATTTGCAATAATGGAGCATATACTGTCAGCATCTCATCCCAAATGGTGCGAGTTGATTCCAGTCCGGTATTTTGGGCAAGATAACCTAGAGTCAGGTCTTTCGGTTTAATAATTTCGCCGCCGTCATAAGACATTTGATCAGCGATTATTTTTAATAAAGTAGATTTGCCGGCGCCGTTTCTGCCAACTAATCCGATTCGGTCACGATCTTGCACTTCTAATTTAATATCTGAAAGGATAACTTCCGCTCCAAAATATTTCGCCAATTTATTTACTTGTAAAATAATCATACTTTTCACCTCAGTTGTATTACTGATAGTTTATACGATATTTCTTCAGTGGGGCAATGATTAACCAATTCTTTTGTGAAAGTCAATACAAACTTTGACACTTTTTTTTGCTAATAGTGTAAAATCAAAGCAAGGGGTAAGATGGTAAGGGAGAAAGTCTGTAATCAACTGGTAACAAAAATACAAAATAAAATGTGCTGGACTATAAAGTTTTGTTAAAAAATAAAAATTTTTACTTTAAGCCCTGAAGAAATTGGACGGATGAATATGTTTTATTGCAAAATACAATGGGGGGGAGTATTTTTATGCCACAAGATACATTAAAAATTCCGCAAGCAACAGCGAAAAGGTTGCCTCTATATTACCGATTTCTAAAGAATCTTCACTCGTCGGGGAAACAACGTGTTTCATCTGCTGAGTTAAGTGAAGCGGTAAAAGTAGACTCAGCAACAATCCGAAGAGATTTTTCCTATTTTGGAGCATTAGGCAAAAAAGGCTATGGTTATAATGTAAATTACTTATTATCCTTCTTTAGAAAAACATTAGATCAAGATGAATTAACAAAAGTAGCTCTAATCGGTGTGGGAAATCTGGGAACTGCTTTTTTGCATTATAACTTCTTGAAAAATAATAATACAAAAATCGAAATGGCATTTGATGTCGATGAAAATAAAGTAGGAACAAAAATAGGCGACATCAATGTTTACCATATGGATCAAATGGAAGAGACAATTAAGAGCGAGGGTGTTTCAGTAGCGATTTTAACCGTACCGGCTCCGGCTGCTCAAAGTATTACAGACCGTTTAGTGAAGGCAGATGTGAAGGGGATTTTAAACTTTACGCCAGCCCGCTTAAATGTGCCGCCATCAATTCGCGTACATCATATTGATTTGGCGGTCGAGCTTCAATCACTTGTTTATTTCTTGAAGCATTACCCAATACAAGCGGATACGGAAGAATAACAATCAAAAAAAGGCTGTTCAACTTTTGAAATGTACCCTTTGTAAAGGACATTTATAAAAAAGGACGCTTAGGCTGCTTGATTAAGATGATCTCTGTATTGTACAGGGGTCATCTTATTTAATTTCCATTGATATC
>NZ_JACXSI010000062.1 GCF_014712675.1 Peribacillus faecalis | reverse complement strand
ATTATCGGGGTCAATGGAACTTGAAAAAGCTGCCGCCTGCAAAATACAGACAGCAGCTTCAAGAAGTTGCCTAGTTTTTTTCAAAATGTCCTTTACAAAGGGTACACTTTATAATTGAGTTGGCTTTTTTGCTTTAGCAGGAAATTATAAAATTCCACATTGAGTATAAGTTAAAACAAGTGTATCGGCGTCCAGCTCCAGCGCCCAGCACCTATTGCCCTTCGGCAACCTCCCTTCGATAAGTCAACATCGAATCACTTTCGTTCTTCGTGTTTCCTATATCTCGGTCGGCGGCCTCCAGTTCATACGGTGCTAAACAGGGCGCTTGCACTTTTGTTATGTAAAAAATCAGAAAGTAGTAAAAAACGAAAATTAGCGATAAAATCATACCATGAAGAAAAGGACGTCGAGGAAGGTGTGCTATTTTTGAATAAAGCAGTCAATCGTAAAATCATTTTAGAGAGGTGCGGAGAAATTTCATATAAACGGGGAGAAGTCTATTGTCGACAGCAACAAGTCGATTTCAGCCGATATGACAGTGATATATGCGAGGCAACGGTCAACGGTGAATTTGAAGTCAGCATCCGTACGGTGAAGAATGATTTTCAAACGATGTGCAGCTGCCCGAAATTAGCGTCTTATCAGAAAGAGTGCCAGCATGTAGCTGCTGTTCTTCTTGCAATAATGGAGCATCAGCAAAATGGCACGGTGCCGGCTCTGAAGCAGGAAGACAGGCTGAGTACAGGCTTCTTGACGTTATTTAATGAACGGCCTACACGCTCTATGGCCCGCCAACTTCATTTTGAAGACAGAAGCTTGCTCGATGTAACGTTTATTTGTGAGGCGGATGACAAGAAGCGACTGAATATTGGTTTGGAAATCGGCGATGTTAAGGTGGCGGAAGTGAAGTCGTTTCTCCAGCATGTTCAGTATGGACAAGAGAACGGTTTATACAATCCGGCTGTTCATTGTTTTCAAAAAGAAACAGCAGCGCTTCTCGAGCAGTTGATCAAAATAAAGGATGATGCATCGGAGCCTGGCGCTGCTTTATTCATACCGCCCGCTTTTTGGGAAGTGCTCGTACCCTTATTGCGCGAAGCACCATCTGTGAAGCTCGTGTATCATCATTGCATTTATGATGGTTTTGCAGTAAGCAATGGTCCGCTGCCGCTTCATTTTGTATTCGATGAGCAGCAGCGCTTGCATATGAATGGTTTAGAGCAAATAGCTGTGCTGCCGATGTACAATGCCGTTTTTGCAGATGGAAAGCTTGCTTTATTAAGAAAGGAAGATAGTAAGCGGTTGGCAGATTTGCAGCAAATGCTGCAATCGTCCGGTGCAAACCATATATACATTGCAAAGGAACAACTTCCTTTTTTTCTGGAACGAGTTGTTCCTGGATTGAAGCGATTGGGTGAATGTACATTTTTAGGTGAGCAGTTTATGAAAACACCGCTTGTTGCTAAGTTATATTTGGATCGCGTCAGAAATCGGCTATTGGCCGGAATTGAATTTCAATACGAGCACACGGTTATTAACCCACTTGAGGAAGAGAGAACGCCTCCGCTTCTCATTCGCGATCAAGATAAAGAGGCTGTCATTTTAGAGCTGATGGAGGAGAGCGATTTTGCGAAAACGGATGGCGGCTATTTCCTGCAGAATGAAGAATTGGAGTATCGTTTTTTATATCACATACTTCCGAAATTGCAGAAAATGATGCAAGTATATGCAACGACGGCAGTGCGCAACCGGATTTTTCGGGAAAATCCGAAGCCGAAAATTCGTGTGAAAATCAAAAAAGAGCGGACGAATTGGCTTGAATTCAAGTTTGATATGGACAGTGTACCAGAGAAGCAAATAAAAGCTGTGCTGCAGGCGCTCGAGGAAAAACGGAAATATTACCGTCTCCGCGATGGCTCGCTCATGTCGCTCGAAACAAGAGAATTTGAAGAAATTCAGCGCTTTTTGAAAGCTGTGCCTGCTCAAGAGGAAGATGTTTTAGCGGGATTTGAGGTGCCGCTAGTTCAAGGTTTGCGATTGCTGGATGCTGTCGATAACCAAAATACCCTAGAACTTGAGCAATCTTTCCGGACGTTTCTCGACACCATTGAGCATCCGGACAAGCTGAATATTCCTGTGCCTGAGCAGTTAGAGCCGATTTTGCGCGATTACCAAATCCATGGCTACAAATGGCTGAAAACATTGGCGCATTACTCGTTCGGCGGCATATTGGCAGATGATATGGGTCTTGGAAAAACGCTACAAAGCATTACGTATATGGTGTCGGAGCTTGCTGATACGCGTGCGAAGCATCAGCCTATCCTTGTCGTCTGTCCGTCATCGCTGACTTACAATTGGCTAAGTGAAATACGAAAATTTGCACCGGAACTGAATGCGCTCATCATCGACGGAGATAAAGCAGAACGACACCCGAAGTTTAAACAAGCAAAAGATAAGGATGTGATTATTACGTCTTATCCGCTGTTGCGTCGCGATATAAAGTGGTACGAGAAGCAGAAATTTCATACTATCTTTTTTGATGAAGCGCAAGCCTTCAAAAATCCGGTCACACAGACAGCGAAGGCGGTTAAATCGCTGCAAGCAGATTGCAAATTTGCGCTGACAGGAACGCCGATAGAAAATTCACTTGAGGAACTATGGTCGATATTTCATGTCATTTTTCCGGAGCTTTTCCTCGGATTGAAAGCGTACAGCCAATTGACGAGAGAGCAGATCGCCCGAAGAGTGCGTCCATTTTTGTTGAGAAGGGTAAAAGAAGATGTGCTTTCCGAGCTTCCTGAAAAAGTGGAATCGCTGCAATTGGCCGAGCTGCTTCCAGACCAGAAAAAGTTGTATGGTGCTTATTTGGCGAAGCTGCGCCACGACACATTGAAGCATCTTGATAAAGATACATTCCGTAAAAATCGCATCCGCATCTTGGCAGGACTGACGCGCCTAAGACAAATTTGCTGTCATCCCGGATTATTTGTCGACAATTATAAAGGGGGCTCGGCTAAGTTTGAGCAGTTGCTGCAAATATTGGAGGAATCGCAGAACGCCGGTAGAAGAGTACTGATTTTTTCTCAATTCACTTCGATGCTTTCCATGATTGGCCGCGAGCTGGCGAATGAAGGCAGAAGTTATTTTTACTTAGATGGACAAACTCCTTCCGAGGAGCGGGTTCAACTGTGCGAGCGTTTTAACAATGGCGAGGGAGATTTGTTCTTAATATCGTTGAAAGCTGGAGGAACCGGCTTGAATTTAACCGGTGCAGATACCGTTATTTTATATGATATATGGTGGAACCCGGCTGTTGAGGAGCAAGCGATGGACCGCGCCCACCGCATGGGACAGAACAATGTCGTCCAAGTTATTAAACTCATCTCGCGCGGAACGATTGAGGAAAAAATGAATGAACTGCAGGAGAAAAAACGCCAGCTTATCGAACAAATTATCGAGCCGGGTGAGAGTACATCGGCGCTTACAGAAGAAGACATACGCGAAATATTGATGATTTAATAAGAGGCTCTAAACATTCATTCACTGGCTGTTTAGAGCCTCTAATTTTTAGCAATATATTCATGTTGAGGATGGGTTGCTAACTAGTCGATTATAAACTTTTACACCTGCAATAACTGCGACGAGTGATCCTATAAGAAATAGCACTGAACCACCTAATGTAATGATTCAATAAATTAGGTGAATGACTCAAAATTGTTGAAAATTATAAAAAGGATTCTGTCAAGGTTTGGCGAATATTTTCATTACATAAAGTGTTTGATAAAGGGAAGTAAATGATGATTATTGTAACGACACCAACAGTTGCCAATAAAAAGATTGTGGAAGAGTGCGGATTAGTTACAAGCAGCATCGTTCAATCACGTCATATCGGCAAAGATTTAATATCTGGTTTAAAATCAATTATTGGTGGGGAATTGAAAAGCTATACCGAGATGCTCGATGAGTCCAAGCGAACGGCAAAGGAACAAATGATTCAAGAAGCTATGGCTGCAGGAGCAAATGCCATTGTCGGTTTCCGCTTTGCATTAACATCTAGCCAAGGCACATCTGAACTAATTGCATACGGAACTTCAGTTATAATAGAATAATATTTTATTTCTTGCCTGTGTGAAACGTTCAGGTAACCTGATTCGTAAAAATAAATAAACGAATGGGGAAAATGAAATGAGCCAAAAGAAAACAAAGCCTAGCAAAAGGGAAATCTTATTTCAATTAATTTCTTACGTACCCGAATTAATCTTTTATGCGATCAGGGGTATTTTCGGAGGGATTGTACGTTTGTTCAAATACTGGAATTAGCGGAGGTTCCCATGGAGAATAAAAATAATGTCATAAAATTCCCGAAGAAAAAAGCTAGAACCACATTGACCGATAGTCAAAGATGGTGGGTCATCCTCTTTCTGTATTTTGCTGTCATTATCTGTGTGTTCGTTATTGAAAAGATCCGTATTGGCATGATCGAGTGAGGGCGAATAATTTGAATTTTAGAACTTTAATAAAGGGTATTGCTTTGATAGAATTATAGTGATATATTTATTTATGTCGAAAGGACAACACGAAAAAATGCTTGGTAATGATGGCGAAGAGGTCACACCCGTTCCCATTCCGAACACGGAAGTTAAGCTCTTCAGCGCCGATGGTAGTTGGGGGTTTCCCCCCTGCGAGAGTAGGACGTTGCCAGGCGACCAATGGAGGATTAGCTCAGCTGGGAGAGCACCTGCCTTACAAGCAGGGGGTCGGCGGTTCGATCCCGTCATCCTCCACCATGTATGCGGAAGTAGTTCAGTGGTAGAATACAACCTTGCCAAGGTTGGGGTCGCGGGTTCGAATCCCGTCTTCCGCTCCATAAAAATTTTACATAAATGCGCCCGTAGCTCAATTGGATAGAGCGTCTGACTACGGATCAGAAGGTTATGGGTTCGACTCCTTTCGGGCGCGCCATTTATATATGTAGTACTAACTTTGGTTGGGCATAATATAATTTAATATGCGGGTGTAGTTTAATGGTAAAACCTCAGCCTTCCAAGCTGATGTCGTGAGTTCGATTCTCATCACCCGCTTACATAAGACAGAGTCTATCTTTAAAAGGTAGGCTCTTTTTGTTGTTTCTCTATAGTTTAGTCAGGAAGCAAGTTGAACGAAGAGCCGGTTGCTTTTTGGGGTCGCTTTGTACGGTAAGCGTGCAAGTAGAAGTGGCTTTTCGTTCAATAGTGGTTTGGCGTTCTGTTGGTCAATTATTCTGTGGTCGGCTTAATTATTTTGGAAAGTGGAAGAAAAAACTGCAAATGTGGAAGAATCCTAAGAAAGTCGGACGAATTATCTCTGAATTGGGATGAATTCCTTGTAAAAGCGGATTTATTAATTTCAAATTGGGAAGAATTCGCGTCTGATGGATACTGTCGATTATATCTTTGAGTCAAAATATTCTCTACATAACTGATAAACTACTCCTTTTGTCGTTCCGGTCTTTGATAAATTCAATGATGTCAGTGTTTTGGTTGACGTAGATGTAGATGGAATATCGAAAAAACGACGAAACTGTTTGTTTGTGATTGTTGGACCTAGCAGCAAATAATAATCAAACAGTGAATGGATGACAGCGTGTTTATCTGCGTAAGAACAGTTGCTGCAATGCCATTTATATCTTTTTTTAATCAGCGGGATGTGTGAGCAGCTAGGGCAGTGGAGACCGGTCGTTAATTCAGCTTCTGTTAGAGCATATCTCTTCAAATTATTCCTATAAAACTCGGTATGGTCTTTTAAGATTAGACGGGTAAGCTTTTTGAGGTCTTTGTCGGTTAATATTGGTGGTGATTGTTGTTCGGAAGTTTTCATTATTGCGGATACGATATTGGCGGAGCGGATGATTTGCTGAAGGTAACGTTGATTATTTGTATTGGATTTCATAATGGTATGCGGATTGCTGATGACGACTTTCGTGTAAATGGGGATCGTGTAGCCGTGATTTTTTAGCCATTGAGCTAGCTTAAATTTTTGATTATTCACTTGTGTGACTGGATCTGGGAAAACCTCTTCAGTATCAAGATACATTCTGATTAGCTGATTGAAGTCAGGGTCAAACGTGATCGAGCCGAATAAGTTTTTCGCTTCTAAAATGAAGGCAAATCGGGATGTCAGGATGAGGGTGTCAATCTGGAAAAAGTGGTTTTTAAGCGGGAGTCGTACATCGTGGAAAATCAGGTGGTTTACATCGTCTAAGAAGTTGAGGTGGTAGTCCAATGTTTGCTCGCCTCGGTAACCAGCCAGCACTTTCGCTAAGTCTTTTTCGATTATTTGCCGTTTTTCATGATTAGCCGGCAGCCTTCTCAGCAAGGCATCGAGTTGTAATGCTGATAAAGGGTACAATCTTTCTTTTTTAATCATTTGCATTCACTCCTTTGGGTGAAAAATTCGTCGGAATGCGTCAAAAATCCTGCTGCTTTATAAAAAATGCGTGAATAAAAGTATGGTCGGCTTTTATTCACGCATTATTCTCTTAAATTGGATTTATGGATAAAACTAATTCATCCAGTTTTAAGATTAATTCATCCACATTCAAATGGGATTCGTCCGGATTTTAAAATAATTCGTCTGACATCTCATTAATTCATCCCAATTTGCTTTTTATTCTTCCAAAATTAAAAATATTTAGACCGAATCCCCGCCCTACTCCTTATTTCCCTTCGCCCGAGAAATAATGAAGTAACTGATAATCAGCACGAGTATCGCGCATGAATAGAGCAATGTTTGCAGTCCGTTTTCGTGTGAGACGATGATGAGGCGGATCATCGCTGTGATGCCGATATACAAAAAGTAGCGTAACGGAAAATGGTAGTTTTCCTTGAAATATTTAATGATCATCGCTACAAATTCGAAGTATAAGAAAAAGATTAAAATGTGTTCCAACAGCTCGTAATTGTCTAAGCTTTTAGAAGCTAAAATCGAATGGTTAATGAAGTAAATGAGCTCTTTGCCCATCAAAATGCATAGGGTGATGGCCAGTAAAGTAAGAGCAATATTTAATGCCAATTGAAGAATAGTAGGAATTAGCTTAGAAAAATCTTTGTTATTCATATGAATTGCTCCTTATCATTTCTGTTAATTTGAGCATAACAGAATATCGACAGATTTTGCATGAATTTGGATTATATTAATCTTTTTTCTTGTTGCGGTCTCTTTGTCGGATGATGAAATAGCTGATGATTAAGACGAGAATTGCGCATGCTCGGAGGCCAACAGGATGTTGGGCATATCGGCTAAGACATGCGGACGTGGCGCTTTTAGCCGATGTACCCCTCCTGCCTTTCACAAGAAACCAAAAGCGGGTTTCTTGAGTGGGGCTCTCAGGAAGAGAGTCACAGCGACGAAGATATGCGGACGTAGCGCTCTTAGTCGCTGTTCCTTACTTGCGGGCCGCTTCCGCATTTCGGTTACCGTATGTCTCCTTTTTCATTGAAGTGAATTCAGGAGACAATTTCAAAAATGAAAAAGGACCGGTAACGGTTTTTCTAATAGAATATCATAAAATTGTAAAATATTTTCATATAATATGTAAAAAAAGCCCAAGCACATTAAATAGTACTTGCGGCGCATCGCTTTATCAAGCATTAGTCACTACATGCTTTGCCGCTCCGATTTCATTGTTGACTAGGTATCTGCGATATTCATCACTGCAAGCTTCGGCAATGTTGCATAAGAAGTGTCTTGCTTCCATATATTTCAAATCGATTTCGCTTATTAACTGACGGACGTTCGGCAAGCTGCTGATGGGCCTTTTAATGCTGTTCGGTGAGTGCTGATTGGCGAATTGAACAGCATAATCGCGCGTTGCCTGGGCAATTCCAAGATAAAATTAAAAGTTTTATTAAATTGAATAATTGTAAAAATTGGTATAACATACAAACGTATAGTATATCAAACGAGGTGGGGGCATGGATTCAGCTGTAAAAGAATTTCCTATAGAAGAAGCTTCTTCGTTCCGTGCCGGAGTGAAGGATTGTGTGCCGACATTAATCGGCTATATAAGTATCGGAATTGCGGCAGGGATTGTAGGCGCGGCATCAAGCTTAAGTGTGATTGAGATTTTGCTGTTGTCGGCATTGGTATATGCAGGCGCTTCACAGTTCATCATTTGCGCGTTGCTTGCTTCCGGGACTCCTGCTTCCGTTATCGTATTAACGACTTTTATCGTAAATGTCCGCCATTTTTTATTATGCTTAACGTTAGCGCCGCAATTTAAGTCATATTCACTCTGGAAAAATATAGGGATTGGCATTCTTGTCACCGATGAGTCTTTCGGTGTCGCAGTTAATAAAATGTTCAAAGGGGAAAAGCTTAAAGACAGTTGGATGAATGGTTTGAACATAACAGCGTATGTTACTTGGATTCTTTCTTGTGTGACAGGAGCACTTGCTGGGAAGTGGATTGCGGACCCCGAGAAATTCGGATTCGATTTCGCTCTGACCGCAATGTTTATCGCTTTGCTCGTTTTGCAATTGGAAAGTATGGAAAGAAGTAAGCTCAAGCTTTATTTATCATTAATATTCTATAGTATAATTTCAATGGTTTTATTATGCTTAATTGTGCCTTCGCATGTTGCAATCTTGTTGACGACAATTATTGTGGCGGCTATTGGGGCGGTGAAGGACAAATGAATGTAGATTTAACAGTATTATTGGTCATTTTGGGATGTGCACTCGTGACTGTCATTCCGAGAGTAGTACCGTTCATTCTTGTGAAAAATGTCGAGCTGCCGAAACCTGTAATTAAGTGGCTGTCATTTATTCCAATCTGCATTTTGACGGCGCTTGTTGCGGACAGTGTTCTTATTCAAGAAGAATCGCGATTGTTGGTTGATTGGCCGGTATTCGTTGTCATCATCCCGACTGTTTTGATTTCTATTTGGACGAAAAGCCTCTCGATAACGGTTTTGGTTGGCATCGTGATGATGGCCGGAGTTCGATTTTTACTGTAATACAATAGAGGCTGGGACAAAACCCTCCTCCGAACTAAAAAAGCCGGTGAAGTTTTACGACAAGTAAAATTTCACCGGCTTTGAACTTTTAAATAATAAAATAAGGACAACTTCTGT
>NZ_JACXSI010000061.1 GCF_014712675.1 Peribacillus faecalis | reverse complement strand
ACCTCTCCGATGAAAAACTATTGTTCATTATATACGGATTTTCACAGAAAAACATAAAAACCCGATAAATGGACTTTTTTTCAAGTGTCCATTTATCGGGTTACAGTTCAATGATCATCTCTGTAAGGCTTTTTGTTTCTATTAGTGGGAAGTACTGGTATAATAGAATGACAATAAAACATTTCTTCCGCTACAATCCCCAATCCATTTCTAAGATCTCATGGAGTTTTCTTACATTCTCTTCACCGAGTTGGTTGGTAATTGTTTCAATAAGAGAAGCTTTAAATGCCTCATTCTTCTCGTAGCATAGCTCACCAAGTTCTGTCAGTTGCACACATTTGTCTTTATTGTTGCCTTCGACGTTTTGAATTTTCACCAAACCTTTTGCCTCTAGTTTTTTTACGAATTTATGAGTAGCCTGGCGCGAAATATCCACGTTTTTTGAAACGTGTGAGATTGTAGGTTGATTTTTATATATTCTCGCCATGATAAACCATTCAGAGTTGGAAATCGGAATATTGCTGCTGTTGTTCCAAGCCTTTTCGCATAAGGAACGTATGGAAATATGACGCTCGCTTATAAGGTCAATCAAATCGAGTGTTTGATATTGAATCTTCAATCGGATCACTCCAATCATTTTGTCGGAATTAATATACTAAAAACAGTCAATATTGTCAATTTAGTTGACAAATTAGATATTATAGGTTAAACTTGTAATTGTCAACCGGGTTGACGATTAAAGGGATGGGGGCAGTTTAATATGCATAAAATAGGAGATTTGATCATTTATCCAGCTCATGGAGTATGTGTAATTGATGATATATGCGAGAAAACGGTCTTGGGCGAAACAAAATCATACTATGTTTTACATCCGCTTGAAGATGCGAAATTATCGATTAGCATTCCTGTAGATAATAAATCTATCGTTATGTTTGATCTCATGCATAAAGATGAAGCGGAAATAATTATCAATTCTTTTAAAAATCCGGGTATTGCTTGGATTGAAAACAGCCATCAGCGCATTCAGGAATACAATGAAATTATTAATACCGGTAACCGTAAAGAAATTTCAAAAATTGTCAACACTTTAATGAAGAAGAAACATGAGACCGAGCTTAACGGCAAGAAGATGGGGGAACAAGACCGGAAGTTGCTGTCGTCTGTTCAAAATATTTTATTTAGTGAACTGGCTATCTCTTTAGAAACAACTATGGACGAAATTAAGGAGAAGGCATCCAGTTTAATGAGTATACAGTCATAAAATGACCGGCAAACCAATTAAGATACTTTGGCTTGCCGGTCATTTTAATTTACATACAGCTCATACAAGTAGGCTGCCCATTTGCAGTGAGCATCGCTTTTTAAGTTTTTCAACAAACCTTGTATGACAGCCGGAGACAACTGAGGTTCTCTTAAATGAATTAATAATAATTCTAACGATTGAACAGTGATAGCATTTGCTGACTCGTTTATTTTTTGCGAAAGCATCTCAATAATCTGATCTTTTGTAGGAGACAAGCACGTCATTGTATTGCTTTCGTCATAAAAATTCTCGGTCACAATTGGAAGCGTGGCATGCTTGGCGAGAATTTTCGTTTTTTCGACTAATGATTCACACAATAGGTCGATATCAACCGGATAATGATAAATTAAGAATAGCTCAGCATATTGTCTTATGAAGCCTTTTATGCTGAAAACAAGGTCTGCCCGCATAGTGTCTCTTATGTCCGGAAATTGCCGATCGACCAGTGAGAAAAGAAATAATGTAGTGAATTGATCATATCTCTTCAGCAACTCTAATATTTCAATATCAAAAGAAGGTAGTTGTTCTTTCATGAAGATTTTAGCAAAGTCAGCATATTTTTGATGGTCGATAAAAATCGTATGATAGAAATGATACAATAATTCCTCGTTATCTCTTTCACTATTGACCGACTGTTCAATATCACTCATGATTTCACTGATAAAATGATCAATTAGATCAAAGACCAGTTCTTTTTTTGATTTATAGGAAAGATAGAATGCCCCTTTAGAAATGCCGCATTTTTCAGTGATTTGCTGAATCGAAGTAGCTTCAATGCCATTCTCTGCGAATAATTCCAACGCCTTGTCCATTATTAATTGCTTTTTAACCATCTATAACACTCCTAGCTGTTTAGTTGACAACTGACCAACTAGTCATTATTATAGATAATTGTAAGAATTAAGTCAATTCAATGAATTTGGTCAATTATTCGAAAATAATCAAAAGGTTGGTGTGACAGTGAAGGGTTTAGTGAATTTTGTTCTGAAGAATAAGTTGGCTGTATGGTTATTGACGATTATCATCACGGCATCCGGTATTTATTCCGGAACAAAAATGAAAATGGAATCAATACCTGATATTTCAATTCCATATTTGATCGTAATGGGTGTATATCCGGGAGCTACTCCGGAACAAGTGATGGATGAAATCTCAATTCCGATGGAAAAAGCGATAGAAGGGCTTGAAGACGTTAAGGCTGTATATTCGACTTCTTCTTCAAACATTTCTCAAGTACAGATTGAGTACGAATACGGCGTTGATATGGATGAGAAAAAACGTCAGCTCGAAGCTGCGCTGGACGGAGTGACAATACCGGAGGATGCACAGGAACCGTCCATTATGGCAATCAGCATGAATATGATGCCGGTTTTGGCATTATCAATCAGCAGTTCCGAAGAGGATATTGTTGAGTTAACTTCAACAGTAGAAGATATACTATTGCCGAAAATCGATAAGATAGACGGTGTTGCTTCTGCGACGATTACAGGTCAGCACATTGAAGAAGTTGCTTTTACATACGATGAAGCTAAAATGGCTGAATTTGGTTTAACAGAAGATACAGTAAAACAAATGGTTCAAGCGAGCGACATGGGTGTTTCGCTGGGTCTTTATGAGTTTGAAGAAGGTGAAGAAGCCGTTTATGTCGATGGTAAGGTTACAACAGTGGATGGACTGAAAGAAATCTTGATCCCTGTCACACCTTCAGCTGCAAACCCATCGCCATTCGTGAAGCTTGGTGACATCGCGACAATTGAAACAGTAGGTAAAGTACAATCTGTTTCCCGTACAAACGGTGAAGATGCGATTACAATCCAAATCGTAAAAGGGCAGGAAGCTAATACTGTAACGGTTGTAAATGCGGTAAAAGATTTGATTGCTGATGAAGAGAAGGCAATTGATGGATTGACAATCGATGTCACACTTGACCAAGGTGAACCGATTGAGGAATCTGTCTTCACAATGCTTGAAAAAGCAATCTTCGGTGGTTTAATCGCTGTTCTGATTATCCTGCTGTTTTTACGAGACTTTAAATCTACTATTATCTCAATCATTTCAATTCCAGTCTCCATTTTCATTGCGTTACTGTTGTTGAATTGGATGGATATCACATTGAATATCATGACGCTTGGGGCCATTACGGTTGCCATCGGACGTGTAATCGATGACTCGATTGTAGTAGTAGAAAATATTTACAGACGCATGTACTTGAAAGAAGAAAAACTTCGAGGCCGTGCTTTGATTCGTGAAGCGACGATTGAAATGTTCAAGCCGATTTTATCTTCTACATTAGTTACAGTTGCGGTATTCGCACCATTAATTTTTGTAGGCGGAATGGTCGGAGAGTTATTCATGCCATTCGCATTGACGATGACGTTTGCGCTTGGTGCGTCACTGTTAGTAGCAATCACAATTGTACCGGCACTTTCACACTTCTTATTCCGTAAAAATTTATACGGTGAAAAAGCAGAAAGCAGTCATAAAGAAGTCGGCAAGTTGGCTCTTTGGTATAAAGGCGTACTGCAAAAATCATTGAACCATAAGATCATTACATCAATTATCGCAGTTGTATTGCTTGTCGGTTCAATTGCGTTAATGCCATTAATCGGTTTCAGCTTCATGGGTTCTCAAGAAGAAAAGGTAATGTACTTAACGTATACACCGGCAACCGGCGAGCTGAAAGATGAGACATTAGCAAATGTAGCAGTTGTTGAAAAAGAGTTAATGAAGAATGGTGATATTGATATCGTTCAGATTTCTATCACAGATGCAACTAGCACGGATTCTGCAGCGATGATGATGGGCGGAGGCGCTGGTGGTGCGCTGATGTATTTAATCTTTGATCCGGAAACAGAAAACTTTGCGGAAGAAAGAGAAAAGATTGAAGAATATGTATTTAACATTGGCCAAACAGGCGAATGGAAATCTCAAGACTTCTCATCGATGGGTGGCATGTCTTCTAATGAAGTAAGCTACACATTATACAGTGAAGATTTAGATGACTTGAATGAAGCGGCGAAACAAGTGGAAGACGCTCTAAAAGAGGTTGATGGTCTTGAAGACATCACTTCAGATGCAGAAAATCCATATGTTGAGCATGTATTTAAAGTAGACCAGGCAAATGTGCTGCAATATGGCTTGACGACAGCGCAAATTGTCATGGCTTTATCATCGGGCTCTTCAGGTGAAGTGCTGACAACTGTTGAACATAACGGCAAAGACATCAATGTTGTTGTTCAGCGTGAAGCGGCAACTGAGCCGAAAACGATCAATGAATTGTTAGAAACAGAGATTGAAACAGCCGTTGGAACTGTAATGCCTTTATCGCAACTGGTTACAGTGGAAGAAGGCACAACGCTAAATTCACTAGCTCGATCAGAAGGTGAATATTACACGACTGTATCCGGAACAATCTTGGAAGATGATATTTCAAAAGCAACAACAGCTGCTGATAAAAAAGTCGATGAGCTGGATCTTCCAAAAGGTGTAACAATCGGCGTAGCTGGCGTTGCAGCTGACATGGCCGAAACGTTTACGAAACTGGGAGTTGCGATGATTGCGGCAATCGCGATTGTCTACTTCATCCTTGTCGTCACATTCGGTGAAGGGTTAGCGCCATTTGCAATCCTATTCTCACTGCCGTTCGCGGTAATCGGTTCGTTCGTCGGTCTGTTCGTAACCGGCCAAACGATTTCAGTATCGGTTATGATGGGTCTGTTAATGTTAATCGGTATCGTCGTCACGAATGCCATCGTACTCGTCGATCGAATCATCCATATGGAGCATGACGGTATGAACATGCGTGAAGCAATTCTTGAAGCGGGAGCGACACGTCTGCGACCAATTTTAATGACAGCAATCGCGACAATTGGCGCAATGCTTCCTATGGCATTCGGTGCAGCCGGTGGAGGACTGATTTCTAAAGACCTTGCTGTAACAGTAATCGGCGGTCTGATCAGCTCGACAGCCTTAACATTAATTATTGTACCGATCGTATACGAAGTACTTTCAAAAATGTTAAAGAAAAACCGTAAAGAAGTAGAAGAAAACTAATAGATTGATAATGGACCTCTTAAAGAGCTGTAAGCTTTTTGAGAGGTCTTTTTGCGCTATAGAAGGAGAACTTCATAACGAAACTCATATGCAAAAGAAACGAAGTTAGCATACAAGTTAAGTTCATGTCTGTGTTTTGAAATAGTTTAAGCAGGGTAGTAGATTAAATGATTTATCAAAAAAAATTAGCAATTAAACTTACGAATATTCCATGAAGGAGTTGTTGTCAAATGCCAATAACCATTGACCAGCCTAAGAAGCATCAAAAATTTAACCGTTATGAAAATGGTCCTCGTATCATGTTTTGGGAGTTGACAGAAGGCTGCAATTTAAAATGCATTCATTGTCGAGCAACAGCCCAACCAAAACGTTCACCGGACGAATTATCGACTGCTCAAGCCTTTCGTGTGATTGATGAAATAACAGACTTCGCTAATCCGATGGTTATTCTTACTGGCGGCGAACCTTTGTACCGTCCGGATTTTTTCGAAATTGCTGAGTATGCAAGTCAAAAGGGATTATCCCTGGCAATGGCTTCGAACGGTACATTAATCACAAAGGATATTGCTAAGAAAATAAAAGAAGTCGGTATCAAACGGGTGGCTATCAGCTTCGATGGTCCTTCTCCTGAGATTCATGATCAATTCCGGGGGCTGTCAGGTTCCTTTGAACAAGCTCTTCAAGGGGCAAAAAATGTGAAAGAACAAGGCATTCAGCTCCAATTCAACACAACCATCACAAAACATAATGTCGACTATTTAGAAGAGATGATTGCTTTAAGTAATAAGTGCAATATTGATGCGCTGCACTTATTCATGCTCGTCCCGGTTGGTTGCGGTGTCCAAATTGTCGAAAGCAACATGTTGAGTTCGAGTAAATATGAAGAAGTGCTGGAATGGTTTTATTCTCGTTCGCGAGAAGTTGATTTTGAAATTCGGGCAACTTGTGCTCCACACTATTACCGGATTATGAGGCAAAAAGCAAAAGAAAACAATGAGCGCATCACAGTCCAATCACACGGAATGGCAGCTGTGACAAAAGGTTGTTTAGCAGGAACTGGAGTTTGCTTCATTTCCCATAAAGGAGATATTCGACCTTGCGGATATTTACCGGTTACAGCCGGTTCTTTATTAGAACAAAATGTTGAAGATATTTGGAAAAACGCTCCTCTATTTCAGCAATTACGCAATTCTGACCTTATAGAAGGAAAATGTGGACAGTGTGAATATATCAATGTTTGCTCCGGATGTAGGGCACGTGCGTACTACGAAACCGGCAGTTACCTGTCCGAAGAGCCATATTGTACATATGTTCCGAAAAGTTATTCGCTTTAACATTTAACTAAAGAAGGTGACTACATGAATGCTAAACAACATCAGAAAGTAGTTATTATTGGCGGCGGTATAACCGGTTTAACAGCCGCTTACTATTTGCAGCAAGAGATCAAAAAACAATCATTGCCGATTGATGTAACATTACTGGAAGGAAGTTCAAAGTTAGGCGGGAAAATACGAACAACAAGAAGAGATGGCTTTATCATCGAAAATGGTCCGGACTGTTTCCTTGAACGTAAAACAAGCGCATCCAAATTAATTAAAGAAGTTGGATTAGAGCACGAGTTAGTCAATAACACAGCCGGGAAATCATATGTCTTGGCAAGAGAAAAACTTTATCCAATGCCTGGCGGCTCAATTATGGGTATCCCGACACAAATAGCGCCCTTCATTACAACCGGTTTGTTCACGCCATTCGGTAAATTGAGGGCTGCAGGTGATTTTGTTCTTCCGAAGTCAAAAGCGAAACAAGATCAACCGTTAGGCGCTTTTTTTAGAAGAAGACTCGGTGATGAAGTCGTTGAAAATTTAATAGAGCCTTTGTTATCAGGCATTTATGCAGGTGATATTGACCAAATGAGTTTAATGTCAACCTTCCCGGAATTTTACCGAGTAGAACAAAAGTACGGCAGTCTGGTGCTGGGTATGAAAAAGGCTTCATCAGTTAACCCAAAATCTAAAAGTACAAAACAAACAAAGAAAGGTATGTTTTTAACGTTAAAAATAGGTCTGGAATCGCTGATTGATAAATTGGAAGATGCGTTGGATCAAGTAACTGTTTTAAAGTCTGCAAAAGTAAAATCGCTTTTCAAAGCGGGAGAGCAATATAAAGTGATGCTTGAAACGGGAGAAACATTAGAAGCCGATGTAGTCCTGTGCACAGTCCCGCATCAAGCAGCAGCATCCCTTTTATCAAAGTATTCTTTTATGGAACCTTTTAACGATGTTCCATCTACAAGTGTCGCAACAGTTGCGATGGCCTTTGACCAAAATGCCATCAAAAAGGACATTAACGGGACAGGCTTTGTCATCTCAAGGAAAAGCAGTTATACCATTACCGCTTGTACATGGACACATAAAAAGTGGCCGCACTCATGTCCAGAAGGAAAAGCGCTTCTTCGTTGTTATGTTGGAAGACCTGCAGATATGAGTGTAGTGGATTTATCGGATGAGGAAATAAAAAATATTGTCTTACACGATTTAAACAAAACAATGAGCATTACCGAACAACCGGAATTCACTGTCGTGACACGATGGAAAAAAGCGATGCCGCAATATACAGTCGGCCATAAACAAAGAATTGAACAACTGAAACTGGATTTACATAATGAATTGCCGGGCATTCTTCTTACAGGCAGCTCCTATGAAGGATTGGGTATTCCAGACTGTATTAGTCAAGGGGAAGCTGCTGTCGGACAAGTACTTGAATATTTACAGTCAAATGATAATAGTATTGTAATTGCTAATGCAAATTAATAAATGCTTCATGAACAACGAACGATTGATGTTAACTGATCGTTCGTGTTTTATGATAAAAACGAAAAAATATAACGAATTTTCTTGCTAATTCGACATAAAACGTTAATAATAGAGTAGGTATTGCAGATTGATATTAACTTATTGAACATTTAATAAAAGGGGATTAGCAGAAATGAAACATGTTTATGAGGGAAAAACAAAATCGGTTTTTGCTTTAGAAGATGGAAACTACCTATTGAAATTCAAAGATGACGTAACAGGAGAAAACGGCAAATTTGATCCGGGTGCGAACACAGTCGGTCTTTCTATTGAAGGTATGGGTAAAATCGGTATCCAATTAACGGAATATTTCTTCAATAAAATTGAGGCAGCAGGAATTGCGACTCACTTTGTAGCAGCGGACGTTGAGAATTCTACAATGACTGTTAAGCCAGCAACGACATTCGGTAAAGGTTTAGAAGTTATTTGCCGCTTTAAAGCAGTCGGCAGCTTTCTAAGAAGATATGGTGCTTATGCAGAGGAAGGACAAGAACTGCAAGCGTTTGTGGAAGTGACATTAAAGGATGACGACCGTCAAGATCCGCCGATTTCTCAAGATGCTTTGCATATGCTTGGTCTATTGACACTTGAAGAATACGCTGAATTAAAAGATATGACGCAAAAAATTTCTACAATCGTTAAAAATGAATTAGCTGCTAAAGGGGCTGAATTATACGATATTAAACTGGAATTTGGCCGTATTGACGGTAAAATCGCCTTAATCGACGAAATTTCAGGCGGAAATATGCGTGTATATAAAGACGGACAAATTGTCGATCCGCTTGATATCGCGAAAATAATTTTCAATTAATTAAAGAAGAGACTTGCGCAATTTAATGGCAAGTCTCTTCTTTAAGTGCGCCCGGCATGGGTGCAATCTATAGGGTGAAAGTCCCGAGCTGTGAAGGCAGAAGTAACAGTTAGCTTAACGCAAGGGTGTCCGTGGTGACGCGGAATCTG
>NZ_JACXSI010000060.1 GCF_014712675.1 Peribacillus faecalis | reverse complement strand
GTTCGCGGCCAGCAGCTAAGAATTCATAGACAAAAACAGAAAAACGTGAAATGGAATTGTCCATTTCACGTTTTTCGTCATTTGAAGCTAGTTATGTCCCAGCCTCTTTTTCTCTTATAGACTAAGTATATATTTTTGAATTTAGAAAACTGTCTAACCTTACACCTGCCATGCTCGGTCCTAAGCCATCCCGCACGGCTCCTTTTGATTTGCGCATATTTAGGAAGATAACAATCAAAGATAACTGCAAATTCTAGAGTTGGCGCCCTACCAAAAGGACCGGCGACGGTCTTTCTAGTTCCGATCCAACAGTTGGCACATCATCATCGCCTTGCCGACGAGTTTGCCTTCATTAAATACCTCTATATCCACTTTACCGAATTTACGTCCAACTTCCAGTACTTTCGGCACGACTTCAAGCTGGCTATCAATTTGAACCGATTTGATAAAGTAAATAGACATATTTTCAACGACTAAATCGCCTCGTTTATATGTACGAAGCACACGGTTGGCCGCTTCCGTTACAATTGTCGTGAATACGCCGTATGAAATCGTTCCTAAATAGTTTGTCATTTGCGGTGTAACTTCACAGCGGTACACTTCTTCTCCCTTTGCTTTGCCGTTAACAACTACAAGCTGAGAGGCAATGACGTCATCAATTGTTTCACCGACCTGCGGCTGTCTTTGAATCATTTGTAATGCTTTCAATACATCTTGACGGCTGATGATTCCGAGCAGATTTTGATGATTATCGACAACCGGAAGCATTTCGATACCTTCCCATACCATTGTACGTGCAGAAGAAGCAACACTCATTTTCCCGTTAACTGTCATCGGGTGCTTTGTCATCACTTTATCAATCGTCAACTTAGGATCGGCTCCCATAATATCTTTAGAGGTAACAACACCGATTACTTTATTATTGCTGTCGACAACAGGAAAGCGACTATGTGTCGTTTCTTGGTTCAACAAAAACCAGCGTTCGACCAAATCGCCCGACTTGAGATGAGCCGTTTCATCACTCGGTGTCAGTATATCTTCCACAAGCAAGATTTCTTTCTTGATTAACTGATCATAAATCGCCCGATTGATTAATGTCGCTACTGTAAATGTGTCGTAGCTGCTTGAGATAATCGGCAGTTGCAATTCATCCGCCAGCTTTTTTACCGATTCATCTGTATCAAAACCACCTGTAACAAGTACAGCAGCGCCGGCTTTCAATGCTAATTCATGAGCATTTGTACGATTACCGACAATCAGCAGGTTACCTGCCTCCGTATATCTCATCATCGCTTCAAGCTTCATTGCGCCAATTACGAATTTATTCAATGTTTTATGCAATCCGGCTCTCCCGCCGAGAACTTGTCCGTCTACAATATTAACAACTTCAGCAAACGTTAACTTTTCGATATTTTCTTTCTTTTTTCTCTCTATCCGAATCGTTCCGACACGCTCGATTGTGCTTACATAACCTTTGTTTTCCGCTTCTTTAATTGCTCGGTAAGCTGTTCCCTCACTGACAGTCAGATCCTTTGCAATTTGCCGAACTGAGATTTTCTCTCCCACAGGCAATTCATCAATATATTTTAAAATTTGTTCATGCTTTGTAGCCAAAGCTCTTCACCCTTTACAAAACCGTTTTCTTTCATTATATAGGTAAAGAGCCTTAATACACAATTGTCGCAATTAGTAATTATGCATTCTTTTTCTCTTAGCAGTAGCTCTTTTGACGTTTTCAACCTGTTTTTTTGGCATATAAAGAACAGCGGCAATATTTCCTCCTACAGCCAAAACAGCAAATATTAACCATGATGCAAAAAAAATAGCCTGCTCCAAGCTATCTGAAAAACTGAAACGCGGAATCGCATAATAAAGCATGATGCCGATAAACAATAAACAAAACAGCAATCTTTCGCGCATAAAAAACACCCTTCCATACATGTCTTTAATACATCTTTATGCGGACAAGTACAGAAGGATGACCTCATTATAAGTTTTCTTTACAGCTCGATGCTTTCGCCCGGCTTCAATGCTCTCCCCTCATGATTAGACAGCATACTGATAAACTTTTCCGGATCCTGTTTGATCGGTGGGAACGTATTATAATGGATCGGAACTGTGATTTTCGGGTTCAAAAATTCGACAGCTGTTGCCGCATCTTCAGGTCCCATTGTGAAATTATCACCAATCGGAATAAAAGCTACATCAATCGGATGACGACTGCCAATTAGTTTCATATCAGAGAACAAGGCTGTATCACCCGCATGGAAAATTGTTTTTCCTTCCACTGTAAGCAAAACGCCTGCCGGCTGCCCGGCATAAAGCAGCTGCTGATTACCTGTCTCATACCCTGAACCGTGGAAAGCCGGTGTCAGCTTCACTTTACCAAAATCAAATTCATAAGCCCCGCCGATACTCATGCCGTGCACCTTCTCAACACCTTGCCAACTTAATATGGTGCTTAATTCAAAATTAGAAATAACAAGCGCATCCTGCTTCTTCGCCAGTTCAACTGTATCGCCGACGTGATCGTTATGACCGTGCGTTAAGATGATGACATCCGGCTTTACTTCATCAAGCTTTAAATCTGTCTGACTATTACCTGTAATAAAAGGATCAAATAAAATTGTTTTTCCATTTGTTTCAACTTTTACAACTGAGTGTCCATGGAAGCTTATTTTCATTTTTAAAACCCCTTTCATTAATCATTTATCCCGCATTAAGGGACAGTAAGACTCCCACTTCAGGATGGCAAAAGAAATGAGACAGCTAAGTGGGAGATCAACTGTCCCTAAAAGCCCGATTGGTTCAACTAATGATTGGTGGGGGATGAAAGAAAACCCCCACCAATCAAAGTTTCACTTTATACCCTGATATTTAACAGTATATCAGTTTGCTTTTCATCTTTTATACTGTTAATCTCTAAAAGAGGTCCATTTTTCTTTTTTAGGAGGATTTACATGAATAACCGATTAACTCTATTTAAACAATGGCTGGATACAAGCGAGATTCCATTTGCCTTTGTCACATCTACAGAAAATGTATTTCACCTGAGCGGCTTCCACAGCGACCCTCATGAAAGACTGCTTGCATTAGCGATTTTTCCGCATGCAGAGCCAATTTTAATTTGCCCTAAAATGGAAGCTCCTGAAGCTAAAAATGCTGGCTGGGAATATGAAATTATCGGCTACACAGATATCGAAAATCCATGGGAAATGATACAAAAAGCGGTTGATGGACGCAATATTCGCGCGACGAAAATTGCCATCGAAAAAGAGCATCTAAATGTAGAGCGTTATGAAAAGATCCAAAATCATTTTGATAACCCGACCCTTGTATCTGCTGAAGAAAAACTTCGTCAACTCCGCATGATTAAAGATGAGCAAGAACTCGCTATTATTCGTGAAGCATGTAAGCTTGCTGATTATGCTATTGAAATTGGCGTAAACGAAATTAAAGAAGGCAAAACAGAGATGGACGTACTAGCAGCCATCGAATATGAACTAAAGCGTAAAGGCATTAACGAAATGGCCTTCTCAACAATGGTTCTGACTGGTAAAAATGCCGCTTCTCCGCACGGTACACCCGGCCTGACAAAAATCCAAAAAGGCGATCTTGTCTTGTTTGACCTTGGTGTCGTGTACGAAGGCTATTGTTCAGACATTACAAGAACTGTCGCATACTATGATGTTAATGATAAACAAAAAGAAATTTATGATACAGTATTGCAGGCACAATTGGCGGCAATTGAAGCAAGCAAGCCTGGCGCACTTTGCAAAGACTTAGATTTGGCTGCACGAAATTACATAACTGCCAAAGGATACGGCGAATACTTTACACACCGTCTCGGCCATGGCCTGGGCATTAGCGTTCACGAATATCCTTCACTAACATCTACGAATGAGCTTCCATTACAGGAAGGCATGGTATATACAATTGAACCTGGTATTTATGTGCCAGAAATTGCGGGCGTAAGGATTGAAGATGATATTTACGTAACAGCTGATGGCTGCGAAATTCTGACACACTACCCTAAAACGTTGCAAATCATTAAATAAACATAAAAAGAGGTCTCCTAACAAAATTCAAGGAGACCTCTTCTTTTTATAGTTCATAATTACTTCACATTCGGTCGAAATTTTACATAAATATTCAATTTTTAAAAAAATATACGAGTCTTAATTTGGTATAATAAATATATTAAAGGAGGGAATGAAAATGAGTTTAAGTTATAACAACATTTTAGTTGCAGTAGACGGTTCTCGTGAAGCTGAGTGGTCTTTCAAGAAAGCAATCGAGATCGCCAAAAGAAATGATGCAAACTTATTTATTGCCCATATTATCGATACAAGAAACTTTGCAACTATCGAAGCGTATGACCGTACAATGGCAGAACGCTCTGAATCATATGCAAAAGAATTGTTAGAAGAATACAAAGAAGTCGCTGAAAAAGCAGGAGTAAACAAAGTTCACGTTGAAGTGGATTACGGTTCTCCAAAAGTGAAGATTCCTAAAGACTTAGCTAAGAAACATAGCATCGACTTAATCGTCTGCGGTGCAACAGGTTTAAATGCAGTGGAAAGATTCCTAATCGGAAGCGTTTCTGAGCATATTACCCGTTATGCGCCATGTGATGTACTAGTAGTAAGAACTGAAAAAGAAGTTTAATATAAGAAAAACCGTTACCGGTCCTTTTTCATTTTTGAATTTTCCTCTTGAATATACTTCAATGAAAAAGGAGCCATGCGGCAGTACTAAGACGAACCACTCGAGAAACCCGGTTTTGGTTTATTGAGTGGGATGGCTTAGGACCTAGCATGGCAGGTATAAGGTTAGACAGCTTTCAAAGTTCAAATATTTTTTCTTTATATAAAGAAAAGGAGCAAATGCCGATACCATTACATAAGCATTTACTCCTTTTCTTTTAGTTTTCCAGCAGCGTTTTTGCTTTCGCAATTGCCGCTTCTACTTGCGCAAAACCGGTTCCGCCCGCACTGTTTCTTCTTGCAACAGCCGTGTACGGATCTAGCGCTTTATAAATATCTTCTTCAAACAGCCCGCTTGCTGACTGGAACTCGTCCAACGTCAGATCAGCCAAATAACAATCTTTTTGGATACATGCAAGCACAAGATGCCCGACCACTTCATGCGCATCTCTAAAAGGCATGCCTTTGCTGGCTAAGTAATCTGCCAGTTCTGTCGCATTAGAGAAATCCGACGTAACCGCCTTTTTCATTTCAGTTGATTTAACCTTTAAAGTAGAAATCATACCGGTAAATATTTTCAGCGACCCAGTGATAGTTTTCACCGTATCAAACATACCTTCTTTATCTTCCTGCATATCTTTGTTATATGCTAAAGGAAGACCTTTCAGGACCGTCAATAACCCAAACAAGTTACCGTATACGCGACCCGTTTTCCCTCGGATCAGTTCTGCCATATCCGGATTCTTTTTCTGCGGCATGATGCTGCTTCCTGTTGAGAATGCATCATCAAGCTCAATAAATTGGAATTCACGGCTGCACCATAAAATAATTTCTTCGCCTAAGCGGGATAAATGCATCATCAGCATTGAGCTGTTCGATAAAAACTCAACAATAAAATCACGATCGCTGACCGCATCAAGGCTATTTTCATAAATGCTTGAGAAACCAAGCAGCTCCGCTGACAGCTCGCGATCAATCGGGAAGGTTGTCCCTGCCAGAGCACCTGCTCCAAGCGGAGATTTATTAATTCGTTTAAAGCTTTCTTTGAATCGCTCTTTATCCCGTTCCAGCATCCAAAAGTAAGCCATTAAATGATGAGCAAATGATACCGGTTGCGCTCTTTGCAGATGCGTATATCCAGGGAATATCGTTTCAACATGATCACTTGCCTTCTGAAGAAGGGCATTTTGCATTTCTGCAATTAAAGCGATGACTTCTTCGGTGCGATTACGCAAATATAAATGCATATCCGTCGCAACTTGATCATTTCTGCTTCGGCCGGTATGAAGCTTGCCGCCTACAGGTCCGATTTCTGCAATCAGCATGCTTTCTAAATTCATGTGAATATCTTCATTACTTACGGAAAATTGCAGTTCATGGTTCTCTGCTTTTTGCTGCAATTTTATTAGTCCGCTTTTAATCGTCGCTGCTTCTTCCTGTGAGAGGATACCGGTCGAAGCCAGCATTTGCACATGCGCCATGCTGCCTTCGATATCCTCCATCACAAGTTCTTGATCAAAAGAGATAGAAGCACCAAATTCATCTACCCATTCTTCTGCTGTTTTGGTAAATCTGCCTCCCCAAAGCTTTTTCACACATTCACCTTCTTTTTATTCACCATGCTGCTTACTTTTGTCGGTAGTCCGAACAACTGAATAAAGCCCACTGCTGCACTGTGATCGAATTCATCTTCTACTGTATATGTTGCAAGTTTTTCATTGTATAGAGAATTCTCTGACTTTCTCCCTTCTACAATTGCATGCCCTTTGAATAATTTCACACGTACAACGCCATTTACATATTGTTGTGTTTCTTTCAAGAATCCAAGTAAAGCATCTTTTAATGGAGAGAACCATAGTCCTTCATAAATAAGTTCAGTCAATTTCTTTTCGATAACAGGTTTAAAGTGTGCCACTTCTTTTACTAGAGTCAGGTCTTCCAGCTCTTTATGCGCTGCGATTAACGTCATAGCTGCAGGTGCTTCGTATACTTCACGGGACTTGATGCCGACAAGACGGTTTTCTACATGGTCGATACGTCCAACCCCATGTTTACCGGCTAAGCTATTCAATTCAACAATCAAATCAGCCAGTTTGTATTGTTTGCCGTTTAAAGCAACCGGAACACCTTGTTCAAATGTAATTTCAACAATATCTGCTACATCTGGTGCATCTTCCAAGCTTGAAGTCAGTTCATAAGCGTCCGCCGGAGGAGCCGCCCAAGGATCTTCAAGAATACCGCACTCATTGCTTCTTCCCCATAAGTTTTGGTCAATCGAGAATGGGCTATCCAAGTTGATTGGAATCGGAATATCATTATTGATTGCATATTGGATTTCCTCTTCACGAGACCAGCTCCACTCACGTACAGGAGCCAATACTTGCAGATCCGGATTTAAAGCTGAAATAGCCACTTCAAAACGAACTTGGTCATTTCCTTTACCCGTACAACCGTGCGCTACCGCTACCGCACCTTCAAGCTCTGCAATTTCTACTAGTTTCTTAGATATTAAAGGACGTGACAATGCAGAAACCAATGGATATTTGCCTTCATATAATGTATGCGCCTGTAACGCAGCTAAAGCAAACTCATTTGCGAACTCATCTTTCGCGTCAATTACATATGATTTAACAGCTCCGACAGTAAGAGCCTTATTTTTAATAAATTCCAGGTCTTTTCCCTCACCTACATCTAAACAACATGCAATAACATCATACCCTTGATTTTGAATCCATTTAATTGCAACGGAAGTGTCTAAACCCCCGGAATAAGCTAATACCACTTTTTGATTTGCCAATTTAATTACCCTCCTGTTAAATGAATAAAAATACACACACAATAATTTTTATTCAAAATCTTGATATCACTTTAACAGTTTTTTTTGCTTTTTGCAAGAAATTTTTATAATATTTAATAAGTTTTATATTTACAGAACTGACAGTATTTTTAACTTACTAATTAATGAATATTGTAAACTGTAATTATAAGAGAGAGGTTGGTGTCCCTATGAGGAATATGGACTGTTTCGCATTTGACAAAAGGCTAGGCATTTCAATACCGAATCTGCAGCAAGACTGGGAATTGTATAGTACAGAACAGCAACATAATATTTTATTAAAGTGGGAGCAAATCCGTGGCCACATTCCTGACCGGATCAAACAGTTGGAGATGCTCATCAATAAAAAACAAGATGAGCTTAACAGAGAGGACAGCTTTGAGCGCTCGTGCTCACTAAACAGCGAAATTGCCGACTTAGCTTCTATCATCAATGATTTATGGCTGTATTACCGGACTCACCAACATATTTCAGACAACTTTCCAACTGAACAAAAAAGTCATTTATAAGAAAAAACGGCTCCGGACCTTTTGCATAAATAAAAGCCCATTTACAGCCCGCGGACTGTAGATGGGCAGAAGTATGTATATTCAATAAAGCTCCTGATTTCCATATTTCTCTTGGAAATGACGGTGTAAATAATAATTATGGGCAAACTCGCTAACCCGTCTTGTCAAAGAATAATTGCTGCTCGCGCCGATCATCATGCTTAAAATCGGAAGGCCTTGCGCCTTCTTCTTCCGAAACATCGTAATTGCGATATATTTCATGATTTGCTTAACCGGCTGCTCAATCCACGTAATATCTGTAACTTCTTCAGGTCCTTCATAAAAATAAGATTGCTCGGAACTGCTTGTATATTCATTCAGTTCCTCAAGTCCGTTTCTTTGCATTCTCACTGGCAATGTTCCCGCATGAAATACTTTTAATGAAATCATCATTTCTTTCGGTGTATTGACATTGTAGCCATAAGACATCGCGATTAGCTGTACAAGCCGCAAATTTATGACTGTAATAGCAGGCAAGTCGCTGGCTAATAAGACCGGGCCCCCCATGCCGCTAATGCCACCCTGCGTGAATGAGTAAAGGCGGTGCCTGCTAATTTGTTGTTGCGCTATATAATGAAGCTGATCTATACTCAATAATTTTAAATCTTCAATACCATCGATCTCTCCATTGAATATTCTTGCACTGGCAAGTATTCTCTCACTGGCATCATGCTGCATTTGTGTACCTTGGATGATTGCATGTAAATGAAAAAGCATCGTATCCAACGAATTGAAAAACTCTTTCTGGATATCTTCAGGCAGCAGCTCAAAGCTGCTGCGAATCGCTTTATCGTACATAACTTCCAAATCTGTCGTTTCATAATTATACAGTTTTTCTACCCAATCTTGCACACTCTTGTATAATTTCAATTCCCGACTCGTAAGTTCCACCTAATCACTCCCAGCACGTTATATTAAATTAATTTCTTTTAGTATAGCATACCGGATTACCCGGTCAAAAATCCTTTTAAACCGGAGTTGAAATTGTGAGGCACGCAAAAAAGGCTGCTTCAGAATCAAATCTTGAAATGTACCCTTTGTAAAGGACATTTATAAAAAAGGACGCTTAGGCTGCTTGATTAAGATGATCTCTGTATTGTACATGGGTCATCTTATTTAATTTCCATTGATATCTGTAATGATTGTAGTAAGTCATATACCGTTTGATTTCACGTTTTAACTCATCCAGAGTTGCGCACTCTTTGATAGAAGCTT
>NZ_JACXSI010000059.1 GCF_014712675.1 Peribacillus faecalis | reverse complement strand
TCTACGGAAGTTCGCGGCCAGCAGCTAAGAATTCATAGACAAAAACAGAAAAACGTGAAATGGAATTGTCCATTTCACGTTTTTCGTCATTTGAAGCTAGTTATGTCCCAGACTCTTTCCTTGAACTGACGAAATCTTATTTATTCGTGTTCGTATTGTTATTGTTAGTCTTATCCGGGTTATTAGTATCAGTAGTGTTGTTAGTGTCGTCGCCAATTGTATTATTGTCAGCGTCGTTCTGCAAATCATTTACACCGTCTTCAACATCCGTACCGATATTGTTTACATCGTCTTTAACTGTATCTCCAGTTGTACCTGTACCAGTGCCTGTGCCTGTATTATTATCATTTGTATCTGTATTATCCATATTTGAATCCTCAGTTACATTTGAATCGTCAGTCGTAGTGCCGTCATCCGTATCGTTATTTCCGCACCCCGTTACCAGCATTGCCGCTAAAGCACACCCACTTAATACAGCCATAAATTTTTTGTTCATTATGACTTCCTCCTTTCGAGATGAATTGACCTATGTATGGTCAAATTGTATTTTGCCCAAAGAAAAGAAAATGTTACATGAAAGTTTAACAGCAAAAATACCACGTTCTTTTTTCAATATGAACTACTTATATTCACCTCTAACAAAAAGAGACATGGCGATTGTAAGGTTAGACAGATTTTCTCAAAAAAAGAAAGGTCCGATTAAAATGTTCGGACCTTTCAATGGGAATGATTTACTTACCAAACCTTAATATCATTCATGTTTGAAATTATACTAACATGAAACAAAGTGTTAATATAATAAATCATTAGCCAATTATTTTTTATTGTTATTTTAAAATATTATTTACAATTTTGATTGTGTTACTTATTTCCTAGAGCAAATGAGATATCCACTTCACAGGCTACTTCTCCATCTACTGTCGCAATCCCCTTACCTTTGCCAAATGAACTACGCATGCGAACAATTTCAACTTCTAGACGAAGTTGATCGCCAGGCTTCACTTGTCTTTTCAAACGGCAGTTATCTATTCCTGCTAAAAAGCCGATTTTCCCTTTATTCTCTTCCACTTTCAAAATTGCAACCGCACCTACCTGTGCCAGCGCTTCAATGATAAGCACACCTGGCATTACCGGGTATTCAGGAAAATGACCGTTAAAGAATGGCTCATTGATTGTTACATTTTTTATACCTACCGCTCTTTTTCCTTCTTCTAATTCGACAACCTTATCCACTAGTAAAAACGGATAGCGGTGCGGAATGATTTCCTTAATTTCTGTCACATCCAGCATTAAATCTCCTCCTTGAAATAAGAAAAACCGTTACCGGTCCTTTTACATTTTTGAATCTGCCTCTTGAACTCACTCCAATGAAAAAGGAGCCATGCGGGAGGACTAAGATGAATCACACAAGAAACCCGCCTTTGGTTTCTTGGGGGAGGCAGCTTAGGACCTAGCATGGCAGGTATAAGGTTAGACAGCTATCTAAGTCCTAAAGTGAATGATTTCTTATCATTTTAAAAAAAGAGCCCTCTTTAAAGAGGACACTTATGAAAATCCAATTTAAGGATTTATATATTCTGTATTATAGCTCAATTGTCTTTGTTCACCAAATCTGTGATGGAAGTCCAAGTAGATTTTTGCAGCACATCAGTTGGATTACCATCTCCAAGCACGCCATATCCAATCATACTTCCAATTGTAAAGGCAAGCATGACAAACGCAATAACCGCAATAATTCTTAACCAGATCGGAACAAGACGTATACGTATTTTAATACGCGGCTCTTCTTTAGGCTCCTGTAATTGCAACTGCTTATGATCTTCTCTTAATAATACTTTTTCTTCCATATAATTCAGCCTTTCTTAGCGTAAGCCGTTTACAAGACCCAACATTTGGTCAGCAAGTGTCACAGATCGCGCTTGGAACTGATACATGCGCTGTGCCGTAATCAGGTCTGTCATTTCCTTCGACATATCCACATTTGAATTCTCTAAAGATCCTTGCTGGACTGCGACATTTTCACGCAAGCCGCCAATTAAATCTGTGTATACATCCTCTTGTTGCACGCCGGCAATTGCTTCATTCGTTAATCCATATAAATTACCGCCCTTATTCTCCAAATATTGCGGATTTTGGACAGATATAACGCCCAGTTCGATTGTTTGCTGTTGGCCGTCATTCTTCGTCGCAACAAGTGTACCATTCTCTGAAATAGTGATGCTGTCGATATCTCCAGTAATGGAGATCGGATTATTCCATTGATCAAGAATGCGATTTCCGCTTGATGTCACCAGCTCCAGCTGGTTAGCATCAGACGCAGACGGCGACAAGTAAAATGATCCATCTCTTGTGAATCTCATCTCTGTTGTCCCGCTTGCATCCGTTGTCTGAACCTTAAAGAACAAATCCGGTTTTGTAAGTGCCACATCCAAGTCACGCTCTGTATTTTTCAGAGCACCTTGTGTCAAAATAAGCTTCACTAAGCTTATTTTGGCTCCGACGCCTTGGCGGATTCCCTGCGGCGTTAAACGACCAATAGCATCAGCTGAATCACGCTGATTATTGACTTGTTGCACAAGCAAGTCATTGAATGTGCCTTCTTTTCTTTTATAGCCTGTTGTGTCCACGTTTGCTAGGTTATTGCCGATTAAATCCATCTGCAATTGAAGCTGGGACATTGTATTCGTTGCTGTAATCATTGTCCTGTTCATTAATCCGACCCCCAATTATTGCATGATTTATACTTTTCCTATTTCATTCACAGCTTTCTCCATGCTACGGTCGTATGCCTGTAACACTTTTTGATTAGCTTCAAAAGCACGATAAGCTGTCATCATATCTGTCATTGTACGTCCGGAATCAACGTTGGATTGCTCGAGCATGCCTTGCTCCATCGTAAATTGTATTCCTGCCATTGTATAAGCCGTTGGAAGCATCCCACCGCTTTCTAAGCGAAACAATCCATCGCCTTCCTTCACTAACTCGAGAGGATTTTCTGAGTAAGCAATGCCGATTGTCCCAACTACAGCACCTTCCTGTTCAATCATGCCATCAGGCCGAACAGTAAATTGATCACTTTCTAATCGGATCGGCGCACCGTTAGTATCGAGCACATAATTGCCCGCCGGTGTAGTCAAGAAGCCTTGCTGATCCAATGTGAAGTTACCGTTGCGAGTATATCTTGTCTCGCCATTGCTATTGGCAACAGAGAAAAAGACAGTCGCATTGCCTCCTGACTCTTCATTAGTCGGCATAACAACATCGATCAATGCAATATCGGTGTTATTGTCTGTTTCTCTCAAATTCCCCTGTGAGAAAGCCGGCATCGTTTCTTGCATGTACACTCCTGTATTCAATGGACCGACCACTTGGCTTGTCGGTAATGTTAAACCATTTTTTGTCGGAATATCTTTCTCACCGAAATGACTGATTAACATTTCTGGAAAAGCACGCAAACTCGATTGATCCGCCTTATATCCCGGCGTAGTTGCGTTCGCCAAGTTATTCGACAACATCTCTGTTCTTCTCTGTTGCGCAATCATCCCTGTCGCCGCTGTATAAAAACCCCTTAACAAATTCTTTCACCCCTTATGTATATCCGAACACAAATATAGTTCCATTATATACAATTTAAACCTGTTTTAGGTAGTATTTTAGTACTAATTTTCAGAATTATTTAAACGACTGTTATAGCAGGACATCACAAAAAGAGGTCGTTCGGAAAGTGCATACTTTCAAACAACCTCTTTAGTCAATCTTTATTTAAGATTAATACCTGTTTTTTATTATCCGAAACGACGGCTGGAGATTTTGTCCATGTTATCAAGCATAATGCCTGTGCCGATTGCTACGCAGTCCATCGGCTCTTCTGCTACAAGTACCGGGACTTTCAGTTCTTCTGCTAGAAGCATGTCCATACCATGAAGCAATGCGCCTCCACCTGTTAAAATTACGCCGCGGTCAATAATATCCGCTGAAAGTTCCGGTGGCGTTCTTTCTAATACAGATTTAGCAGCTTGAACAATAATTGAAACGGATTCACGTAAAGCTTCTTCCACTTCTTCTGAGCTTACTGTAATTGTTCGCGGTAAACCTGTCACCATATCACGTCCGCGAATTTCAATTGTTTCATGGCGAGAATCACGGAAAACAGTCGCAACTTGAATTTTGATATTCTCAGCTGTTCTTTCACCAATCAGCAATTTATACTTACGTTTAATGAAATGCAGAATTTCATTGTCAAATTTATCTCCTGCCATCTTAATCGATGAGGAAGTAACAATATCACCCATAGATAGAACAGCAATATCAGTTGTACCTCCGCCGATATCGACAACCATATTGCCGCTTGGTTGGAAAATATCCATGCCGGCACCTATAGCCGCTACTTTAGGTTCTTCTTCCAGAAATACCTTTTTACCGCCGCTTTTTTCAGCTGCTTCTTTGATTGCTTTTTGTTCAATGCTTGTAATGTTTGTCGGACAGCAAATTAGAATTCGTGGTTTTGATAAGAAACCTTTCACATCTAATTTATTGATAAAATATTTCAGCATTGCTTCTGTTATGTCAAAGTCAGCAATTACACCATCTTTTAATGGTCTGATTGCGACAATATTCCCTGGTGTACGACCAACCATACGACGAGCTTCCTCACCGACAGCCAGTACTCTGTTTGTATTTTTATCAATCGCTACTACTGATGGTTCATTCAGTACGATTCCCTTACCTTTAACGTGAATCAGCACGTTAGCTGTACCAAGATCTATGCCTATATCTCTTGCGAACATGGTTTATATATCCTCCTCGATCTTATACAATCGTATCATAACTAATAGTATATTTTAACACAACAACATGAAGAAGTAATAATATTTTAGAAAAAATTGAATTCCATCTCACTATTATTGTGACAAATTGAAGCAAGCAGATGTATTGTTCCTCTCGATGTATCATATAAAAGGCCTTCAGCGCTGTTTTAGCAGCACAGAAGGCCATGACTCATTATTACAATTAAACATGATCCAATTAAATTAATGACTCCTATAATACCGTTTCTTCTTCCGGCTCCGTTTTCTTGTATTTGAGCTTTGTTGCTTCTCCGCCGCGCAAGTGGCGGATGGACTTATGGTAATCCAAGATTTCTTTCACTTCGTTTGCCAGCTCAGGATTAATTGCCGGCAGCCTTTCTGTCAAATCCTTATGAACTGTACTTTTGGATACTCCGAATTCTTTCGCGATGACGCGAACGGTTTTCTTTGTCTCCACGATATACTTCCCAATCTTGATAGTTCTTTCTTTGATGTAATCGTGCACACCACTCTACCTCCCTAAATTGGATGTAAGAAGTGTGAAATGAGATTCGCTTCGATGTGATCGGATAGCTGAAGTATTTTCTATTTAAAGGAATCATTTATTTTTACGTAACAAATAGTATTCTGCAAACGACCCCTCACCCCACCCACTCTCTATAAATAGGTTTGTAACATTATATTAGCTTGGGCAAAGTAATATGTACGAAAAACACAAGAAGGACAAGGTATGCGGGAGTTTTTTTCAAAAAGCAAGAGAATAATCACATTTTTTGTTGTACATTCAAAAAGAAGGACTGCTTATTCTGCTTAAATCCCCCCACGTTTTCATGCCTCTTTCAGCGAGCTGGCGCAAAAGTTCAACGAATAAATATGCGGTTGTCAACGCATCACCAATCGCTGAATGACGCGTGTAGATGCGCGTATTAAAATTTCTGGCATACCGTTCGAGATCGCGCATGTCTGTAGAGGGAGCTAAACTGCCTATCAAATCCAACGTGTCAATACAACGATGATCGCGCAGTGTAAACTTCTGCCTTTTTAACTCGCTGATCAAGACAAGCATATCAAATGCGACGTAATGCCCGACGAAGCAGACGCTATCATTACTGCTGACAAAATCGAAGAAAAGGGAAATAGCTTCAAAAGATTGCGGTGCTGTTTCGACATTTGCATCACGTATCGACGTTAACTGCGTTATTTCCTGAGAAATATGTTTATTTGGGTTGACGTATGTCTGAAATTGTCTATGTTCCTGTACTTGAAATCCTTTCACTTGGACAGCTCCAATTTCAATGAGGCGATCTTCTTTTGCTACTTGAAAACCGGTTGTTTCCGTATCAAACACCGTGAAATTAAGCTCTGCAAGCGGCATTGACAATGGAATATCTTTGTAGCGGAGCGGACTTATCATTGATTTGCGTATAAAGAAAATTCCCCTCTCCTCCTTTCCCTATACTTTCATATTGAAATGATAAAAGACTTTATTTTGTAACTCTTTTATTATTCTCAACCCTATTGCCAGTTCCTCTCGTTCTCTTTCAGTCAATGACGATAACAGCAGCACCGTGGAAGACTCACTCTCTGTTTTGGCCTGCTGCCAGCGCAACCGGACGTAAAAAACTAATATTTGATTCATTGCATCCTTTACATCTTTCGCAAACCCATTCTCTAAAACACCTTTTTCTGCAAGAGCAGCAAGTCTTTCAAATGGTGTTCCTTCATGAACGTGATGAATTAATGATAATATTTGCAATGAATGATGATATGGAAAGAGTACATCTTTTTTTAAGTCGATGGACTTTTTTGATCGTTGAAACAGGGAAAGCAGCGGAGCATGTAAAGTCTTAACGGGATGCTGCCTTTCCCATGCAGCCATCTGATAAAGGAAAAGTGTTGCAGTATCCAGTATTTGTGACAACTGTTGCTGAAACTGTCTATGAAGTGTGTAATCACCGTATATAAGACGGTAGGTGAAGAAGTTGTTAGCAAGGAGCATATGATCGTTTGTCGGCATTGTGACCCATTTATGTACACGCCCTTTCCATTCCGTAACGGTTCCCCTCCATTGAGGCTCACTGCACATCATCAGCCCCTTGCAGCGCGCGTAACCTGCTCTTTCTAAAAAAGATACAAGCTTTTCACCAAGTTGCTGAAAGTAGAATCGGGATAAGGGATGCTCTTCATAAACGAGAAAGTGGTCTTGATCTGTCAAGATGAATTGCTCACCCCTCCCTGCGCTACCCATTGTATAAAAATTAAATTTGCCCGGAGGAATAAGCCCTTCTTCCTCTTCCAAGCTTTGAACAGCAAGGAACACAGCGCGTCTCATTAGGCGATCATATAAAGTCGTTATAACAGAGAGCGTATCGTTTATCGGTATTTTTTCAGTCAGTAGCATTTGTAGCACTTCATAAATAGCAGGCTTTACCGCCACCAGAGTGTTTACATCGGCATTCTCGATTCGTCGAGTTGTTTTTACCATATTCTCATTCTTTTTCCTAAGTAAATCTGGCATTGCGATAATGCCGGAAAGCTGTTGATTGTCTGATACGAGAAGATGTTTAATGCCTTTTATAATCATGAGAGAAAGAGCCTCATAATAGAAAGCTGAACGTGAAATCGAAATGGGGTCACGTGTCATAATTGTTGCCGCTTCTTGTTCAGCACTATAATTGACAGCGACAACCCGGTTGACCATATCTCTTTCTGTAATTATGCCAAGCGGCTGCTTATCTTCCATAACAACAACAGAGCTGACTCGATCTATCATCATCATGCGGGCAATCTCCTGAATTGTCTGCTTTGCAGAACAAACAACCACTTCTTTGCACATCAGATCCTCCACTCTCAAAATATAGGCATCTGTCTCTCTTAACTGGGCATCTTCCATCTTCCGCAGTCCCCCTTTTCAAATACTACTTATGTAAATATTATCCAAAAACTTATCAAGAGGTCAATCAGCATCTCGGATGATACAGACAGAAAAAAACTGCCTCTAGAGAAAATTTAGAGACAGTTTTACATATTTTGCTTGATTGAATTATTCTTGTTCAGTCTGGTCATCTGCAGAGTCTTCTTCTGTTGAATGCTCAGAATTTAAATCTTCTTCTTCAACATCTTGCTCTTCAGCAGGTTTGTCATTGCTTTTGCTTTCATCCTTCTTTACTTCAGCCTCTGATTTTGCTTCTGCTTCTACAATTGTCGCAACAGATTTGCCGATGTAAGTGTTCGGGTTAACAGCTGTACCATCTTTACGGATCTCGAAGTGTACGTGAGTGCCTGCTTCTTCATTCAAAGTGCTCTTTCCTGCTTTCGCAATCACTTGTCCTTTAACGACTTCATCTCCAACTTCAACAGCGATATCTGTTACAGATTGATAATGAGTAGTAATGCCGTTTTGGTGCTCAATGACAATTGTGTTGCCCAGCAACGCATCATCTTCCACTTTTGTAACTTTTCCGCTTAAAGATGCTACAACCTCAAACGTTTTGCCATCTTCCATTGCAAGGTCAATACCGCGGTTCATATGGTATTTATTGTTGTAGAAAATAAGCGCCTTTTCTTGAGATTCTTTGCTACCGTTTTTATCGTAGAAATCTGTTTTGACAACAACGGAATCCGCATCATCCACCGGCAGCATCACATTTTCCATTTTACTCCCAACTTCGATTGACTCTTCATTGCTTCCACTGTTTCCGTGTTCCTGAACTTTTATATCACCGGAATCAGCCGTATCTTCGTTGCTGTTTTGGAACCATAGAACGGCAATTATTAAAATGGCTGCACTTGCTAAATAGATGGCTGGTAATGCCCAACGCTTTGAAAGAAAACGTTTAAATCCTGATTTTTTTGAGAAACGTTTCTTTTCTTCCTCTCTCATGATTATCACCTCAGCAATCATTCTGAACACGTTCGGCCAAATTTATACACTATTTAAAAAATTTTTATTTGCGAATTACATGTTAAAATAGTAGAAGCTAAATGAGGAAAGGATTGTCATTCATGAGAAGGTTTATTTATTATGTTTTGTGGGCCCTCCCGATTGCCTATATGATTGCGATCTGGATTATGTCAAGCCTGCCAAGCAACGCTATCGTCGAGCTTCCGGATTCTAAGACAGATGCATTTATTAAAGAAAGTCTGCACTTAGTTGAGTTTGCAATTTTGTACATATTGTTTGTCATTCCATTAACAATCGGCGGAAAACTAACTTTAAAGTCCAGTTTAGTCTTCGCGCTAATTTCCGCTGCATATGGAGTAACTGATGAAATTCACCAGTCGTTCGTACCATATCGCTCAGCAACGCTGATCGATGTAGTGAAGGACTGGATTGGTGTAGCCGCTGCCTGGGGACATGTGCGCTATCATTATTTCTACAAACAACAAAGCATACTGAACAGACTGTCAGGGCAGAAAAAATCTACAGTAAGTGAAAAAGCCGGGAGTTGAGTTCCCGGCTTTCTTCAGTAATTCTTGTATATTATAACGTGCAAATCGACCATTCCAATCTTTAACATTGGAAGTATAGAAACTAAGGACCAGCAGATTCCGCAAGAATTAGTCTGCTTTTGAAATTAATCGATCCGCTACTAAAAATAATCGACTCTCTCAAATATAATCAGTCCAACTTGCTGATTCACAAGCATTACGCTTTATTCAAAACAATCGAGTAGGAGGGGGTGATTAACCCCCGACCTCTCACACCACCGTACGTACGGTTCCGTATACGGCGGTTCAATTAAGATAATTGACGCAAGTATTCATAACGAGCTTGTAGACTTTTGAGCCCTTG
>NZ_JACXSI010000058.1 GCF_014712675.1 Peribacillus faecalis | reverse complement strand
GTTACACACCATAGCATTACCATTATGGGTATCTTGGTGGAAAACAAAACCCCGGGAATATATTTTCATCCCCGGGGTGTGAGTGTAAAATCATGAATGTTTCTTATTCACCTGCCAAGCTTCTCTTTCATATTAGTGAAATGGGGAGGCTGATGGAAACATGGATTTTAAAGCATATTTGCGCGAAGTAAAAGCGTGGTTGGAAGAGATTAAATTTTACAAACAAAGTAAACGGTATAATCATGAAGAATTAGACGACGTCCTAAAAAGAATGGAGTTCTTCCTAAACGGAATTAAAGAAGATGAAGTTACGGAAAATGAGATTATTAGTCTGCAAACATTGGTGAAGGATACGAATGAACGTTTGAAAGAGGGTGTAGAAATAGAAGGAAACATGCGTCAAATGTATATTCCGATTGGTCAGCATATATTGCCGAATCTCCCTTATCCGTATAATGCGCTGGAGCCGCATATTTCTACTGAGATCATGAAGCTGCACCATGACAAGCATCATCAATCCTATGTAGACGGATTGAACAAAGCAGAAAAAAAGATGCAGACAGCACGCGCGACGAATGATTTTTCCTTGCTGAAGCATTGGGAAAGGGAAGCATCTTTCCACGGCGGCGGTCATTATTTGCATACGCTTTTCTGGGAAAGTATGAGCCCTAAAGGCGGGGGTGAACCTAAAGGTGCTTTAATGAGGCAGATCAACAAAGATTTTGAAAGTTATAATGCTTTTAAACAGCATTTTTCTGGAGCGGCAAAACAAGTGGAAGGCTCGGGATGGGCAATTCTTGTTTGGTCCCCTCGTCCGAGAAGACTGGAAATTTTGCAAAGTGAAAACCATAATAAGCTGACTCAGTGGGATGTCATTCCGCTATTGCCGCTGGATGTATGGGAGCATGCTTACTATTTGCAATATAAAAACAACCGAGGCGCTTACGTGGATAACTGGTGGAATGTCGTTAATTGGCCTGCTGTAGAGGCACGTTATGAAAAAGCGCAAAAGCTGCAGTGGAAGCCTGTATAAAAACAGCTTGAAAATAGGTGGATTTGAAGGCATTTAGTAAAGTCATTTTCCTCTCATTGGACATTAGCTATACTAGAGATAGTTGCTAATAGTGGGAGGAATACATGATGGGTTATATAGATGAGATAAGAAAGCTTGTAGGTCACCGACCTCTGCTTTTAACGGGTGCCGTTGTCATAATTGAGGATAAACAAGGACGTATATTGCTGCAGAAAAGAGCCTATCCGAAAGAAACATGGGGCTTGCCGGGAGGGTTGATGGAATTAGGAGAATCGACAGAACAAACTGCTGCGCGAGAAGTGCTTGAAGAAACGGGACTCAAGGTGAATAACTTGCAATTATTAAATGTTTATTCAGGTGAGAGACACTTCTCGATCGCAGAAAACGGCGACCAATTTTACATCGTGACGATTGCTTATTTATGCAAGGATTATGAAGGGGAAATGCAAATTGATGGTTCGGAGTCTGTTGATATTCAATTTTTTGAGCGCGATTGTTTTCCGGTGAAAATGGTGGGAAGTCATCGGGAAATGGTACAGGACTATTTGAAGAAAGCAGAAGCTTAAGACAGCACTTTTTTCTTTTAGTCATAACACTTGTCCTTGTTTCATAAACTTGTACAAAACAAGAAAAGGATGAGTTAGTCCATGCATTTTAACAGAAAAGGCGCCATAATTCTTATATTTCTATTATTGTTTGCAAACTCTCCTCAGCAGACAAAGGCAGAAATCGCTGAAATGAATGTCAGCGCGGTGAACGCTGTTTTAATGGAGATTGAAAGCGGAAGAGTTTTGTATGAAAAAGAGGCGCACGAGAAAAAGAAAATTGCCAGCATTACCAAAATCATGACAGCCCTTTTGGCAATTGAATCGGGGAAGCTTGATGAAATGGTCACTGTCAGCGATCAAGCCTTTGGAACGGAAGGCTCATCCTTGTATTTAAAAAAAGGACAGAAGATGAAGCTTGAGGATTTAGTATATGGCTTAATGCTTCGGTCAGGAAATGATGCAGCGGTAGCGATTGCTGAACATGTAGGCGGAAGTTTAGACGGATTTGTCTATTTAATGAACCAAAAAGCGGAAGAAATCGGGATGAAGAACTCTTCGTTTACAAACCCGCATGGTTTGGATAATACGGAAAATCATTATTCGACCGCATATGATATGGCGCTTTTGACACGCTATGCCATGAATAATGAAACGTTCCGGGAAATTTCCTCTACGAAAGAGCATCATGCCCCGAACCCGAATGAGAAGTGGGACTACGAGTGGAATAACAAGAACAAAATGCTGAAATTGTACAAGTATTCTACCGGAGGGAAAACGGGTTATACAAAGCTTGCGAAACGAACACTTGTGTCGACAGCAGAAAAAGACGGTATGGCATTAGTGGCGGTAACACTGAATGCCGGGGATGACTGGAATGATCATATGTCGCTTTTTGATGCGGCTTTTGAAGAGTTTACTATGACGACCATTTTGGCGCCCGGAAACATCAAAAAAATAAAACATTCCTTTTATAAAAATAAAGCAGAAATCATTCAAGAGCTTGCTTATCCGCTTACTGAAGAGGAGAAAGACAAAGTTACACTTGAAATGAAGCTTTTGAAACCAAAGAGGGACTGGAAAGACACCGAGAATGTGCCGGAAATTGTCGGCAAGGCAATTGTGAAGCTGGATGGAGAAACAATCGGATCGAGAAATATTCATTATCAGCCGTCAGAAGAGACAAGTAATATGAACTTTAATGAAAGCTGGCAGCAAACGTTTATGAGAATTGTAGGTCTCGGGAAAGATGGTTAATTACATATGGGTTGGAATGTTGGTCATCGGCTTTGTTTTTGCGGCGATTAACGGAACAATGAATGAGGTCAACGAAGCGCTGTTCAAAGCGGCGTCTGACGCAGTCGCCATATGTATCGGTTTAATGAGTGTGCTCGTCTTTTGGCTTGGATTAATGAAAATCGCTGAAGATGCCGGCTTATTGGCGAAATTGTCCAAGCTGTTTAAGCCGCTTATTTCCCGCTTGTTTCCGGATGTGCCGAGCGATCATCCGGCAATGGGGTACATCTTATCCAACATGACTGCCAATATGTTTGGTTTAGGAAATGCTGCGACCCCGCTCGGCATTAAAGCGATGGAGCAACTCAAAAGCCTGAACGGAGGAAAAAATGAAGCAAGTCGTTCGATGATTACGTTTCTGGCCATCAATACATCATGCATTACCATCATACCGACAACTGTCATCGCGATCCGCATAAAGTATGGTGCTGTCAATCCGACGGACATCGTTTTGCCGACGATTGTCGCAACGGTTATTTCAATGATTGGCGGAATATTGATTGACCGTTTTTTTTATGAAAGACGCAAGCGGAATGGGAGAGGATAAGCGATGGAACTATTCGGATCACTTTCTGTATGGATTATTCCTTTATTAATTGCCGCTATTTTATTGTATGGGACATATAAGAAGGTGCCCACCTATGAGAGCTTTGTTGAAGGAGGCAAAGAAGGGATTACAATTTCTTTTGCAATCATACCGTATCTTGTCGGTATGCTTGTCGCGATCGCGGTATTTCGGGCATCGGGTGCGATGGAGGCTTTTGTCGGAGTCATCAAACCGTTATTTTCAATGATTGGTGTGCCTTCCGAGATTGTGCCGTTAGCGATTATCCGCCCGATTTCCGGTAATGCGGCATTAGGGATGACGAGTGACTTGCTTTCTACATACGGTACAGAATCTTTCATCGGACGATTGGCATCTGTCATACAAGGAAGCACAGATACAACTTTTTATGTCTTGACTGTTTATTTCGGTGCAGTCGGCATCAAGAAGATGGGAGATGCTTTAAAGGTCGGTTTGCTTGCCGATTTGGTCGGCCTGGCTGCAGCAATAATTGCAGTTGTTTTCATTTTCGGATATTAGTCTGTTTACCCTTTCGAAAAAGAGAGGGTTTTTTGCTGTATGTATTTAACATAATAAGGGTATTGGATGAAAATAAACTATTGCGCTACAATATCCTTTCAATTTATGTAGAGAATGTGACATAATAGTATATTGCTTGTTAATTTTTTTGGCAGGAAGTAATATGTAAGAGGTGATAGAAAATGGAAAGATTGCAAAAAGTTATTGCGCACGCAGGTGTCGCTTCAAGAAGAAAAGCAGAGCAATTGATTATAGATGGACGAGTAACTGTTAACGGAAAAGTAGTAAAGGAGTTAGGGGTAAAAGTAGGACCTAACGACAAGGTAGAAGTAAATGGTGTACCGCTCCAAAGCGAAGCGCCCGTTTATTATATTTTGAATAAACCGCGCGGTGTCATCTCTGCTGTATCTGATGATAAAAAACGAAAAGTCGTTACAGATTTCTTGCCGGAAGTTACAGAACGAATCTATCCGGTCGGCCGTCTTGACTACGATACTTCAGGATTATTGCTATTAACGAATGATGGTGATTTTGCGAACATGCTGATGCATCCGAAGAACGAAGTGGATAAACATTATGTTGCGAAGGTTAAAGGCATTCCATTCCGCGAACAACTGAAAAAGCTGCAATATGGCATTAAGCTTGAAGACGGCATGACTGCTCCGGCGAAAGTAAAAGTTTTATCAATTGATAAGAAAAAGAACACGAGTATTATTCAAATTATTATTCATGAAGGCCGTAACCGCCAAGTAAGAAGAATGTTCGATGCGATTGGTCATCCTGTCATGAAGCTTAAGCGCGAGCAATACGGATTTTTGACTTTGCAAGGCTTAGCAACGGGAGATGCGCGTGAATTAACGCCTCATGAAGTAAAAAAATTGCGTGTTATGGCAACAGCTTCAAGAAAATAATGTAATTTTGTCACAATTTTAACCGAATTAAACACTATCTATATGTTATTAAATGGTATAATTTCGTTAAAAGTTAAGGTGAGGGAAATATGATGGGGAAAAAGCAACTTCGGCTTGTAATGCGAACAAGCATACTTGCAGTATTAGCTATTGCGCTAACATATACATTTTATGCGAACTTCACAAAAGAAAACAATAAAGCTGTAGCGAAGAATGAACCGGTTCCTGATTTTGTTTTGAAGGACTTAGATGGCAATACACATAAGCTGTCTGATTACAAAGGACAAGGTGTTTTTTTGAACTTTTGGGGTACATGGTGTAAACCGTGTGAAGCTGAAATGCCGAATATGAATAGTCAGTATAAGATTTATAAGGATCAAGGAGTCCAAATTTTGGCTGTAAATGTTGGGGAACCGCAAGTTTCCATCAATAGCTTTGTGGCTAAATACGATTTGGACTTTCCTATCCTAATCGACCAAACAGACGAAGTGCAGAGTGCGTATGGGGTGCGCCCTCTTCCTGTTACGTTTCTGATTGATAAGGATGGTAATTTAGTAGATACATTGAATAGCGGACTCACTGAGTCGATGGTGAAGGAAGCGATGGAAAGAATTAAACCATAACATTAGGGAGTATTTGACATGAATGAAGTGAAATGTGAATGCGGACATATTAATCCTCATGGCACAATCCTTTGTGAGTCATGCGGGAGAGTTTTGGAAGAGAGTGAGCAAAGCAAAAAGCTGGTCGATATGCGTTATGAAGGGACGGCTCGCCGGTCTCAGACGTATAAGACGACAGTTATTGATAAAGTTTGGAACTTCTTTTCGTCAGTCAAAGTCGGAATTTGGCTGATTGTGATAACATTAATTGCTTCTGCATTAGGAACAATTTTTCCTCAAGAGATGTACATACCTCAAACTATTCCTGCTGAGCAATATTATCAAGAGCAATACGGTGTTTTAGGTGAAATCTATTATTTATTGGGCTTTCACAATTTATACAGTTCCTGGTGGTATTTACTGCTGGTGGCTTCCATCGGCGTTTCTCTTGTAATTTGCAGCTTAGACCGCTATATCCCATTGCGACGGGCTTTAAAGAACCAACGAGTGGACCGCCATATCGGATTTTTGCAGCGCCAACGTATTTATGGTGTAACGAAAACCGAGGGTCAGGAAGTTGATCTTGAAGCTATTAAACAGAGATTGAAAGAAAGAAAATTCAAGGTCAGTGAAGTAAATGGCTGCCTTATGGCCGAGAAAAATCGTTTCTCCCGCTGGGGGCCATATGTTAATCATATTGGATTAATAATTTTCTTAATTGGCGGAATGTTGCGATTTGTTCCCGGCATGTACATAGATGAAGTACTTTGGCTTCGAGAAGGCGAAGTAAAGCCGATACCGGGTACCGATGGTGAATACTATTTGGAGAATAAAGCATTCACAGCAGAAGTTTATGATAAGGATAATGTTGATGAAGTGTTTTCTGAGTCGGTAGACCGTATGGGGGCTATCGCTAAAAACTTTCAGACAGACGCAATCCTTTATCGGGCAGCAGGTGAAAAGCTCTCGGGCGAAGAGCCTGAACTTAAAGAAGTGAAAGAGCATTTTATTCGTGTAAACCAACCTTTAAAATTTGAGAGTTTTGCTTTATATCAAGTAGAGTATAAGTTGGATGAACTTGCGGCGATGTCGTTTCAGTTAACCGATAAGGAATCAGGAAGAGCCTTTGGCACAATCAAGGTTGACTTGAATAATCCCGATCAATCGTACGATTTAGGAAACGGCTATGCTGTACGAATTATTTCGTATTTTCCTGATTTCAAAATGGACGAATCCGGAAAACCGGTGACACAATCACCTGTTCCTAATAATCCTGCATTTGTCTTCAAGATGTTCTCTCCGGAAAAACCGGAAGGGGAAGTGAGCTTTGTGGCCATTCAGGAGACGATTGAAAGTGAAGGCAATAATATATATAAAATGGCTTTTGCCGGAGTCGAAACACATCATGCGACAGCACTTACTGTAAGAAAAGATTTGACGTTGCCTGTACTTGGACTCGGAGGGCTCATTTTTATGATCGGTGTTATCCAGGGGGCTTATTGGAATCATCGGAGAATTTGGATACAAAAACACGGGGATGAAGTAGTTATTGCTGCTCATACGAATAAAAACTGGCATGGTCTTAAAAGGGATCTCGAGAAGACATTGGAAGGATTGCCTTTAGATGAGCCGCTTGATCAAGCAGATCAGAAAGACTCTTCACAATAAGGGGGATTAGAAACAATGGTTCAATTAAGCGGTAATTTACTGTTTGCAGCTTTTCTGTTATATTTGCTTGCTTCATTTTTCTTTGCGGGTGCAATTAATAAAAAGAGGTATAAAGAAACTAGATCTTTAAGTAAAATATCCATCATTGCAATCACCTTAACAATCGCCGGATTTGCATCACAATTGGGATATTTCATCACCAGGTGGATTGCTGCAGGGCATGCCCCTGTAAGTAATTTGTTTGAATTCACGACATTTTTCGGCATGGTCATTGTCGGAGCATTCATTGTCATTTTCTTTATATACCGTCTTAATGTGCTCGGAGCCTTCACGTTGCCGATTGCACTTTTACTGATTGCGTATGCGGCGATGTTTCCGAGAGATATTACACCATTGGTTCCTTCGCTTCAAAGTAACTGGCTGGCGATTCATGTAACGACGGCCGCTGCGGGGCAAGCTATTTTAGCTATTAGCTTTGTGGCCGGTTTACTATACTTAGTTAAAGTGACAGATCACACAACTAAAGGAAAGAAACCATTTTTTTTGGAATTGATTATGTACTTTCTTATTGTCACAGTAGGTTTTATCGGAACAAATACCGCATTCGGCATAGCAGGCTATGAGGCGAAATTTGATTGGGTAGACAATCGCGATGTTGTGTCGGAAGCTGTCTACGCAATACCGCCGTTGCTTGGGCCTAATGAAGGTGAGCTGAAAACAGAAAATGTGATGGCTCCGTTAATTGAAATGCCGGACTTTATCAATGCGCAAAAAGCAAATACAGTGCTTTGGTCCTTTTTAGTGGGTACATTATTGTACATATTAATGCGAGTTATTTTGCGTAAGCGAGTAAGCTTAGCCATTCAGCCTTATGTGCGTAATGTCAAGCTGGATTTAGTAGATGAGATCAGTTACCGCTCAGTATTGGTCGGTTTTCCGGTATTTACTCTCGGCGCCTTGATTTTTGCGATGATATGGGCGCAAATTGCTTGGACAAGATTTTGGGGATGGGACCCGAAAGAAGTGTGGGCATTGATTACGTGGCTGTTCTATGCAGCTTTCCTGCACTTGAGGCTATCAAAAGGCTGGCATGGAGAAAAATCTGCTTGGTTGGCGGTAATTGGTTTTGGTATTATCATGTTTAATTTAATATTTGTAAACCTCGTTATTGCAGGGCTTCATTCTTATGCATGATGGACTGCAATTGTGAAGAAAAGAGGAAAAATAAAAAACTTTCACCGTTAAAAGTGAAAGTTTTTTGTCGGAATAGTAAAACATCCCTATAAAATACTTGAATTTCCTGCTGCTCTAAGAAGAATTACTCAAAGGTTATTTCTCTTTTCTGGCTTTTTATATATAATGAAAGAGGTTGTAATTAATTATACATATTTAAGGAGTCTCTCATTACTTAAAATGGTTTTTGAAATTCATCATTCTGTAGAATTTACAAAAGGGGAGGAAGTACGATGGATAGCGCAATTAAGATTTTAGTAGTAGATGATGAGGAACGTATTCGCAGATTATTAAAAATGTATCTTGAAAGGGAAGATTACATTATTGATGAGGCTGAAGACGGTAACGAAGCTTTAGATAAAGCGCTGACGAATGATTACGATTTAATTTTATTAGATATAATGATGCCCGGCAAAGATGGTATTGAAGTGTGCAGAGAATTGCGCGAGAAAAAATCAACTCCTATCATCATGCTTACGGCAAAAGGTGAAGAAATTAACCGTGTACAAGGTTTTGAAGTAGGAACGGATGATTATATTGTTAAGCCTTTCAGCCCGCGTGAGGTTGTATTGCGAGTGAAAGCTTTATTAAGAAGATCTTCAAAAACGAGTTTTATACAAACGGATACAACGACGAAAGATATCATTGTGTTGCAGCACTTAACTATTGATAATGATGCTCATAGAGTTACAGCAGACGGCAAAGAAGTATCACTGACTCCAAAAGAGTATGAGTTACTGTACTTTTTAGCGAAAGCTCCGGACAAAGTATTCGACCGTGAGCAATTATTAAAAGAAGTTTGGCACTATGAGTTTTTCGGAGATCTGCGTACCGTGGATACACATGTTAAACGTTTGCGTGAGAAATTGAACCGCGTTTCTGAGGATGCTGCGAAGATGATTGTAACTGTCTGGGGTGTGGGTTATAAGTTTGAGGTTGTAAACGAGTAATGATCTTCTTGAGAAGTGTCGTCGGGAAGCTCTGGCTTACGATTTTACTTCTGGTATCATTTGTTTTACTGATTTTAACAGTGCTTCTGTTAGAGTTTTTTGAGAATTTTCATGTTCAGCAAGTTGAAGATGACTTAATGGTTACGGCATCTAAAATTGTTCAAATAGTTGATGATCATGAAGATTCATGGAATGCTCTTGAAATATCGGCACAGCTGGTCGGACCATCTAAGCTAGTCATGATAGCGGATGGCGATAATAAAAGATTAATATCTGATAACTCTTCGGATGAGAATGTGCAGCAGTTATTCAATTCTGTCATGAATGATCAGGATTTATCGAGCGTAAAAGAGCCGGGTGAAGTAGAGAAGAAGCAAATGATTATTCACTATGGTGAACAAGGAGAAAATAGTGAAACATTCATGATTGTCAGTACCCCTGTTGATAGTGCTGAAGTGGATGGAATCGTTTACGTAATCGAGTCGCTTGAAGCGATGAATGATACGGTGCAAGCGACAACTAAGCTAATCATATTGGCTGCAGGTGTAGCGATTATTTTGACGACTATCTTTGCTTTTTTTCTGTCAACGCGAATTACGGCGCCGCTTCGAAATATGCGTGAAGCTGCCTTTGAGATTGCCCGCGGTAAATTTAATACAAAGCTGCCGATTTTGTCAACGGATGAGATTGCAGAGCTGGCAATTGCTTTTAATCAGATGGGTAAACAACTGAATCAAAATATGAATGCACTGAATCAGGAAAAGGAAAACCTGAAAAGTATTTTGAGCAGTATGGCTGATGGAGTAATTACATTTAAAGTCGACGGAACAATTTTGCCGACTAATCAGCCTGCAGAGCGTTTTATGGAGCTATGGCGCCGTGAGAACGACTTGCGCGGCGGAAATACGGAAGCGCCGATTGAATTGGTCAACTTGTTTCAGTTATCTGTGGATACTGAACAGGAAAATGTTGAGGAATTGAGAATTGGTGATCACTATTGGGTTGTTGTTGTCAGTCCGCTTTATAATAATGAGAACATTAGAGGAGCAGTAGCCGTTCTTCGGGATATGACAGAAGAAAAGAAACTGGAAAAGATGCGCAATGATTTTATTGCCAATGTCTCTCATGAACTTAGGACACCAATCAGCATGCTTCAAGGTTACAGTGAGGCAATTATTGATGATATTGCCGAGACTAAAGAAGAAAAGCAGGAAATTGCAAGAATTATTTATGATGAGTCATTACGGATGGGCCGATTAGTTAATGAACTGCTGGATTTGGCTCAGATGGAAGCCGGGCACTTGTCTTTAAATTACGAATCTGTCAATCTTGAGAAATATTTGAATAGAGTGTCGTCGAAGTTCATTGGACCGGCTAAGGAAAAAAATATTGAGCTGAAGGTACAGTTAGCTGATCCCGATTTAACTTGGTTCTTTGATCCGGATCGAATCGAGCAAGTTTTGACTAATTTGATTGATAATGCCATTCGTCACTCTCAAAATGGCGGGTTTATTGCCATTATTCAATCGACTGAAGGTAATCAATTGAAGATTGAAGTAAAAGATAGCGGCACCGGCATTCCGCACGAGGACTTGCCTTTTGTGTTTGATCGCTTTTATAAAGCAGACAAGGCAAGGACAAGGGGGAAATCCGGCACAGGACTTGGTTTGGCGATTGTCAGCAACATTATTAAAGGGCATCATGGGGAAATTTCCGTTGAAAGCAAGGAAAATGAAGGGACGACATTTACCTTCAAAATTCCTCGAAATATGCAGTAAACAGCTGGCGAATAATATTGTTACATACGAAACCTCATTTTTGGAGGTCTGTATGAATGAAGATGACTTCTTATCACAGGAGTCATCTTTTTTATAGGTGAAAGTGAAAATGAAAAAGGACCGGTAACGGTTTTTCTGAAAAATATAAAAGTTCATATTTCTGAATTTAGATAGCTGTCTAACCTTGCACCTGTCATGCTCGGGCCTAAGCTGCCTCATCCAAGAAACCAAAGGCGGGTTTATTGGATGATTCATCTTTGTCCTCCCGCATGACTCCTTTTTCATTGGAGAATCTTTCGAGAGGCTTTTTCAAAAATGAAAAAGGACCGGTGCCGGTTTTTTCTGTGAAAATAAAAAAACTAAACGAAGCAAGTAGCGAAGAAAAGTAAGGAGAAAACAAGGGGATTGTCAAAAAATGCCCAATCTTAAGAGAGGTATGCTTGTTTGTTTTTAAAAAAACATACCCTAATTAATATGTTTTAAAAGGTTAAGCTATTATACCTGGTTCCTGATAGAGTTGATGGTTTGTAAACAATTTATAAATGATTCTAACGAGCTTGTGTGCAATCGCTGTGATCGCTTTTTTTCTTCCTCTTCGCGCTGATAAAGACCAAAAGGTAGCTGCCATCTGCGTTTTTCTCGATCGTGAAATGCTCCAAGCAACTTGGCAGAGGGCAGCTTGTATATGAGGGTTCCCTTTAACGGTTTTGGTTCCTTTTTTTTTACCTGCACTTTCGTTGTTGCCTGGTGAAACCCCGGCCCAAGAAGCTAGATGTTTGGAAGAAGGAAATTGGGTCATATCGGTTCCAATTTCAGCAATAATGGAAGCTGCGGAGTGGATTTGAATACTAGGTACACTTAGAAGAATATCCACTTCTTCCTGATAAGGCTGCAGAAGTACTGAGATGCGATCTTCCAGTTCCTTAATGGACTTTTCAAGATAGATGATATGGTTCCAAGAGCTTTTAATC
>NZ_JACXSI010000057.1 GCF_014712675.1 Peribacillus faecalis | reverse complement strand
CACCGTTATCAGTGGACATTAAATAAGATGACTCCGGCACAATACCGAAGTCATCTCCTAAGTGCATAACGGTCTTTTTTAAGACTGTCTAAAATACGGGTTACAGTTCACATCTCCATAAGGCTTTTTCTAATTGTCTAACCTTACACCTGCCATGCTCGGTCCTAGACCATCCCATATGACTCCTTTTTCAATGAAATGTAGTAAGGTGCGAAATCAAAAATGAAAAAGGACCGGTGACGGTTTTTCTTTTTACATAGCAGATAGTCCGCCGTCAATAACAAATTCCGATCCAGTTGAATAGCAGGATTCATCAGAAGCTAAGTATAGAACAAGATTAGAGACTTCTTCCGATTTCGCCATACGTTTGATTGGAATGTGTTTCGCAAATTCTTTAATAACTTCTACCGCATCTCCTTGAGTGACCATTGGTGTTTCGATTACACCAGGATGAACAGAATTTACGCGTATGCCTATGCCGGCCAATTGAAGAGCTGCTGCTTTTGTAAGTCCGCGAACTGCGAATTTTGTATCTGTATAACCGACTGCACCACCGACTAAACCATTCAAGGATGAAATATTGATAATCGAACCATTTCCGTTTTTTTGCATGGATGGAATGACATATTTAATGCCAAGGAAAACAGAAACTTGGTTAATGTCGACAATCTTTCTGTATTCTGCTTCAGTCATTTCAAAAATAGATTTATTCATACTGATACCCGCATTATTTACAAGAATATTAACAGGACCGAATATATTTTCTGCGACTGCAATGACATTTTCCCAGTCTACTGCTTTCGTCACATCTTGTTTAACAAACTTGACATTCCCCCCTAGTTCTCTTTCTAATACTAAACCGCCTTCCTCATTCAAATCAGTGAAAACGACTTTTGCCCCTTCTTTTACGAACAAGCGCACATGAGCTTCACCCATACCGCGTGCACCGCCTGTTATAATCGCAACTTTACCGTCTAATCTGCCCATCGTAATCCCCCCTAATTATGAAACACACTTACTATAGTAAAAATATACCACTTTTGTATACTATTAAACTGCATAACTATGTCTAAATTCCAAAAAATGAAAAAAGAAAGAGAGTGCTGAATGCAGCACTCTCTCTAAATATATGATTTCACATTTATTTTAGTACACTTCTCTTTCTTGCCGATGGTGTTTGATAACCTCCGGGATAAATGAGACCGTGGGTAATTTTATATTCTTCAAAAAAGCTCTCGATCGTTTCCAGTCGGCTATGCTTCACAGCTTTAATTAGAATATTACCGCAGGCACGGGCATCGTCCAACGCGTTGTGGTGATTAAGGCGGTATCCTAATTGGTAGGATAGATTGTTCAATTTATAATTTGTCAGGCCAGGCCATACTTTTTTGGCAATTTGGACTGTACAGTTATATTGCATTGTCGGATAAATAATCTCATTTTCATCCAAGACTGCACGCAAACAGCTCATATCAAAAGCGGCATTATGCGCGAGAACCAGTTTATTTGCCAACATCCCTTCTATTTCAGGCCACAAATCAATAAATGGTTTTTCATTTTTCACATCATCCCTCGTAATGCCATGAATGCTCGTATTAATTGGATGAAAATAATCATCTATCGGTCTTACCAGTTTATAATATTCATTGATTTTTTCTCCATCGACATACTCAATAATCCCTACCGAGCAAATACTGGACCGAGATCCATTGGCTGTTTCGAAATCTATTGTCGTAAAGTGCATAGATGATACACTCCTTCTTCCACTAACTTTTCTCATATCTACTATAACATATCGCAGACTTATACGAAAAACCGGCACTATTCCTTTTTTGATTTAACTCCTTGGATATCCCTTCAATTAAAAATAGGCTTTTACATATAAAAAGCTTGCCTTAAAAATAAGACAAGCTCAAGAATATATCATGTATTTATCGGTTCATCATCAATTAGGTTTTTTTCGTTCTGATATGGCGCTTCAGTATCTCGTTTTGGCTTGACAAAATCATCATAAAAGACAGCTAATGATGTCATATAGTATGGTGTGACGTAAATACTAATCAAGAAAGAAACGATAGAACCGATGAAGGCTATTCCCATTCCTAAAAACAGAGTTGAAAGTTCCTCCATCGTCGGCTCCATTACAGTTGCATCAGCCAAAGAACCAGCACCTGCCACAGCCATCATTACTAAACCGACTATCATCATAATAAGCGGAATAATGTACCACCATATAAAGGAAAACATCAGACAAAATAACTTCCATTTGTGACCATCCATCATTTTTCTGCTTTCCGTAATGGCTTCGATTGCACTAAGATCCTTGCGATCGCGAAGAATATAAAAAGTCATTGAATAAGAATATGTTTTTATAATGCCCGGTACGATCAATAGAAGTCCCCACAAAAAAACGAAAATGAAAACTAAAAGATTAGTTAATACTACTCTCACATAGTCTTTGCTGAAACTATCAAACAGCGTTTCCACCTTTGGATTCGGCAACCTTTTTAAATCCAAATAAAACCAGTAAAACCCGACAAAAAAGGGACTCAACAAAAATATTAACACGATCATGTTTGCCCAGTAATAATCAATCGGAATCATGCCCGATATACCGCCAATAATCAGATAAAGGAAAAAGACCCCGATTGCTACCCCCCATTTTCCTTTTAATGCCTGCTTTGCTGCACGCTTATGCTGTGCTGCTTTCATAAAATCTCCCCTTTCAACCCCTTTAGTGGATCATCACTCATTTATAATAACATTATCCATTTTTCCAGAAAATAGAATCATAAGTGTCATCCATAAATCTTTCGAACATCTTTTCGTACCCTATTCAATACATCTGCATGAAGCATCGGTTTCAAAAACTGCTCCTTTTTTTGCCAGATACAACAAAAAAAAGAAGATACATAGTATATCTTCATCAAATAAGTGTATTGATTTATCTATTCATTACAATTTTATTCAAAGACAACTTCCATTTTATATATTTCTTCGAGTGTTTTCCCTTTTGCTCTTTTCAGCACCTCTACTCGAGCGTTCAACTGCTTTTGCATAAACATAAGACTTCCTTCAGCCGGCACACCGAATGCATTTACTGCTGCATCGTTTTTGCGCAGAGACTGATTGATTTCGAGCGCCAACGGCATCAGCTCCATCAGCTTATTCAATGAATAATCGAGCATTGTTCCATCCTCGGAAATCAAACGTTGCAACAAGAAAGTACCGAAGCCTATATGCCTTGACTCATCGCGCTTAATATTTCTGATTCCTACAATAAGGCCCGGCATTTTATTAATTGAATCAAGATTTTCATAGAAGCCCCAGTATCCCGTTTCAGCAAGCACGCCTTCTGCAAACATATTGTACACAACTGCTGCATCTGCTAAAGCTTTAGGAGATTGATCCTCGTATAGACGCCCCATTGTGCTTGGCAGCAACTCATCAAACAACTTTCGGTATGGAGGTGTATGATATTTATTTAGATCACCTGTAATGCCGATGTTTTGCAACGCAAGATTAAAGAAATCTGTGTGTTTAGCTTCCTCAAATAAGAAAGTTGTCAAATACATCTCTTCCTCAAAATGCCCCGTCTGCGAAATCGCATAGATCATCGGCAAAATATCATGCGTTACCGCTTCTTCTGCACTATAAAAGAATGCAATCAATGACAAAATGATCTCTTGCTGTTCAACAGTCAATGAATCCCAATCCGCTTTATCTTTGCTGAAATCAATATTGCGCGGATCCCAAGTTCCGAATTTCTTTGCTTTCTCATACAATTTGAACGGCAATGATTCACGGTTAAGCCCTTTGCTTGTCGACACATAATATCTCATTTCTTTCCAGCCTCCTAATATATTTTTAGGCGCTTACATATCGATGTTTGAAAGGAAATGAATGCTCATTCCTATTTTATATTATTCTACCAATACCATTTTTTACCTTTTGTTTTGAGATTTTATAACATTTTTCGTCCGTTTTTTTAAGAATTAATAGAATAAAGCTACCGTTTTGAGTCATAATCAATTTTTTTGACCAATAAAATGAAGAAACGCTGTTAGTAACGGAGGGGAAATCATGCAATCACTTATTACTGCTGATATGATTAAAAGATACAATGAGCTTTCGAGGCAAAAGAAAAAAATCGATGCTGAGATGAACAGTCTAAAGGACGTGTTCAATGCCTATTTCGATGCGCATGTCGGTGAAAATACAAAGGGCGAATTAATCGACCATGGCTATAAACTGCAAAGACAAATACGGAAGACCGAACGATACAAGGAAAAAGAAACGATACAAAAATTAGAAGCTATAAACATGCATGATTTGATTCAAACTGTTAAGAAACCGGATGACAAAAAGATCGAAGCCGCTATCAGCCTAGGTTTTCTGCAAAAGGAAGAACTCGCAGACTGCAAAGAAATCAGTTATTCAAAAGCTATATCAGTGAAAGAAATATAATAAGTAAACCGTCACCAGTCCTTTTGGGTGAAGCACATATTCAAATGCTCGCAGCCATCGTCAAATGATTACTCCATAAATATGATGAAAATAAAAAGGAGCCATGCGGGACCCAAAGCAGAAGCAACCCGCAAGGAACTACGATTAAGGACGCTACGTACTGTAGCAACGCCGATATGACCTACATCGTGTAAGTCTCCAAGCAAGGCAGGTTTGAATTCAGACAGAAAAACAGCTCCATTTCCTAAAAAAGGACCTGGAGCTGTCACATGTATGATAATTGCTTTATTTTAGATTAGTTATGGACTGGTTTTCTTTCGCTCAAACCTAATGTTTGTGCTGTCAACTCATGTACATCTTCAAGAAGTTTCGGGTTATCCATTAATTTCACACCGTAAGAAGGAATCATTTCTTTCAGTTTTGGTTCCCAAGCTTTCATTTCTTGAGGGAAACACTTTTGAATTACTTGAAGCATTACATGTACTGCTGTTGAAGCACCTGGAGACGCTCCTAGTAATGCTGCGACAGAGCCGTCTTCTGATGTAATAACTTCTGTACCGAATTGAAGCGTTCCTTTACCAGCAGGTGTATCTTTAATAACCTGTACACGTTGTCCGGCTACTACGATATCCCAGTCTTCTACTTTTGCGTCCGGAATAAAGTCACGAAGCTCTTCAATGCGTTGTTCTTTAGACAGCATCAGCTGTTGAATTAAGTACTTTGTTAATGCCATTTCTTTTGCGCCTGCCGCAAGCATCGTAAATACGTTGTTCGGTTTGACAGACGTAATTAAATCCATATTTGAACCTGTTTTTAAGAACTTCGGAGAGAAGCCCGCAAACGGTCCGAACAATAGTGATTTTTTATTGTTGATATAACGTGTATCTAAGTGAGGCACTGACATCGGCGGTGCACCAACTGCTGCTTTACCGTACACCTTTGCATGATGTTTTTCCGCGATTTCCGGTTTATTGCACACAAGGAAGAGACCGCTTACAGGGAAGCCGCCAATATGTTTGCTTTCCGGAATACCTGTTTTTTGCAAAATGTGCAAGCTTCCTCCGCCGGCACCGATAAAGACGAATTTCGCTTTATGCTGTTCAACATTGCCGCTCAGTACGTTCTTCACTTTCAGTTCCCAACCGCCATCGCTAGTGCGTTTAATGTTCTCCACACTATGGTTGTAATTAACTTCCACATTTTGTTTTTCTAAATTTTTCATCAGCATGCGCGTTAAAGCACCAAAGTTTACATCCGTACCGGTATCAATTTTTGTAGCTGCAATGACATCATCAGCCGGACGATCTTTCATCATTAATGGAATCCATTCTTTCAGCTTTTGGGCATCATCTGAAAATTCCATACCTTTAAATAACGGATTGTCTTTCAGCGCTTCATAACGCTTCTTCAAGAATTTCACATTATCCTCACCGCGAACCATACTCATATGAGGAATCGGCATGATGAAATCTTTCGGATTGTCAATCAGCTTGTTGTTTACAAGATATGACCAAAATTGCATAGATACTTGGAATTGTTCATTAATATTAATTGCTTTTGAGATATTAATTGAACCATCCGCTTGCTCAGAAGTGTAGTTCAACTCGCATAATGCCGCATGTCCGGTTCCGGCATTATTCCACTCATTAGAGCTTTCTTCTCCTGCTTGATCAAGCTTTTCAAATACTTTGATGTTCCATTCAGGCACTAATTCTTTCAGTATAGTCCCCAAAGTGGCACTCATAATCCCTGCACCAATCAAGATTACATCTGTTTTAGTTTCTCCATTGTTGCTCATATTTCCCATCCTTATCCCCTAAAATTTGCAGATCTTTTAGCCGCTTTTAAACCCCATTACCAAAAGCGCTTCATTAATTATTTTACAATTCTGCATTAAGTATAACTGATTATTCACTTTATTATAACTTAATTATAGTATATCGCTATTATTTTTGGAATTAAATAGCTACTACTTTAAGTCATTATAAGCTATTTCCAATCTATTCTAAAGCGATACGCCTGCATAAACACCTTGAAAATACAAGTTTTTCGGATTTGCTATATGAATGGTTGGAATTATTGGGTTTAACTAAAACACCTCACCTATCACAAAACGGAATATTCAGTCTTTTAAAACCATACAATCATGTGCACAACATCTCTATTCCATTATATGTTGTTATTCGTATAAATCAACAAAGAAACGCCATCTTAGTTAAACCGATGGCGTTATTATCATTATTTAGCCAGGGCACTGCTGTTTGTCATTGGTTGTTGTTCCTGCTTTACAAACTTCACAAACAAGAAGCGAACAATCGGCCCCATTACCAGCAGCTGTAAAGGAAGAGCCATAATGAAGTTTTTGAAGAAGATCATAATGTAGCTGCTGATCAGTGATTGACCTGCTAGCGCACCATGTGCATAAGCAGTAATTAAACCGTATAGTGACATGCAAGATGCCATTCCTAATACCATGCAAGTTGAAATCGAAATAATCATTAACGCTTTATTTTCTTTATTTTTCACGAGTTTCATTGCAACTTTTTTCGCTGCCGGTCCGACTATGAACAAATCAAGAACAAATGCGATTGCAAATCCGATTACAAAGCTCATTATAGCTCCCGTAATTGTCAACTTATCTAATGTCCCGTTAATTGCCATATTGTAAAATGTCATGACAAACACCATGCCAAAACACATCATAAGTCCAAAAATAATACCTTCTCTTTTGTTACTAGGCAAAATTTCATCATCCTTTCTAAATTCCGTTTGATTACTATATCAAGATAAAAAAAGATTCGTAAGCGAACAATTTGTGAACGATATTCAAACAAAGCATTTACATGATTCTGCATATATTGAGTCGAAAAAAATAATTGATTAACAAATTAATTTTTGTTCAAAAAATATTATTCCGTGTTTTCACCTACCTGTTTTCGGGAAATTGTATAATAACGTCTGCATAAGGAGGGTTTATGATGGCTCATTCACCGGAGGAAATTAAAAACGAGCTGATCCTCAACTTGCTCGTGCAAGTGTTGGAGGAACACGGCATCATTTCAGAGAAGGAACTTCAGGAGCGCTTGACTAATCAAATCAAGCTTTCTGCAATGAATGAGGTTCTGAAAGAAAAAGTCATTCATGAGATTCAAACGCATTAACTAAAAAAGGCAAGCGATTTTCGTCGCTGCCTTTTTTTCGCATATTTCATCGGCCTTTTGCACATGCTACCAATGGATATTCATCCAACTTTTTACGGCAGGAGTGACGTTTGTGGGTAAAAAACATCGAAGCCGCATCAATTCACCTAAGAAAAATAACCACATCCCGAAAGAAGCGATTATCGCTGAGCATGAAGCTCACGGCAAGGAACATTCTGCTACAGGCCGTAAAAGATGATTGCATAGAGGCACTTACTTTAAGTGCCTCTATTGTCATTTATACGGCATTTGCAAAGCTTTTGTAGCGTTATTAACATCGTTTTGCAATAACTGCTTTAAATCATAAGCCGGATAAAGTCCTTTTTTGTATATATAGTTGAATACGTTCGCATGCCAATCCACGGCATTATTTAAATGGTTCTTGAACACATTACGCAGTTCAGGTGTTGCTGTTTCTGTGATCGCTGCCGCGTAATTCCGTACAGCAGTCTTAGACATCCCAAGAATATTGCCTGCGTAAAAAGGGTCATTGTTTCGTTCTTCTCCCCTTACTTCAGGCGCAAAATTATAAAATGGAATCAACTCTTTTAAATTATTTTCCAATGCCTGAATCGAGTCTGCATACAGTTGCTTCAACTCGCTGTCCTGAATTTTTTTAATCGACATTTTCAAATCCATTAATGCATTAGATTGAAAAGCGACCAGCTCGTGAATCTCAAGTGTCTCATGCCATGCTAATGTATCCGCCATTTTTTTCATCAAGCCTCCTAAAAAAATCATCTTTAAAGTATATGAAGGAACTTCTGTCAAGATTACATACTTTCAATGGAATTCAAAGTTAATTAAAGAAGATCAAAGAATGTGGAAACATTATTCAATAATAAAGGCAAAAGAGAGAGTTCAGTACTCTCTCTTCTGTAGTTTTATAGCACCTCGCTATTAACAAGACCTATTCTACCCTATCAACTGCCCAAAAACCTTTCGTCTTACGGAACATCATATTATGTTCAAAGTTAGTCATGGCATCTGAACAGTCAATCGACTCAAAATTCAATGAATTAAGCGTTACACGATCGATTTTCACTGATAAAATCACAACCTTTTCTTTATAGCCTGTCGCGGAATTAAGCTGTTCATCGAGACAATGAATGATGATTTCATTAATAGGCAAGAGCGCAAACATTTCTCTGGCTATTCGAATGACACAACTGCATACATAATCTTGCTGAATGTCATAATACATCGTTTTCGTCATTGCTTTCGTTGAAACTTTTCCCGTCTTCGTCAAAGATTTCGTGAATTCTGGTACGACATCTTCTGTATGTACATCGAATTCGACTTCCATACTGTTTGGATTCTCAATAAAAAATTCAAATCCGCTTCCGAATCCATTCAAATCATCTAACGGATAATAAACATCGATCGCTTTTAAGTAAGCATCCGTATCTTGCTTGACGATTCTTTTTGCCAGCTGGACATCTGATTCCCAATCGGAATACAGCTCTTCATCCTGTATCTTCGCTTCGTACACTTTAGCTTTTAGCTCATCTACTTTTGCTTCATGCCTTTTCAGCAGTTTATCGAAAAAGGAAGGTTTATATTTTTCCAGAGTTGAAATTGCAGCTATTTCATTCGGACCTGCCGAGCTCGCTTTATATGGAGGTAAAGCTTTGCTCTCACTAAACCAATCAATTGACTCGCTGCATTCTTTATGGATTGAATGAATCATTTCCAGCTTGTTCTCAAAAAGATCCACCTCTAACCGATTTTGTTCTAATTCCTGCAGCTTTTCTCTTTCTTTCTGAATCTTATTCAGTTCCTTCTGTCTTTGATAAGAAGTGGAATTATAAGTTCTTTTACTGCCTCTGGACGTTGTCGTATACGAAAGACCTGTACCGGGAATGGAAGCTGTCGTTCTTCTTTGTCCGCTCGAATTGACTGAATATCGGAGACCTTTCGTACCGACGCTTGCTCCAATCCCTCTCTTGCTTACATTGATTCTCACTCCGGGCGCTACTTTAAAACTTTTCCGAAAACCGAATCCCATCATTACTTCCCCACTTTCGAACTATACTTCAATGCAACCGCAAAGCGGATGCCAATATTTCTTGTTATTCATATATAACTTGCTCTTCCATTCTAAAGGTCTCGGACTATCAGGCATAGCATTTTCCAACATAAATATAAATAAGCACATACCTGAAAAGAAAATAAATAAAAGTCTAACGTTTCTCCGTGAAAATCTCCCTTTTGTAGATTTTATCATAAAAAAATAGCTTGCCGTTATAGCTAACATTATAGTTCTTATTTCATACAGCTGACTTTGTTAAACGTTTACCTCTCTCCCAATCGGGAACTTATTTAATATATAATCGAAGGAGAGGTAACGATGAGTAAAACTTGCGTTAAATGCCATTATGAGATTTCAAATGATGCAACGGTCTGTCCAAACTGTGGTGAAGAGCAAGCGGCTCAGCCGCAAATTGACGATTCTGAACCTATAAATGAGGAAAAATCAGAGAAACTGAGTTCAAAACTGGATATTCCAAGTTTAATAGGTGTTATAGCTGGAGGCTTTTGTTCCATTAGCGGTATCTTCATTTTAATTATGTCCGGCACATATGAAATGAAAGCTGTAACATTCGGAGCTGATTTTTATACATATATTTATGATGGCTTAATTTCTTTAATTGGAATAGTGAATAACGCCCAAAACATTCTTGCGCTTGGATTCGGTTTTTCATTGCTGTTCTTCGGAATTTTCATGACTTGCTTCTTCTTGCGTACAATTTATGTTGATCAAGATTAATAGAACATCAAACAAAATTTGGTGCTAAAAAAGGCCCTAACATCGGGCCTTTTATTCTACTGATTAATCTATTTTATTGGCATAACCATTATTCGTGCCATTTTCAACGCCTCCATAAATAAGAAAATATATTAACTAGTACCCTTTGCAAATTAGGTACTATACAAAAATCTAAATAAATCTTGATTTAACAATAAAAAACGCACGCAATTTCACATATGAAATTTTCGTGCGTTTTTTATTGTTATTTAACCTTTGTTCATCCTACCAGCTCTTTCTTCACAGATAAGAAGGCATAATTAATGGATTTATATTCAAGATAGTTATCTTCGATCAGCTCCAACATGTATTGCTGCATTGTTTTTTCACTTTCATTAACTACACATGACATAACAAACTGTTTGAATAGGTCTTCATAATGATTAATTCGTTCTTTCTGCATGTTCATTCCTCTTTTCTTTTAATGAAAGTATATTCCCCGAAAGCTTGTTTGTTATTCCTTTTTAAAAAATCGAGTAGAGGGAAAATAAATAATTTATTTTCGCCCCTCTCACAACACTGTACGTACGGGTCACGTATACAGCGTTTCAATTTATATCGCAGTATGTACTTTTAGATAACGTTCTAAAGCAGAGGGGATTCCCCTCTGCTTTAGTCTTTTGTTTGAAAGGGCTCTATGGACAACTTTCGATAATCCTATATATCGATAGCCTTTTCGGCAGTATGTTAGTCCTTTCGCTTCTTCCTCCGGAATACCTAGTTGGATGAGCGATTTGATCTGTTTTTTAGGTTTCTTCCATTGCTTCCAGATGATTACCCTGATTCTTGAGCGAAGCTTCTCATCTATGCGTTTCATGGCTTTCTTCATATTAGCGATTTTGAAATAATTCACCCAGCCGAATATGACTTGTTTTAGTTTCACAATTCGGAAGTCTAACCGAATACTCCAATTTCTCTTTGTCAATTTCCGGAGCTTTCTTTGGAATTTCTGTACTGAAGTAAGGTGTGGTTTCACTTGATATTTCTTTTCTTTACTATCGTAGTAATATCCGAATCCCAGAAACTTCAGGTCTTTAGGTCGAGCGATTTTGCTCTTTTCTGCATTGACCTTCAGTCCCAGTTTGTCTTCTATAAATCTTACGATTGTTTTCATCACTCTGTTCGCTGCTTTTTCGCTCTTCACAAATATAAGAGCATCATCTGCATATCTTACGAATAGAAGTCCTCTGTTTTCCAGTTCCTTATCCAATTCGTTCAGCATAATATTGCTCAACAACGGACTTAGGTTGCCTCCTTGCGGAGTTCCCACTGGTGTTTCTTCATATTTTCCATTCACCATTACTCCACTGGCTAGGTATTTTCTTATTAAGGAAATCACATCTCCATCTTTTATGGTGTTGGATATGATTCGCATGAGTTTGTCGTGATGGACGGTATCAAAGAATCGTTCAAGGTCAATGTCCACTACCCAATCATGACCGTCATTCAGAAATTCCAGGCTCTTCGTGATTGCCATCTCGCAACTTCTTTTTGGTCGGAATCCGTAACTGTATTCGCTGAACTGCTCTTCAAATATCGGACTGAGAATTTGGTGAATGGCTTGTTGAACGACTCGATCCACTACTGTTGGTATTCCCAGTTTGCGCATCTTGCCATTTTCTTTTGGGATTTCCACTCTTAAGGCAGCTTTGGGTTGATATTTTCTCGTTCTGATGCGCTGACGCAGTTCATCCTTATTCTCTTTCAAATATTGTTTCAGTTCTTCGACTGTTACTCCGTCCACTCCACTTGCACCTTTATTTCTATAAACACGCAAGTAGGCTTCGTTCATATTTTGATTGCTTAAAATCTGTTCTAAAAGTTCCATACTCGTTTCTCCTTTTCCTCTCACGTAGTAAGTGATAGTTCCCTTTTGG
>NZ_JACXSI010000056.1 GCF_014712675.1 Peribacillus faecalis | reverse complement strand
TTTTTTACTCATATTCTTCCCCAGTATTTCTTTGATGTTTCTTCATTATATAAAAAATGTACCCCATAGGTAGACCTTTTTTGAAGTGTCTACTCTATAGGGTACATTTTAATTGGGCTGACCCTTTATTTGTCGCAAAAAACGGTGAAGGTTTTTCTCATGCTTTAGGAAATTATAAAAATCTACATTGTGTAAGTTGAAAAAAATGTGTCGACGTCCAGCTCCAGCGCCCAGCACCTATTGCCCTTTTCGCAACCTTCCTTCGATAAGTCAACGCTGAAATGTGGAATCGGCTCGCAAGTAAGGTTCAGCGACTAAGAGCGCTACGTCTGCATATCTTCGTCGCTGTGACTCTCGTCCTGAGAGCCTCCGACCAGCATAAGACAGCTGTCAGTAGGAAATCCGGTTTTGATTTCCGGAGGAGAGATGCTTATGACCCGAGCTGTAAAAATCATCACTTGGCAGTCATGATTTTTACAAGATATTCGAGGAAGCTTTTCTAAGATGAAAACTGGCTGGCCGATGCAACTAGACAAATTGAATCACTGTCGTTCTTCGTGTTTCCTTTATCTTGGTCGGCGGCCTCCAGTTCATACGGTGCTTTTTAGAGGGCGCCCCGCGCTTTTGTTCTTATACTAAAATCCTTTAAAACGGTTACGCTGGTTAATCAGTGCAAAAAATATCGTAAAAGAAAAGAAAAGAAGCGGAACTGATAGAAGAAGTGGGAAAATATTTAATAGGGCAAGGACATGTAAAAAAGACGCGATCAATATGAATATCAGCAAAAGAAATAATGTAGCCTTTTTCATGATATTCTCCTTTTGGACTTGTATTATTACATTGTATTGGAAGGTGAGTAATATTATTCTAAAATTTCAACAGAAATGTGAAAAGTTTATCAAGCCCTTGCATAGAATGTAAAACATCTGGTATATTATTAATGTGAAGTTGATCACAAGCAAACATATACCCCTTTGTTTGACCGTGAAAAATTTCTCCCATCCCCTTTGTTCGTATGAATAGAGAAAGCCCGCTTATCCCGGCGGGCTTTTTCGTATGTATTTTTAGTTTGCGGAAAAGTCTGAATAAATTGCATGAAAGGCTTGAGAGAGCAATCTCTTTTTCGCCTTTTAATGGACCTGTTTATATTTCCAGAAGACGCCGTGATCAGTAGGAATCTTCTGTACGACATTCCTCTTCGTCAAATTCTTCATTTCACACTCGACAGTTCGTAAGTTCATATTGTAGACAGCTGCAATTTCTTGAGCGGTTGAAACCTGATAAAAGCGGATAAATGACTCAATTGTAGGTAACGGTGCTGGTTCAGGCAAGGACGGCATTATTTCTTTTAAAATCGATATATATATATCATATGAATAAATTCCGGAAACTTTAATTCCTTCGTCGTCCGTGTTCACATTGAAAAATACAAGTGAAGGCACTTCTTGAACATCCATTTCTTTTGCAACTTTCAAGTCAGATTTGAGCGCCTTCTCCGCCGTGTGAGAAGAGATGTCTGCAACAAACTCCTCAATATCCAATTTCACTGCTTCAGCACACTCAATCAGCACATTCATATTGGAAAGGTCCTTATTTTTAAGAAAATAATACTGCTGGAGCTTTCGCAAGAAACGGATACCGCGCTTTTTTCCTTGCAGCTCGGCAGCCTTGATGGCTAATGATGTGTTGTATGGCAAAGATTCATAACGGCAATCGATGCTTGTCTCGGAAGAATAAAATGAGCCCGTCTCACTGGCAACCTTGTTCAATTGCCTATGATGAGTAGCGGAGACATTCGCGATATTGCCGCTCAATATGTGTTTGATACAAATATACTTACCGTATTCTAGTTGCATTCTTTTAAGTATGGGTTCCATTCCCCATGATTCGGGGCATAATGGATGAATAAATGCATAAACTTCAATGGATTGTTTTCCGCCGATGGAGCAATGGTATTCATGCAGCCATTCTGAAAAATTAAAAACTAGTTTGCGAGAACTCAACTTCATTCTCCTTTCTTGACTGTTTGTAAGTATAAAGGAAATAAAATAAAACGTGAATAGCATTTTCTTTATACATAAAATTGACAATCACTCTTTAGTCAAGGATTTCAATGCGAGGTAGGTGTGTTGATCATATGTTCAGCGGTTAATGCCAGGCGGTGGAAGATGTATTCGCGCAGGTCCCCTTGCAGTCCAATCTCGTCCATCGCTTCACTCATGCATTGAAGCCACGCTTTCGCTCGATCTTCTGTAATTTCAAAGGGCAAATGACGCGCTCTCAACATTGGATGGCCATGCTCTGCAGTATATTCTTGCGGGCCGCCTAAATATTGAGTCAAAAATTGTTTTTGCTTGCGGATTGTTTCAGTTAAATCATCCGGAAAGATCGGTTTCAATAACGGGTGCACATGCACCTTAGCATAAAAGGTTTCAACGAGTTTGCTGAGACTTTCTTTGCCAATAAAATCATACGGTGTTTGAGAATTGGTCATATCGTATCTCCTTTTACAACTTATGTAAGTTTTATTGTAGCAACGGAAAAGAAATATCTCAAATATTACATCTTGAAAAACGAAAGAATGGAATAGGTTGGAGGAATAATACTGTATTAAAAAAGCAGTGAACGATGCTGTTTATTGTTCACTGCTCTTAATCAGGCATTATATGTATTCATAACCTTGCTTACATAATTTTGAGTTTCTTTGAATGGCGGGATGCCGTTATACTTCTTCACATTGCCGGGTCCTGCATTGTAAGCTGCTAGTGCGAGTTCAAGGTTTTGATCGTGCTTATCGAGCATTTGGCGTAAATACTTCGTACCGCCCATAATGTTTTCAGCTGGGTCGAATACGTTTTTCACACCAAGATATTTAGCGGTGGAAGGCATTAGCTGCATAAGGCCGGATGCGCCGGCGTGGCTAATGACTGAGTTGTTGAAATTAGATTCCTGCTTTATGACAGATGCAATCAGCTTCTCAGGTACGTTATACGTTTCCGATGCTTGTCGGATGATATCCTCATATTGTTTTGCGGCTCCAGTCAGTGCTGCAGTCTTGTCATAGATGCTTGTTAATGAAGGGTTGCTGTATGAGTTATCGGGCATTAATGAGCCTATGTACAGAGATGCGTCACTGTGTGATGTCATTTGTTTGATGTATGAAGCGGCATCAATCGTCGTATCAGAAGTTGTTGAGTAACTTTCCGTTAAAGAGCTGTTTAACAAATCTTGAAACAAAGAAGAAGTTTGCTCACTTGAACTGCTTCCCGTTAACCCCTGTAATGCTTGAAGCTCAATCAATGTTTTTATATCTTGAATGCGCATAATTTCCCCATCCTTAGTCGCTTACTTATATTTTGCCGTATAAAATCTCTTAATTTTATTATCGGTTTGTCGCACGGGGATGTTCAATGTTTTTAATAGTTCTAAAAATATTTTTTGTCCTGCTGAAAAATCGGACACCTCGTATTCCAATTCATAATCCTCTTTGTTTAAATACATGCTGTGGTCGATTACTAACAATCCGCCTTCATATTCAGTTTCAGCGCGGTGTGTTCTTAAAGAGCCGAAGTAAATCACGCTTTCAGGCTCAACTTCAAGCTCCTCGCGAATGATTTTCGCTATCTGACCTTCAGGAATACGGTTGCTGGCAATGATCGCTTTTGCTTCATCTTCGCTCAATGTTTCATTCGTTTCTAACAGACCTTCTTCAGCTGGCTGCTTTAATGTCATTTCATAAGAATTTTTTTTCTTGCGGATACGGAGTGCGCAACCTTTATTCTTTAAGGAAAAATTTTCACTGTCAAAATAATGGTTTTCCTGTAGGATAAAGTCGCTTTCCTTCAGAGAAAAGCTGTCGCAAAGCTTGTCAAACTCAGTTTTAGTTAATAGATTTTTAAATTCAATTTCGATTTCCTGATGCATTTTCTTCTTCCTTTCACTTTCGGGTATATTATGAATCTTACTTCAACCTTATTCATACGTTAAGGGATATGGTAAAATAAATTTGTAAAGAGTTAACTGCGTTATTTTTATAGAGGAATTATTTGATTTGATACATAATATAAAAATGAATATATTTTACATAAATGATGGTAGAAGTTTGAGGCAGGTGTTGTATCGTGAATTGGGATGATTTCTTAGGTCCATATAAGCAAGCGGTAGAAGAATTAAAAGTGAAACTGAAAGGCATGAGATCGCAGTTTGAACGTGAACATGTTCACTCGCCGATTGAGTTTGTGACAGGGCGTGTAAAGCCAATTCCAAGTATTCTTGAGAAGATGGAAACGAAGGGCATTCCGATGGATAAAATCGACGAGATGCAAGATATAGCCGGCTTGAGAATGATGTGCCAATTTGTTGATGACATAAAGTATGTAGTTGATTTATTGAAAAAGAGAAAAGATTTTGAGGTAATTGAAGAAAGAGATTACATATCGAAAGTAAAAATTAGCGGCTATCGCTCTTACCATGTAGTCATAAAATATCCGGTTCAAACAATTCATGGAGAGAAGCAAATTCTTGCAGAAATCCAAATTCGTACTTTGGCAATGAACTTTTGGGCAACAATTGAGCATTCCTTGAATTATAAGTATAAGGGGCAATTTCCGGAAGATATGCGCAAAAGACTGCATAGAGCAGCTGAAGCGGCTTACTGGTTAGATGAAGAGATGTCGAATATTCGCCTGGAAATTCAAGAAGCTCAAAGAGCTTTCTCAAGAAAGAAGGAGTAAATCCTGACAATATACGAATAAATGCGACGTAAAAGGAGAGGTATTCATGCGGGAGGGAACAAAGAAATTTGCTATCACGTCTAAGGGAGACACTGTATCAAACATGCATATGCAGAGAATGAAGACATATCTTCAAGATTTTGATTTGGTCTTGGATGAGGAAAATCCGGATATAGTGGTGTCGGTCGGGGGAGACGGCACATTGTTGTATGCTTTCCATCGCTTTAAACATCGGTTGGATAAGACAGCTTTTGTCGGGGTTCATACCGGTCATCTTGGCTTTTATGCAGATTGGACGCCTGAAGAGATTGAAAAGCTTGTGATTGCGATTGCTAAAACGCCGTATCAAGTGGTCGAATACCCTTTGTTGGAGATCATTGTGCGCTATAAGCATGACGGAAAGCCTTCGAAATACTTAGCATTGAATGAATCGACAGTAAAAGGCGTGGAAAGCACACTCGTTATGAATGTGGAGATTAAAGGGCAACACTTTGAAACATTCAGAGGGGACGGGCTATGCGTATCGACGCCATCTGGCAGTACAGCCTACAATAAGGCGTTAGGGGGAGCGATTATCCATCCTTCTATTAAGGCAATCCAAGTAGCAGAAATGGCTTCCATTAACAATCGTGTATTCCGGACAGTCGGTTCGCCGCTGATTTTGCCGGATCATCACACGTGCATGCTAAAGCCGATCAATCAGGAAGATTTTATTATCACGATTGATCATCTGCAAATTTTACAAAAAGACGTTAAATCAATCCAATATCGAGTAGCCAATGAAAAAATCCGTTTTGCGCGCTTTCGTCAATTTCCGTTCTGGAAAAGGGTGCGCGATTCTTTCATTGCAGAATAAATCGTTAACTATTTCGTTTTTCAGTGACAGTTGATCCCGCTAAGCTGTCTTGTTGCGTTGCTATAATAAGCGGGAGTCATACTGTCCCTAAATACGGGATAATCATCATTAAGAGGTATTTTATGAAAGCATTTGAATTATCCTGGAAAGTGGCAGCTGAACAAGATGGCATGGTCCTTCGCGAGTATTTAAAGGGTCAAAATATTTCTAAGGCAGCGCTTACTGATATTAAGTTTCAGGGCGGAAAAATTGAAGTGAACGGACATGAAGAGACAGTCCGATATATTGTCAAACAAAGAGATAAAGTGACGGTGCAGTTTCCTCCTGAAACATGCAGCGACGGCTTGATTGCTGAGGACGGACCATTAGACATTGTTTATGAAGACGACTATGTGTTAGTTATTAATAAACCCGCATTCATGAGCACAATTCCATCAAGAGAGCATCCAACTGGAAGCGTAGCGAACATCGTCGCCGGTTATTATGAGAAGCAATGCATACCGTCGACAGTTCATGTCGTAACACGCCTTGATCGCGACACATCCGGCATTATGCTGATTGCCAAACATCGTCATGTCCATCATCTGTTGAGCGAACAGCAAAAACGCGGTGACGTAAAACGCACTTACGCCGCTTTAGTACATGGACGAACGGAAGCGAAAGGCAAAATTGAAGAGCCGATCGGCAGGAAGAGCAGCAGCATCATTGAACGCGAAGTTCGCGAAGATGGCCAGTATGCCTGCACATTGTTCGAACGTCTGCAAGTAACTGATGATTTTTCCTATGTGCAGCTGAGGTTGATGACCGGGAGAACGCACCAAATTCGCGTCCACATGGCTTATATCGGTCATCCACTTTTAGGTGATGACTTATATGGAGGCACATTAGAGCGCATCAATAGGCAGGCGCTTCACTGCCGCAGAATTCAGTTTCTGCATCCGATGACCGGAGAGTTGATGGTATTTGAGGCTGATTTGGTTGATGATATGAAGCGGTTGTTGAAATAAGAGAACGAGTATGAAACCATTTGAAAATGGGTTTTGTGCTCGTTTTTTTAGTCGAACGGGAGTGTATAGGTTGCAGCTTTTGTGTTGCCGGTGTGGGGGAGGTTTAAATTGATGAAAATTCTTCTTGCACTATGTCGTGAAGGGATTTTTAAGAAAAAACGCAGCTGTGGGTTATTGATGGTGTTGCCAAAAAGGTAATAATAATCATTCAATGAAGGCAAATATACATCATTATTTTCGTATTTGCATTGTGGGCAAAACCAAGTATATCGCTTCCGATTCATCGGCAAGTGAAAACATTTTGGACAATGAACGCCCGGCGTTAAGTCATCCGCTGATAAATCGAATTTTTGCATGACATTATATTCTTCGTCAGAATGTACTTTCAAGAATTGTCGTCCTAGCTTCTTTAGATCTTTTTGTGAGACCAGTTCATGTTTGTATATTTTTTCGAACTCGGAAATTTTATTGATGAGTCGATCGGGGCGAATTAATTTTAAATTTTTTGACGAAGCATTTTCTTTAATTAGAGTTTGAGAGTTGCTTAAGATTACTAGTGTGCAAATGGGTGGCGGTGTTGCGATATTTGCTTTTTCAATCCATCTGTATAGTTGCTGTTTTTGCCTTTGGACCTGGAGGAATGGGTCGCGGTAAACAGTTTCTTTATCTTGATGAAATTGAATTAGCTGCTGATTGCTTGGGTCATATGTGACGGAACCGGCTATGTTCTTAACTTCAATAATTAGGAAAAACTGCTGGGATAAGAGGAGGATGTCCATTTGGAAAAAGTATTCGTTTTGCAAAGATGGAAGCCGCAGGTCGTGGAAAATAAAATATTGCTCTTGGGGCAGAAAACTTAAAAAGTAATTCAATGATTGCTCGCCGCGATAACCCGCTAGTATTTTGGCGTATTCTTGCTCGATTAATGCTGCTTTAGGGTGATTGGCCTCTAATCTTCGTATTAGTGCTTCTAGTTTTTTAGCTTTCACTGGATACTGTCTTTCTTTCATAATCATTTCTATCACCTCGATTATTGTCGTTATTTATATTATTTTCTGCACTCTAGTTTGGAATCCCTTCTCAGATAAATGAATTTTATAAAACCGGTCTTTTTCACAAAAAACGGAAAAACTTCAAGAAAATCAAAGAATTTAACGAAAAGCCAGCCAATTTTGAGGGGGAAAGCAAGTGGAGCGAACCATTTTAGCTGTATTCAGGCAGTTCCATAGAAAAAATAGCGTCATCGCAGTGGGAATAGCGCGGTGAAAAGAAGGATAGCGTCGTCGCGGAAGAAGATAGCGCGGTGAGAGAAAAAATAGCGTCGTCGCGGAGGAAGATAGCGCGGTGAGAGAAAAAATAGCGTCGTCGCGGAGGAAGATAGCGCGGTGAGAGAAAAAATAGCGTCGTCGCGGGGAAGATAGCGCGGTGAGAGAAAAAATAGCGTCGTCGCAAAGTAGGATAGTGCTGTCGGGCATGGAATAGAGCGGTCGACAGAACAATAGCGTCATCGCAACAAGGAGAACGCCCTCGGGCAGTGAGACGGCGCCACACTTTGGAATAGAGCGGAAGAGCCACAGATAGAGCGCCGTACCCCAGAATAGATCCCCAACCAGGATTGAACATGAAACTCAGGAAGCAGTACCAAACCACAGAACAGAGCACAACTCCCCAAAAAAGCCCAACCGCAGTCAGGCTTATCCGATTTTAATCCAGCTCCAATTCCCGGAATTTCTCTTCTACATACGGCATCGAGGAAGGTACGCTGACGAGTTCCATTTCGGGATAGCGAAGGGCTGTTAATGCGCCACCGAAGACACAACCTGTGTCGATGTTGTAAGTGTTGTTGACAATGTATGGTTGCTTGACAGGTGTGTGCCCGTAAACGATGGTCGCTTTTCCTTTATATTTTTTCGCCCAGTTGCGGCGTACCGGTGAGCCGTCCGGATGTTTTTGGCCGGTAATGTCACCGTACAGCACGAACGTTTTCACTTTTTTGTCGGTGCGGCCGATGAGGTCAGCACGGATGCCAGCGTGGGCGATAACTAAATTTCCGTCGTCCAGAGTAGCATAAAGCGGGTTGTTTTCATACAATTTCCGGAAGGTTGCAGCAATGTGGTTACGCTCTTTTGGAGTAAGTTCATCCAATTCGGCAACGGTTGTTTCCAAGCCATGTGCGACCATAACATTTCGTCCGAGAAAATAGCGGTACAGCTTATCGCAATGGTTGCCCGGAACATAGACTGCCTTTTTTGCTTTCACCAAATCAGCTACAACTTGAATGACAGCAAGCGATTGCGGGCCGCGGTCAGTCAGGTCTCCGACGAACGCTAGTGTCCGGTTCGGATGCAGAGGAAGCCCGGAGCTCCAGTCGTATCCGAGCTGAACCGTTAAAGTTTTGAATTCATCGTAACAGCCATGTATATCACCAATAATATCGTATCGCAATTGCAACAGCTCCTTGCATATTAATTGCCAAAAGTTAAGTGGGTTAACTGTGTTTGATTTTAACATAATATTGTTAGTAGACAAAAATGCCATTTGATTTACAAATTCATAGCGACAATCGGTACTGGTTTTGATAGTATAATTTAGGTACAAAGGTGAGTAAGTTCAGGAGAGGAGGTAAAAAAATGAATGAAATAATTGAAAAAGATACACATATCGATGATGACCTATTAATTTCAGCGTTGCGCGATGATCAGCTTGATTTGTTTCGGCAAGAGTTCATGGAGTTGCATTCGTATGACAAGGCACAGTTTTACTCGAAATTAGAAGGTGATTACCGATCGAGAATATATCAATATTTATCGCCTGAAGAAATGGCGGAAGTATTTGAGAATCTTGAAATTGATGAAGAGAAGTACGCAGAGATCTTGTCGGAAATGAACCCATCCTATGCGGCGGATATGTTAAGCCACATGTCTGCCGATAATGCGGTAGACGTCATGAATGAGATTGATAAAGAACAGGCGGTCTCGTATTTGACGATTATGGATGATGAAGCGGCTGACGAGATTAAAGAACTGCTTCATTATGAAGAATACACAGCCGGAAGTATTATGACGACGGAGCTCATCGCAATCCCGGAAAATCAGACTGTACGCTCGGCGATGCAAATTTTGCGCAAAGAAGCGCCGGATGCCGAAGTGATTTACTATGTGTATGTCATTGATGATGAAAAGCGCCTGACTGGCGTTATCTCGCTTCGTGACTTGATTACAAACGATGATGATACGATGATTTCTGAAATTAAGAGTGATCGTGTCGTTGCAGTTTCAGTTGGCGATGATCAAGAAGAAGTTGCACGAACGATGAAGGATTATGACTTTTTGGCTGTTCCGGTTGTTGATTTTCAAAACCATTTACTTGGTATTATTACAGTCGACGATATTATGGACGTTATGGATGAAGAGGCGTCTGATGACTATTCAAAACTGGCCGGGGTTTCAGATATGGACCGGGTCGACCGCAATCCGTTAATTGCAGCGAAAAAGCGTTTGCCTTGGCTGGTTATTTTATTATTTTTAGGTTTGGTGACAGCGAGTTTGATTTCGCGCTTTGAGTCCGCTTTAGAACAAAAAGCAATTTTAGCGATTTTTATTCCATTGATTGGCGGTATGGCTGGTAATTCCGGGACTCAGGCGCTCGCTGTTGCTGTTCGTGGTCTGGCGACAGGGGATATAGAAGAGCAGAGCAAATGGCGTCTCATTATCCGCGAAGCAGGTACGGGATTTATTACAGGTGCTACTTGCGGTTTGACGATTTTGCTTGTCATTTTTGTATGGCAAGGCGATGTTGTTCTTGGCTTTTTAGTCGGAATGTCGATTATGGCAACGATCATAGTGGCGACATTAGCGGGATCGCTTGTGCCGCTTTTGATGCACCGGTTAAAAATTGACCCGGCAGTAGCATCAGGCCCGTTTATCACAACGATTTCTGATATTATTAGTATTTTAATTTACTTCGGCATGGCTACGATGTTTATGAGCTACTTGCTATGAGAAAAAGGTCACCTTTTGGGTGGCCTTTTTCGATTTTTCTTTTCTTAGTATGTATTTTCATTTATAATAAGTTATAGTAGTAGGTACTAATATCTTGTTTTAAAATAGGAGGAACGTGAGGATGACGCTTTCTTTATCAGGTAAAAAGTTTGTAGTGATGGGTGTTGCGAATAAACGAAGCATTGCTTGGGGGATTGCTCGTTCGCTGCATAATGCAGGGGCAGAGTTGATTTTTACATATGCGGGAGAAAGAATGGAGAAAAGTGTGAAGGAGCTGGCTGAATCGCTTAACGCTTCCTATCCGGTGCTTCCGTGTGATGTGACGAGTGATGAGGACGTTCAAAAATGTTTTGCTTCCATTAAGGAAGCAGCTGGCACGATCCATGGGATTGCGCATTGCATAGCTTTTGCCAATAAAGAAGAATTGTCAGGCGAATATATGAATACAACCCGTGAAGGTTTCTTGCTTGCTCACAATATTAGTTCTTATTCACTGACTGCAATTGCAAAAGAGGCAAGGGGTATAATGACAGAAGGGGGAAGCATCGTGACGCTGACATATTTGGGCGGCGAGCGCGTTGTGTCCAACTATAATGTGATGGGTGTTGCGAAGGCTTCTTTGGATGCGAGTGTTAAATACTTGGCGAGCGACCTTGGGAAAGATGGCATTCGTGTCAATGCGATTTCAGCCGGTCCGATTCGCACCTTGTCCGCTAAAGGCGTCGGAAACTTTAATTCGATTTTGAAGGAAATCGAAGAGCATGCGCCGCTTCGTCGTGTGACAACGACAGAAGAGGTTGGTGATACCGCGCTATTCCTATTCAGCGACTTATCAAGAGGGATTACAGGCGAAATGCTACATGTCGATTCCGGTTATCATATCCTTGCCCGATAAGATAAAACATGGCTCATCACTATATTCGGTGGTGAGCTTTTTTATATTCAACAAATCTGTCCAATAGCATAATTTCTTCATGATTGAATAAGTATCGTTATAGAATATGATTTTTTAAAAGAAGAATATTCATCAGGAGGGAAGTCATGAGTAAGAAAAGCGAGGAAAATGAAAAGAAACCGTACATGTATATTGTCCAGCCGGAAATTTCTCCTCCAGATCCTAATATGCAATCACAATATCGGTCCATTGTTGGTGAAGATGACATAAAAGTAGTGGAAGTGGAGGAAGGCGAAGCAGTTAGCGAGATTCGCATATTGAGCAGCGAAGAGGTTGAGGCTGATGCGGAGAATAATGATGATGAGATGGTAGTCGAAATGTCGACAGCAGTCGTTTCAGAGGAAGTCATCAAAGAAAAACCGAAGAAGAAATCTTTTTCAGAGATGACAAAGGAAGAAATTATGATGTTCTTGGCAAAAATGCCGAGTGTGGTGCCAAGACCGGTATGTATGTTTACAATCAGCGGCGAGAAGGTTCGTGGTCAAGTTGAAAAACAAAAAGGTGATATGTTTTTATTGAGGCTTCAACTTCCGGATGGCAGTGAGCTGCTGCAGGCTAAAATGGAGGATATAGAACATATCGAGGTCGAGAATTTGTAAAAAGAGGCTACTGGGGTTGCAGTAGCCCGATAATTTTTTAGCACGTAATAACTGCCGGTAAACATGCCACTGAAGTAAAGTCTTTTAAATCAACTGTCACAAAAATGCCTGTACGAACAATCTTTTTGCTGTTCTCTAATTTTGTCAGGAATTTATTGAATTCAGAGCAGCATTCTTCGTCAAAGTCGAAGTGGCTTGAGCTGCAGCTTTCATGTTCGCCTGGTCCAAATTCACTTGAGCGGCTGTTTGAGCTGGAGCTTTCATCGCAAGGAAAATGGTTTCTGATTGGGTCTAACAATTCTAAAGTTGCGCAGCATGAGTTTTCGTTCACGTCGTGCACGCGGAATAAGAAGCTTTTAAATATGTTGAATTGACGTTCGTGAGAAGAGTGGTGTCTGGCAGCTCCAACAGCTGAGAAAGGTGTTCCGCAGATTGTTAGAAGCACTGGAATCGTATCGAAGCCTTTAGGTTTAATGCGACCTTTTAGTTCTTCAATGGATCTGCGGCAACCTGTATGGCAGTCGTCTTCGATTTTATCTTGTGCATCCGCTATTGCAAGCAATGTTGAGCAAACGCAATCGTTTGAGTATTTATCACTTCCACAACTCATTCGTATTCCTCCTAATAATTATTTGACATCTGTCACTATCAGAGTATGAAGGTTTCGGCCAAAATGAATGAGTTACATGCCCATTTTTAGTGTATTTGACACATATACGTTGTTTGGAGGAGTGTAATGATTAATCATACCCTAGACTTTATTATATTATCGTTAGCTTGTTTTCGTTTAACAAGATTGATTGTTTATGATAAAATAACTGCTTTTTTACGAAAACCTTTTTTTGATGAGGTAGAAGAAAAGGATAAAAAAACAGGAACATATGACATTTATTATGTTCCGAAACCGTCCGGAATCAGAAAGTGGATCGGTGAACTGTTAAGCTGTTATTGGTGCACAGGAATTTGGAGCGCGACTGCTCTTGTCATTTTTGCATTTTTTTATCCGGTTTGGTATGGCTATGTCGCTATTGTGCTTGCTGTTGCCGGTTTGGCTTCTTTAATTGAAATGGTGGTGCAGCAGCTGATTTATGAATAGCTAGGAACAAGTAGGCAATTGGATGAGGCAAGCTTGTATTATTTTCATATGATACTTTATGGCAGTGTCCGAGTTCATTGTCATTTTCGGTTCCACAAATAAAAAGTGTGGGAGGCAAGAAACTATGATGCAGAAAAAATATGTCATTCATCCTGCTTCTCAGCCGCAAAAGGCCGTTAATCCGTATCCTCCGAACAAACAGAAGCAAGATTGCGGCTGTTCGAAAAAGAAAAAAAAGCATTATTGAATGACTGTTGTATTAAGAGTTGCGATGAGCAGCTCTTTTTTTTAGTGTGCCAGGCATGGCAACTATCTAGGCGGTGAAAGTCCGCTGTGGGGGTACACATCGACTAACCACTAAGGAAGCGCAAGGTACTTATCGTGAGGTAAGGGC
>NZ_JACXSI010000055.1 GCF_014712675.1 Peribacillus faecalis | reverse complement strand
ATCAACGTTATCAAAAACGACTAAACGGCCTGAGCCCTCTAGAATTCAGAGCTCAAGCCGCTTAGTTCAATTTTTATTATTTCCACTGTCTACTTGACAGGGAGCAGTCCACCCAGAGCACTTTCTTCGTTTTTTAGTTTTTCTTCTCCTGCTGTTGGTTCTCGACAAATTCCATTTTCCAGCTGAAATAATCGTTATCCGGATTTTTTTCGTACTTCATGATGGCATCGAATTTATTACCCTTTTTGCTCGTCAAGCCTTTCACGAGTGCTTGTCCGTCCTTCAGCAAATGCTTCACCATCGTTTTTGTCGGCTTCTTCTTCATCGTTGCCAAAAACTTATCATTTTTCCAAATCACATACTTACAGCCATTTTTCCAGTTGGAGCAGCCAAAACCTTTTTGCCCTTCTACGACCGCACTTTGGCAAAGCGGGCATTTACCAAGAAATTCGAACTTTTTATTGTCGTCCGACTTCGATGTCGCATGCAAAATAATAATATCTTCATCCTGTTTAATCGTTGAAACCGATTTAGCAGTAAAATCAGCGATAAAATTAATAAACGCTCCACGGCTCACTTGCTTCTTCTCCATATCGGATAAGGCCTTCTCCAGCTTGCCGGTGAACTCCAAGTCAAACAGTTCTTTAATCGGAAATGTCTCGACCATTTTGACGCCAAGATCGCTACAAAGCAGACTCTTACCTTCCGTATAAATGTAGCCGATATCTTTAAGCTTTTTGATCGTCTCCGCCCTTGTCGCCGCCGTACCGATACTGAAACCACTCAGCACTGCCTCTTCGTCGTCGTAATTTTTACCGCACGTTTCCATCACCCGCAGTAATGTTTTCTCCGTATGATGCTTTGGCGGCTTCGTTTCGTGCGAAGTCACGTCTGCTTTGACGATATCAAGCTTCTCATCTTTCTCGACAAAAGGAAGCGTCGTATCCTTCGATTCGATTTTCTCGACTTGACGCCAACCTTCGATAATTTGCACGCGCCCTTTAGCGGTAAATTGCCCCTTAATTGCCGGGTTATCAATCCCTACATGAACACGCGTCTCCTCATGCTCAGCAAGCGGCATAAACTGCATAATGAAGCGGTTTTTAATCGCTGTATATACAATTTGCTCATCAGCCGTCAGCGACTTAGGAATCAAATATGTCGGAATGATTGCACTGTGACTTTCAACTTTGGCATTATTGAAAATCCGCTTCGTATTACTAAACTTAATTTCATGCTCATAAGGAAGGCCTTGCTTCACAGCATTCAGCACCTTAGCTGTTTTCTCCGTCAAACTTTCCTCAAGCGCCGTACTGGCTGTTCTCGGGTACGTAATATATTTTTTCTCATAAATGGACTGCGCCACTTTCAGCACTTTATCGGACGTCCAGCCCTTATATTTGCTCGTCACATACCCCTGCAAGTTCGACAAGTTAAACAAAAATGGTGGATATTCCTTCTTGCGCTCAACTTGCTTATCAACAACCGTCGCTGTGGAATTGTTCATCGCCTGCTTAACTTCCTCGAGCTGCTCCTTCGTTTTAAACTTCTCTTCTTTTTCCTCTACATAAGTCGCCTGAAATTCTTCCTGCTTTTGTGTAAGGAACGAAGCAGCCAGCTTATAATAGCCTTCCGGAACAAAGTTCTCGATTTCTTTATCACGGTCATAAATAATTTTTAACGTCGGCATAATCACACGTCCGACGTTCAGCACCTGTCCTTTGCCCTTCTGATATTTCAGCGTGGCAACAGACGTTAAGTTAATGCCAATCAGCCAATCGGACCACTGGCGGCTGACACCTGCATCCTGAAGCGGTCTCAGTTCCGTATTCAGCTTCAAATTATCGAGACCTTTCATGACCTCTGCCGGCGTCCATTCATTCAGCAACAAACGATACACTTCTTTTTTCGTGCCGATATTGTAAATAATGCTGTCTCCGATCACTTGCCCTTCACGATCATAATCGCAAGCAGAAATGATTGCATCAACATCCGGTCGTTTCATTAAATGCTGAATAATTTTCAGCTGTTTTTGCGCTCCGCTGTCCGGCTTGTCCCGTTTGCGCGGGTCGCTCTTCACTTTATATTTGAAAGCTTGGGGAATGAACGGAAAATTGTCCATTTGCCATTTCCCCATCTTGTCATCATAATCTTTCGCATCGTACAACTGAAGCAAATGACCGAATGCCCAAGTGACAATATAGTCTTCTCCTTCAAAATAGCCATCCTGGCGCCCTTTAATCTTCAATGCATCTGCAATATTTTTCGAAACAGAAGGCTTCTCTGCAATAATTAATCGCTTCCCCATAAAGATGTACCTCCCTTTACTACAGCAAATTCATTAGTCCTATTCCTCTTTGCATTTTCTATTATATACCTTTAATTTTTTCGATGTCCGACTAAATCAAAAGTCTATTTTACCATTATTCCATTTTAGAAAGGTGAATTGATCAAGAACTTTCTATTAAATTTTGCTTATTTTCTCAGATACTTAGGCACCAATAGGAAGATGGGAAAATAAAATGGAGTTGTGTAATTTTTACGTAAAGGAGATACCCGAATGGAAAAGAAGTCCAGCACCACTAAGATGGTTATAGTCATGAGAAAAGATTTAGAAATGACAAAAGGAAAATACGTGGCTCAAGGAAGCCATGCTTCTTTAGGCGTTGTAAAGTGGATTGAATACAACGGCAGTGAAAAACACAAAGAAATATTAAACAAATGGTTTGATGAAACATTTGTAAAAGTGACTGTTTATGTAGAAAGTTTGGATGAATTGTATACGATTTATCACCTAGCCAAGGAAAAAGGATTAGCCGTAAGACTCATCACCGATAACGGTTTGACCATGTTCAATGGCATCAAAACAGATACATGTCTTGCTATTCTTGGCGAGAGAGATCAAGTGGATGAAGTAACCGGCCATTTGAAGTTATTGTAATATTTGCATTCTTGCCTGCTTCAAGTCAAATAATGAAAAAAGCGAAATGGACCGTCCATTTCACTTTTTTCTGTATATAAATAATAATAACAACAACTTGCTTGACTGTCATTCGGTTGCTTTTAATAAGTTCACTTAAAATTACCAATCTTACCTAACTCGTTATTAATTATGTATGAAATATCTTCTTCATCAAGCTCGAACCAGTCGTCGGTTATTTTTTTAGAATTAAAGTGTCTGTGATACACCGATACTTTTTTGTATACATCATCTGTATATGAAAGAAATAAAACCTCTAACGTAGACATATTTGATAGTTCTAATTCTTTAAGCCGCCTTAGAAAATTAGTGGTTAATCCGATTTTCACCAAATCATCTTTTTTACGTCTAATTAAGTAAATCAGACCGCATTTAAACTTTCCGCCAATATTATTCCTTATTTTCTCTTTCTTTGTTAATGATTCTGATATTGAATCTAAATATTTTCTAAGGTTAATCTGTATATATTCCTCTATTTCTTTTGTGCATTCGGATTCAGAATGAAACTTGCTACTAAATACCTCGCTGTAAATTTCCTTGGATATTTCTCTAATATTTTCTTTGGAAACGAGCTTTTCTGGAGCAATATTATTCTCTAATTGAGCCATCAATTTATTTCTAGTTTTAAGCCCAATACTGATTAAACGGCCTTTAATAAATGACAAACTAAATCACCCCTCTTACAATATTCACACTTAAATAACATTTATTCTTTTATAAAAAAATAATTCCTCTAGATTCATTTATGCTATGCAAAAACACTGCGTTTCCGCAGTGTTTTTGGAATAGCATGTTAATATGCTTATTTGACTGGTATCTGACTTGTTACCATTTAAGGGTGTTTTTATATGGAAGCTACTATTTTTTAGATTCTAGTATCTAATAAACCGCAATATGCATCTACTGGGTCTACACCTTTAAATGCAGATTCACCCATCATTTTTTCTACAAGTGCTTCAAGCGTACCTTTTTTGCCATCATAAGCATTGATGTAAGTTTTCACTTGAGGTACATCTGCTAAGTGGAATGGTGAATTTACAGATACGAAGATTGTTGGTACTTCATGGATATAGAATGGAATATCAGGCGTTCCTTTTAGAGCATTCCAAACCATACGTTGTACGACATCACCCATACCTACATTTGCAACATTAATGATTAGATCATATTTATCCGTTAATTCTTTGATAGGGCGTTTTGCTGCATAAGCACTCATAATGTGCTTCATTTGTTCTTCTTCTGGTAATTTAAAGATTTTTTCGATTGGTGATTCGTAAATCTCTACTTCAAAACCTTTTGCTTCAAGTTCATCTTTTAACATATCAACCGGTTTAGCTTTACCACCGCTGATTAGCTTACCAAATGCGCTTTCAGAGCCTTTTACGTTGACTAGTAATACACGTTTGTACTTTTCAGGAGTAACAGGCCAGATGTCTTGCTTGTCTTTTACTAATGTAATTGCATGGTCTGCCACTTCTTTAAATAGCGCAACGTTTTCAGGACGTCCAATTTGCTTCATTGCTTCTTCTTTTGGCATCATGATTTCTGTTTTCGCTTTTTTGTGAAGTCCTAATGAAGCTTTAAGACCTAGGATACGAGTAAGAGCTGCTTCTAGGCGTTCTTCAGTGATAACACCGTTTTTGTATCCATCCATCATGTAACCGAAGTCTTCATCCGGATCGTTGAAGAATAAGAACAAGTCGCAACCAGCTGCAATTGCAGTAGGAAGCATGTCGCTACGTTTCATAGCAGATGTCATCGCAACCATGTGACTAGCATCCGTTACAACAACACCGTTGAATCCTAATTTCCCACGTAGTAAGTCTGTGATTAGCTCTTTAGAAAGAGTTGCTGGCAATAAATCTTCATCTTTTAATTCAGGGTTGAAGAATTTAGAGTAAGCTGGCTGATGAATGTGACCTGCCATGATTGATGGTAGACCAGCATCGATTAAGCCTTGATATACTTTACCGAAAGTTGCATCCCACTCTTCGCAAGATAAGTGGTTAGGCGCGAAAGATAAATGTTGATCGCGCTCATCAATTCCGTCTCCAGGGAAGTGTTTCGCTGCAGGAGCGATCCCGCTTTCTTGGATACCTTTCATGTACGCTAAGCTCATTTCTAATACTACATCAGGATCGTTACTGAAGCAGCGGTTTGAAATGATTGGGTTACGCCAGTTTCTATTGATATCTACGATTGGCGCAAAGCTCCAGTTACATCCGATAGCAGATGCTTCAACACCAGATACGCGTCCCATTTCGTATGCCCATTTTGCATCGTTTGTTGCACCGATTTTTACTTCTAGTCCAACTTCTGTTCCATCTACACAAGCACCATTTCCGCCAGCTTCTGTGTTGGCAGCGATTAACAATGGAATTTTGCTGTTTTCTTGAAGAATTTTATTTTGGTCATAAACTTCTTCCGCTTTACCTGGGTTGTAACGAACAGCTCCAATATGGTAATTGTTAAGCATGCCTGTTAAATATTCTTCTGTACGGCTAGAACCCATGTTTACAAACAATTGTCCGATTTTCTCTTCAATTGTCATTGATGCAATAGTATCTTGTACCCATTTAATATCTTCATCAGATAAATTATACGGTTTTGCTTTTAAATCTACTTTGCTCATCGTATACTCTCTCCCTTAATTCTATAGCTTCATTCATCTTGTAAGAAAGTGAATGGATCATGAGATAGCTGATTCTCTCAGTAATCAACATGTTCAACTTTTCACAAATGTAGTTGTGCACATGCTTTTGAATCAGTTATAGCAGACTACAAAGTTCCGCTTCCCCTGACTCTCTAAATAATAAGATCGTTTTCATCAATATTTACATCAATGAAATCAGCTCCGTCTCATTACTATACTAGTATACTAGCATACATAAATGATAATTTCTATATATTATTTTTAATTTCTCTCATTTAATGAGAGAACTCATACCTATTCATGAAAAACGCCTCTCAAAAGTAATTTTTGAGAGGCTGCGAAATTATCTTTTAATAACTGTATCCATACCGTTAAGATTAAAACCTTGTACAGCTTCTTTGCTGGCAATTTGGAAGTCACCAATAATCGTGTGCTTCAATGCAAAAGAAGATAAGGCAAAATCCAATGTTTCAGCTAAACTATACGAATTCACTAATCCGTACAATGCCCCTGCAACGAATGAATCACCTGTACCGATGCGTTCAAGTACATTGACTTTCACAGGTCCAAGCACGTGCTTTTCCGTACCCGTAATTACTGCACAACTAAGCTTCTGTTCATTATTGGCAAGGAGTTCTCTTTCGGTCGTAAAAATCTTATCAAATTGATACTCCTGCTGGAATTCCTGCAAGATTTGAAGCTTTTCTTCGAATGAATCGACCTTTCTTTTCTCTTGACGAATAGTCAAAACATCAAGATGACTGCCAAAGCAAACATTCACATAAGGTAAAATTTCTCTGAATGCTTCTCTCGCTTCTTCAAGACTCCATAGTTTTGCACGATAATTAAAATCAAAGCTAACCTTAACTTTTTTCTGGTGAGCCATTTTTACAAGTGCCATTGTCGTTTCACGCGCTCGCTTACTTGCCCCAAGACTAATACCACTTACATGCAGACATTTAGCCTGTTCCAGCATTTCTTCCAATTGATAATCGCTCGGCACAGCATCAACAAAAGCAGAATTTTGTCGATCATACGTAACCTCTGTCGGTCGGATAGAATGACCTTGTTCGACGAAGTACATCCCCATTTTATGCCCTTTTTGAATAACATAATCAGTACTCACACCAAATTGACGCAATTGCATGATAGCAGCTAAGCCGATGTTATTATGAGGCAGACATGTCGCAAAGGATGTTCTTTCGCCCCAATTGCTTAATGCAACAGCAATATTCGCTTCGGAACCGCCATAAACCATGTCCAATTGGTTAGCTTGAATAAATAATTGATGATTAGACGGCGTCAAACGTAATAACATTTCTCCAAATAACATAATTGACTTCATTAGAATACGCTCTCTTTCAAAATGATCCTTCTATCAGTAATATTAAGAACGACTAGATTGGCCAATCTAGCCGTCCAAAGTACAGATTAATTCAAATCGTTATTAGATGGCTTTTTTGATTTTGATTAAGTCTCTGTTAATCAAGTACATTAACTCTTTAGTGAACATGTCTTCTGCCATAGAAGCTAACATATCAAGTTGCATTCCTTCAGCCATTCCAAACATTGGATGTTCTTCATTAAAGCCAGCTAAATATTTACTGATAACCGCTTTAGCCTCAGCGTTCTTGAATAGCTCCCCAAATGTGCAGCGAGTTGAATATACATCATCTGTAATTTCTAACTCTTCAATTTCAATGTCTCCCAGGACCTCAGGCATTTCAAACCAGTTAGCTACTACACCGCCGCTGTCTGATTCAGGACATACATAGCTTTGATTTGCTTCTTCTACTTTATTGAAAATCGCTACATCTTCTAAGTCGCCAGATACAGCTTTTACTTCATTTAAGCCATCTTGCAGAGCAACATTTTCAAACAAGAAGATGTTATCTTCACCTGTTTGAGTTCCTACTTCTGTGCCGTTCACAAATAGCGTCACTTCTTCACAGTTAGCGTAAATTTTCACCGTGATTGCTTCAGCAGCACGATCGAAGTATCTCTTACTTGCAATGTGAAGTACTTTTTCATCTGACCAATTTGCTTTATACATGAAGAAAGCATCTTTTTTGATTTTACGGTCATATGTGATTAGACCTTTGTTGTTTCTTCCTTGAACGCCACCTTCATCACGGATGTTCGCTCCAAAGTCAAACATGTTCCATACATACGTTGACCATAGATATGGACGTTCAGAGAATGCCTTCCATACTTTTTCGTGGTATAGTGCATGGTATTCTTCTGTGTAGTCTTTCACTTTTGGTTCATCTGAATGGTATTGTAAAATTCCTTCTGCACCATATTCAGAAATACCTAAGCAAACTTTAGGGTTTGTCGCATGGAATTGATCCATCCAAGGACCGAAGTCTTCTGCTTCACCTTGATACCAGCCGTAATATTTATTATAGCCAACGATATCTGTCATATAATTATACTCGTCATTATCCGGTACAAACATAACGTTTGCTTGTGTTGTTAAACGAGTAGGATCTTCTTTTTTCGTTAGTTCAGCTAATTCTCTAACTAATTTTCTAACCTCTGGACGGTTACCGCCGATTTGAATTTCATTTTGAACGCCCCAGAACATAATTGATGGGTGGTTGAAGTTTTGTCTGATTAACTCTACCATTTGTTGTTTAGCGTTGATTCCTTCTAATTCTGTTTTAGACATAATAGATATGAACGGAATCTCAGCCCATACAACCATACCTTCTTGGTCACATAAATCATAGAAGAATTGATCGTGCTGATAGTGCGCTAATCGAATTGAAGTTGCACCAACTTCTTTAATCAATTCCATATCTTCTGTATGTTCCTTCTTCGTAATTGCCCAACCCATATCTTTTCTGTCTTGGTGACGAGATACACCGTTTAAGCGAAGAGGCTGGCCATTAAGGATAAATCCTTTTTCCGGATCTACTTCAAAGTAGCGAACACCAAACGGAATTGAAAGTTCATCAATTGTGTCGTTGAAGCTAGTTAAAGAAATTCGCGCTTCATACATGTAAGCATTTTTTCTGCCGTTCCAAAGTGTTGGATTTTTAATTACAACTGGCATTTCAACTGTTTGATTTTCACCAGCTGCTAGCACAACTTCTTTTGCAGTATAAGCAACCGCTTTGCCTTCAGCATTTAAAATATCTGCCCATACTCTTACTTTCTTTTCTGTTTCAAGATCGTTTGTTAATTTTGCTTTAATAGTTAATGAAGCTTTTTCTTCATTTACATCTTCCTGCACGATGTAAATACCTTGTGAACCGTGGTCCATTAAATCAAAGTGAACTTGATTTGTAATAACTAAATTAACATCACGGTACATACCACCATAGAAAGTGAAGTCAGCCATTTGCGGATATACATCTTCTACAACTGTGTTGTCCACTTTTACAGCCAATGTATTTTCTTTACCGAACTCGATAACGTCTGTAATATCAAAACGGAATGTTGAGTATCCGCCACGGTGTTGACCCATGTGGTAACCGTTCACATAAACATCTGTAATGCTGTTTGAGCCATTGAATTCTATATATACACGGTTTCCTTTTTCTAAAGTATCGATTATTAGTTCTTTACGATACCAGCAAGCTCCTTTATAGAAATCGAAACCATTTGCTCCGTCGATTGCATTCCATGTATGCGGAACATTTACATTTTCCCAATTTTCATCATTAAACACTTTATTGAAAGCGCTAACTACATCTTCTTTAATAAATTTCCATGCGTCATTAATATTGACTATTTTTCTCATCATGTAATCTCCTTTACCTATTCGAAGGCTATAATCATTTAATTGTGAAGCTGTGAGCATGAATATTTTTATTTCTTAATCATTTGATTAAGTGTCTTTATTATATTATGGTCTCCAAAATTAAAATCGCATGATTTTGCCTTTTTTAGTATTATTATTGCTTCATTTAACATTATTTTTTCGATATAATATTGAAAAAACGAAGAAAGAGGCAGTCACATGATTGAGAAGCTTCAAAAAATATGTCGTATAATTGCATCAACCAATAAACTAGATGTGCGTTTTATTAATCATGAAGGGCACGCTGTCATCCAGTTCGTTCAACAAAGCCTTCCCGCTACACTTCAAAATTTCGACTACGATCATCGAAAAATTAATAAGAAACTCAAAGAAAACCCTCCACATTCCTATTACTACTATATTAATAATTATCGCTTGCAATATATTGCAACAGGTATATGGGAAAATAATGATTACGCCGGAGCCATCCTTGTAGGCCCTTTTTTATCTAGTATTCCAGAAAAAGATTTTATCAGTAATATTATTTTAAGCAATCAAATTTCTATTAATGAAAGAAAACAGCTTGAGGAGTTTTATCAATCACTGTCAGTCGTCAGTAATAGTACGAGCAGCAGTATCGGAGAATTACTTGTTAATTTATGTTCCCATACCTTTATCAATGGACAATTAATCACTTCCGATATCGTCTTACCTGCACAAAAGAATAAACAGGAAAAAACGACAATCGATGAAAAGATTAATTTAATCGAAATAAGATATCAACAAGAGCAGAAACTAATACAAGCTATTATGAAAGGCGATAAGGAGCAAGTTGAACAATTAAAAATCAAGATAGGAGATATTTATTTAGAAAACCGGATACCGGAAAGTCCGATTAGAGCATCGAAAAACTTAGTATTAGTCTTGAATACAATTTGCCGATTCGCCGCAAAAAAAGGCGGGGTTCATCCTGTCTACATTCATGAAATATCTGATAAATTCGCCATCTTAATTGAAAGGGCCCCGAATTTACCTTATTTGAATAAAATGATTGAAGTCATGCTAAGTGAATATTGTGACCTTGTAAAAGAGTTTGCGACAAGGAAGTATAGTGACATTGTCAAAAAAGCAATCGACTATATTCAATTACATTTAGACAGTCCTCTATCATTGCAAAATATCGCAGCCGTTATTCATACTAATCCTTCTCACTTATCACGAAAGTTTAAACAAGAAACCGAACTCAGCATCACCGATTTCATCAATCTTAAAAGAGTAGAATCGGCTAAACTTTTTTTGCAAAATAACAGCATTCCAATCACTGACATAGCTTTTATGGTCGGCTTCAATGATGTCAACTATTTCAGCAGGGTATTCAAAAAAATTACCTCTCTTACCCCATCTCAATATGCAAAAGCACAGAAAAAAATATAAATAGAGGAGGAACATCCCCCTCCTCTATTTGCTTTATTAATAAGTCAGACTTGCTCCGACAACTATACCTACGACAATTCCTAACGAAAACAAACTGAAACCCACGGCTATATTGCCTTCTTCAACTAATTTTTCCAAGTCCATTTTCGGGCGGAAAATTAGCTCGATAATCCAATATGCGACCACTTGCAGCACAATTCCGATCAATCCCCAAACAATGGCATCCAACAAGCTGACGCTGCCTGACCAAACTGTATAAATGATAATGGCTAAACCGATTGCTTTCCCCCATAACTTAAGAGCCACAGCTGTATTGCCTGCTTTTATAAGCTCAATTTCGGAAAATTTCGTTGTCCACGCAAATGCGACGAGACCGATTAAAATTAATACAAAACCGATGCCGGCATGCGTCAAAAAGTTTAAAAATGCTGATAATGAAATAATATCACTCACTATGATTTTCCCCCTGTTCACAAATTGCGACCGGCAAGTAGTAGGAGGCATTATTGGTAATTTGACTTCCTGCCCGAATGCCGATTGCTGATGGTTTTCCGTTAATAATGAAACTGCCGTACATGATGCTCGCCCGCTCTATCCCTTGTTCTGTTTGGATATCGATTTGCGGCAAGTCGATATATTGCTGATAGACTGCTAATTCTGACGCATAATTTTTATGTGCATCCTCATGCCTCAATGTGCCGTCCGCTTGATAAATGCTGACCGTATCCCCTTCACGCCCGAATGAAGGCTTCTTCACATAGGCAGCCTGATTGTTGCGGAACGGTTCTTTATCTAAAAAGGTTGGCAAAAAGTATTGCCCGATCCAACAGTGCTCTTCTTCAGAGTAAAAAGAATGCTTTTGCTCATGAAGACCCCATATTAACGACATGACCGCTTTTGACTGCAATAAAAATGATGATGGAGGATTTATAATCGCAAGCTGCCGATTGGCAACTAACTGCAATAATAATTCACCGACTGAAGCGCCGGTTGCTGCATCTTTATCATTAATTAAATACTCGAGCGGATACGTCTGCCGATACAGCACATCAATTCTTTCGTTGTCTAGTGTATATAGTCCTCTAGGAACGACAATTTCACCATTTTGAATCACGTCCTCGTCAACCAACTGCAATTCATGAAGCGGAATGAACTCGGCTTTTAATCCGCTTATTTCCAATAAATATTTTGTCGTCAAATAATCTTCTTCATGGTCAATATGCGATGTAAAAACAATTTTACCGTTAGGCATGTAATCAAGGCTGTTTAACGACTGCTCCACTGCTTCCCGAATACCTTCAGCCAATTGTTTTTCCGAGCCTTCATTCGGGTTTTGAAGTTGCCAGTCACGGCAAATATACTCATTAACAAAAAAACATTCTTTTATAAAAGTCGGCGTGTCGCTATTAAATTCTAATAATTTTATTTTGTTCTTTGTAACGACTAAATCAAGACGGGCAATGATACTCTCATGCGAAATTCCTTTATAACGAAGATACCGCAAGGTTGCGGCAGGATAACCTAGCTGCAGCAATGTTTTGTCATCTAATTGCCGAAGCAGCGACGAAGTTTTATAAAAAATGCGAGCAATCCGCTCAGATGCGGTTCGAATTCGTTTGATTGTCTCTTCTTTTTCTGTTTTTACATCAAAAAGAGCGTACTCTGTATTATACAAATCGTGCCAAAATTCAGTAATTTCAGCATAAAAGTTTTGCCGTTTTTCTATATACATCAGCCGCCATAACTTCCCTTCGTTCCGCTTCCGATGCCGGATTTATAGCTAGCATAGGAACTGTCCTGGCTTAACGCGCTTTTTGATAAAAACTTTTTCCCGCCATAATAGTAGTGGCCATAGCTTCTTGATGAGGAATCATCGCAATAATAGGTGCCTGTCTCTTCATCCCAATCCCAGTCCCGGCATGAAGAATCATTCGGCTCAGCGGGCAAATTACCTGAAGAAGAGCCGCAGCCGGCCACGGTCACAGACACCAATGATGCCATTACCCCTGCCATCATTTTCTTTGTTTTATTCACGTTCTTCTACCCCTTCCATACATAGCTTGTCGGCGTGCCGTATAACACATAAACCATCCGGTCCTCATCAAGCTCCGCACTGTCGCGGAGCCATTCTTTTTCATCGACAAAAGTAAACGTGGAACCGATGACCGTCAATATATCGATATGCCGTTCAAATTGCAGCGTTTTTACTAACGGATGATTTTTTAAAGCATTTAACTCTCGAATCTCTAGCGTTATATCATCATGACTTGATAAGTAAACAGATTCAACCGGCCCTTCTTCAAACATTTCCACATAAATAACGCAAACATTGCCTTCTAGAGCAGAAGAAACTTGCTTATATGTCACACCATCTTTAACGAAAAACTCACATTCCCTTCTCGCCAAAATCTGCTCTAAATCTATATTTTCATAATAGTAAAGAGGCGTATAATGTTCATTGCCTTCCCATAATCGATACTCTAAAACGAATGTCTGTCGTTTCAATCCCCCACCCCCTCACTAAATTTTACACAATTGCAATACGGATTGACAGGAATTAAGGTTTCATATAGAAAAACCGACAACAATCCTTTTTCATGCGTATCACCTATGTTTACTCGATACTAAATATCAAAATAGGAAAAGAGAGCGACTCATTTATCGCTCTCTTTCAAACATTTCAATATTTCTCTCTGATTCTTCTCCAATTCCAATATTTGATCGTGCAGTTTTCCAAAATCAATTCACTTTTCAAATCGGTATGATAATCATACTTACTTCGCTGCGAATCTTTTTGGCTCTGTCTGTTCTGACTCATCATAATAATCGGAGCCTGCAATGCCGCCAAACAAGATAGCATCAGGTTCAACAAGATAAACGGATACGAATCGGGCGCTTCTTGGGCCAAGAAGTAATTTAAAATCAAGTTATTTCGATATAATGAAACTTACTGGTAATTACGCATACAAAATAAAAAGCCTATCCTTATAATAGGCTTTTTACTCTATATAATTTTGGTCGAAGTCGAAGTTCTTTCTAAAAAAACACTATATTAGAACCATTATTTCAGTTGAATTTGCTCGTATTCGCCGCCGGACCAGCCAAAGCCGCTAGAAACTTCTAACGTGTAGCTTGTAGCGTCTGCAGGCAATTCAAATACTAGCTGACCGGATTTCGAAAGTCCAGGATTGATATCCTGCAAGAAGAAGTCCATCATGCCATCAACTAACATCATCACTTCAGAATCACTTGACGGTTGGAACTCTCTTCCTTGATCATCTTTCATTTTAAACATGTTGCTGTCAACCATTCTTGCTTCGCTATCATTATTGTAGGCAGTAACATCAATGATAATAAATTGCCCTTCTGTTACTGCGGATTCAACAAATTCGTTATCTGATGCAATTTCGTTAGTCACTGATATATTTGTTACTTCATATGCTAATTTGCCGGCTTCTACTTTTTCGCCAACCTGATACACTTTTTCTTCAGTCGCTGCTGATTTCGTCGACGCTTTATCGGAAGACGATGTTTCATCATCTCCAAGCATTGATGCTATAATTCCAAAGGCAATAATTACCCCAAATACGATTAATATAAATTTACCGATTTTTTTCATTTTAAATCTCCCCATTCCGTTTTGTTCTGCTTACAAAATAAATATTATCAGGGAATGCGGCACTATATATGTTACATTGAAAATACTTATTATAAATTTTCAAGATTTTATCCACTATATATTTAGATTAAAAAAGCTTTTCACAGTTCCTAACCGGTGAAAAGCTTTTAATGAAGAGCCCCCCTAATCAATAGAAGGACTCTGTTATTTTATTGCTGTTTTTACTCACCCACCATACCATCACCGTCGTTATCTCTCATATATTGATACAACCAATGATCGCTTGTAATCGGCATACTATAACCTGCATCTTTGGCTTCCTTAATCGTAACTATTCCATTGCCGTCCGCATCTACACTGGAGAGGTCACCGCCCTCGCTTGAACCGGCACTTGAGTCCGTGCTTGAATTAGCGTTTGAATCAGTTGAACTAGAAGGCTCGCTCTCTGTTAAACCAAGCGATTCATTCACTTCGTCAGGATTTACATTATCAAAGGAATCCACAATCTCATTTCCGTTAATTGTGTAAGTATACTGATAATGTGATGGAACTTGCGTTTCCGTATTAGGATATGTGATTATCGCTTCAAAATTAGTTGCTCCACCTGCATCGCGAATAACTTTTTCCATATATGCTTGGTCACCGTGTCGATTGAGTGTACTATTTTGAGGAGTAATATTGTAAGCATTTGATACTCCGCCAAGAGAATCAGCGATAATATGTCCTTCATCTAATGAATCACTTTCAACCCCTGGAACTTTCGCCTCATCAGAATAGTATCTGCCGGAGGAATTTACGGGTTCACTGTTATCATCTTGCAGAATGATTTTGTCAGCAATGACCCTCACCAACTGGCCATATTCATTTGTAAATGCCCAGTATTCACGATCCCCAAAGCCAATATCTACGACAACCTTAGCTTGGCGATATCCAGACGTATCTCCACCATCAACTTCAATAAGTTTATAGCCTGAAAACTGTGTTTCTGTTTTTTGGGCTGCTTCCTTTTCTTCTTCTGCTTTGGCTTTAGCCTCTTCCTCTGCCTTAGCTTTAGCTTCTGCTTCCTCTTTTGCCTTAGCTTCTTCCTCTGCCTTAGCTTTAGCTTCCGCTTCCTCTTTTGCCTTAGCTTCTTCCTCTGCCTTAGCTTTGGCTTCCGCTTCCTCTTTTGCCTTAGCTTCTTCCTCTGCCTTAGCTTTGGCCGCACCTGCTTCTTCGCTCTTTTGTTCTACTTGCTCACTACTATCAGTGCTCTCTTCTGCCGGAGGTGCAGTTACACCAATTAAAATCATAAATAATAATGCTGCTGCCCCAAAAATCATCAATACATGCAATCTATTTTTTTGGGCCACAGGAAACTTCCTTAACACAATACCGGGTTTAACCAAACCTACGATTAATGCCAGAACAGATAATAAGAATAATATAAAAAATAAGGTATACATCTTATTTTTCCTCCTCTTAGCTCCCACAGTTAAATTTGTTTCATATTCATTGAAGACTCAATCAGTTCTCTCTAAGTTGATAAACTTATTCACTAATGTAATACCATTATTAGGTTTAATGGAAACCTTTTCTTAACGGATAGCAGGTAAGTCGTTGTGCAGTTTGTCCATTAATAAAAAAAGCCTCCCACAAGTTAAACAACTCATGAAAAGCTTCTACACTCAATGAAAAATCTTACTCTTCTTCGCATTTTTCGTAAACGCTTCGACTGCATCCATTAGCGGTTTTTTCAAAATCGTACCGATGATAATGAAGAGAGCCGCAAAGATGAGCAACATAGCAATATATTGAATTGCATTTTGCCAAATGACGCCTCCCAGCCCTTCCCGTAGCAAGTTGACCGCATACGTAAACGGCAGAAACGGGTACAGATGCTGAAAGAAGGATGAAGACACTTCAATCGGGAAGTTGCCTCCCGAGCTGGAAATTTGCAGGACGAGTAAGATGATGGCCCCGCCCTTGCCGATGTTGCCGAAGATTGCGACAAGCGTATACACAATTGTCGTGAAAACAAAACAAATGAGTAAGCTGAACAACACAAATGCAGTCCGGTCATGGACATCGACTCCAAGCAGAAAGATATCTCCTACAGAAACAATCGTTGCTTGGACAAGGGCAATTGCTAAGAACGTTAAACCACGGCCGAAATAAAAATGATGCGGCTTATATATTTTTTTAGGCATCTCAACATCTACCGATAGCATTGATACGAGCAATAGTGCACCGACCCAGATAGCCAGGCTCGTGTAAAACGGCGAGCTTGCCGAACCATAATTAGCAATCGGAAATAACATTTTCTCCTTCAACTCAATCGGATTAGACAGGAAGTCACTATCGGTTTGCACGTCCCGTCGCAAAATATCAATTACCTCTTCAAGCGTAATGTTTTCCTTCATCTCAGTTAGCTTGCCGGCAGCATTATTGATTGTTTTCACAAGCTGCGGCAGCTGTGATTGCGCCAACGAACTGGCTGTTTCAACTGCCTCCACAACTTTTGGCATTTTTTCTTCGACAAGCTTGGATGCACGTTCAAGCTCGGATTCCAAACCCGGCAGTTCATTTTGGACAAAATCACTGCCTTTATAAATGCCGGCTTCAACTTCGGCAAAATGATCACTATAAAAGGAAGCTGCAGTATCAATACCGTTAATGACATTATCCAAATTTTCATTAATGTAATTTGTTGCTGTTTGTACCTTTTCAGTCAAAGCCGGCAACGAGTCTTCGTATGATTGTAAAGTTGTTTTCGCATTTGTGATCATGTCGCTAGTGCTTGTGAGCAGTCCGGAAATATTCGGCAGCTGTTTTTGCGCTTCTTGGATGACATTTTCAGCTGTTGGCAGGTCTGTCTGTATATTGCTGAGCATATTTTTCACAGCAGGCAAATACGTGCCGTCAAAGTTATTCAACAGATTAGAAGTTGTCTGTTGAACTTTCACAGCCTGATAATACATATCTTGTATGTTATTGCTTTGCAGTTTGGATGATAGACTATTCACCTGGTTTTGGGCTGTGTTCGTTTTTTGCAATAAAGATTGCAGAGCAGCAGAGCCGCCATGGCCAGAGTTCAGCAAGGCTTGTAAATGACTGCTTTGCACACTTAATAAAGTGGCTTGCTGATTGAGTAATTGCTGCAATTGAGCTGTCGTCTGGGTCGAGTCCGTTTGATTGAGCATCGTCTCCAATACTTTGACAGTACTATTTGACGTACTGTTTACAATTGATATGTTGAGTTTTAAAGCATCAGCTATTGTATCGAAAGAGCCATTCATTTTTGCAACAAAATCCTCCACCACTGCGACATATTCTCCGCTGTTAGTAGTGATTTGTTCAATTTTCGGGAGCTGTTCCTGAACGGCTGCTATGACGGCAATCGCTTTATTCGCCTGATTGATGGCATCAGGGAGCACAGCTGTTGCTGAATCAAAATGGTTTTGAAAATCTCCGAGTTTTTCGGCAGACTCACGGATTTGTGGAATTTGTCCCTGCAATACGACAATTTTATCCCCAACTGCTTCTAAAGTCGGCAAAGCTTCTTCTACTTTCAGAACGCCTTCGCCAACCTTGTTGATTTCTGGTATATATTGAGGAAGGTCGACAATTTTATTGGCCTTCTCTTGAATAGTGGGCAAATGTTCCTCAAGCTTGACCACTTGCTGACCGAATTCTTTGATTTTCGGCAAAGCCTGCTGTAATTTATACAGTTTCTCTTCCAAATTGCGTATGGTCGGCAAATCTTCTTTCAAAGCAATGCCAATTTCATTAAAAGCTGATAATAAAGCCTCTGAAACAATCCCGACAAACTCTTCACGCACTTGATTAGTGATAGTGGTTGCTCCTGTTGTCGTAATTTTTGGCGTAATCGCATTGATTTTATCGTTCACAGTAAAAACAATTTCCGCTTTTTCCGGATTATCTGTAAGAACGCTAGAAAGGTTTTCAGAAAAGTCCTCCGGTATGTATAAACTTGCGTAATAATCGCCGTATTTTACGCCTTGATCAGCTTTTTTCTTGCTAACAAATCTCCAGCCGAGATTTTCATTGTCCTTTAGCTTTGCGATAATCTCATTACCTACATTTATTTTCTCGTCATTAATTGTTGTCCCTGCATCATCATTCGACACCGCAATTTCAATGCCGCCTGTATTTCCATACGGATCCCAGAGCGCTTTAATATTGAACCACGCATACAATGAAGGCAATATCATCAACGCAACAACAAGTAGAATCGCTGCCTTCGAACGCGAAATTCTGCGCCAATCAATCTTGAAAATATCCCACACCTTTTTCAACCTGCCACCTCATTTCACAGTTTTCATTAATTTCCCCCAAAACTGTGAAATTAAAAATGGTGCCTGTCACTCCCTGGTATTTATCAAAAAATCCCAGTAGCCACAGGCACCACTATCCTTATTTACCTTATCGACCTTCTATAACGATACTGCTTCCATTGATACCTAAAAAAGCAGCCAATGCAATATCCGAATGCCGCCCCAAGATTCGCTGCTAAACACATAACTGTGAATCCGTAGTAAATGCCGGGCATACCAATATAATAACCGATTACGGCTACTGCCAGCATGATAAAGGCCAGTGTGCTGTTAAAACGGAGCTGATCTTTGTCCTCCATGACATATTGATTTTTGCTGTTAAGAAGACTTTTTCCGATTAAGATAATCGGATTTTTGCCAATAAAAGCCCCTAAACCAAAATACAAAGTGGGAATAAGTATAAGTAATGGCTGCTGAATGATCCAAGCAACAGCAATGAGAGTAATAGTAATCCAATTATTAATCCGGACTAGTGGCTGAGGAACCGTAAGTGACCTATGATTATTCATAAAATTCCCTCCAATTTAATTCGTAGTATTTTTGTATGAATTATATGATTAATCATACAATAAAACTCAATATTTCGGAAGTGAAAAATATCCTATCATAGGCTCTTGGATAACCATTCGACAAAAACTGAGGAATTTCGGGTGGCGTAAGGTACCACCATTTACCATTTACAACACACCAAAAACTATATTAATATAACGTTAATTTAAAAAGAACCTTTAAGTTCAGTCCCGTGAGGCTGACAAGGTGGGCGTGTATGTAGGGTGTACTGTATTCTTTTTGAGTAGAATACGTATGTCTCTTTAGGCAAACCACTTGTCAGATCTTGACAAGTGGTTTTTTTATGCTCACCAAGGATTAAAAACTTGGGAGGAATTTCAATGCAAATGCAAGATAAAGATTATTCGTTTCAATCAGTGCCGAAAGGAGCTAGAAACAGCTTCATGAAAATGCTGGTTGTCATGCTCGGATTAACATTCTACTCAGCTAGTATGTGGGCTGGCGGATCACTAGGAGAAGGTATGACCTTCGCGCAAACGTTGGGTGCCATTTTAATCGGTAACATTATATTAGGAGCATTTACAGGAGCACTTGGCTATATTGCAGCAAAAACAGGATTATCAACTCACCTTCTTGCCCAATACTCTTTCGGCATCAAGGGAGCTTACATTAGTTCATTCATGCTTTCCGCTACACAAATCGGCTGGTTCGGGGTAGGTCTTGGCATGTTCGCATATCCGGTTTCTAAACTGACTGGTCTTCCATTAGTAGGTATCGTCATCGTTACAGGTATTTTAATGACAGCAACAGCTTACTTCGGCATGAAAGCTTTAACGATTTTAAGTTTTATTGCAGTACCGGCAATCGCTATATTAGGATCATTTAGTGCAACAAAAGCCGTTACCGACATAGGCGGGATGAGCGAGTTATTCGCTTACACACCGACAACATCTCTTTCATTGGCAGCAGCTTTAACAATCACAATCGGTTCATTCATCAGTGCAGGAACATTGACTCCAGACTTTGCACGTTACGCAAAATCAGGAAAAGACGCAGTATCAACAACTGTTATTGCCTTTTTCTTAGGAAATTCATTAATGTTCCTATTCGGTGTCATCGGCGTCATCGCAACTGGTCACAACGATATTTCAGACGTTATGCTTTCACAAGGATTACTATTGCCGGCAGTACTTGTACTCGGATTAAACATTTGGACAACGAATGACAACTCGCTTTATGCATCAGGTCTTGGTTTCGCCACAATGTTCAAAAAGCCGAAAGTATTCATGGTTATGATGAACGGAACAATCGGTACAGTGTTCGCTATCGTGCTTTACAATAATTTCACAAGCTGGCTGACATTCCTAGGATCTACCTTGCCGGCAATCGGGTCAATCATTATTGTCGACTATTATTTTATTAAAAAACGCCAATATATCGATTACGAAAGAGCGAACATTCAAAATGTTCATATTCCGGCGGTAATTGCTTGGGCTGTCGGTGTGATTTCCGGTTTAACGTTGCCGGGTATTTCATCACTAAACACATTATTCATTACAGGAATTGTTTACTTTGTTGCCGTTAAAGTTATGAAAACATCCCCTGTTACGGAAATTGAGGAGGAAGAAGTAGTATATGAAAAAGTGGGCTAATGCAGCAATCTTCGGCCGTGAAGGCTTATGGGATTTAATTATTGAAAATGATACATTTACGAAAATTGTCGAGGCTGGCACTGCCGGCTTTGATAACTTCGAAACATTCGATTTGGAAGGAAAACTGGTTTCAGCTCCGTTTATCGAGCCGCATATTCATCTGGATACGACTTTAACAGCAGGACAGCCGCGCTGGAACGAAAGCGGCACACTGTTTGAAGGCATCCAACGTTGGTCGGAGCGTAAAGAATTTTTAACAAAAGAAGATGTGAAAGAACGAGCAAAGAAAGCGTTAAGCTGGCAAATTGCCAACGGAATCGGTGCGGTTCGTACACATGTTGATACGACTGACCCGACATTAGTCGCTTTAGAAGCGATGCTTGAAGTGAAAGAAGAAATGAAGAATTACGTTGATTTGCAAATCGTTGCCTTCCCTCAAGAAGGACTGATTTCTTACCGTAACGGTCTGGAACTTGTTGAAGAAGCGATGAAGATGGGCGCTGATGTTGTCGGCGGTATTCCGCACTTCGAATTCACACGTGAAGACGGTGTTGAATCGATTCGTGAAATTTTTAAAATCGCCAAGAAATACGATAAACCTATCGACATTCATTGCGATGAAATCGATGATGAACAATCACGCCATATTGAAGTCGTTGCCCGCGAAACGATTATGAACGACTACCAAGGCCGTGTTACAGCGAGCCACACGACGGCAATGGGCTCATACAATGATGCATATACGTATAAATTAATGCGCGTGCTTGGTCTTGCGGAAATGAATTTTGTCGCAAATCCGCTTGTGAACATTCACCTGCAAGGACGCTTCGATACGTATCCGAAACGCCGCGGTTTAACGCGCGTGAAAGAGTTGGAGCAAAACGGCTTGAATGTATGCTTCGGACACGATGACATTATGGATCCTTGGTATCCGATTGGCAATGGAAATATGCTGCAAGTCCTTCATATGGGTCTGCATGTATCGCAGCTAATGGGCTACAGCGACATCGCAAACGGACTGCGTTTTGTAACTGAAAACAGCGCGAAAGCATTACAGTTAGATACTTACGGAATTAAAGAAGGAAACCCAGCCAACTTCATTGTTCTTAATGCCCAAGACGGCTACCATGCGCTTCGCCTACAATCCGAAGTACTGTACTCCGTCCGCAACGGCAAAATCATCGCACAAACAAAACCGCGTCAAACGAACATCTTTTTAGATAAAGAGATGCCGATTACTTTTATGTAAAATAGAAGAATAGTGCCTGTCACTCCCCGCAATTTGTCAAAAGAAAATTCGGGGAGTGACAGGCACTTTTTCTACTGCTTCAATTAAAATCGCAAATGACGGAATCCTTCGTCATTCACTACAGTTCCTGCGTCAACAAATGAACCTAAAACTGTCAAAGCGATTAAAATTCCTACTATTAAAAATACCCCTTTGTTATTGCTTTTTATATCTCCCATTTCCAATCCCCTTTAGTACGTTGGTCCTTGTTATTGTACTACATATAATATTCTCAATACTATTAATCAAGCCTTGGTTAATAGTGGCTGCGATGTATATAACTTGCAAACAACCTCCCTACCAATCTTTTTGAGAAAATCGAGGAAATGCGAGAAGTGACAGGCACTATCAAATAACGTTTCGACAAAACCCGAGGAGTGATAGGCACCATTTATGTCTATACTAAAAAATAAAGGAGATGATTCAGTTGTATTTGAGAAAGATTTGGCTAGTTTTGGCGTTTGTGCTTTTGTTTTTTCTGATGCCGACTGGTGATAGTTCTGCAGCAGAGATTAAGCAGGGTTATCCGGCTCCGAATTTCGAGTTGTCTACGCTTGACGGGAAGACTGTTGAATTGAAAGATTATAAGGGCAAGAAGGTGATTTTAAATTTTTGGGCGAGCTGGTGTGCACCGTGCAGAACGGAAATGCCGGTTTTGCAGAAATTTTATGATGAAAAAAATGAAGAGGTCGTCCTCTTGTCCGTCAATTTGACGAAAGAAGACAAAAGCAAAGACACCGTCAAAAAATTCGTCTCTGACAACAACCTGACTTTTCCGATTCCACTTGACGAACGCGGTGAAGTAAGTGATTTATATCAAGTGATTTCCCTTCCCACCACTTATTTCATCGACGAAAACGGCATACTGAAACAAAAAGTAATCGGTCCATTAAATTTAGATTTACTTAAAGAATTGCTGAGCGAAACATAAAGGGGCTATCCAATTGGATGCCCCTCATTCATCTTTAAATCGAAAGTTCTTTTTTATATCCTTAATATGTATAACAACAGGACTTCCCTTATAAAGGCCTTTATTCGGTCCATCCTTCTCAAATTTGCTTTGGCTATACGTTTTGAAAATCCGGTCTACTTGAAAATCACCATACATCACGACATAATCACAATACGGATCGTCACAATGCACCCAAACAGGCTTCGTGCTAGTCAGCACCAGCTTGCCTCCGCATTTGCATACATCTTCTTTTCTTAAATATTCTTTATCCATTTCATGCCCTCATTTTAAAAAGACTTGTTCTTAATTATATAGCATGTTGTGAACAAAATAAAAAGACAGCATGCAGCTGTCCATTGTATTATTTAAACCAGCCCTTTTCCTTCGAGCGTTTAATGGCTTCTATCCTGTTCTTTACCTCAAGTTTATCCAGAATAGTTGAAATATAGTTTCGCACCGTGCCGGCTGTGATGCTTAGCTGATTGGCAATTTCTTTTGTATCTTTGCCGTCGGCGACAAGTCCAAGCACGGCCTTTTCCCGGTCAGTGAGCGGATTTTCTTCACCGTACACTCCGTCCATTAGCTCAGGGGCATAAATTTTCCTGCCTGACAATACGCTTCTGATTGAATTTGCCAGCTCTTCACTCGGGCTGTCTTTCAATAAATAGCCGCTGACACCTGCCTTAAGGGCCCGCTGAAAATAACCTGTTCGGGCAAAGGTAGTCAAAATAATAACCTTGCACTTCCCTTTCAGCTCCTCAGCTGCCTCTAAGCCACTTTTCCCCGGCATTTCAATATCCATGATGCAAACATCCGGATGGAACTTCTCAACAAGTGCAATTGCTTCCTCTCCATTTGCCGCTTTCCCCACTACAGTCATATCTTCCTCCAACCCCAGCAAGGAACCGAACGCTCCAAGAAGCATTTTCTGGTCTTCCGCAATTACAATTGTTATCATCGAACTTCCTCCTAGTCTGTTTGCTTTACATCATTGGGAACAGTAATAATTAAGGTCGTTCCTTCAGAGATTTTTATATCAAGACTGCCGTTTACAAATTCGAGTCGTTCCTTCATGCCTGTCAGTCCATGTCCGCGTTCAAAGCTTGATTCATAATCTTTAAATCGGCCATTATCGTGGATTTTCATCTGAATACCATTTGCCGATTGCTCAATTGTAATTGAACATGCTGTTGCACCGCTATGCTTTACAATATTCGTAACAGCTTCTTTTAAACACATACTCAAAATATTTTCCGTCAACAATGTAACGTTTTTCAACTTTGGCAGCTGTATGGCATTAAATTCAATTTGCGCGACTTCAAGCATATCGGTTACCCGTACAATTTCATCCTTTAAGCGAATGCTACGCATCGATGAAACAAGTTGTCTAACTTCATTCAGCGCTGTTCGCGCCGTTTGCTGCACATCCTTCAATTCATTTCGTGCCGCTTCCGGATCATTGTTCATCACCCGTCTTGCCAAATCTGCCTTAAGCCCGATCAGTGAAAGCTTCTGACCTAACGTATCATGCAAGTCGCGCGATATACGGTCCCGCTCTTCAATTAAAACAAGTTCAGCAATCTTCTTGTTGGCATCTTCAAGTTTTATTTCCAACTGTTCCTTCACTTTTCGGCTCCGGATTGTCAGCGGTAGCAAAAAGATACTGATCCAGACGATAATTACGAACGGCAGCTGCTTCATCAATAAAGGTTCTTGCTGAAGCAAAATAAAGTTGATAGCAATTGATGAAGTTACACCATTAATGAAATAAAACGTGAAAAAAGCTGATTTCTGCTTAATATTACCGATATAATAGGCAAGGAAAAAGCCAAAATATACATAGCTAAACAAAGTAATCGCAGAAACTGAGATTGCTATTAAGATAGATGCCCAAACATAGACAGACCAACCTTTAGCCGTAATAGCAATCCGGTAAATTACTAAGAAAATAACCGTAAGGACGATTCCGATAATGATTTTGAACGTCGATGTCGCCTGAAAAATAAAATAAAAAGGCAGCACACAAAGAATCATCCAAATATACGGCACAATTCCGTTGTTTTTGTAATACGCAATATATTTCTTAAGCATGCTAAAACCTCATTTAATTTGACTAAACAGCTTGCTTTTGTAAAATCCTCTTTATATCCCTATATGTGACGAATTTCTTCTCCTCTTCATCCCAAAGGCGGAATTTTAGAGATTCTAGACTCGTCTTTAACGTAACCGTCGGAACATTCTGTAATGGCGCTACATTTTCATGCGCCTCTTCTAATTTATAATTCGGCACACGCGGACTTAAATGATGCACGTGATGATAGCCGATATTGCCAGTAACCCATTGCAAAACTTTCGGAAGCTGATAATAAGAGCTTCCTTCTACAGCTGCTTTAACATATTCCCATTCATCGCTCTCTTCAAAATAAGAGTCCTCGAATGTATGTTGCACATAAAATAGCCAGATGCCAAGCATCGCTGCGATAAACACAATCGGTCCATGAACCAACAGGAATGCCTTCCACCCTATTGTATAACATAAAACCGCAATGATGCTAACAATAGCTGCATTTGTATAGTACGTATTCATGCGCTCTTTTTTGCGGGCGCCTTTTCTATTAGTACGATTCGTCCAAAGCATTAAATAAAGTGGTCCCAAACCGAACATGACAAGCGGATTGCGGTATAAACGGTATGCTAAGCGCTCCTTTGGAGTTGCGGCCATATATTCATCGACCGTCATCACCCAGATATCGCCAACACCGCGCTTATCCAAATTGCCGCTTGAAGCATGGTGGACATTATGCTCATGTCTCCATTGCATGAACGGAAATCCAGTCACTATCCCTGTAATATTTCCGAAAATTACATTGGCCCGATGGCTTTTAAAAAATGAGTTGTGGCAGCAGTCATGGAAAATAATGAACATCCTGACGACAAACCCGGCTGTTAATATGCCAAAAAATAACGTGAGTAAATAGGATACGGATAAGCTTGCATAGGCAGCAATCCATAGCGCAAAAAAAGGAATAAATGTATTAACCAGTTGACGCACGCTCTTCTTCATCTCCGCTTTCTCATACGGAACAACTTGCTTTCTAAGAAGATTTTGCTTTTGTTTGATTTTGCTCATAAACAATTTAATTCCCTTCTATTTATTAGTAAGCTCATTATAATAAAAAAAGATATCAATCGAACAGACATAGCTGTCATGTAATGAACATGACATTTATCATATATCTAACTTAATAAGTCGCAAAAATAGAAATTATCTTGAAAAAGAAATACAATAAAGTTGGGATAAAAAAAGAAGATTTTTGTTTGAAGTATGATAGAAAAATGTCGAAGCAAGAAATTTATCATTCTTTCAAGCGTCCTAGGGGGATTATTAAATGGAGCTTTTATCTACTGATTCATTCTTTGATATTATAGGAGAATTGTTTTCGGATGAAATTTCAATTGCTGTTTCGGATAAAGAAAAATATATTTATTACCGTCCGAGCAAGCGCGTTAACCTAAAAATTAAACCAGGCGATCCGGTTAAAGAAGGAACAATGGCCCATAAAGCATTGAATACCAAAAAGAAGGTTTCTGAATTCATTAATAGAGAAGTATTCGGTATACCTTACGAGGGGCAAGCAATTCCGTTTTTTAAAAATGGAGAATTGCAAGGATGCGTAACTGCTATTTTCCCAGCAACAACACACGGAAAAGCAGTGATTACTGTTAAATCAAATGATGGCTGGATTCCAATTCCTTTCTCTGAAGTCATTTATTTGGAAGCCAAAGAGCGGAAAACATTTGTATATTCCGAGAAAAATACAGGAACGCACAAATACACTTTGCAAGAGTTTGATTATATATTGCCAAATGAGTCATTTATAAGATGCCATCGCTCTTATATTGTGAATGTGAATCACATAACAGAGATATTCCCGGATACTCATTCGACATTTATATTATCTATGTCAGATGGCTCGCAAATTCCTGTCAGCCAATCTTATTCCAGTTATTTCAGAAAACTTCTATCATTCTAAAAAAATTCTGTTTCAACCATGAAATATCGTCTTCTATCCAAAATCATTCTAATATCGTCCAAATTTGTCTAATTGATGAACAAGTAGTAGTAAAATGAATTTAGTTTCTTACGAAAGAGGGATGAAAATGGCAACTAACTTAGATCGAATTAGAGATCCTCGCCTACATGACAGAATCGTAACGGCTGAGGAAGCTGCTTCTTGGATTCAAGACGGTATGACATTGGGGTTAAGCGGATTCACTAAATGCGGTGATGCGAAAGCGGTTCCACACGCACTAGTAAAACGCGCTGAAAATGAAACTTTTAAAGTAAACGTTCTTACAGGTGCTTCACTTGGAGCAGATGTTGATACAAAAATGGCTGAAGCTGGAATCATTAACAAACGTACACCATTCCAAGCTGATCCTGTGATGAGAAAAAGCATTAACTCAGGAAACATGTTCTATACTGACATTCATTTATCTCAATTGGCTGAAATGGTGCGTCAGAACACAATTACTGACGGCATTGATTTCGCCATCTTGGAAGCGGTTGCAATCACTGAAGATGGATACATCATTCCTACTACTTCAGTTGGTAACAACAACATCTTCGCTGACCATGCAAAGAACATCATCGTTGAGGTTAACTTAGCTCATGTACAAGCACTTGAAGGAATACACGATATTTATACTCCGGAAGAGCAAGGCTCACGTAAAGCGATTCCTTTAGTAAATGCTTCTGACCGTATCGGTACAAAAGGCATTAAAGTGGATATCGAAAAGATTAAAGGTATCGTAATCACTGATTGGCCGGATTCTCCTTCAGCTATGGTTCCGCCTGATGCTGAAACACAAGAAATCGCTAACAATCTATTAGACTTCCTTCGTGCTGAAATTAAAAAAGGAAATCTTACTGAAAAATTAGCTCCTATCCAATCAGGTGTTGGTTCTGTAGCGAATGCTGTTCTTGACGGTATGCTAGATTCTGAGTTTGAAGATTTAGAGGTTTACTCTGAAGTACTTCAAGATGCAATGTTCGACTTGATCGATGCTGGCAAAGTTAAATTTGCTTCTGCTTCATCATTCACATTATCTGAAGCGAAAATGAAAACTGTTTTCGGAAACTTTGAGAAATATGCGGACAAGATTATCCTTCGTCCACAAGAAATCTCTAACCATCCGGAACTTATCCGCCGTATGGGTCTAATCGCAATCAACACTGCGCTTGAATTAGACATCTACGGAAACGTAAACTCAACACACGTTACTGGTACAAAAATGATGAACGGTATCGGCGGTTCTGGTGATTTTGCACGTAATGCTCGTATTGGCATTTTCGTAACAAAATCAATCGCTAAAGACGGCAAAATTTCTTCAATCGTACCATTCGTGTCACACGTAGACCACACTGAGCATGATGTAGACGTTATCGTTACTGAACAAGGCTATGCGGATCTTCGCGGAATGGCACCAAGACAACGTGTTGAAGCAATCATCACAAACTGTGTGCACCCAATGTACAAACAACAACTTTGGGATTACTATACAGAAGCTTTAACGAGAGGCGGACAAACTCCTCACGTATTAGAAAAAGCTTTCGAAATGCATACAAACTTTGCTAAGAACGGCACAATGCTTTTAGAAGAGCAATCTGCTTCTGAGCAAAAAGCGTAACACACGATCAAACAATGGGGTATTGGGGTTAAATAGATAGAAAAGGACCAGTATGGGGATGCTGGTCCTTTTTGGTTTCTCCCCCGATAGAATAGCATAGACACCCTCCTTTATTTATCTATTTTCCTGAAATATTTATAATTAAATAACCGGAAGGGAGCGTAAACGAAACAATCAGCACTACGCAGCTGTAATTGGAGGCATTCTGCTTCTGGCAGTGATAATCAGCTGTTTCGCATATTAATTTGTGAGAGCACTTATTTTCATGAGCACTCTTCTATTCTTTGGACCACTACTAAACAAGGCCCTCATCGTTGCATAAACGGCCCTTCATTCAACAACATCATGAGAAATCATTCTAAAGCCATCAATAATGAATCTTCCTCGCTTCAAACCAAACCTTCGCAAAGTCCACTAAATCTCTTTGCAGCATTAGGCGGCTCTCCGCTTTTCCGACATACCCGATTGAAACTTCATGCTTTTGTTCATACTCCTTGCCAAGTTCTGGAAAGCTATCAACATCATAAATGAATTCCTCATATTCCTTCCAGACACGCTTGCCTTCTTCCATAATTGGCGAGCACTGTCGGAAAGTAAAGCAACTGTTTGCGTAATGCTCAGCCAAATGAAGGCTTGTGTTGTTGCCGTAGCCGACACCGAGCAGCAGCACATACGCATTTAAATCGTACAGTTTTTGCAAAGGTGATTCTTCGCCTAAAGAATAAGACAAAGATTGTTCGCTCGTAATAGCCGCTTCATGCTTGCCCCAGGCGGCAAAACTGGTTGTCGGGTGATAGGAGCGCGTGACTCCTTCATATGTACGAAAGCATTCGACAATTGAACCCATTCCAAGCGTCGGGGTTGTACGAGGGTCAAAGGCTGGCATCTCTTGACGGATCGTTTCCCACCATTCCTCGGGTACGGGAGGATTTTCCCAAAATGACGGATCGCTTAAATCTGCTGATTGCGTCGGCATCACAATTGTTCCTTCCTTGCCGACTGTTTCCATCAAAGCGTTAACGACCGCTACCGGCCCCCCGCAAACCCATCCAAGCGACTTCAGAGAAGAATGAACAATCACAGTCATTCCTTCGCGTAAGCCTAGCCGCTGTAAGTCTTCTTTCAGGCTCGCAGCCGTATTCGGCAACTTTTGTTTTTCAACACTATATTTCATTAAATATTACTCCCCTCACTATTACTGACAGTATAGCTTTTACTTAGCTATACCATTTTTTTTGATAAAAATAAACATGCCCATTTTCAAATCATCATGTTGAATAGTGCAGGTACGTGATAAAATACAAATAATGACCTTGTATATGAAAGGTGGTCCTGAAAATGAGCTTTAATGAGGAGTTTGATATATTACTGAAAAAATATACAGAACTGCTTTTAGGAGAAAGTGACGATGCAAAAAAAGATCAAGTGGTAAAGTGGGCTTTGTACAGTCACATCGCTAAATCAATGCCGGCACTTGTACAGCACTGGAACCGCGAATTTCCCGAAGCAAAAGCTGAAGTGGTGAAGATAATTGCTGAAATCAAACAATTAAATGAGACGCATCGGCAACAGCTTAAAAAAGATTAAATATAATAAAAAGCGCGAACATCACCTGTTTCGCGCTTTTTCGCTATATAAACGTCAATACCTTTTCAATATGAAGTTCGGGCTGCTGCTGCAAATCTATAATGCGACCATTCTCCATTTGGATTACCGACCGAAGCGGCCTATATTGATTATTCATGACAATCGTGCCTTTTTGTCCATTATTTAATAGTACTGTTTTTCCGACAAGCATTTCCGTCATTTTATGCAAAAAAGTAATGATTGTAACAGGATCGAATCGTCCATGCAGCGTATCATTCATATGAGTAATCACTTGATAAAACGGTACCGCTTTTTTATAGGAGCGCTCCGACGATAAAGCATGGAAAACATCGGCGACATTGATGATTTTCGCATACGGATGAATTTGTTTCGCCCGTAATTGAAACGGATATCCTTTTCCGTCCATTCGTTCATGGTGCTGCAATGCTGATAGAGCGACAGCATCCGAGAGCGAAGGGGTATTTTGAATAATCTTATAACCATAAATGGTATGCTTATTCATCTCATCCACTTCGCTTGACGTCAACTTTCCGCGTTTATGTAACAAATAAAGCGGAATTCTCGTTTTACCGATATCATGAAATAATCCTGCTATTTCGAGCTCATGGAGTTGCTCTCCATTATAACCTAACCACTTCCCAATCATGGCTGAAATAACAGCAACGCAAATATTGTGACGATATGTGTAATCATCCTTATCCTGAAGCTCTTTAAACAAATAATAAACATGCGGTACTTCCGAAGCCTGTTGAATGATCGGCACTATGTCATTCATGACCTGTTTAATCGGTATTTCCTCTTTCCTTCTTACATATTGAAAAATCTCTTCTACATGCGCAGAAGCTTCATCGATTCCATGAGTTAATTCTTTAATTTTTTCTTTCATATTCCTCGGCAGCTTCTTTTCTTTTTCAGCACCAATTTCAGCAATTGTATAATCAAAATCTTTATATTGGTCAAGCAGTTTGTCAATCTCATCGTGTGTTAGCGGGGTTATATATTGGTTGGATTGTTTCATTTTCCTCTCCCCAATTGTTTTTCTTTCTATTTTACCAAAGTTAGACAAAGCAATGGAAGATATATGCATAGATTGCGGTTATTTCTTAATCTTATTAATTTGGTTTCCCGCTTCTCTTAATTGCTCCCCGACCGTGCAATGTGATAGACAAAACTTATGAGCATACGTTCTGCCAAACTCTTTTCTATGAGTACTGTACAGAAAGCAGCCCTCACAATATTCACGAAGTGTCCGGTCAACCTCATCGAGCAGCATCATTCTTTTTTGTTTCTTACTCATAGTTCCTCCTTGCCGGACAATTCAATTGTACTATTGATCATTGTTCTCTCTAAAGCCTGTGACGCAAGCGCATCAGCTTCTTTATTTTCTTTTCTAGAAATCGGCTCATACATAGGATGAATGCCCATTTCCTCCATCTTCTCTTCAATTCGGTCAGCCCATCTGTTCAATACATCATCAAAACATGGCCAATCACCTGAAAGCTGATTCAACACAACTTGCGAATCGCCTTTAAATGTACAAGATTGATGGTGAACACCAATCTCCTCTAATAAACGCAAACTTTCGTAAAAGGCGGCATACTCAGCCTCGTTATTGTTATCAAGCTGCTCCATCAGCTTATTTTGACGAATACGGTATTGTTTATCATTTTGCTTATAATAAATGATTACGCCGAGTCCGGCCAACCCGGCTTCACGATTAAATCCACCGTCAAAGTATATTGCCACGTCTTGTGGCTCTTCCTTTACTTCCTCAAGCAGCTTTTTCAATTCTTTTTTGCTCCATTTTAAGTCTTTCTCATCAGTAAATGTAATATCATGCGCTCTTCCCGTTTTCTCGAGATCCTCGGCAATGATTAGAGCAGCTGCTCCATCGATATATTCCGATTGGAAAATGCATGTTGGCTTTTTGGAATGTTTATACTTCCATGTTACATAAACTTTCATATCGACAGCCTCCACTCTTTTACTCGGTTAAAAATTACCTTCAATCCCCTTGCAAAATAGGGATTGAATAATTTGTGATTGTTTATTATTATATACAGATGGCTGTTGAAAATGAAACCTTTCAGCTGTTTCTTTCATAGTCAAAACAATTTCATATTAAAGCGGTTCGAAACCATCCCGCTCTAACAAAACTAGGGAGGTAACATGTAATCATGTTCAATGAAATTTTTGGTTTAATTTTTATTCTTATCAACTTCAGTCTCGTTTTGCTGATGTATCGTATGTTCGGTAAAACCGGCCTATTTGTATGGGTTGGATTTGCAACGGTGTTAAGCAATCTCCAAGTCATCAAATCGATTGAAGTATTCGGCATGTCAGCGACACTCGGAAATACAATGTATGCTTCTGCCTTTCTTGTAACGGATATCATTAATGAACGTTACGGGAGAAAGGAAGCGAAGAAAGCTGTTTGGCTTGGCTTCTTCACATTACTTGCGATGACGCTTATTATGCAAATGGTGCTTTTATTTGAACCGGGTGTTGGAGACTTCAGTCAAAGCTCGCTAGAAAGCATTTTTGGATTGCTTCCGCAGCTGGCGATCGGGAGCTTAGCCGCATATGTAGTCAGTCAGCATACTGACGTAATGATTTTCTCGGCAATCCGTAAACGATTTCCGAAGGATTCACAGTTCTGGATCCGCAATAACGGAAGCACACTAATCAGCCAATTGCTCGATACTCTAGTCTTCACAGGCATCGCCTTCTGGGGACTGTACTCATTCGAAATATGGCTGCAAATCTTCTTCACAACCTACATCCTAAAAGCTGTCGTATCAGTATTAGCCACACCATTCGGCTACGCAGCAAAACGCTTCAAATTCCCTGAAGAAGAACAACAAAACGAAAAACTACAGCAAGCTGTATAAATAGAAGGCCGGCAGATTATAAAAATCTGCTGGCTTTTTTGGTGCCTGTCACTCCCCGTTTTTTGTCGATGGCACCACCAGAACTTCCTCGAATTCACTCGATTTTTGTTCGAAGAATTCGCTTACAGTTGTCAATCAATATATAATAAGGGTAAATATTACACATAGATGGAGGATTGGACTCTATGCTAGAGGTTTATATTGATGGTGCAAGCGCAGGGAATCCCGGTCCTAGCGGAGCTGGAATTTTCATGAAGGAGAATGGCGTTGTAGATCGATTCGCGATTCCTCTCGGAGTGATGGATAATCATGAGGCAGAGTATTGGGCATTAATTAAAGCGCTGGAAATATGCTGTCAAAAAAATGCACAAACCGTTTCCTTCCGCACAGACTCGCAAGCGATTTGGTCAGCAATGGAAAAAGAATTTGCCAAAAACAAAAAGTATGCCCCACTATTAGAGCAAGCAGTGAAATTATCTAAGGAAATCCCGTTATTTTTCATCAAATGGATTCCGAGCAGTCAAAATAAAACCGCAGATGAGCTGGCTCGCAAAGCTGTCCAGCAATGCAAGGAAGACATAAGTTGAATAAAAAGTTCATTGCGGACTTCACACTGCTTCTCGTCGTATTTGTTTGGGGCTCGACGTTTGTTATTGTGCAAGATGCCATTTCTTTTCTGACACCATTCAGCTTTAACGCTATTCGTTTCTTTATTGCTTTTGTTATCTTATCGATAATATACTTAGTTTTTACGAAAAAAAACAAGCTTCATTTCACGAAAGAAAGCATTAAATCAGGGTTCATACTCGGAACATGGCTATGTCTCGGATACGGTTTTCAAACATTCGGCCTGCTATATACGACACCTGCTAAAGCAGGATTCATTACCGGATTAAGTGTCGTATTAGTTCCGTTACTTTCATTTCTTCTATTAAAATATCCGTTAAACCGTAACATCATTCTCGGTGTTATCTTTGCTGCCGGCGGTTTATATATGATGACAATGATGCAGAGCTCTTCATTCGGATTCGGAGATTTTCTTGTGCTGTTATGTGCAGTCAGCTTTGCGATGCATATTATTATGACGAGCAAATATGCGGCAAAATACCACGCAATACCGCTAACCATTCTGCAAATCGGCGTCGTCTCGCTTCTGTCATTCATCGGCAGTCTCTTGTTTGAACAGCCGGGCAAAATGTATCAGCTTGATGTGCTGTTGCAGCCGGAAGTGGTAATTGGATTGCTTGTGACTGCGATATTAGCGACGGCATTCGCATTTTTGGCACAAACTTATTTTCAGGCGTACACATCTCCGACCCGTGTTGCGTTAATTTTCGCTCTTGAGCCGGTATTTGCCGCTTTGACATCGTACTTCGTCATCAACGAAGCCTTTACTGCCAGTATGATTGCTGGGTGTACACTGATTTTGGCTGGGATTATTTTAGCTGAATGGCCTGTCAAAACTTCAACTAAACTTCAAGATCAGCATCATAGTCATTAATTTAAATGCACATAAAACGCTCAGAATACTGAGCGTTTTTCCCTGTTTTATATCCGCTACCTCTTCACAACATCAAACTCTTTATGAAAGGAACCCCCCATCAAGTTTTCTTACATCTACTAATTCAAAACGCTCACATACCAACATCATATCTTCCGAATATTCAAGTCCTAATGCTCTTAGTTCCTCAGTAAAGAAACTTTCATGTACTTCTTTCCAATATCGGTATGTTCTATCTCCTTCACCTTCTGCAATAGCAAAGTCTTCCGGAACCTCATTCATTGGCATCAATTTCACATCAATGGTTTTAATAATCGCTAAAGGTTCATCTTTACTGTTTAAAATAATGCCGTAATCTCCAATCGAAGGCACTGGTTCATTTTCAATTTCATAAAAAACATGTCCTGAACAAGTGGCTGTTTTTATGCCGTCTATTACTAATTGAGCTAAATATTCTGGATTATCACCGAATTGCCACGCACTTACACTTTCCGGTTTTTCTTGATTTTGAGACTCCCAAAATTCATTCCAATACACTCGTGCTGCTTCATTCATAGTTATTCTCTCCCTAGAAAATTTATCATCTTGCATAAGTTATACCAAATTAGCGTTTAAGTATTTCAGCCTCCGTCAGCCCTAAAGCTTCCCGTTCCTCTTCTATCCGTTCATTTGGAATTCTTTCAAAAAGCGGCTTTACATCCCGAATCTCAGTAATAGCAATTTGCACAAAGCCCCACACCGCATCCTTCAAGCCAAGTTTCTTCCTCACCCTCTCACTTGAAAACGGCAAAAACGGCTCAAGCAGCTGTGCCAAGTTGGCGATCATCTGCAAACAAGTGAAAATCGTTTGTTCACAGGCAGGTAAATTGTTTTTGATTTGAATCCATGGCTGTCGCTCATCAAAATACTTATTCGCCTTCCGTACATACTCAAAAATTATCTCCAAAGCATGCTTCATTTTCCCTTCCTCAATTGAAGCTCCGACTGTCGAATACAACTGTCTGATCTCCGCTTCAATCGCTTCAGAAACCAGACGTACCGGTACATATCCATTCATATTCTTTTCAATAAACTTCAACGTCCGATTAACGAAATTGCCGTATGCCCCTAACAGTTCGCTGTTATGGCTGTATATGAATTCCCGCCATGAAAAATCCGTATCGCGCTGCTCCGGTGCATTAATGGTCAGAAAATAACGGATGCTGTCACTTTCGTATTGCTCGAGCAAATCTGGCAGCCACACCGCCCAATTGCGGCTCGTTGAAATCTTCCGTTTCTCAAGCGTCACATACTCATTAGAGATTATATAGGTTGGCTTCTGCTCAAGATTTGCAGCGCTCATCAACGCCGGCCAAATGATGCTATGAAACGGAATATTGTCTTTTCCATGCACATAATACGCTTTGGTCTCGTTTTGCCAAAACGGTAAATAACTGTTGCCCGTTCGCTTCTCCCAAAGCCGGCTCGCTGTGTAGTAGCCTGCCACAGCTTCCATCCAAACGTAAATTTTCTTAGAATCATAGCCGGCAAGCGGAACCGAAATACCAATCGGCAAATCTCTTGTAATGGCTCGATCCTTCAACGTTTCATTCACATAACGTTGGCTGAGATCAACGGCATTTCCGCGCCATTTTCCTTTTACATTATCAATCAGTTCTTCGATTTCTTGCTGAAAAGACGACAGCTTGAAATAAAAATGCTCGGTCGGCTGCAAAGATGGCTCGGTGCCGCAAAGCTTGCAGCTCATCTCCAGCAGCTCCCCTGCTTCAAATATCGCCGAACAATGATCACATTGATCGCCTCGTGCCGGCTGATTGCATTCCGGACAAGTGCCCTCCACATAACGGTCAGGCAAAAACTGCTCACATCTTCCGCAATATAGTTGTTCCTCTTCTTTTTTATAAATATGTTTATTTTCATATAATTCCAAAAAAAATCGTTGCACTACTTCATGATGATGCGCTTCATCAGTCCTCGTATAACAGTCATAACTAAAGCCTAATTTTTCGAAGCAAGAAGCAAACTCCTGATGATAGTGCTCTTGAATCTGTTGCATCGGCACGCCTTCCTGCTTGGCGCGAATAGCAATCGGTGTTCCATTGCAATCACTACCTGAAACATACAACACCTCTTCACCCTTCAAACGATAATAACGGGCCAAAATATCCCCTGGCAACAAACTTGATACGTGGCCAACATGAAGCGAACCATTTGCATATGGCCAAGCCCCTCCAATAAATACTGCCATCTCTCCATCATCCTCCTAGAAAAACCGTTACCGGTCCTTTTTCGTGATATACTCCTTGATACAACTCCAATGGGAAAGGAGCCATGCGGCAGGTATAAGGTTAGACAACTTTCAATTTCAAAGTTGAACTTCCTTATCAATAAAAAAACCCCGCCCTCTTCTTTATAAAAAAGAAAAGGACGGGGATTGCTCCGCGTGGTACCACCTTTGTTCTCCGAAAGCTCACACTGTCGGACTCATTCAGTACGGAATGCGCCTGCATTCTTATACTGTGGCTTTTTGTAACGAGAGCCAAACCTCGTCGTCACCTACTCCATCTTCAAAGACGTTTCAGCACGCAGCTCCAAGGCCATTGTTCAAATGCGCGATCTCGCTTCTTCTCAGCTACCGAAGCTCTCTGTACAGACTGCCATCATTTTACTTTTCCTCTTCAACGCTTTTCGCAACTATTTCCATCATTATACAAGCAACTTATACTCTTCTGCAAATTGTAGAGCTTCTTTGCGGGATTGAATTTCCTGGCTCATCATAGATTCCAGTAAAGAAATAAAGAAGCTGCCGTCGAATGTAATTTTTGACTTCAGCGTCAGCTCGATCGCCGCGTTCACTAATTCATCCGGTGCGTTCGTCATTTCTTTGCCAAAAAAAATAAAGCCCTTGCCGTCTTCTCCTAGTTGAAATCCCTTCGATTCTAGCTGTTCAATATATTGTTCTACCTTCATATATGTATGCAGCCCTTTCATCAAACGCTTCTTTCTTTAATAATCTTACATGACACATTCGACAATTTCCATGACTATTTTCACAAAAATATAAAATTATTACAAAATTAGACATTTCTCCTCCAACAATAACCATTGACCTCAAGCTAGATTGAAAGATTATACTTTTATTGAGAGGAGGAAAAAAACATGAAAATCAAAGAAGTCAGCGAGAAATATAGCTTGCCCGTATCGACTCTTAGATACTATGAAGAAATCGGATTAATCGAACCTGTCAACAGAGTGAACGGCATTCGAGACTATCGGGAAGACGATCTGCACAGAATTGAATTTATCATTTGCCTGAAGGACGGCGGTTTGCCGTTAGAAGTTGTAAAAGAATACTTCGACCTTTATCGCCGCGGTGACGAAACGCTCGAGCTTCGGGAAGCATTGCTTATGAAGCAACATAATTACTTAATGGAGCAGCGGAGCAAATTGCAGAAATCGCTTGATTACATTGATTTTAAAATTCATATGACACGAGAAAAAATACAGAAACGCGAACAAGTACAGTGCTATGTGCAATGAAGACATTATATTTAATGCGGCGACAAACTTTATTCAATGCCAGAAAAGTGAAGACTTAAATCCGCCGATTGATCCAAATCGTAAAACGTACGGCGATTTTTTCGTACAGTATAATGGCAAATCCGACATTCAAGTGGAGGAGCAAATGAATAATTGCTTAACAGATCTCATGAAAAAAAACGATCATCGAAATGTTCTGGCCGTCAGTCATAGCGTCGCTTGTTATGCCTTCCTGATTTAATTGTGCAATTTAAAAATTTGAATATAAAGTTAGAGAGTACAAATTTATTGAAGCAATCAATCATGATTTTGACTTTTAATACATACAAAAAACCGTTACCGGTCCTTTTTCATTTTTGATTTTGCTCCTCGAGGCTACTTCTGAAGCGAAAAAATCCCCGCACAATGGATATGCGGGGATTTCCTATTATTTAAACTTCGACATAAGCCCTTTTAGCTCATGACTATGAATCATGTCCAACACTTTTTCATTATCATACTGGTAAAGCGCCGACTCAACATCCCAAGTTAGCGGCACGTCACATTTAATCGTGGCCAGCTGTCGAGATAAATGGAGCATATCCAATGATTCCTCGATTTTCTTGCGCTGTCCGGCAGTCAGCGACGGCAAGTTTTCCAAAATGCCTTCTACTGTCTCGTATTGTTGCAGCAGCTTAATAGCTGTTTTTTCGCCGATGCCTTTAACGCCTGGGTAGTTATCGGCTGTATCACCCATCAGGCCTTTCAAGTCAATCATTTGCTGTGGCTTAATGCCCTTCCAGTCAAAAAATGTTTGCTCATTGTGCGTTTCATAATTACCGTAGCCCTTTTTCAAAAGCGTTACCGCAATTGACTCTTCAATTAACTGTAGCATGTCCTGGTCACCTGTAATGATATTGACATCATAATCTGTGCGATGTGTTTTCGCAATTGTACCAATGCAATCATCTGCCTCGAAACCGGCTAGTCCAATATTCGGGATATCAAACGCCTCAACAGCTTCCTTCGCCAGATCAAACTGCGGAATCAATTCCTCCGGAGGCTGGCTGCGATTGCCTTTATAATCGGAAAACATCTCTGTGCGGAACGTCTTGCTTCCCATATCCCAGCAGACCGCAACATATTGCGGATTAAAGTGTTCAACCGCCATCAGCATATGCTTCAGCATCCCCTGCACGCCATTTGTCGGTACACCTTTAGAATTATACATAAACTGCCCCGTCATTGCCGTCGCATAAAAAGCGCGGAACAACAGCGCCATACCGTCCACTAACATTAAGTTTGATCGATTGTTGTTATTCAACGTGTCTCACCTCTAAAATCTATGATTCACCCATTGTAACACATTAAAAGACACAGCTAGTACAATCAATCACTGAGAAATGAAGAAGAAATTGTAAAGCAATTTTATTTCATGAATTCATGATTTGTAAAACAAATGAAAATATAATTAATTTTATTGCTTCCCCCTTGAAAACTATAATACCAAACCCATCGCAAGAAATTTTTTCAAATAACCATTGTTTCTGACGTTACGTCATGTTTTACAATGTACTTAGAGGGGAGGAAAACAAAATGAACGAAAAGTTTTCAATCGGACAGTTTTCCAAGAAAACCGGGACTACCGTCCGGACTTTGCATTATTATGATGAAATAGGCTTACTTATCCCTGAGCTGACTGCTTCAGGACGACGAATATACAATAACGGACATTTGATTACATTGCAGAAAATATTGACCTTAAAGTTTTTAGGATATTCTCTGGAGGATGTTAAGGAATTTTTGCAAGATGAGTCATGGGATTTGCGTGATTCTTTAACGATGCAACGAGAAATGATGGTTCAAAAGAGGAAACAGCTCGATCACATTATAAAAGCACTCGACCATGCGCTTCATATTGTCCATGGCGAAGAAAAAATCGATCCTGCCATCTTTGTTACGATTATTAATGGCATTCAAGATGAAGAGGAACATAAAAAATGGTTAAATAAAGTTTTCCCCGAACATATTGTTGATGGCATTTACGATATACCGGATGATCAGCAACGCGAAATCGAAAAAGTATTTGCGGAACTCATTGCCGAGATTAAAAAGATGGTCCAAGATAAAATAAGCCCCGATGATCCGAAAGCCATTCAGATTGCGAAGACATTATTCGAACTGGCATCAGAGCTTTTCGGTGAGGATCTTTTAAATATCATACTATCCGTTAATGAAGATGACATCGACGAAGAAAGTGTCATGCCGAATCCATTAAATGCCGAAGAAGAGCAGTGGTTTAAGCAAGCAATGGGACACTTCGAAAGTCAGGAGAGGAAAAACAAATGAAAAAATCTAATATACGCACCTTCATGCACTTGCTACATCGTACAAAGCCATCGTACGGCAGGCTATCATTTGCCCTTGGCTTAAGTATTATCACTACACTAATCGGGCTGCTCATACCGTTAATGACAAAAGAATTGGTCGACGGCTTCAGCATGGCTTCGCTATCGGCAAACCAAATTATTTTAATTATTGCCGTTTTCATCGTTCAAGCCATTTTAAGCGCCTATGCGACTTATGCTCTAAGCTACAATGGACAAAAAATAATAGCCGGTCTGCGCGAACTGCTTTGGAAGAAATTAATCAAACTGCCGGTTTCCTATTCTGACCGCAACCCATCCGGAGAAATGATCAGTCGCATAACAAATGATACTATGGTTGTCAAAGAACTGATTACGACCCATTTCACCGGGGCTATCACAGGCATCATCTCCGTCATCGGCTCGATTATCATTTTGTTTATCATGAACTGGAAGCTGACCTTATTGATTTTTATCGTTCTTCCGGTAGCAACTGCTATTCTTGTGCCAATAGGACGTTTAATGCATAAAATCTCGAAAGAAACACAAGCAGAGACAGCCAGTTTCACCGAAACATTGAATCAAGTATTACCAGAAATCCGCTTAGTGAAAGCATCAAATGCCGAGAATATCGAGCTAAAAAACGGCATGAGCGGCATCGAGAAACTGTTTAAATTAGGCTTAAAAGAAGCGCGCACGCAATCATTGGTCGGACCGCTCATCACATTAGTGTTGATGGCTGCCTTAGTCGAGGTCATCGGTTACGGAGGTATGCAGGTCGCAAGCGGCATTATTACAGCCGGTTCACTTGTTGCTTTCATTCTCTATATCTTCCAAATCATCATGCCGATGGGACAGATTACAATGTTCTTTACACAACTGCAAAAATCGGTCGGCGCAACCGATCGCATTATCGAAATTTTACAGGAGGAAGAAGAAGATTTAACGACAGGCGAGAAGCTAATAGCCGCCAATCAACCGATTACACTTCACAATGTATCGTTCCATTATAACGAAGAAGAGCCGATTTTAACCGACATCAGCGCTGAAATAGAAGCCGGCAAAGTCACCGCGATTATCGGACCGAGCGGCAGTGGAAAAACTACTTTGTTCAAGCTACTGGAGCGCTACTATGAACCAAATTTCGGCACGATCCGTATCGACGATAAAAACATTACCGACTACTCACTGGAGTCATGGCGCCAGCATATCGGCTATGTCTCCCAAGAGAGCCCGCTCCTTGCAGGCACGATCCGCGAAAACATTTGCTACGGAATTGAGCGGGAAGTAACAGATGAGGAACTTTGCCAGGCAGCGGATATGGCTTATGCCCTTCATTTTATCAAGGAGCTTCCGAATCAGTTTGACACCGAAGTCGGCGAACGCGGATTAAAGCTTTCCGGTGGACAGCGCCAGAGAATCGCTATCGCCCGTGCCCTTCTGCGCAACCCGGAAATATTAATGCTCGATGAAGCAACATCAAGCCTTGACAGTCAATCTGAACAATATGTGCAAATGGCATTGGAAAAATTGATGGTCGGCCGGACGACGATTGTGATTGCCCACCGTCTTGCAACAGTTGTCGATGCCGATCAGCTTTTATTTTTAGAAAAAGGCGAAATCACCGGTCGCGGCACTCACCATGAATTGATGCAATCACACCAAATGTATCGTGAATTTGCCAGCCAGCAGTTAAAGATTAATGAAGATTTAGAGGCTAAAGTATAGATACAAAAGTTTATAAATAAATGAAAATAAGCCCTCCTGTCAAAAGACAAGAGGGCTTATCATTTTAAAAAATACCTAAAAAACGTTTCCTTTTAATTGGTTGGATCGGTCTTGTCGGTATGTATTCACTTCGGACAAGTAATTCCGCATTTTTCTTCAAATAATCAACATAAGAAGAATCGAAATTTTTCGCAATTACTTCAAACGCTTCCTTCATGCGATTATTGCGTGATGTCGTATTGTGGGCATCCGATGCAACGAAATGCACTAAGTTTGCTTCCAGCAATTGCGTTGAGAACCTCTGAATTTTCTTCCCGAAAGCGCCAGTCACACTGGCAGCAGTTAATTGAACGAGCGCTCCTTTTTCGACAAACTCGCTTAAAGACTCCGGACGTTCAATAAAATGGCTGTTCCTTTCCGGATGGACAATAATCGGAATAATACCTTCAAACTGTATGTTGTAAAGTAATTGACTCGCATACATCGGAACATGACTCGAAGAAAACTCAATGAGTACATATTTGCCTCCATCATTGAGCGTCAATATTTCACCCTTTTGGTAATCTTCAACTAACTCGCCAAAAATACGGCACTCCTGCCCTGGCAGCACTTCTAAAGGAATACCCTCCTGCACAAGCGCAGCATTCAATTCCTCCACTTTAGGTAAAATACTATACTTCTCATTCGTGTACTTTCCATTTCTATGATGGGGCGTGGCAAAAACAGTGGTAATACCCTGCTCCACCGCCTGACGGGCCATCGCAATACTATCCTCGACAGTCTGCGCTCCATCATCAACGCCAAATAATATATGTGAATGAATATCGATCATATATGCAACCTCTTTCATATTCATTTGTTTGCTAAATTAATGGTAGTAATAATAATAGGATTTAGAGTAAGAAAATATATTATTTCATGTGAATTTTATTTTGTAATTGCCTGAACTAAACTCATAACATGAGACTCAAGTTCTTGTAATTGATGATGGCTCTCATCGTGAGAACTTCCACAAACACCAAAATAAAATTTGATTTTCGGCTCTGTGCCAGAAGGTCTTAAGCAGAACCACGAACCATTCTCGCAATAGAACTTTAGCACATTCGATGTCGGCAGTTTGATTGCTTTTATTTCCTTAGAGACTAGATCGAGTCGTTCACTAGATTGATAATCTTCTACTGCAATAACTTCCACTCCTGCAACTTCTTTCGGCATATGCTTACGGAATTCACTCATAATTTTTTCAATTAAAGCGGAACCTTCTTTTCCTTTTAACGTCAATGATTTGATTGATTCTTGGAAGTAGCCGAATTGTTTATATAATCCCATCAAGCTATCATATAATGACATTCCCTTTTCTTGATAAAATGCTGTCACTTCCGCCATCATTACCGCTGCCTGAATAGCATCTTTATCGCGGACGAAATCACGAATTAAGAAGCCATAGCTCTCTTCATAACCGAATAAAAAGTCATTTTCTTGCTTTTGACTGCATTCTTCAATTTTTTCAGCGATATATTTAAAGCCTGTTAACACATCTTCTGCTTGAACGCCGAATGACTTCGCAATCGCGACACCCATTTCAGACGTTACAATCGACTTCAGCACAAGACTTTTCTCTGACAGAGTTCCTTGTTCACGCTTTTGCGTAATCAAATAATGAATCAAGATTGCTCCGATTTGGTTGCCTGTCAGAATCACATATTGTCCTTCTGTATTTTTGACAGCAACTCCTAAACGGTCGGCATCCGGATCTGTCGCAATCAATAGATCCGCATTAAGCTTCTCGCCATAAGCAATTGTTAGCTTAAATGCATCTTGCTCCTCTGGATTTGGGGACTCGACTGTAGAAAAATCCGGATCAGGTAATTCTTGTTCTTCAACTACTGTCACATTTGCGAATCCAAGTCGCTTCAGACCTTCACGTACTAATTTATTTCCCGTTCCATGAAGCGGAGAATAAACGATTTTAATATCTTTTTTCGCTTTCTTGCGTAACGAGATTGTTTCTAATTGCGAAAGATATGCTTCATCAATCGTTTCCCCCACATACATTAATAGACCCTGTTGAATTAATTCTTCTTCCGTTAACACTTGAATGTGAAGTTCATTTTTAATTTGTTCAATATTATGAATAATTTGTTCCGCAGCTCCTGGCGTTATTTGACTGCCATCTTCGCCATATAACTTAAAACCATTATAAATAGAAGGATTATGACTTGCTGTAATCATAACACCCGCATAGGCATTTAAATATCGAACTGCAAAAGATAATTCCGGCGTAGGACTCAAAGCATCAAATAAATAAGCACGAATTCCATAAACACCAAGAGTTTTTGCTACTTCCAGAGCAAAGTCAGCAGATTTATGACGACTATCATAAGCAATCGCCACACCTCGATTCTTCACCTCTTGACCTAACCCATTCATATAAAGCGCTAACCCTTGCGCCGCTTTACGAACTGTATAGACATTCATTCGGTTCGTACCAGGACCAAGCTCACCGCGCATCCCCGCAGTACCGAACTCTAAGTTACGGTAAAACATATCCTCCAGCACTGCTTCATTTTCTTTGTATTCCTCAAGCTGTTTTTTTAATTCTTCATCCAAACTCGCATATTGTTGCCAAATAACTGACTTTATTTCCCAGTCCAATTTAGTACACTTCCTAACAATTATATTAATTAAAGTAGTTAAAGAGAATTTATTTGCACATGAAATTTTTCATAAAATATTTAACAAGCAGTTGTGTCACTCATCGAAACACACCATTAACTAGACTTATCACTTTAGAAAACTTATTAATTTATAAGCTAGTTATTATATAAATCATATTAACATAATTATTTTATGTTTCCAGTTATAATCTGAATGTATTTAATGAAACAACAAAATAAGCCCTCCCGATAGATAACGGGAGGACTCTAACTACCTAGAACCTGCTTCATCCTATGCCATTTTACAAATTGGGATTATTTCTTCCAAGAAATTAATTAAGTCGTCTCTTAATTCTTCATCCTGCAATGCCATCTCAATCGTCGTCTTTACAAATCCAAGCTTTTCTCCAACATCATGGCGTTTTCCTTCAAAGTCATAAGCAAATACACGTTGAATTTGGTTTAATTGTTGAATTGCATCTGTCAATTGAATTTCTCCGCCTGCTCCTTTTTCTTGTTTATCCAGAAACATGAATATTTCAGGCGTCAGAACATATCGACCCATAATAGCCAAGTTAGATGGAGCGGTTCCTTGCTTTGGCTTTTCAACGAAGTTATTCACTTGATAACGACGGTTGTATTGTTTATCCGGATCTATAATTCCATAACGATGCGTTTCGTCATTTGGAACTTGTTGCACGCCTATAATAGATGAGTGTGTTTCTTCATATTGTTCAATTAACTGTTTCAAACAAGGCTTGTCACTTTGAACAATATCGTCTCCTAAAAGTACAGCAAATGGCTCATTGCCAATAAATTTCCGCGCACACCACACAGCATGCCCTAACCCTTTTGGTTCTTTCTGACGAATATAATGAATGTCAACTAGATTAGATGAGTAGTTGACCTTTTCTAGTAGATCGTATTTCTCTTTTTCCAACAAGTTTCTTTCTAGTTCAGGAGCATAATCGAAATGATCTTCAATCGCTCGCTTTCCTTTACCGGTTACAATGATGATATCTTCAATACCTGAAGCAACAGCCTCTTCAACTATGTATTGAATTGTCGGTTTATCAACAATTGGCAACATTTCCTTTGGCATTGCTTTAGTTGCTGGCAAAAATCTTGTTCCTAAACCTGCTGCTGGAATAATGGCCTTTCTTACTTTATTCAAATTGTTCCCTCCAATTTTTTTAAAATAGAGTTTGACAATAACGTTGTACGTACTAGCTAACTGCAAAATTATTAAATTTTATTTGTTCTATACATAGTTTTTACTTATATATTGCAAGCACTTGCGAAGAAGATTAGTATTTACAAAGCCATAAACTATTATTTTAATTGGTTATATATTATATTAGCATAATTATTTTCTTTTTCCACCATGTAATCTAAAGAAAAATTTAAGTATCAAAATATAGTTTGTAATCATTGTGGTTATTTAAAGCACAAAAAAACTACCCATTTAAAGGTAGTTTCATTTCTTATAAAAGTTCTCCGTATAGTACGGGTGATTTTCCTTATTAAAAGCAACACCGACTCCTAAATATTCATACTTCGATTGCAATATATTTTCCCGGTGTCCCCAAGAATTCATGAGCCCTTCGTGAGCAAATATGCTGCTCGTCTGCCCATAGGCAAGGTTCTCACCTGCCATAGTATAACGGAGTTTATCTTCTTCCATGCGTTCGAATGGTGATTGTCCTCTCAAGTTCGTGTGGCTGAAATAGTTGTTTTCCGCCATATCCAAGCTGTGGTCACGCGCTGTTTCTCTTACCGCATCATCCCATGTTAGGACGGATAATTGATGAACAACCCTCGCTGCATTCGTCAAATCAAACAATTGATACTCAAAACCTTGGCGCAATTCTTCACTAGCAGCTGTATAATAATCAGATTTTTCTTTCTCAGTCTCTACTTCGATAATTTGAATTGCTGTTACAGTATCCTCTTCATGCACATCATAAAAAATTGTGACATAGCTATTGTTCAATTGAAAAACATCAAATCCGTCATCAGGTTGGTACTGATACACAACCAGCCCTTTTCTCATTCCTGTCATCGGCTCGCCCAATTGCTGTCGGACCTCATCTTTTGAGCTGTTCAGCGTAATGCCGATCGATGAAGTAATCAAATCTTGATTCGTATACAGACCAACGACCTTATCATTTTCATCATACATGACGCTAATATAATTGTAATAATTTTCATGATATGTAAACCAATTTTTTCCGTATTCGTTAAATGATACCCGCTGCGGTGTGCCGATAGCTGCTTCAACTTCTGATTTAGCATTGCCAATTTCAACATTGTATACAGAAAAGACTTGTTGTTCCGGTTCTTCTAAAACCGGCTTTTCAATATTTTTAGTTTGATTGTCCTGGGTCAATTCATTTTCAAGCTTTTGAAAGAAGGATTGAAAGGAGGTATATAGTTTGGAAAATTCCTCCTTATTAATGAACGATGAAATTTCGTCCTTGATTGACATTCCATTCTGGTCAAATTGGGCATTTACATAAAACCAACCGACCACCAATATACAAATGATGAATAACCAACGGATTAATTTTCTCACCTTCATTCCCCCCTTTCCATAAACACATATTATTAGTGTAGCCTATTTTTACGCAAATTTAATGGTTATATACTCACAAATAAAAAGACAAAAACCGCAAAATCGGATTCTGCGGTTTTTCTCATTCATTTCACTTTACCAAGTCCAACCGTATGCCTTCACATCAATGGTTGCAACTTTATCAGCTATGCCTTCAGGAAGATCCGGATAAGAAAGATCGAACCCTGCTTCACTTCCTGCGTTAATGCCTATGTCAACGCTACCGCTGAATACGCCTAATAAATTGCCTTCTGCATCATATAACCCTGCAGCGATACGAATATCATCTTGTAATTCTTCTGTTGTGTTTTTCACTATACCTGTCACTTTATATTGAGTATATTCATCTCCTTTAATTCCTTTCACTCCGCTCACTTCAAGAAGATTAGAAGTTTCATCCGTCTCTTCAAAGTTATAGTTAAAAGTTGTTTCCTTAAATTGGGCCGGATCAGTAATTCCATCTAGTATTGTAGACTCAGTAATATAGGCTGTTTCCCCCGGCATAACAACTTCCGGAATAGAATAAATCATCGTTGCTGTTCCTAATATAGATTCATCTTGACCTTTGAAATTCATTTGTGTTTCGCCTATTGCTACTGGCATATCGCCTGTATTTTCAAATACTGCTGAAGTGTGAACCCATACTGTGTCAATTGAATCCATCCATGCACCACTTGTTTGTTTGACAATTTCCACATTAGGTGCCGCCTCTTCTGCTGCTTTTTCTTCTTTATTGCTATTTTCCTCAGATTGGTTATCTGCCTTTTGGTTTGTATCTCCGGCATTTTTCACACCGCCACAAGCTGTCAGAAACGTCATTAACAAAACGATCAATAGTAAAGCCGACTTTTTCATATGTGATTCTCCTCAAAAATAAAATTTATAATGTGTTATTGTTCTGCCGTCACTATTTCATCAGGCAGTAATTTGACGATGATGGTATCTTTGACGATAAAGGCCACCTGACCTTTACATACCGTATCGAATGTATCGTAGATTCTTCCGGCACTGCGTGTTCCTTTAGCCACTGTCTGATAACTGTTGGCTACATATCCAACCTTGCCGATTGTACCTAATTCAACTTGAATTGCTTCATCATCGTACTTATTTTCAAGATCTTTTTTGAGCATAAGTTTTTGCCCCACTTTGAATATATCAGACCCAAAATAATGATTGACGCCAACAACAGAAATATAAAAATCCGCCATAATATCCCCTCTTTTCAATCCTGTTACTTTTCATATCCCACCCTTAAAAAACTAGTAAACCTCTCCCAATACTGATTTTCCTTCTATTATCGGGTGCTTACTTCATACACTTAGATTAACAGACAATGCGGTACTATACATGTCACATTGAAATATTTTTATTATTTGTTAACCTTCTATACAAAAGGATGTGTATCCCTCAGTTCATGAACTATACCATTATGTCCTTTTGCTTAACCGGGATTATTCACAAAAAAAGTCCAGCGCTAAACGCTGAACATAATCATAATAAAAACTCAAAAAATCTCCCGCAATATCCAATGACTTTCAATAACGCTGCTTTCATCGTACCCACTGTCCGTTCTTTAATGCTGTCCTTTTCAATCACATATTGCCCATCATCGCCAATAAGCAGGCTTTTCTTTTTATAGTCAGCCGTCATATCATCTAATTGTTTTTTTACCTCTTCACTATGTATGACGACCATCGTTTCTGTGCTTAAAAAGGCGCTCCTCGGATCTAGATTAAATGAACCGATCAAACTGATGTTATCATCAATGCCGTACGCTTTCGTGTGAATAGAGTGTTCGCCGTGGTATTCATACACTTCGGCCCCGGACTCAACAATTTGCTTCCGATACAGCAAGTAAACGGAAAATGCTAAATAGTTCGGTGTTGAAGCGCGTGAATTCGTTAAAACATTCAGTTTAACCCCTTCGTTCTTAAATTCATTGACAAAGCCCGGCATCATTTTCTTTGCAGGTACAATATACGGACTTTGCAGAAAAATTGATTTCTCGGCTTGCCTGAAAAGCTGTGTCATTTCATACCAAACCCAAGGTTCCTTGAATCGCTGAATCGGATTATGTATGAGTGTAATTTTATTGGTCGGAAGGGTCACTTCTGTCCAATTGATTTGTTTATGAAAGATGTTGTCTTTAGTAACCCGCTCTTTCTGCAGCGTTTGTTTCAGCTCTTTGATCTTTTCTGTCGCCATTTCTTCTTGTGGTTTCGATAAGATCCCTGCGGGTTCTTTTGCAAACTTACTGTTATACACTTCATTGAAGTATGCTGTTAAACTTGGAATAACGCTGTTTTTCTGATGATTGTTAAAGATCACTACATCGCGATCAAACGTCACTTTCCCTTCATAGCCCTTTGGAACCATGAAGCGATCGCCGATATTGCGCCCGCCTATGACAGCAATTGTTTCGTCTGCAATTATATACTTATCATGAAGGCGGTTATTGAGTGTCCACGGCTTCCAAACGTTAATTGGTTCATAAAACTTCAATTCGATGTTCGGATGTTTTTTTATCGCATACAAAATCTCGGCTTTATCACTCTTCAATCCATTGGCGATGCCGTCTAAAATGATACGCACCTTTACTCCGCGCTCAGCGGCCTCAAGCAGCAGCCCCCAAAATGTATTCGTCACCTTGCCTGAAACCATTGAATAATACGAGATGTCTAGTGTCTGTTGCGCCGTTTCTATCATGTTGACACGGACGATCGCGCTATCACGCGGTTCATCTATAATCAAAGCCCGGTCAGCACCCGTTTCATCTGCATAAAAACGTTCAACCGGATGTTCTTTTATATACGTGTCACTTACTCGCTTCTCAAATATGAAAATAAAAATACCAAATAAAAATATGTAAAAAATGAGTATCCCGACAAACAATGCGATCAGCTTCTTTTTCATGGAATGCACCTTAATTTTAATAATTTCGGTTTAGCATTCCCACTAAACCTAAACAATAGCCGCTACATTTGGTAGTCATTTGTATTTGTTGGTGCTGACATGCTTGGGGCGAAAGTGCAATCTTTTTTGGGAGGGTGTCGTAATGCTTGAGGTGAGGGTGCAATCTTTTTTGGGAGTGAGAAATCATTTGCCGCAACGACGCTATTTTTTCAATTACCGAGAAACTTCCTTGACGACAACGCAATCCTATCCGGGACAACGCTATTCTTTCAGCGACCGCGCATTAACCAAGACGAGAGCCCAATTTTTTCTCTAGAATCTCTAAAACTTGCAGAAATCGAAGCACGGATTCCTTGAAAAATCCCGAAATATGGCTGGCTTTTCGTAAAACAATGTGGGTTTTCTCTCCATTTCTGCTCTATTAGTGAACAAAAGGCCAGATTTTTATTGAGCTGAGAGCCTTCGGGGGCCTTCGCCTGATAGTTGAGAGCGGTCACGCAACTTTTGAGAGTTATCGACCGAAACTTGAGAGCGGTCACGCAACTTTTGAGGGCCGTCGCTACATACTTGAGAGCGGTCACACAACTTTTGAGAGTCGTCGCTCCTAACTCGAGAGCGGTCGCGCAACTTTTGAGAGCCGTCGCTCCTAACTCGAGAGCGGTCGCGCAACTTTTGAGAGCCGTCGCTACATACTTGAGAACGGTCGCACAACTTTTGAGAGCCGTCGCTACATACTTGAGAGCGGTCACACAACTTTTGAGAGCCGTCACTACAAACTTGAGAGCGGTCGCGCAACTTTTGAGAGTCGTCGATCCGAACTTGAGAGCGGTCGCGCAATTTTTGAGAGTCGTCGCTACAAACTTGAGAGCGGCTAAGCATTCATGAGAGTCACCCCACACCATAAGAGCACCACAACGAAAATGGTAAAAAAACCGGAGAGCATACGCATCCCCGGCTGCTGTTAATTTTTAATTTTCAATCCCATTAATGCTGCAAATCCAATCGCTTGCTCGGCAGATACTTCGCAGCCCTTAAGATTCTCTATAGAGACCGCAAGCTGTTGAAAAGTTGAATCACTTAAATCAATGCCCTTTAATGACGTGCCCATAAAATTTGCCTCATTCAAATCACATCGTTCAAAACCGACCTTTTTAAATACACATTCAAAAAAATCAGATCCTCTCATTAAACATTGCTCAAATGCAGTTTGTTTTAAGGTACTGTAACTGAATGAGCTAAGATTTAAATTGCAATCTTGAAAGCTGACATCATTAAAATTAGCATCAGCCAAATTAATGCCTGTCATTCTGCACTCTTTAAACACAACCCGGTGCAGATTTGCTTCCATGAAATCTAGATTGGACAAATCGCAATTTTCAAAAATGACGTTTGATAAATCGGCATATTTAAAGGCCACCTCAAAAAACGTTACATGCTTAAAAATAACTTGTGAAAATTCAATTTTATTAATCGATTCATGTTCAACATCACAATTTTCAACTTTACAGTTATGTAAATAAGGCTCTTCCATATAAAAAACATCTTGAAAATGACCCGCTGGCAACTCTGCAGGAATTCTCGGTTTTTCAATCATTATTCTATGCGCCACGTAAACACCTTCATCCCTTTCATTTCGTTTGAAACAAACACTCTGTTATTAATATAGCACATTATTGTCGAGTCCTCTTCTATCCATATGTTGACATATAATATTATACATCATATAATATGAGCAACTATACTATACAGCGTATAATATATAAACATGTATATCATTAAATACTGGAGGTGTCTCAATGTCTTTCCAACTTGGTTCCGCACTACTTGATGCTTGCGTGCTTGCTATTTTAGCGAAAGAGGATGCGTACGGCTATTCTCTTACTCAGCAGGTTCGTGAAGTAATGGATATATCAGAATCTACCCTATATCCAGTATTAAGACGACTACAAAAGAACGGATTTTTATCTACGTACGATCAGCCGTATCAAGGTCGAAACCGCCGCTACTATCGAATTACTGACAGTGGTCGTCTAAAATATGAACAGTTGTTAGAAGAATGGAATGACTATAAGGGAAAAGTAGATCACGTCTTATTAGGAGGGTTAAATCGTGACTAAGGAAACTTATTTAAAGCAGCTGAGGCATAAGCTAAGAAAATTGCCTGAAGAAGAAATTGAGTCTGCCATCGAATACTACACAGAATATTTTGATGAAGCTGGTGAAGAAAATACGCAAAGCGTCATTAATGAGCTCGGTTCTCCCGCTTCTGTTGCGTCAAAAATTTTAGCTGATTTTGCTGTAAAAGATTTATCGAATCATCCAAACTCAGCTAAAAAAAGCCTTTCAGCCGTATGGTTAATTGTTCTAGCTATATTTGCTTCACCAATTGCAATCCCGCTGCTGATCGGAGTATGCGCCCTAATATTTGGTTTATTCGTAACAGGCGCAGCCTTGATTTTCAGTTTCTTTGCCTTTATTTTCAGTTTAGTAATAGGCGGAATCATAAGTATCATCGGAGGCTTTGCCGTCATAACGCAAGATATTCCGTCAGCTATTTTCTTTATTGGTATTGGTTTAACAATAGGCGGAGTCGGACTATTACTCTTTCCACCTCTTTTATCAATCGGAAAGAAAGCCAGTATCGCACTTGTTAAACTATTGAAAAAGTTATTTGATAAACTGACGAAAAAGCAGAAGGAGGAGCTATAAATGAAAAAAAGCACAAAAATAATTACCGTTATAGCAGCCATTATGATTGTTTCCGGGATTCTCCTTACTGTTATCGGCTATTTTTCAGGAGCAAAATTAACTTTGACTAGTGACGAAAATGGCTTAAAAGCATTTGATTCCGGCAAACAAGTATCAGAATCATTCTCACTTGATTCTTTTACGAATATAGAAGGAAATTTAGATGATGTTGATTTTGAAATCATCCCTTCTACTGAATTTAAAGTGGAAATAACGCGACAAGAAAAGCAAATAATTACACATGAGATCAAAAATAACACGCTATATTTAAATGAAAAAAGCCCTAGCGGTTTAAATGGTGGTATTATCAAGTTCAATATAGACTTAGGCTTTGTTAGCACTCCTCAATCAATCGTTAAATTGTATGTACCAAAAGACACTATTTTTTCAGCTATTAACTTAGTAAGTGAATACGGTAATGTTCAGATTGATGGCATAACTAGTGCAAATTTCACAATTGAAGCCAACGACGGAGATATGGTCTTAAAGGGCATAAGCTCGGATGTTCTTACTGTTACAAATAGTTACGGCGATATTATCGCAGAAGACCTGAAAGGTGAACAAACAAAGTTCAAGACTAATGATGGAGATCTATCATTGAAAAGGCTGAACACCAAAACATTCAATGTCTCAAATGATTATGGCGACTCCAGCTTAGAAGATATTACAAGCACTGACACGATCGTTAGCATGTCTGATGGCGACATCAACTTAAAAAATGTTGATACAACAAATCTTCAAGTATCCAACGAATATGGTGATATGAATGGACAATCTATCGCTGCACAAAAACTTAACATTGCTTTAACGGACGGAAACGTGACATTGAATACTGTTAATACTAACAACGCAATCATCAACAATCAATATGGAGACATACTTTTGAGCCAATTCGAAAGCGAGGCGCTTGATGTCCAAAATGATTCTGGCAACGTTACGTTGGAAGGAACTTTATTAGGTACCTCGAGAGTATATGCGGATTATGGGGATATTCAATTAATCTTGAAAAACAAGCAATCTGAGCTAAACTACAAAATTCGAAGTGAGTATGGCGACATTAAAATAAACAACGAACAATTCGAAGGCAGTGTTACACAGACAGCTAACTCCACTAATCAATTAAATATTACAGCTGCGGACGGAGACGTTAATTTGCAATTTTAATTTTAAACCCTAGAGATCAATACCAGACTCTAGGGTTTATTTTTTAGCTAATGATTAAATTTAAGGTAAAATAGCGAAAGAACGTACCGGGAATCCCGAGGCTTTTTCCGGTTTTGGCACAATGTTGAAAATGATTGCACCTTTAGGTGGGAGCTGATCTAGGTTGGTCATTAATTCAATTTGATATGTATCTTGTGAAAGGACGTAATATTCTCCCTTCAATTCCCCATTTTTTCGAAAATCAATCGCTGAATCAGTATCGAATGTTTCATGACCAACTGCGCTTATTTTCCTTTCCTCAAATAAAAATTGCAATGCCTCGTATCCCCAGCCTGGAATATGATTGTTGCCTTCCTCGTCCTGATTGTTGAATTCTCCCTTATCTGGCCAACGCTTGCTCCAATCCGTACGAAGTGCCACAAACGTACCTGACTCAATCATGCCGTGTTCCTTCTCAAAATCGAGAATATCTTGAACACTCAATGTAAAATCATTGTCTGCAGCCGCCTCGGTTGATTTATCAATTACAATCAGCGGAAGCACCAGCTCTTTCAGTCCAAGCTCATCTAAATAACGCGCATCACGGACAAAGTGAATCGGCGGATCAATATGTGTTCCATATTGCCCAGGAAAAACATACTGTTGCGCAAAAAATCCATCATCATGTGAGAACAATGTTTGAAACTTTGCATCATCAAACATGAAGAAGTGCGGTGAATCCGGTCCAAATGTATGAGTTAAATCAATCCATTCCTTAGATTTAAGTAACTGAAGTGCTTGTAATAGTTCATTTGCCATTTACTTTACCTCTCCCTTGTTTAATTTTCAGATTTTTTAAATACTTTATCATATCATCTACTCTCCAACAAGCAGATACCTCCTTAAAAACAAAAATAAAACTACCCGAAATAGGTAGTTTAAATGAAATCAATTTCTGATCATATGGGCGATTTTATCAATTGCATCCTGCAGCTTCTTACTGTTCTTCTCAAACATTTGCTTCGCTTCCTTAGACTCGGTTGAAAGCGCAAACACTTCGAGGTCTGCCTGACATTTCTTCATTGTCGCGAATAAAAGCGGTCTTTGCATCGGCTCGGCAACCTTTAGCTTATCGTCAAATAAATCAACGGTCAGTTCGCCGTAAGAATTCACTTGTCCGAGAAAGACATTTTCGATTGTTACACCAAGTTTCTCTAATTCAGAATGGAGCCAGCCTCGACTGCGTCCGATTGTTGCAAGCGGTTCATTTAAGATTTTTCCATCCATAATGACTATCTCGGGCTCTTTTTCATTGGACACTTTCATATTCAAATCTTTTGGCGTTAATGGCCGGTATTCTTTCTTTAACAATACGTTCAGTACACCTGCCGCTTCAAGCACCGCATATTCAACTTCAGAAACTTGGAAAACATCTTTTTTGCGGAGCATTTCCATAAACTCATCGAGGGTTATTTTTTCCTTCTTTAAGTTATCTTCAAGAATTTTCCCGTCTTTAATAAATACTGTTCCTTTTCCATCAATAAAATCTCGGGCTCTTTTGCTTTTCATCGTAATCAGGCTTGATAAATACGGAATTGCAGCAGTAGCGACTAAAGCGATGATTCCTAAATAAACTTTCTGCTCTAAACCGGTAACGACTTCGGCACCGATATTGCCAATTGTAATGCCGGTTACATACTCGAACATCGATAGTTGCGATATTTGCTTTTTGCCCAGAATTTTTGTAATGATAAATAAAACGACAAGAAATAACACAGCACGAAATATGACATCTAACCAATCAGGCATCATTTTACACCACCTTTTTGTCAGCCAAATTGTTAAAAGCCTTTATACTGCAACTCTTCTCGTTCCAATTCACCGACTCTATCTCTTACATCAATGACAATTTGACTGACCATCGTCATAACTTCGTGGAAGAGGCGGCTAGATTCTTCATCCTGTGTTTGTACAGCGAGAGCAGAAAGCGTGGCTTCTATCCCTTTTAAGTTTGCTAAACATTGTTTTACGTCAGAAGCGACTGTCATAGCTGTTCACTCCTTTCTGCTATGAGCTTTCAATGGAGACTGCATGAGCAATGCACGGGATTGTTTCATTTTGCTGAAAAGATAGAGGAGACAATAGCGCTCCTGTAGCGACGACAAGCATACGCTTTATTTCTCCTTTTTTCATCCGGTTCAAAAGGTGACCATATACGACTGTAGCCGAACATCCGGCTCCGCTCGCCCCCGCGAGTACCGGCTGACCATCACGATAAATCATCAGCCCGCAATCTTGAAGAAGCACTTCTGAAATATCTGTTCCATGCTTTTGAAATAGATCCAGCGCAATATCTCGCCCAATTTTCCCGAGGTCGCCTGTCACAATCAAATCATAGTAAGAAGGCTCGATATTCCGCTCTTTTAGATGAGCCTCAATTGTATCGACAGCTGCCGGCGCCATCGCTCCTCCCATATTCATCGGATCAGTCATACCCATATCAACAACGCGACCGATTGTTGCTGAAGTCACACGCGGTCCCTTGCCACCTTGAGTGATGACTGCGGCTCCCGCCCCGGTTACTGTCCATTGCGAAGTCGGCGGCTTTTGACCGCCATAATCTGTCGGGTAACGAAACTGTTTTTCGACAGCCGCATTGTGGCTTGAAGCAGCTGTCAGCACATAGTTCGCTCCTCTTGTATTAACTAAATAAGCGCCTAAAGCTAACCCTTCCATTGAAGTTGAGCATGCTCCGAACAACCCCAAATACGGCACACCTAACGTCCGGCTCGCAAAGCTCGTCGGGGTGATTTGATTGATCAGGTCACCTCCAAAGAAAAACTGAATTTGCTCTTGCTGCAATTCTGCCTTTTCAATCGCTTTATGGCAGGCTTCTTCAATGAGTACGCGATGTGCTTTTTCATATGTATCTTGATTAAGCCAAAGATCATCATGCAATGTATCGAAGTCATTCGCCAGCTGTCCGTCTGCTTCAAATGGACCTCCTACAGTACCGGTAGATACAATCACCGGCTTATTGTCAAATATCCAAGTTCGATGCCCTTTCAGCATTACAAGCCACCCCACTTTATAAAAATCCATTTAATTATGGCGACAACGAATGCGGAAAATACCCCAAAAACGATAACAGAGCCAGCCAGTTTGAAAATATTCCCTCCCACACCTAGCACTAAACCTTCTCTTCGGTGTTCAATGGCTGCCGATATGACGGCATTTCCAAATCCAGTAACAGGTACGGCAGACCCCGCACCGGCAAATTGCGCAATTCTATCATATACGCCAAAGCCCGTCAGCAATAGCGAAATGAACACTAACGTGCCCACCGTCGGGCTTCCAGCTGTCTGTTCGGTAAAATTGAAAAAATAAAGATAGCATACTGTTATAAGCTGACCAATTACACAAATAAGACCGCCAATCAAGAAAGCTCTCAAGCAATTTTTGAATATCGGCCTTTTTATCTCATATTCTTTTTGGACCTTTTGATATTCCTGCTGTACAGGAGTCAATTTCTTCTTTTTGCTGCTTGACATGATTATGTCACCTCCGGGAAGGACGATTATCTAACCCTTCACATCCTTATACAAGCGGGGAGGGCCTATCGAAAGTCGTCTAATGACTTTCCGGAGAGGCCCTGTTTCAGTATTTATTCTGAGTATTGCGGTTCTTCTGCTTCTATTTGCTCAACGCGAGGAGCCAGACTGTCGACAATAGCTTGCGTTTGCTGCGCAGCATTCTGGTAAAGTTGCTTTGCTTCTTTATTGTCTGTGCTCAAAGCAAATGTTTCTAAGCTTGCTTGAGCACTTTTCAAACTAGCCAGTGTTGTTTTCACATTAGTAATAACAGTCATTATCTAATCACTCCTTCATTGTTTGAGTACACTATTAGATTGAATTATTTCCGCTTTATTATGTGAACTATTTTTATCCAATCTCCGAAAGCGAAAGTGCCCGGTTAGCACCGTATGAACCGGAGGCCGCGAACCAAGATAAAGGAAACACGAAGAACGACAGTGGTTCGATGTGACTAGTTGCATCGACCAGCCAGTTTTCATCTCAGATAGGATGAACTTGACAGCTCGGTTCACAAGCCAGCTCTCCTCCGGAAATAAAAATCGGATTTCCTACTGAGCTGTCTTATGCTGGACGTCAAGACATCTTGGTATACCTTTAGAAGGCAAAAAAAGACCCCAGACAGGATACAAATATCCCGCCAGGAGTCTTATGTTATTATTTTCCAACCTTTTCAACCGGGTTATCTTCATACGATACCCAATCGCTATAGCTGCCGACATACAGCTTAACGTTTTCATAGCCAGCTTCCTTCAGAGCGACAAAGTTTGGCGTCGCAGTAACACCTGAGCCGCAATACACAATAAATGTTTTGTTGCGGTCTAAATGTTTAAAGCGCTGAACTTGGTCTTGCGCTCCTAAGAAATAACCATCATTTAAACCTTCCGCAAACGGCTCATTAATGGCACCGGGAATGTGACCAGCAATACGGTCCATAGGCTCTTCGACACCGGCATAGCGTTTATAATCCCTAGAATCTATAAGCACCGTATCTTTTGGCTTAGTTATCGTGAATTCCTTCACCAAGTCGTAAGTCGCCAAAATTTCGTCTTGAACATACACTTCATATGTGCTTTCCCTTACTAGCGGCTTTTTATTTTCAACTGGATATCCTGCTTCTTTCCATTTGCTGAAACCACCATTTAAAATCATTACTTTTTCATGGCCGATGTACTTCATCATCCATAAGAATCTAGCCGCAAACGCACCGGCAAAAGGGCCATCTCCGCTGTCATAAACAACAATAGAAGTGTCATTGCAGATACCGGCTTTTTCAATTTTCAACTTAAACTGCTCTAAGTCTGGAAGCGGATGACGTCCCCCATGAATTTCTACTTCTCCGGAAAGGTCTTCTTCCAAATGAAAATAGATGGCATTCGGCAAATGGCCAATCTCATACTGCTGCTTGCCGTACTCCTTATTTTGCAAATCAAAACGACAATCAATAATGGAAAGATTATCATTGCCCAATCTCTTTACAAGCCATTCCTTTTCAACAATCATTCTCCCCACTCCATCCTTGACGCTTATTGATCTTGCAGAAGCTGTTGAAGCACTGATTCTTTCTCAATGTAAGAGGAAACGTCGACATTTTCCTTTAACACGGAAGTAAAACTAGTAAATACATCTTCTATTACTTTTTCAGCATATTGTCTCAATTGCTTCAGTTCATTTTGCAATATTTCATTATAGTAAATTTTAGCTTTTGTTCCTTCTGCGTTCAAGTAGTTTTGTGCAGGATTTTGCAGGGCAGCTTGAATAGCTTCTGCCATTTTTTGCTTTTCATTCTTTTCAAAGAACGATTTTGGATTCTTGAAAAGTGCCAGTTCCTTTTTAAACATATTGGCATCCAAGTCAGTGAATGCTTTGCTGTATTCAGGTACTGCGTATTGACCGACTGCATAATCGCCGATTTCTGCTGTGCTCCATGTTCGCTCAACAAGTTTGCGATAGTGGCCCAGATTATTTGTGACCAATTTCCTAATAAACGCTTCCAAACGCACAGAAGTAGCTCGCATTTCCTGTTCAAAGTCAAACCCGATGCTCGTTAATAGTTCCTGAAGTGAACCTCTTAACGCCGCTTTCATATCGCGCCCGTCATCTTGAAGGTTAGCTGGATTGAATGATTCTTTAAAGAAATCTTGGAAACGTAAGAATACACGCTGCTGAATATAGTAAAGCAGCTCTTCATTTTCTTTCGTCAGCTTTTGAGCATCAATTTCGATATCATATTCACCGATTGCTGCTCTCAACTGATCGTATTGCTGTTCAAGAAGCTGAAGACGCTCTTGCTTTTCAGCTGCAGACGATTGGCTTACTGCAATCATTTCCTGAAGCTGATTCAAGCCACGCTCAACTGTCGCTTTTGCTGATGAGCAAGCTAAATCGATTAATTCATGCTGTATAAAGTGCGAGAATGCCTGCTGGAATTGAGCCATTCCACTGTTTTGCAGGAACGGATGCTTAAACATATACTCCGAATTTCTTTCCTGAAGCGCTTCCTTACTTGAGATTGGGAACAGTCTTGGGAATCGAATGCCGAAGCCTTCAAGCTGGCCTTTAATATATTGCAATACATCCGATAATTCTTCTTCTTCCTGTGCTAAGTCAATCGCATTACAAATGAAGAACATCTTATCCATAGAGAATGCATCTTTAACACGCCCAAGCTGGATCAGGAACTCACGGTCTGCTTTTGCGAACGGATGGTTATAATACGTCACAAATAAAATCGCATCACTATTCTTAATGTAGTGGAATGCCGCATTTGTATGACGGGCATTGATCGAGTCTGCTCCCGGCGTATCAACTAATACGATTCCTTTTCTGGTCAACTCGCAATCGAAATGAAGAACGATTTCATCTACAAAACATGACTTCGATTCATCAGCAGCAAAGGCTGTATATTCATCATAATCAACTTTCAATGTTTGACCTAATTTGTCCTTTAATAGCGGATAGCCTTTATGGAAGGCGCGAACAAACGATAGGTGCGCTTTCTCTTGTCCTTCTCCGGTATTTTTTGAATCATCGAGTTTTTCCGCATATGCATAAGCTTCATCTAAAGTCTCCGGATACGCTTGCAATGCATTGCAGGCAAGCTTCACATCATCAAGCAGCATATCGGCATTTTTCAGTTTGACGCTTGCTGTGCGATGCTCAAAACCTTCATCAGGAGCCATTACTTTATTAATGACCGCTGTTGTCGGGTTTGGAGAAACAGGCAACACTTTCTCTCCGAATAAAGCATTGGCAAAAGAAGATTTCCCGGCACTGAATGCGCCAAATAACGCAATTGTATACGTTTGCTCTTTCATGCGGTTTGCTTTATCCTTCAATTCTTCCACTATTGTCGAAAATCCTTGTACGCCCTGCAATTGTTGTGAAGCAATAGCAAGCTTTTCGCTCCATAATTGCAAATCCTTGCTTCCGTCAGCTGATGAAGTACTTGTTATGACTGGCGCAGCCAAAATATCGTGCAATTCTGTTTCAATATTTTGCTCAATCTTTTGAAGCTTCGCCGTATCGATTGGTTTTTCTTTAGCAGCAGCTTCTGCTTTCAATTGCTGCAACAGTTGCTCATGACCATTCGCTTTTACAATTAAGTTGCCGGCAACGATTTCTTGTAATTGCTTACGCATGCTTTCTTCTTGTTCATTGACCGTATTCAATAAGTTAAGAGCGTTTTCATATGCTTGCAACTCGACTAATTGTTTCTCTAAGTCGGCCAGGTCATCACTTTGTTCATCTTCAATAAGCAACTTCAATTGATCTAGGAAGTGAATGCATTTCATTTTTGCTTGCTTTTTGATCAGTTCGGCTACATTTTGACTGAAGTTCAAAACATAATCTCCAGTAATTTCACTTTGCTTCATGACAAGAGATTTAATTTCATCCATTGAAACTGTCACAGCAAATTGTTGGATGAACGTTTCAAGTTCTGCCGCTCCCGTCACTCCGGATTGCTTTAATGTATTTTCAGCCCATACGCGAAGATGCCATTCCAATTGTGTTTTTGTACGTTCCTGCAGCTCGTTGAATAACGTCTCTTCTCTTGCGCTTCTTTCTTGTTCCGTTTTATTTTTCGCAAAAAATAACCCTACTTTAAACCCGTCTTGCTGAGATTCTAAAAAGGCGCGGATCATTTCACGGCTTTCAGCTGAAAGTAAATAAGCGTTCTTTATAAGCTCATTCAATTCTTTCAGCATTTCTAAATGAAACTCATTAGAGAAATCTTGCAATTGTTGTTTTTTTACTTTCAGCGTGTTCAACTTATCCATCAATTCTTGAACTTCCGCTTCTTGCAATGGTGAGAGAAGCTGCTCAGCCTTCTCAATCTCTTCTTTTTGTTTTTGCTTAATGAACAATAAATGGTCCTCAGCGATTTGCCCCGCAGAACGGATAATCGATTGGTCCAAATGTTCTCTTTCATATTGAATTTTATCGACAATGAATTGTTTCACTGTCTCGATTTCATTATTCTCAAGTTCCATATTGCGCAGTGATGTATAGAAAATGCCTAATGGCTCTATATTCCAGGCCGCAAATGAGTTCTTCACAGAATCTTTAAACTGTTCGAAGCTCAATTCTGACTCATCATGTTTGTCGATCATATTGACAATCAAATACAGTTTCTTGCCGGCCTCATTCATCTTTTTGGCGAATAGGAAATTCTCTTGCGATTGAACATGGTTATAATCCATCACATATAAAATAATGTCCGCCAAATGCAGTGTAGATTCAGTCGAGACACGGTGAGCATCATCTGTTGAATCAATACCGGGCGTATCTAAAACGGCACAATCAGATGGTAATGGAAAATCCTCCGAATAAATTTCGATTGAACGGACTTGATCTCCATCTTTACAATATGCTTTTATATCTTTCATATCATGCGCGCCACGGAAAGTCGTGTGCAATCCGTCAAAAAAGTGAACTCGAACCCCTTCTTCTCCCTGTTTCACTTTTACGACATTGGCACTGGTCGGAATAGGACTTGATGGCAAAATATTGTTTCCGACCAAGTAGTTTATCATGCTTGATTTCCCGGCCGAAAAATGCCCGCAAAATGCTAGCTGAACTTCATTCTGAACTGTTTTATTCATCAATTCCTTCATTTTTAGCACGTTTTCCGAATCACGATTTTGCTCGAATGTATAGTATAGATCAGCTAACGATTGCAACATTCGTGTGTGAGTCGATGTTGTAGTCTTTATCATGAATCATTCCCCTTGTATCCCATTTATTATTTTCTTTTATTGTAAAGCATTTCTTTCCACTTTCCCATCTTTATGAACAAAATTTGTCACTTTACAGAATATTCGAAGCTAAGGTTCGGTTATGATTAATCCGCTAATTGAAATATGAAGTTTTTCAATATATAAAAAAACACGTCAGCTAAAAGCGACTGACGTGTGTATCAGAAAACGATTATTATTGTTTAGTACCAGATGATACATGTACCGGTTTGCCGACTTTGTTCAATATATAAGTCGTCAGTGCAGAATATGTAACAACTGTAAGACTGACTAAAAGCAACAACATGTTATTCACCTTCCTTAAGAGGTCACGATTATTACTAACTTTATAATAACAAAAACGATTATCATTATCAATTAAAAATAGTTGTTATTTTTGTGGGAATGTTACAAAAATTATCTTATATTTAAAAGTAGGTAAATATAAACACATAAAAAGCACACAAAACAGCTTATATACTGTCATGTGTGCTTTTCATTCACTATTTGGGGCAGTCTCTTCAATTAAATCGTTCATCATTTGTCGAACGTATATAAATTGCAGCTCCATATTCAGGAACTGTTCTATTTTCCTGTCCAAAACATTTCCTCCTAGAAAACCCTTATTGGGCCATATCCTTATCGGTACTTATTTAGACATTCCTTTTTTGAAGCGTTTAAGTGACTGTACAGAAATAATAATTCTTCGGAATTCATTACGGCCGCATCCATCGCAGCATTCATTCAGATGAGCAATTCTGTTGCAATGTGTACAATATTTTTTCTCCATATAATTCAATCCTTTCTTTTTCTTCATATAGTTTATTCTTAAATTAATAAATTTGTTAAAAAATTAAATTACAAAATTATGAAATTATGATTATTAAAAACAATAATGGAAAGTGCTACGAGACAGAACAGAAGATAAATTAGTTGTATTTGGGTTTGGTTAAGGATGATGCATCTATTCATCCGGCATACGGGCGACACTCTTACTAAATGAATAATGATTTAGACTCTAATAAAACTTGGCCTAATTAATGAGGGAGGGCATTTTTAAAAAATGGAACGCTTTTATAAATTTTAACACATTTCCCTTTAATTGTCAAAATATTTTAACAATTATCAAAGGATATTAAGGGGGAAATAAAAAAAGTTCCAAAAAGGAACTATTTTTATCTTAAAAAAGAGAAGCCACCTTTGCCGTATTCACATAAGAAAGTTTTAAACCACCACTTCAAAAAGTGGGTGTTCGCAAAAACGTTTCTGCATGTTCTCCTTGTCATATAGACAGAGACTTGTCATTTACGTTTCGATGTTAAACTCCCTATTCTAGCTTAAAGGTTAAAACTTAATTATTCATTACGCACAACGCAGCTTGTGTAATTATATTACTGCATATCTTCATCGAATGCAATATGGAAGTTTATTCTGAATTTACCCAATCATTCTGCGGCTAACTCAGCATATTGTTTGCTGTATGGTTCACTGCAGCCTTCTTCACTCGGAAATCGGCCTTCTTGATCAGGAATGATGAGACGCAACACATCTCGGCCATCTTCTTTGAACTTCTTAAATTCAACTTCAAGTTCTTCAATAACTTTATTGCTGCGACCTTCATAATATGTGTATCCGCCTTTTATATTTTCGATAATGGAATGTAGAAGCGTACCTGCTGTTTCCTCATCCAGCTTTAATACAATCTGCAAATCTGTATGGTGCAAGTTCTCAGCAAGTCCATGTGTATGAATATTCGCAAGCGGTCCGTCGATTTCTTCATAATCAAAGAACCAGCCCTGTTTATCTAATAATTTTTGGTTTTCTTCCGAAATAAAAATTTCCTTTTCCATTTGTTCACCTTATTCTTTCTGCTGTTGTAAACATCATTATATCACTTAATCTTGCCATATAATAATTTAAACCGTTCTTGCTCAGTTAGTTATATTATACACTGAAGGAATATTTTATTATAAAGAAACCCTATTTACTATATTAGGTAAAGGAAAGGTCTCAATAGCATGAATATTTATCAGTACATGTCATGAAACCAAACGAAGATATCGTTTCATTATCTCAATATCAAAACAAGGTTCTTCTCATTGTCAATACAGCAAGTAAATGCGGTTTCACACCGCAGTTTGAAGATTTGCAAAAGTGTATCAAGAAAAGGGACTGGAAATTTTAGCATTTCCATGTAATCAATTTGGCGAGCAAGAACCCGGTACAAGCGAAGAAGTCAATGCATTTTGCAAACTGAATTACGGTGTTACCTTCCCGGTATTTCATAAAACTGACGTTCAAAGTTTTTAATTGATGCAAACGGTAATGTCATTCAAAGATATGAATCTACTAAAGAGCCGCTGGAGCTAAAAGAAGATATCGAGAAGCTACTGTAAGTAAATAAAACTGAAGATTCAAAACTAAGCAAAGCCTCAATCAGCAACCGAAAATAGGCAACACATTTTCCGGTTGCATTCTACATTACCTATACAAGGGGCATTTGTCCTTCATATAATGTTGTAATGTATGAAAAGGTGTAATGTATGAAAAGGTGAATGCAAATGAACTTTCACGATATTGATTTTTACGGAAAAGCCAATGCTGACGCACATCCACGTACGTACCATTATAATCAAGCCGGCAATAATACTTTAATGACCGTCACGCAATGGACAGAAGCCATCGGTACTGCTCTTTCAGCAATCGGAAGCACCCCGATCAGTTTCCTCAGTGCTGATACTTTAGCCAATCTTGATATTATCGGCGATGTCATACAAATTGGTTCAACCGCTATTCAAATAGACGCCGAGTCAAAAGTGACATTTAACAGTATCGGGAACATCGTTCAAGTTGTAGGTAATACAGAAGAGCTTGGAGGGCAAGTTATTTTTTATAACAACCAAGCTGAGCAAAATCTGTATACTACGCAAGGGAACGCCATTCAAGTAGCTGGAGTTGCCTTGTCATTAGTTTTTTTCTTTAATCAAAAACGAAATTTAATCAATTTATATAATATTAATGCAAACTTGCTGCAAATACTTGGACTCGGTATACAAACCTTATCGAGCAGCCCAAGTTTAACAACAGATCAATCTACTACTTGGAACGCTGTCGGCGCTTGGATTCAAACAATAGGAGCCATATTAGCAGCCATCGCTCAAAGTTTGGATATTTAACAAAATGCTAAAAGCCAACAGCGCCGTAACCGTACGCTGTTGGCTTTTGTTCTAAAGGCACTTCTAACGTGACACCAATCGCTTCTATATTCGAACCAATCGCTTGCACCCATGTCCCTACCGTATTTAACCTCTCTCCAAATTTGTTCTCTGTTGGAAATCCTCCGGCTATTGTTTGTAAAGACAAACCTATTGTTTGGATTAAAGTCCCGTATAAATAATATAAATCAAGGTATTTTTGTTGTACCTGTACTGCATCAACAAACGTTAAACCTGTACCTACTGTTTGTATAGCATTTCCACTGTTTGCCAAAAGTTCATTTGACGAAATATTGCCGGCGATTTCTGTTACATTACCGCTTGCATCAATTGAGTTTCCGATTTTGCTTAAGTTATACTCTTCTTCCAAATCAGCCATAATCGCCGCAGAGTTCGCCTGCAAAACATCGCCGACAAAATCAGTGTTTAATAAAAGTTGCTCACTTACAAATGGAAACGGAGTGTTGCCTATTGCTGAAAGAATTGTTCCGATACCATCTAACCATGCTGCGCCTACTTTCACCTGTAATTCTTCCAATATCGAACACCAACTTACACAAAAAGCATTTTACTTCTTTACATTGTATACAGCTCAGCCATTAATGTTTACTTTACTACGAAAAACCGTCACCGGTCCTTTTTCATTTTAGAATCTGCCTCTTGAATTCACTTCAATGAAAAAGGAGCCATGCGGGAACCGAAAAGCGTAAGCGGCCCGCAAGTAAGGAACAGCGACTAAGGACGCTACGTCCGCATATCTTCGTCGCTGTGACTCTCGTCCTGAGAGCCTCCGACATGCATAAGACGAATCACGTAGGAAATTGTAAAATTTCTGGAGTGATTTGGCTTATGACCTCAAGGGGCTGGCCGCTGTAGCTAGACAAAGCCTAAGAAGGTACAGCGACTAAAATCGCTACGTCCGCATACCTTCGTTGCTGTGACTCTCATCGTGAGAGCCCCACACGAGAAACCCACCTTTGGTTTCTTGGGGGAGGCAGCTTAGGACCGAGCATGGCAGGTATAAGGTTAGACAGCTTTCCTAGTTCAAAAATCTATACTTTCTTAAGAACGAAAAAAGAAGCAACTAGAATAAATCCAGTTGCTCCGTGACTTAAAAGAATAAATCCAGTAAGAAATAGACTAATGCAGCTAATGTAGCCGAAATCGGTAACGTAATAACCCATGTAATCACCATTCGTTGAGCAGTTCCCCATTTAACGCCTTTTAGACGGTGAGCAGAACCTACACCAAGAATAGAAGAAGAAATAACGTGTGTCGTACTTACAGGCAACCCGATTGTTGTCGCCCCGAAAATTAAAGACGCACCGGTTAAGTCAGCTGCTACCCCGTTTACAGGACGGATTTTCATAATCTTTCCGCCGACTGTTTTAATGATTTTCCAGCCTCCGACAGATGTTCCTAACCCCATTGCAGTCGCACAGGCTAATTGAACCCAGAAAGGAATATCGGATGTTGCGACATAACCGTTGGCGATTAATGCCATTGTTATAATCCCCATCGCTTTTTGTGCATCATTCGTTCCGTGTGTATATGCCTGCAGCGCGGCAGTGAATATTTGGAAGAAACGGAAATTCCTGTTTGTTTTTGCTAGATTATTATTTTTAAAGACGACCTTAAAAATACTGTACACAATAAAACCTAACGTAAATGCTAAGATTGGTGATAAAAGCAAGGCTGCAATAATTTTCGTGAAACCGGAGTATTTGATCGCTCCGAATCCTGCTGCCGCTATTGCAGCTCCGGCAATACTTCCGATAATCGCATGAGAAGAAGAGCTCGGAATTCCGTAATACCATGTAATTAAGTTCCAGGCAATGGCCGATATAAGCGCAGCCAATATAACGACTGATCCGTTTTCTAATGTAAACGGGTCGACAATCCCTTTTGTAATTGTTTTTGCCACGCCGGTAAACGTCATGGCACCGATGAAATTCATGATTGCTGCCATAAAAATCGCATGTTTCGGCTTTAACGCTTTTGTCGAAACAGCAGTCGCAATGGCGTTAGCCGTGTCATGGAAGCCATTGATAAAATCAAAGGCCAAAGCTCCGATGACAATTAAGATGGTTAAAACAAATAAAGAATCCACTATTCAAATCTCCTTACGCATTCTTCATAATGATGGTTTCAAGCGTATTTGCAACAGATTGACAATAGTCTGCGATTTCCTCAAGGCACTCATACAATTCCTTGTATTGAATAATGCGGATTGGATCCTTTTCAACAACAAACAAGTTCTTGATGCATTGTCTGTGCAAGCCATCACATGCTGATTCATGTTCTTTAATTTTAATGGCATGGTTGCGGATATCAAGCAACTTTTTAGAAGAAAGAAGCTCTACAGCTTTTTCGATTTCATAAACAGCATCACGAATATGTCCGTTCAGCTTTTCCATATACTCATCGATTGTAACAACTGAATACATTTCCATTAATGCTGCGCAATGTTCCAGCTCATCCAGCACATCATCCATACTCATAGCAAGATGCAGAATGTCTTCTCGCTCAATCGGCGTGATAAATACTTTATTCAGTTCTTTAATAACTTCATGCACAAAAGAATCACCTTTATGCTCATATTCCTTCATCGCTTCTGTTAAAACCTTCAGGTCGCTGATATTGTTCAGCTTTTTATCAGCGAAATAATCGCTCGCTTCCTTTAAGTTTTCAGCAATATTAATTAAAAGTGTTCCAAACTTGTCCTTTTTAGAATTAAAAACCATTTGTAATTTTCCCTCACGATCAAAATAATATGTAGTTGAGTGCCCGTTCCTTTTTAATAGAACTTAAATATTATGAAACGAATGAAGTGAACATTCATTACGAAAGAATATTAAAATAACTCTTCCTGACTTAAGGTGATTTTTATTAAATCATCCAAAATTAACTATTTAAAATACAAAAAAAACACATAAACAGAATTGTTATTTTAACATAATTTATATTAACACTAAAAATCATTGTGATACAAGCATATCTTACTTTCCTTTTTTCTAGTCTTCCTATTCATCTCTTCCCTATACTTTAAGAAAACAAAATAAAAAACTGTACAAAGGCGATTTCTTTGTACAGTTTCACTCATTAAGTCGTCTTTTCTTTTACTTTATCTTCTTCCGGTATTTCCAGCATATCCATCGCAAAGATAAAAATCGGAATACCGATAATCAGACCCCATACGCCGAGGAAATGTTCCGAAACAAGCAGCACCGCCAATGTTACAAATGTCGGCAGATTTGTCTTAACGCTCATAAATTTCGGGTTTAAAACATACGCTTCGAGTGCATGGATGACAGCAATCATCACAACAACCGCGATTACAGTTGAAATGCCCCCAATATTATAGGCAATCATACATAATGGAACTAGCGAAATGATCACACCTACAACCGGAATTAGTCCAAGGAAGAATATCATAATCCCAAGACCAATCAGCTGAGGAAAATCCATTAGCCACAAACCGATGATAGAAATGACAGCATTTGTAGAGGCAATTAAAAATTGCACTTCGATTACTTTACCAAACGTATTGATGAACTTTTTGCCGAATAGCTCCATGTTGATAAAGAAAGTACTGAAATAACCTTCTTTAAAGCGCGAAACAAAATCAAGAATTTTGTCTTTCTCCAAAAGTAAAAATAAGCTAAGGACAATACTGATTAACACTTGTATCAACTTACCTCCTATTTCTGAGGCATATGTATAAATACGTTCAACGTTGCTCTCCAAATCAAGAGGAAGCTTATCAATTGTGCTGATCACAAAATTAAAGATTTCACCCTCGGGAGGATTGTTGTAAAAATGCACTAGTTCCATCACGAGAACCCTAATCTGTAACGATATGATCGGCAAATATTTATATAGTACCAACACAAGCGCCAATACAACGGCTGTATAAATGATTAATAAAATAATCTTCGGATTAATCTTAACAACTTTATCCAACTGATGGGAAATAATCATCTGAAGACGCCCCATCAAAAAAGCGAATAAAAACGTAAACAACACAAGATGAATCATGCTGCCCAAACTATAAAGAAGCAAAACTAAAATAAGCAGCGTAATTATTTTCGAAAAACCTTTACTCCGAAAAAAGGCGATTATATCTTCCATTAAGCCATTCGATCTCCCGTCCTATAAGAATTATGTCGTTAAAACCCGTTTTATACGATAAATTAGCTTTTTTTCTAATTTACCATACTTTAAGCATAAAAAATAGGACATCTAAACAGACTTTTTATTATCCTTACTATATTTTATACACGATGGCATTTAAATTATTCGCAATTTCGGATAACGATTTTATGACAGCATAAATAGATTCTGTAGACGCTCGTTGCTCCGCAGATGCTGACGAGATATTTTCAATTTTATTAAAATATTGATCGGTGGCATCATTAAGACTCGAACAACTTATTCGTGATCTACGTACTCGACATCAGTTCATTTGCGGCTGTTTGCATATCTGTAACTTCTTCCTTCACCGCTTTCATATCTTCATAAATAGAATGGAAGGCTGTTTCGCTTCGCTTAATCATCTCGTTTCCGACCAGTACCTCGGATAAGCTCTTTTCCATCCCTTCCACTAATTCCTTAATGCCCGCCTGTATTTTGGAGACAACCGCTTGAATTTCTGAAGCTGATTCCTCTGTTCCGTTCGCCAGCTTTCTGACCTCTTGGACTACAACTGAAAAGCCTTTGCCATGTTCTCCGGCACGTGCCGCTTCAATGGAAGCATTTAGCGACAACAGCTTTGTCTGATCGACAATAGCCGTAATCATTGAAAGAATCTGTCCGATTTGCAGCGATTGCTTTTCAAGATTTTCCGTCAATTTCCTGCTTAAAGCCACTTCATCCGTAATAACGCCCATTTGCTTTGTTGCCGCTTCAATGCCCAGAATGCCGTTTTCTGCCCCTTGCAAACTTGTTTCAGCTTTTTCCGCAACGATATCGGAACTCTTATTAATTAACTTTACTTCGTTCATAATGTCAGCGTTCTTATCCAAGCCTTCTTCTAAATTTTCCCGTTGGTTTTGTGAATCCTTCCCGCTTTCAAATAATGATGAGGCAATCTCAGCATTGGCCGCACGTGATTCCTCATCGACATATTCCTGCACTTCGGCACTGACATTCACTAATTGCTGTACGAGCTGCTTTTTCTCTTCCTCCAAAATCCCTGCCTCTGCCTTTAATTGTGTTTCAATACGACGGTTTGCTGTAATAACCAAAATCATCGCCGAACTTGTCAGCACCAGAAAGACAGCATGGATCATCAGCAAAGAAAAAGAGTAATCCGATGTACCACACAATAGTTCCGGGAATAAAAAATATCCCTCCAAATGATGAACCGCAAAAATAACGGTGCTGACCAAAATCAGCTTAATGCGTGCAAAGAACGCAATAATCGCCAATACCATAAAAATAGAGAAATGGTATTCAACAAGACCATTTCCCTCGGCAATAATGGAGATGCTGCTCGTTGTCATCGTTAAAGTAACTACTAATTGCAAGACACGATCGTTCGCTTTCGTTTTATATAAAAATAAACTGACTGCAAATAAAACAATCGGTGCTATTAACGTACTATTTAATAACACCATCTGATCGTTTGTATAACTGCTCATCCCATTTAGCAGCAAATAGTCATCTAAAAAGTTAAATTGCCTGTGCAAAAGATGGACTAAAACCATCAAAAAGATACACAATCCGCTAAGTACTACCATAATTATATTTTTTCTGTCGCCGTTCATTGACTTTTCCATTTTCACCTATCCCTTCTACTTTTTCTCTGCTGTGTTATTCTCGCGTTGTTCTTATGTCCTGATAGTGAATATCTGCTTTCTCTCAAATCAACATGAAAGACAACAGAACCATGTATATTTATAAACAAACATTCACTGTAAACAATAACGTTTATAATGATACATTGCTGTTCTTAAAAAATTCTTACATAGCTTTTATCGGCTATAATTTTCATTTTTCGAGCAAAAATAAAAGCATTTTCATATTGGTTATGCCAATTTGAAAATGCTTTACAAACAAAAGTAAGCGTTTACTATATATTGTAATGTCATAGGCTGGTTTTGCGTATTCATTTCCTTTTGTTTTCTATCAATTGCAACAGCACTTTGTATTCTTGCTCACTCAACTTTTCAAGCTGATCAATTTTCTTCTTTATGTACTCTTTATCGTCATCTTTATTGGAATTATGCGAAAAAAATGTCGCTACACTGCCTGTAATCATCCCAATACAACCGATACCGATCAACATTAAAAGAACTGCAGTGATACGGCCGATTACAGTAACCGGAATGATATCCCCATACCCGACGGTCGTCGTTGTCACAATGCCCCACCATATTCCTTCGGCAAAGCTTGTTACATCCGTTTCGAAATAATACATCGGGATAGCCGCTAAAATAATAATGATAAACGTAAACACAATGACCTTATAAAGATCATTCGTCTGCAAAATTTTCGCAAGACGCGGGAATGCCCTTCTTAACGTTTTCGAAACAACAATCAATCTGAAGAAGCGAATAATCATTGCGCCCCTAAAAATATCATCTATTGGTATTAACGCAATCAATTCTAAAGGATGTGTTTTAATGAATTCCCATTTATTATCAGACTTTATAAACTTGTAAAGGATAAAACAAAAGAAAATAACCAGAATGACCTTATTTATCCACATAGACTCTTGCCGGTTAATAAAGAACACAATTAACGAAACGACAGTAAGTATCGTAATAACAACATCCATAAATGAATCCTTATTTATTGTTCATTCCTCCTATGCGACAGAAGCAACAAATTTGCAGAATTGATTTTATCCTTATTCTCTGATGGCTAATTCATACACTTTCTCTTGACAAGTGATGATGGCCTTAACCGGTTTTCCGTCATTCTCCATCTTCTCAGGAACTGAGGCATAATAATGAAGCACCCTCGTTTCTTCCGGCTCAATCGCAGTTGCATTGGCAAAATCAAATTCCTGACCATCAGGATCTTCAACTGTTGCGCATGTTCCATATTGATCTTTTCCATCGTACTCAATGTTCACTTTCAGAAACTGATCGGATATCTCATCTTTTTCTTTTAAATTTGTCAGCTCAATGACGATATCTAAGTATGTATAGCCTTCTTCTGTATTTTCATAGTATGTAACGAATTCATTTTGTTTTGATGGGGAAATTTTATTCGTGAAAACAGTCTTCAGCACTTTCCATTCCTCAACTGCTTTGTCTTTCACAGTTTCTCCAATCGTAACGACTGATGCTTCCGGCACTATTTCGGAAGCCATTTCACTAACTTTAGAAGTGCCTAGTCCACACCCCATTAATAAGGAACAAACAATAAAGACCGCAACAATTCTATTCATCCTTCATCATACCTTCCTGCTTTAAAATTATTATATTTTTAAAATATAAATCAAGAATAAAATAAAACAGATTACCCTTTAAAACCTTATTAATATACAATTCCCCTTTTAAAAATGAATAATCCTCCCGATATAATATTTTATCAAAATAGTAAATCTTCATTCAACTTAGCTTTCAAAAACATAAAAAAAGGAAAGAAGTTTAGTAGATTGCTTCTTTCCGCTGCTATATTACAAATTTAACTTTCTTTTTATCTCTTCAATGGACTTTTGACTAATGTTCGGAATATCTTCTAAGTTCGCTTCGCGCAGCTGCTGAGCTGTATCGTAGTTTGCCTTTTTCAAAACAACATAAGTTCTGATCGTGAAATTAAGCTGTTCAATTGTTCTATAATCTACATCATTAAACACATATAACAATCTTTTACCGCGCATTTTCTTATGCGCAGGTGTCAATTCCTCCGCAAACATACATTCATATTCAGTTAATACTTCAGACAAAACCCGAAGCTTCGCGCGCCTCTCGATGATGTCTCCCTCATCAAAAGTGTCCTGATAATCCTCCAAATCTTGTTCGATTGCTTCTATTTGAGTCTTTATTTTTTGTTGAAATACCTTCAATGGTTCCATAACAGCCATAATCCCCCTGGATTTGTAATGCATACAGAGTATTTTACAAAATCCCCCCTCCGGAAGACAACCATTTAGTTTGAAATTAAAAAAAGTTGCCTAAAATCATCAGGCAACTTTTTTATATAATTACGCAGTTTTATTTTCAAGTTTCTCTTCTTGTCGTTTTTCCTGCTCGGAGATGATAACCGCACATGCAGCGTCTCCCGTTATATTAATAGATGTTCTCGCCATATCCAATAGACGGTCAATACCGAGAATAAGACCGATCCCTTCTACCGGAAGATCCACAGCTGTCAGAACCATCGCTAACATAATTAAACCAACGCCAGGCACACCGGCAGTACCGACACTCGCCAATACAGCCGTCAAAACAACAATAACCATCGCTGATATTGATAAATCCACGCCATATACTTGTGCGATAAAGATTGTCGCCACACCTTGCATAATCGCTGTACCATCCATATTGATTGTCGCGCCAAGCGGCTGTACAAAACTGCTGACATTTTTCTTAACACCCAGGTTATCTTGTGCCACTTCCATCGAAACAGGCAGTGTAGCATTACTGCTTGATGTACTGAATCCGACACTCATAGCCGGAGCAAATCCCTTGAAGAACCATAAAGGGCTTTTCTTAGCGAATAACCATACAGAGCCGCCATAAACTACAACAGCATGAACAATCAGTCCCAGAACGACAACCAGCATGTACAGTCCCATTGCTTTCATCGCGCTGAATCCTTGCGAACCGACAGCAGTCGCAATTAAGCCGAATGTACCGTATGGAGCTAATTTCATTACTAAGTTCACTAAGTACATCATCACTTCATTGCCTTGCTCAACCAGCTTTGTAATACCTTCTGCCTTTTTTCCTAAAGCAGTCAGCGCAAAACCGATTAATACAGACATAACAATAATTTGCAGCATATTACCTTCTGATAACGCCACAAACGGATTTTTTGGAATAATATTTAATAACGTTTCTGAAACCGGCGGTACTTCACCTGCCTCAAATGAAGCATTCTCTGTATCGAATTCTCCTTTTGTTCCCGGAGAAATGACAGTCGCTAACGTCATCGCAATAATAATCGCAATACCGGTCGTCACTAAAAAGTAGCTGACTGTTTTCAAGCCCATACTGCCAAGTTTCTTCGGATCACCCAATCCGGCAGTACCTAAAATAAGAGAAAATAAAACAATAGGAACAACAAGCATCGTAATTAAGTTGACAAAGATTTTCCCTATTGGGACGAACAGATAATTGTTAAGATACGGAAATAAATCAGGGGCAAAAATATTCAGTCCTAAGCCAGTGAGGGACCCTAGTGCGAGGGCAATAACAATCTTTTTCGTTAAGTTCATTTGCATCCATCCTTTGTCGTATAATAAAAAATCCCTTGTAACCGCTTACGTTTGTGTGAGGCAGGAAATGATTGCAGCTTACTATTGCTCATTCCGCACAGTTAAAAACTGGCACATTGGAATAAGAACACACAAATTTAACGTTTATTACCAAGAAATTTATACTTTATTATACTTAATAACTATTGAAATATAAAATATAATGCATTCATTATGTAAATTAAGATTATTCTGAAAATTTAACCGTTGTATATCAATGTAATATTATCGATTTTCCCTCTTAAGTAAATAAATGTAATTTATCCTTGTACATATACACCCTACCTATCTTCTTGTAATATGCATTTTAATATAGTAGAGCCTAACTATATAGATAACACTAATGAATAACGGAGAGATTATTTTGAAGAAAAAACGATTAATAAACTACATCATTATTCTCTTATCAGTTATTTTGATCGGATTGACAGGCGCAAGCTTCTACTTCTACAATCTTGCCATTAAACGTTCGACCGGAGAATTTCTTAACGACAATCCGGATTTAGCTGTAAATACGGATAACTCTTTACAAATCGTGGGACAAGCTTGGCTGGAAACCGTCACATTCGATACAGTTGAAATGACCTCAAATGACGGATTGAAACTAGTCGGCTATTACTTGCCGGCAGAAACAGTAACCAATAAAACAGCGATTATTGCACATGGCTATACGAGCCAAGCGATGAATATGTATTCCTACGCGAAATTTTATCACGAACTGGGCTATAACGTACTGATGCCCGATGCGCGCGGACATGGCGCAAGCGAAGGAGATTATATCGGTTTCGGCTGGCATGATCGTCTCGATTATGTGCAATGGATTAACTATGTGCTGGCACAAAACGGAAATGACACAGAAATTGTGCTTCACGGCGTTTCTATGGGCAGCGCGACCGTACTGATGACGAGCGGCGAAGAACTGCCAAAACAAGTAAAAGCAGTTGTTGCCGATTGCGGCTATACTTCTGCAGAAGATGTATTAAGTTATCAGTTAAAGCGCATGTACCACTTACCGAGCTTCCCTATTCTTCAAGTGACAAGCTTAATGACGAAAATCCGTGCCGGATACTCATTTGCGGAAGCATCCGCACTGGAACAAGTGAAGAAAACCGAAATACCGATTCTATTCATTCACGGTGAAGACGATACATTCGTCCCTGTCGAGATGGTTTACGAACTTTACGACGCAGCCGGCAGCGACAAAGAGCTGCTTATTGTTCCGGACGCTGAACACGCGAACGCTTATGATGCCGATCCTCAGTTATATGAAGAAACGGTAACGAATTTCTTGGATAAATATGTAGAATAGTAAAGAGCCGTGCAACAGTTTGCACGGCTCAATTATTTATCAAAGGTATACGCAAAAGAAGCCTCTTTCACATGGAAGTTTCCGGTTCCAACTCAACACCGGTCCTTCGTTCACTTCGCCCCCGGCATAATTCATCCGAATTTCACCGTAATTCCTCCACTTTTGAAATTAATTCTTCTGCTTCTCTAAATAATTCGTCCAACTTCTCAGTAATTCTTCCACTTTTCTATTTTATTCTTCCACATTCCCCCATAATTAGTCCGACCCTTCTGCCGAAATCAACTAAATGTTTACGTTTCAACCTATACTATAATGTTATGTAAATCTAGTCGAGGTGATAAGATGAATCCGATTTTATTAGATTTTCCAAACGAGTTCACGACTAAACGACTGTTAATTCGAATGCCCATGCCGAGTGACGGAAAAGCGGTCTATGATGCTATTTCTACTTCTCTCCCGGAACTTAAGCCATGGGTACCTTTTGCACAAAAAGAGCAATCTGAGCAGGATCTTGAAGCGAATGTGCGCCAGACACATCTCGACTTTCTCAGCCGAAAGGATTTGCGCCTCCATTTATTTTTAAAGGAAAGTGGGCAATTTATCGGCTCCTCCGGCTTGCATCGGATCGATTGGACTGTTCCGAAGTTTGAAATCGGTTATTGGCTTGACACACGCTTTAGCGGAAAAGGCTATATGACCGAGGCAGGACAAGGTATTACTGACTTCGCTTTCAACGAATTGAAGGCAAAAAGAATCGAAATACGTTGCGATCCTAACAACATCAAAAGCCGTGCTATTCCTGAAAAATTAGGCTATACATTAGAAGGTGTATTAAAAAACAATGCTAAAGCACCTGATTCCGACGGGTTAGTTGATACATGCGTTTTCGCTAAAATTAACTAAACCGAACTTATAGTGAAAAAAAATGCCGATGCCCCCTTTGGTGAGCATCGGTATTTTAATTCCCTTATAAAATTAAGTTTACATTCTGAACTTGGATAGCTGTCTAACCTTTCACCTGCCATGCTCGGAGGCCTACAGGATGTAGGTCATATCGGCGTTGACACAGGACGTGGCGCCTTTAGCCGATGTTCCTTCTCCTGCCTCCCCCAAGAAACCAAGATCGGGTTTCCTGGGTGGGGCTCTCACGATGAGAGTCACAGCGACGTTGCTACAGGACGTAGCGCTCTTAGTCGCTGTTCCTTTTTTGTCTAGTGTCTATCTGCAGCGGCCAGCCCCTCGAGGTCATAAGCCAAATCACTCCAGAAATTTTACAATTTCCTACGTGATTCGACTTATGCAGGTCGGGGCTGAACGGGCCGCTTCCGCTTTTCGGATCCGCATGGCTCCTTTTTCACCGAAGTGTCTAAGTGGCATATTCATGATGAAAAAGGACCGGTGACGGTTTTTTCTTATAAAACCATCGCTGCAATCCAGCCGAAAATAATCAGCGGAATATTGTAGTGCAAAAATGTCGGCACGCATGTATCCCAAATGTGGTTGTGCTGCATGTCGGCATTCAATCCGGAAGTTGGTCCAAGCGTGCTGTCAGATGCAGGTGACCCGGCATCCCCTAACGCTGCCGCCGTTCCTACTAAAGCGATTGTTGCCATCGGACTGAATCCAAGCTCCAATGATAGCGGAACGAAGATGGTTGCAATAATCGGGATAGTCGAGAATGAAGAACCGATTCCCATTGTCACAAGCAAACCGACAATCAGCATCAGTAAAGCTGCCAATGCCTTACTGCCTCCGATGATATCCGCAGCCTGATGCACTAACGTATCAACATCACCCGTCGCCTTCAATACATCAGCAAACCCAAAAGCTGATAGCATAACGAAGCCGATAAAGGCCATCATCTTCATACCTTCAGTCAGCAATGCATCCGCTTCATTCCAACGCACAGAACGGCTGATGTACAAAATCGCAATACCTGCAACAGCCCCGATAATCATTGAATCAAATGCTAACTGAGCTACAAGCGCTCCGATTATTGATAAAACCGCAAAAATAATGCCCGCTTTCGAATAAGGGCCTTCTTCAGCCTTCACTATTTCACGTGTCTCATACTCTCTCTTTTTACGATATGAGAAAAAGATTGCAACCAGTAAACCTACTACCAAGCCTAATGTCGGAATCAACATTGCGACCGGAATATCACTTGTGTCAATCGTTAAGCCGCTGCTCGCCATATTCGTTGCCAAAATATCATGAAATATTTTCCCGAATCCGACAGGCAATAAAATATACGGCGCTGTCAAACCGAATGTTAAAACTGAAGCAATCAGTCTTCTATCAATCTGTAATTCATTTAATAACCGCAACATAGGCGGTATTAAAATAGGAATAAAAGCAATATGAATCGGGATTACATTTTGCGAAAAGCAAGCGATTACGAGTAAAGCAAATAAAATTAACGCCTTTGAATAAGTCTTTCCTTTCGAATCTCCATTTTTCTTCACAACTTTAAGTACCCATTCGACCAATAGATTAGGCAACCCTGTCTTCGAGATTGCCACTGCGAACCCTCCCAATAAAGCATAGCTCAATGCCACGCCGGCACTTCCCCCTAATCCGCCCGTAAACACTTCAATCGTTTTTTCAAAAGTAAGCCCGCCTGTCAAGCCACCGGCAATCGCTCCCACAATTAGAGATAACACGACGTTGACACGGAGTAGGCTCAAAATAAGCATAATAAAAACCGCTACTATAACTGCATTCATAATAATATCCCTCTCGACGCTTTAGTTTGATAAATCGGTAAAGAACTAAAATATACATATTAAAATATCACTATAATAAAATTGTGTCAATTTATTCATTTTTCTTCTTCCCTTAGTAGAGATGGTTTAATCCATTCAACTAATTGGTATAAAAGATGAAACGATACCATTAACTAACAATAATTGTTTGAAAAATACCAATACAAACACTATTCAGCTTTTGTATAATAATAGAAAAGGCATTTGGAGATGATGGACAAAGTGGACTCTTCCTGGTTAATAGATTTACTCATCGTATTTTTGCTCATCATAGGAAACGGAATTTTCGCAATGACTGAAATTGCTCTCATATCATGCAGTGAAGCCAAACTAAAAAATGAAGCAGAAAAAGGCAAAACTAGCGCGAAACTTGCCCTTCGTTATTTAAAGGATCCGACAGATCTGATGTCAACCGTTCAGGTCGGCATTACATTAATCGGCATCATCAATGGGGCCTTCGGTGGCGCTCGTTTATCAACCCCTTTTGCTAACTTAATGATTAATTGGGGATTAAGCAGCGATTGGGCTTATTCAATCAGTTATATTGTAGTCGTCACTGCGATTACGTATTTATCGCTTATTGTCGGCGAACTTGTCCCTAAACGCATGGCATTTGCGGCTCCCGAGCGCATTACACTGACAGTGATTCCGACTATGAATATATTTTCAAAGATTATGCGTCCATTCATTTGGATTTTATCTAAATCAACTTTATATGTCTTCAGCTTGCTGGGCTTAAAAAAACAAAACACAAGCCAAGAAGCTGAGTCTGAAATTAAACAATTATTATCGAAAGGCGTTCAAGACGGCGCTTTCGCCCATGATGAAGTACAGCAAGTCGAGCGTGTTTTCGCCTTCCACGATCAGTTGGCATTTGAACTGATGCAGCCCCGCACAACTTTAGACTGGATAGACTTAGAGGATACAAATGATGATATAGCCGCATCAATTTTGAACAGCAAACATAATAAGCTTCCTGTCGGCCAAGGAAGTTTGGACGATTTTCTCGGATTTGTCGATGTACGCGATGTTTTAATGGATTTCCCGATTACCGATGCTCACCAAATCACTAAACATTTGAAGCAGCCGTTAATTTTGCCCAGACAGATGGATGCCAGTGCCGTTCTGCAGTCGATGCAGAAGAGCGGCAGCGGTATGGCATTTGTACTGGACGAGTATGGCGGTTTCCTTGGAATGATTACATTATTTGATATACTCGAGGCAATCGTCGGCGACATTCCGATTGAAGAAGAAGAACCTGAGTTAATTGTTCGCCATGACGGCTCATATTTGGCGGATGGTTTATTGCATATTGAGGATTTAAAACGATATTTGGATATTAAAGACCCTTTACCGGGTGAGGAACGCTCCTCTTATCATACAGTAGCCGGGCTGTTCATATATCTTCTGGGAGATTTGCCGAAGAAAGGCAGTCGCGTTAGCTCCAACGGTTACACATTCGAGGTCGTCGACTTGGACGGCAACCGAATTGATCAATTGCTGATTGAGAAGCTCCCGGAGGAAGAAGAAAGTTCCGCTAAGAAGTCAATTCAAGAGGATGGAGATGAATAATTATCAGAAAACTATTTTATAACGGACGTTTTTATACAATGGAAAAGGAAGGCGCAACCGTTGAATCAGTAATCGTGAATAATGGATTAATTGAACGTGCAGGCAATCTTCAAGATTGTCTGCATTTCTTAAATGGCCGATCTTATGAAAAAATTGATTTAGCCGGAAAAACGATTCTGCCCGGCTTTATCGATTCGCACCTTCACTTGATCGGGCACGGAGAAAAGCTTGAGAAAGTGAATCTTTCTGTCGCGACAACAAAGAAAGAAGTACGGCTGTTACTGCAGGCTGCTTCACTCAAAAACGATGTGGTTATTGCTGAAGGATTTCATGAAGATTTGACAACAGACGGTGAAATATCGAAAGCTGACCTGGATGTATGGTTCCCGCTTCAGCCTGTCATTCTCATTCGCCGCTGCTATCATACAATTTTACTAAATGAGTGTGCCATGCATAAGTATAAGCTGGCCGATTGGGACATTCCCGAGAAAGAAATCGGGAAAGACATAAACGGACAGTTGAACGGGTACATATACGAAGGTACTATGCAAAGATTAAGAAAACTTTTGCAAACGTACCCGTTGCAATTGCTGGAACGATATATCGAGGCCGGCATAAGAGATGCCAATTCGTATGGAATCACTTCCCTTGTCAGTGAAGATTTATCTTACTATGGTGATTGGGCACCGACACTTCAAGCTTTTACCAACACATTGTATAAAACAGACAATCCTTCAATGAAGCTGCATTTGCTGGCGCATCATACCGTTTGGAAGAAAGTCGATGAACAAGGCTTCTTCGACCATCCGCCTCACCCTTACCTGTCAATTGGCAGTGTGAAGTTTTTTCTCGATGGGTCACTCGGAAGCCGCACCGCTTATTTGAAACAACAATACTCAGACGATACAAACAATTATGGCATCCGCAATTTTTCGGAACAACAGCTTGAAGCCGAAGTACAGAATGTGCGGAAAAGCAAGCGCACTGTCGCATTCCATATTATCGGTGATGCCGCATTTGAGATGGCTGTATCTGTCTTAAAGAAATACCCCCCTGTCATTGAAAATCAAAAAGACCGTCTTATCCACTTGTCTATGCTTCCTGAAGATGGTATCGAAAAGCTGCGAGGCATGCCTATCGTCCTGGATTTACAGCCGATTTTCTATAGTTCTGACTTCGCTTGGATTAAAGAGCGAATAGGCTCTGACCGTCTTCCTTTCGCATATCTGCTGGCAACATTCGTGCGTAATGGCTTCATATGCGGCGGAAGCTCAGATGCCCCGATTGAAACAATAAATCCTTGGGAAGGAATTTATGCGGCAATAGAACGCAAACCGATGGATCAGCCCGCACAAAGAGAATCTCTTACTTTATATGAAGCGATTTACTTATACACTAAAGGAAGCGCACAAACTATTGGCAGCCAATGTGGAGAAATACGTGCCGGTTATGCTGCTGACTTCCAAATATACGAGACAGATCCGTTTCATGTCGCCAAAGAGCAAGTGCGGCATTTGAGACCGAACCAACTATTCGTCAATGGTGAAATTATCTCTTACGCAACAAGCCTCTAAATCAATTTTAGAGGCTTGTCATCGTCACATGAATGACAAATGATTTTCGTGTTTTTATAACACTTTACGATATTTTTCTACATTACCCTTGTAATAATTAAACTAAATACGAACAATAATATCATTAAATTAATAAAAGTTCGCTTATTGTATTGACGAATAAATCATCATTTGTTATATTTACCGATGGTGTCAGGAAAAAAGATCAAGCCACCTGGAGGTTAATGATTATGAAACAATATGATGTAATTGTAGTCGGAGCAGGTCCCGCGGGGATTTTTGCCTGCTATGAACTAAGCTTAAAAATGCCGCAAGCGAAAGTACTTTTAATTGATAAAGGTCACGATATTTATAAAAGAAATTGCCCGATTCTTCAGAAGAAAATCGAAAAATGTCCGCCTGCAGTCGGCCGTAAAGAATTTGCCGGATGTTTGCCTGCTTGTTCCATCACAAATGGTTTTGGAGGAGCCGGAGCTTATTCGGACGGAAAATTCAACATCACAAGTGAATTTGGCGGTTGGATGACAGATTATCTCGATGATTCTCAAGTAATCGATTTAATTAAATATGTCGATGCCATCAATTTAAGTCATGGGGCAACTGAAACAATTACAGACCCATTAACTCCTGAAGTTAGAGAAATCGAAAAAAGAGGTTATGCGGCAGGATTGAAGTTACTGCGCTCCCAAGTGAGACATTTAGGAACTGAACAAAACCTTGAAATATTAAAAAGCATTTTTGAATACTTAAAAGATAAAGTCGACATGCAGTTCAAAACTGAAGTTGAAGACATTGTTACCGAGAAAAACGAAAGCGGTCATCAAATTAAAGGAATTGTCTTAAAAGACGGAAGTGCGATTTTGGCCGATAAAGTCGTGATTGCTCCCGGTCGCGACGGTTCAAAATGGCTGACAAAAATCATGAAAAAACGCCGCTTGCACATGATAAACAACCAAGTCGATATCGGCGTGCGCGTTGAAACTTCTGATGTTGTCATGGAAGAAATCAACACGCATTTATATGAAGGAAAATTCATTTACAACACATCAGTCGGCACACAAGTACGCACTTTCTGCAGCAATCCGTCCGGTCATGTCGTTGTAGAGAACCATTCCGGCATCATGCTGGCAAACGGTCACGCATATAAAGATAAAAAACTCGGCAGCAGCAATACAAACTTTGCCCTGCTCGTTTCTCATAAATTTTCCGAGCCGTTTGATCAACCGAATGAATATGCAATTGATGTGTCCCGCCTGGCAAATGCCCTATCTAACGGCGGCATCATCGTGCAAAAATACGGTGATATTTTGAAAGGCAGACGCTCGACAGAGAAACGAATAAAAGAAGGATTCATCGAGCCGACTTTGAAAGAAGCGGTTCCCGGAGACTTAGGGTTAGTGCTGCCATACAATACGATGAAGAGCTTAATTGAAATGACAGAAGCCTTAAATCATGTGTCACCCGGTTTAGCATCTGAACACACATTATTTTACGGTGTTGAAGCGAAGTTTTACTCAGCCCGACCTGTCACGAATAAACATTTCGAATCGGAAATTTCCGGACTGTATGTCGGCGGAGACGGAGCTGGCATCACGCGCGGATTGGCTCAAGCCGGAGCGTGCGGTGTGTGGATTGCCCGCGATATTATTAATAAGGTCAATGGAATTCAAACTTCTCCAGCGGTTCAAAATGTTTATGCCTAATTTAGCGGTTCGGACTGATTATTTGTAAATGCGGACTAATTATTTGGGAATTTGAAAGAATTACAGCAAACCTGGATTAATTATTTTAAAATCTGGATGAATTCTTTGTAAATTCGGACTAATTATTCCTAAATTCGGATGAATTCCCCGCCTCTAGAAGACTAACAATCTTTCAGAGGCATTTTTTAATGGATGTAATAGCCCTTGAAACAGCCCAAAAGCTTTTTTTACAATGAAATAGACAGAAATAAAGCGAAAAAGGAGAATCATTCATGATTAAAGCAGTTATTTTCGATATGGACGGTTTAATGTTCGACAGTGAAGTTCTTGGCATAGAAATGATGAAAAAAACGATGGAGCATTTCCCGTTTGAATATGATCATGATTTAAATACACGGATTATCGGAACAACAAGTGAATATATTAGAAAGCAATTTTCAGAGCACTATGGTGAGGATTTTCCGTTTGAGGAGGTAATGAAGCATAAAAAAGAAATAACACTGCAATATTATCATGAAAATGACATTCCGAAAAAAAGCGGCTTAGTGGAATTGCTGCAATTTTTAAAGGAAAACGATTATAAGCTTGGTGTCGCGACTTCCACTTATCGCGATGATGCAGAATTTATGCTGAAGCAAGCGGATATTTATCACTTTTTCGATGAGATTGTCTGCGGTGATGAAGTGAAAAAATCTAAACCGAATCCGGATATTTACTTAACAGCATTACATAAATTGAACGTGAAAGCAGAAGAAGCCATCGTGCTTGAAGATAGCGAAAATGGATTACGTGCCGGCCAAAGCGCGGGTATCGCAACAATTTTTGTGAAAGATCTTGTTCATCCACACGAAGAAGTTCTTGAAAAAGTGGTCTGCAGCGCACAAAGCTTGCATGATGTAATTGCCTATTTAAAGAATGATACGGTTTAAACTTGTTTTCGTCTCTCTCTCAGTGATATACTTTCTTGAACATAAAGGAGAATAACACTATGAAGAATGAACAACCGAAAAAAAAGTTAAGCTTACAAGAGATCATCAATCAAAAATTGGCAGCTAAAAAGCAAGGCAATAATAAAAATGATACATCACATTATTCTACTGCTACAAAAAGCTTAAAAAGCCAGCAAACGAAGAAAACAAATAACCAACGCAAACGTACCGGTGTGTAATCGAAGCAAATACTAACTCTGCAGTCTCGGGCCGTTTATTTTTGAATCCGGACTGATTAATTTTTAAAGCAGACCGATTCCGGAGAAATGCGGACTGATTAGGCAGTAAAATGAGTGGCTTTTAACAAAAGAGAAGTGACCATCCATAGTCACTTCTCTTTTCAATTCCAAAGCAAATAAACTTAAAACCTGCTTGCTCCGCCATTTCTAATTAGACCGCATTCGAAAATCATCGGTCCGACCTATCTGGAGGATTTTGTATGAAAAATACGCCTATTTCCGCCAAATAAAATAACTGATTGCGATTAAAAAATCAATGCCTAAGACGAGTGACCATACTTTGAATATCGATGTTAATGCTTCTGTTCGTGTTGCATCATTTATCCAATAAACTAAGCCTAACAATATCGCTGCTCCGATACAATAAGCTAAAACATGTTTCAACCAGCCTATAAAGTTATGCTTTGCAAATTCGAGTCCGACTTTTTTTACCGGCTTTTCTCCTTGCTTCATAACATAATAGCGGAATCTGTCGTCCGCCCACTGAATCATGCTTTTTCCGAAAGCAATCGATACACCAATATAGACAGCGGCAATCGCATGTGCCATAGTGGCGGTCGCTCCCCAATACAAATCCAAGCCTGTAATGATAACCAATACAAGATCAATAACCGGCGTCATTGCCAGCAGAAAAAAACCTAATTTTTCTCTTTTAGCGATATACCTCGTGATTAACCCTGCTAAAATAAAGACCCAAAACAATATTTCACACGCTACAATACTCCAAGCAATTGCATTCATTTCTTTTCTCCTATTCACTAAATTACATTCTTTACAATTCCAAAATATGTTATATTGAGTGTAAATGGTGACGTTACGTAACCTGCAAGCTTTGTTTAGGGGGTTTATAAATGAAATATTTTTCAATCGGCGAAGTTTCGAAAAAATTCAATACTTCATTGCGGACGCTACGCTATTATGACGAAATCAATCTTCTCCAACCTGAGGTGAAAGATGAAAGCGGCAGAAGATTTTATTCACAAGACAATTTGCTCACCTTGGAGAAAATAACTTTATTAAAATCCGCTTCCCTGCCTCTATCGGATATCCAAAACATACTGAACGAAGCAGATATGCATGCCGTCCTTTTGCTTCATAAAAATTTATTGCAAAAAGAAATTCAGCAACTGCAGCAATCTCTCGCTCACACGCAATCTCTCTTACATATTTTATTTTTAGAAGAAGAGCTTAACTGGGAACAGCTGCTTCCTTTAGTAAGACAAAACGAAATGATGAATAAAGAAAAGAAACTCGTAACAGACGATTTCTTCAACAAACAAGAACAATTGACATTGAAAGAAGTGCTCCCTCATCTTGAAAACGACAATCCGGAAACAATTAAGTGGCTTCATATTATGAAAAGAATACAGCTTTATGCCGAAAAAAAACTTCCCCCTCATTCGAAAGAAGCTCAGTTGCTCGCAGCAGATATTCAATTATTGACGTTAGAGACATTCGACGGCGATGAAGAGCTTGCGGAACGTTTTTGGAAAGCAAGAAAATCAGAAGAACAATCAGAGGCTATGAATTTGTATCCAATTGATCAAGAGCTGTTGGATTATGTGGAAGAGATAACGTCTGTCTATGAAAATATGAACCGACAACCAAAACGCCGGCGTAATTAAATAAATAATACGCCGGCGTTTTGATATCAGCCAAATAGCTCTTTTAGCTTGATTTTATTTTTCGAAATATCTTCTAAAGTATAAGAATCCAACACTTTCAAAAAAGCAAACAGCGCTTGATTGAGAACTCCCTTTAACGTACAAATCGATGTAATAGGACACCCCGAGTGATCACCGCCGAAGCATTCCACAATATTAAAATCTTCTTCTGTCTTTCTGACCAATTGCCCGATATTAATCTCACTCGGCTCCATCGCTAAACGTATCCCTCCGTTCCTGCCCCGAACAGTCTCTAAATACCCCAGCTTACCGAGCTGATAAATAATTTTCGTCAAATGATTTTTAGAAATGCCATAAGCATCAGCTATTTCCTGGATGTTAACGAGCCGATCGTTATGTACATTCACATATAATAAAACGCGAATTGAATAGTCCGTAAAACTTGTTAATCTCATTATTCATACCTCATTGCAAGAGATTTCAATTATCTTTATTTTAACATAATGGTGTAAATTTGAACATAATTGTCATAAAAACATGTATTTTAAATATTGCTTTTATTTTCTGAACATTTATAATGAAACATGTATTTAAAATACTTCTTTAAGGGATGGGGACACTTCATGTTATCACAATCAACTATCACAACTATTAAAGCAACAGTACCTGCATTAGAAGCTTACGGTACTGAAATTACAAAAGCATTTTACAAAAAATTATTTGAAACGCATCCACAACTATTAAATATCTTCAACCACACAAATCAACAAAAAGGCAGACAACAAAATGCCTTAGCTACTACTGTTATGGCAGCTGCGAAATATATCGACCAATTGGAAGTGCTTTTGCCGGCAGTTAAGCAAATTGCTCACAAACACCGCAGTCTGCAAGTACAGCCTGAGCACTATCCGGTAGTCGGCGAAACATTATTATGGGCGATTAAAGAGGTTTTAGGTGACGTAGCAACTGATGAAATCTTAAATGCATGGGGAGAAGCATACGGAGTCATTGCCGATATCTTCATTTCTGTCGAAAAAGCCATGTATGAAGAAGCCACTGCTGAATTAGGCTGGGATGGCTACAAATCTTTCATTATCAGCAAAAAAGTGAAAGAAAGCAAAAATATTACTTCTTTCTATTTAACTGCAGGAGATGGTTCAAAATTGCCGTCATTTAATCCCGGCCAATATATAACAGTTCGTGTAAGGATTCCCGGTGAACAGTACTTATTAAACAGACAATATAGCTTAACTGCTTTACCGAATGAAGATTACTTCCGAATTTCAATCAAAAGAGAAGCAATAGAAGGTTCGCCTGCTGGTAAAGTATCCAACTATCTTCACGATTTCATAAACGAGGGCGATTCAATTGAAGTGACAGCGCCAGCCGGCGAGTTCACAATCGACTTATATGAAACTAAGCCGATTCACTTTATTGCGGCAGGAGTTGGAATCACTCCATTTATGAGTATGCTTCACACATTGGCAGATAAAGAGTCTCAAAGAGATATTACAGTTATTCATGCTGTGCAAAACGAACAAGTACAAGCCTTCCATCAAGAGTTGGCGACGCTTCAAAATCAGCTTTCCAATTTCAGTGCTTCATTCTACTATGAATCTGGTGACCGCAGTGAAAAACAAGAGGGCTTCCAATATGCTGCAGGTCGTGTAACTGAAGAAACTTTACAGCAACTTGATACTAACGGCATCTATTATGTATGCGGACCTGTACCGTTCATGCAATCTGTTGTTTCTGCTTTATACAAATCGGGAGTTTCCGAGGAACAAGTGAAATATGAATTCTTTGGACCTGCAATGGCTATTCAATAATAAAACTTAACGCAGGTTTTTTGTTAGACCGTTGGGAAAACCTTTTCTCAACGGTTGTTTTTTCTATCGTGCAAATTTTTCGATCAGTTCATGCAGAAGAACTATATCTTTTAAATACTCCTCCTTCCAAAAGAATTATTTACAAAAAAAATCGCTTTAATAGCGATTTTTGATTTGTCTTAATGGCCGCCCAAATAGGCTTTTTTCACTTCTTCGCTAGCTGTCAATTCAGCAGCTTGTCCCGATAATACAATACGCCCCGTTTCTACTACGTATGCCCGATCGGCAATGGAGAGTGCCAGATTGGCATTTTGTTCAACTAATAGAATTGTCGTACCGGCATTATTAATCTCCTGAACAATCGAGAAAATTTGCTTAACAAGCAAAGGCGCAAGACCCATTGAAGGTTCATCAAGCAGCAACAGTTCAGGCTTTGCCATTAAGGCTCTCCCCATCGCCAACATTTGCTGCTCCCCACCTGATAATGTCCCGGCCTGCTGTTTTTGGCGTTCGAGCAATCTCGGAAACAGATGATACACCTTTTCAAGGTCCTGCTTAATGCCAGCCTTATCTTTTCTTAAATAAGCGCCTAGATCCAAGTTCTCTTCTATTGTCATATTGGCAAACACTCGGCGACCTTCCGGAACGTGCGAGATGCCTCGCTTAACAATAACTTGCGCCGCTTTTCCTTTAATTGAAGCATCCTTAAATATAATATCGCCTTGCTTCGGCTTCAGCAGACCGGATATCGTTTTAAGCAACGTGCTTTTTCCGGCTCCATTAGCCCCGATTAATGTGACGATTTCTCCTTGATTGATTTCAAGCGAAACCCCTCTCAGCGCTTGGATATTTCCGTAATATACATTGATGTCATTCACTTTTAACATTTTATGAAACCTCCTCGCCTAAGTACGCTTCAATAACCTTTGGATTGTTGCGGATTTCTTCCGGCTTTCCATGAGCAATCAACTGACCGTGATCCAATACATAAATTCGCTCACAAACACCCATAACTAGCGACATGTCATGTTCGATAAGCAAGACTGTCAAATCAAACTTCTCTCGAATAAAGGAAATCAATTTCATAAGTTCTTGCGTCTCTTGTGGGTTCATGCCGGCAGCCGGTTCGTCGAGCAGCAGCAATTTTGGATTTGCCGCTAAGGCACGTGCAATCTCCAACCGTCGTTGCTGACCGTAAGGCAAGTTTTTCGCAAGCTCGTCTTTGTATATATCCAAATTGAAAATCTTCAAAAACTCCAATGCCTTTTCTTCTATAATCTTCTCGCCTTTTATATGATTCGGCAGACGGAGAATAGAGCTTAAAATGTTATGCTTCGCTAACGAATGGTACGCAACCTTTACGTTATCAATAACCGATAAATCGCCAAAAAGACGGATATTTTGGAATGTTCGGCTAATACCTTTTTGGTTGATTTTATACGGAGGCAACTTCTTTAAATTCTCGCCATTTAAAGTTATGCTCCCCTCTGTCGGTATGTACACGCCTGTCAACAAGTTAAAAAATGTTGTCTTTCCAGCTCCATTCGGTCCGATTAATCCAACGAGCTCCCCATGATGAATTTCCATGTCTACGCCAGAGACAGCCTTCAAGCCTCCAAACTGTATTCCGACCGAATCAACTTTAAGCAGTGGTTTGTTTGTTGTCATGCTTGTGCCCCCCTTTTCGCTTAAAGAACGTTGTAAATTCTTTCGTCCCCATTAAACCTTGCGGACGATAAATCATCATAATGATTAAGACTAAACTATAAATAATCATTCGCGTTTCCGGATAGTCCTGCAAGAATGTTGTCACAATCGTCAAAAGAATCGCAGCCAATACAGATCCTGATAAACTGCCAAGACCGCCAAGCACTACAAAAATCAAAATATCGAAAGACTTTAAAAATCCGAAATTAACCGGCTGGATTATATAAAAGTTATGAGCATACAACCCGCCTGCTATTCCTGCAAAAAAAGCACCGATCGCAAACGCGATAACTTTATAATAAGTTGTATTGATCCCCATTGAATCTGCGGCTGTCTCATCCTCGCGAACCGAAATACAGGCGCGTCCATGTGTTGAAGTCGTGAAATTGCGAATAACGACAATCGTGATTAATACAGATGCAAAAACCCATGGCCAAGTCGTCATATGACTGACCTGCATTCCAGCTGCTCCACCTACATAGTCGATATTTAAAAGTGTAATCCGGACTATCTCACCAAAGCCAAGCGTCGCAATTGCTAAATAGTCACCCTTTAATCGCAAACTTGGAATACCAATCAATAGTCCCATTAAAGCGGCTGCAATTCCCCCGATTAACAGCGACAAAACGAAAGGCTGTTCAAGCTTCATCGTCACAACAGCAGAAGCATACGCTCCCACTGCCAAAAAGCCCGCATGTCCGATGGAAAACTGTCCTGTAATTCCTATTATTAAGTGTAAACTCACTGCCAAAATAATATTTATCCCGATAAACATAATCGTATTTTGATAGAAAGCATTCAAAGATCCACCGCTGATCAGCATTTGAATGACAGCAAATATGACGAACGAGAGTACAATTGAGAGCCAAAATCCTTTTGCTCGTTTCAATATATTCATAGCTTTGTCTCCCCTATACTTTTTCTTTTTTGTTTTTGCCGAAGATGCCTTGTGGTCTGAAAATAAGAATTAAGATTAGCACTACAAAAGCTGCACCATCACGCCATAATGAGTAACCGGCAGCACTTACTAATGCTTCAATAACACCTAGCAGCAATCCGCCGACCATTGCTCCCGGTATTATGCCAATACCGCCCAGAACCGCAGCGACAAAGGCTTTCAGTCCTGGAAGCAATCCCATAAGCGGTTCAATCTTAATATAATAAATACCGAAAATAACACCGGCAGCACCCGCTAATGCTGAGCCAATCGCAAAAGTAGCTGATATTGTATTATCAACATTAATCCCCATCAATCTTGCAGCATCGGCATCGTAGGAAACCGCACGCATCGCTTTCCCTATTTTCGTTTTATGGACAATGAACTGCAAAATGACCATTAGTATAATTGATACAACAAATATCCAGATTGACATACTATTCACTGAAATACCGAAAATATCGATGTTTTCGGATGGCAGTACGTCTTGTGGATAGGCATCCAACTGCGCGCCACGGAAATAAATAAATCCATATTCAATCAGTAACGAAACACCGATTGCTGTAATTAAAGCGGCTATTCTTGTTGCATTTCGGAGCGGCTTATAAGCAATTCGTTCAATCAATACGCCAAACACCGCACATACAGTCATCGCCACCATCAATGCCGGTATAAAAGGCAAATCAAAAATGGTGATGGAATAAAAACCGACAAAAGCGCCGATCATGAACACATCGCCATGTGCAAAATTTATCAATTTTATTATTCCGTAAACCATTGTATAACCAAGTGCAATAAGGGCATAAATGCTGCCGAGCGAAAGCCCGTTAATAATTTGCTGAATCCATTCCATGTTCGACTCCCCTTGAAAAATATTTCCCGGATAATATTTTGAAAACTATTAGAAAAAAGGAGGCATAGTCGCCCCCCTCCTTAATCTCTTTATTGCGGATCAATTTTTGTTTTAAATTGCTGTTCTCCATCAACAAATTCAAGGATTGTCGCTGATTTTACCGGATTGTGCTTATCATCTAACGTAAATGTTCCTGTAATCAATTCTAAATCCTTAGTTGATGCAAGCGCATCTTTAATTTTCACAGAATCAGTTGAACCGGCACGCTTTATAGCATCTGCCAGGAAGTATCCAGTGTCATAGCCTAAAGCATTGAAAGCGTCAGGAGATTTGTCGGAATACTTCGCTTTGAAAGCTTTAACGAATTCTTGAATCTTCTCATCTGGGTCACCGGAAGAATAATGGTTCGTAATGAATGTGTTATTTAACACTTCATTGCCTGCAATTTCAACTAATTTCGGAGAATCCCATCCGTCGCCGCCCATAATCGGAATGTCCAATCCAGCTTCACGCGCTTGTTTCACAATTAAACCAGCTTCTTCATAGTATCCAGGAAGAAAAATGAAGTCCGGCTCTGCTGCTTTCAAACGTGTTAAAGTCGCACGGAAATCAGTATCTTTAGCAACATATGCTTCTTCTGCAACAATCTCTCCGCCATTTGCTTCAAATTGCTCGACAAAAGCTGCTGCTAAGCCTTTTGAATAATCACTAGCGCTATCTAAGTAGATTGCTGCTTTTGTCGCTTTAATTTCCTGAGTTGCAAAGTTAGCTGCAACTGTACCTTGGAAAGGATCGATAAAACTTGTTCTAAATGCAAATTCGTTTAATTTGCCGTCTTTGAATGTAATATCAGGACTTGTACCGCTTGGTGAGATAATCGGTGTTTCATTATCCTCAGCAATTTGCACTTGGGCAATTGTATTACCGCTCGTTGCTGCACCGACACTCGCTACAACATCATCCTGTGTAATCAGTTTTAAAGCGGCACTTGTCGCCTCTGAACCTTCAGATTTGTTATCGACTTTAACAAGCTCGATTTTTTTGCCGTCTATGCCTTCTTTATTAATTTCTTCGATGGCCAATTCAAGACCTTCCAAAATAGATTGTCCATAAGATGCCACACCACCGGACAGTTCAAGGTTTGCACCGATTTTAATTGTATCGCCTTTACTGCCGCCGCTTGAATCGCTGCCACTATCGCTGTCAGTTGAATCAGATCCGCAGCCTGCAAGTACAACACTTGCTGCTAGAGATAAAGAGAATAATAGCCCGGTTAACTTCTTCTTCACATCAAACCCCCCTATATTCTATTACTAATTCTTATGTATGAATATTTTAAAAATAACAAATATTCTAAAAATATCTTACACGATAATAAGGCCTTAAGTCTATATTTAATTACATTTAATTGAAAATATATAATATTTTGGTTTATATTCTTTTTATTACCATTTACACTGTTATTAAGTACTTTTCCTCTTCTTTTACGAAATTCGTCTTCACCTTCATGACATTTGTGACTATCGAAACAGAAGATACCGATGAAGTAAAGAAGCCTTTGAATTATTGACATCTTCAGAGGAGGAAAAGTAATGATGGGCTCTTTCAGGATGCAATGTAAAATGGAGACTATTCGAATCTTTCGTAATCCTTATTACGTATTTTGGTCGTTATTTATGCCAATTGTCTTTTATTTCGTTTTCACGAAGGTTTTTGCCCCTAATGTTGATGATCGAGGCTTATTTGAAGCGCATTTCTTAATGTCGATGACCGCATTTATCGTTATGGGTTCCGCCATCATGACAATGGGTATTCGTTTAGTAGAAGAACAAACGAAAGGCTGGACTTTATTTCTAAAACTCACACCACTATCTTCTCAATCATACTTTCTTTCTAAAATGGTTAGTCAATCCGTCATTCATGTATTTTCGATTATATTAATTTTTGTAATCGGCGGCGTTGTAAACTCGGTTTCCCTTTCTATCACTGAATGGCTGCTTTCGGGATTATGGATCCTAATTGGGTCATTGCCTTTTCTGGCTCTCGGTACATTAATCGGCACAATGAAAAGAGTGGATACCGCTTCAGCTGTCAGCAATTAAATTTATTTATCAATTGCCATATTGGGAGGCATAAGGATGCCGCTTGAAGTATTGCCAAAGTTTATTCAAAATATCGCTGTCTGGCTGCCGGGATTGGAAATGAAGCTTGGCAAATTATTCGCGGCAATGCCCCAGAGTTCAGAAATATACTTTTATTATTGGGGTACTTCTTCCTGTTCACACTGTTATCCAGTTATATAAGGAAAAATCAAGAAGCGACAGCATAATAGCAAAGAGACTATCTAAAAGCCAATCACCGACCTTTAGACAGTCTCTTTTTTAGCGTAGGCATACCGCATTAATCAAATCTTTCAGCGCGGCTGCAGCAGCTGCTCGCGGATGGGATGCTCCGCCCGTCACACAAATCGCGCCCATTTCCTTCGTTTCAAAAACAATCCCCTTGTTTGTTCCATCAACATGAAATAACGGGTGCTCTTTTGAAAGCATGATTGGTTTTACTTGCACTATTGCCTTACCTTCGTGAAGTGCAGCTTGAGCGATCAGCTTTAGTTTTTTTCCTTCTGCTTGCGCCACAGACAGATGTTCTATCGCTATTTCATTTATCCCGGAAATTTTAATATCTCGCAAAGCTAGCTTCGTTCCTAAAAAACGGTTGGCGAGCAATAAGATTTTACAAGCACTATCAAAGCCTTTCACATCCATATCCGCATTTGCTTCGGCAATCCCTTTCTCCTGGGCATTTTTCAATGCTTGTTTAAAAGAAAGCTGCTCCTCAGCCATACTCGACAATATATAATTACTTGTGCCGTTCAAAATCCCTACGATAGATGTAATCGTACTGCCGGCTAAGCTATATTCGCCGATATCCAAAGTCGGCAAGGCCGCAGCAGTTGCGCCGCTATATTTTAGCTTTGCTCCATGTTGATTTGCTAATTCCATCACTTCCTCAAATGAAGTAACTAACGCTCCCTTTGAAACAGCAATGACATCCATCCCTTGCGACAACGCATCTATTATGTACGTTTTCCCAGGCTCACCGTTTACTATATTCGTCGGCGAGCATTCAACAAGAATATCACCATTTATATTAGCTTGCTGCAACGGGATGTGCATATCTACCGCGTATTGAAGAAGCGCATCCGAGCCATTGCCGTAATTCAGCAGAGCTTCAAGCTGAATACCTTCATCTTGAGCAATCATCCCTTTACTGCCAATAATTCCGCAAACCTTTATTTCCAAATCATAGGTGTTCTTCAGCATTTCTTCTTTTTCTGACAGAAGCTTTACCAGCTCCTTTGCAACATTTCCATAACCGCTTATGATTAAGTCTTTTTTCATCTCTTTCTCCTGCAAACTATTTAAATGTGATAAGTTTTACTGAAAATCGTCAAATCTTCAATTCTTGCAATATTCGGTGTATAACCTATTCCCGGTGCGTCCGGAACTGTAATCAATCCGCCCTTCATTTCCACAGCAGGGTCGATAATATCTTGCTTCCAATAATGTGAAGAAGGTGCTGTGTCCCCTGGCAAAGTGAAGTTGGCAAGGCTCGTAATCGCAATATTGTGTGCACGTCCGATGCCCGCTTCGAGCATCCCGCCGCACCACATCGGAATATGATGCTGAACACATAAATCATGAATCTTTTTCGATTCTGTCAGTCCGCCAACCCGGCCAATCTTCAAATTGATTACCTTACAGCTTCCTAATTCAATCGCTTTTCTCGCATCCTCCGCTGAGTGAATGCTTTCATCAAGACAGATTGGTGTCTCCAGCTCGGCCTGCAATTTAGCATGGTCGATAATATCATCATGAGCTAGCGGCTGTTCAATCATCGTCAACCCGAATTCATCCAGCTGTTTCATATGATCTATGTCATTTAGGGAATATGCGCAATTGGCATCAGCCATCAGCTGAATAGCAGGAAACTCCTTGCGGACAGCTCGTAAAATATCAATATCCCAGCCAGGCATAATTTTCACTTTAATTCTTTTATAGCCTTCTTTTAGATAGTCCTCAATTTGTTTCAGCAACTGTCTTTCTGATTCTTTTATGCCAATGCTGACTCCGACTTCAATCTGCTTTTTCACGCCTCCTAAAGCTTTAGAAAGGGATACGTTATTTTCCTTCGCATACAAATCCCATATTGCCCCTTCAATAGCAGCCTTCGCATTGAAATTACCGCGTACAGGTTTAAAAATGTCCATTACGTCATCAGGATGGCTGATCGAAGCTTTAGACAAACGCGGTATTAAATGATCGTTCATCATATGCCAATTCGTCTGAACCGTTTCCTCATTGTACATCGGTTCGACAATCGACACCGATTCTCCCCAGCCTGATAAGCCGCTCTTCGATTGCACTTCTACAGCGATAAAGTCTTTATCAACTTCTGTTCCAACACTTGTGGTAAAAGGATGCAGCAATTCCATCTTGACCTGTCTTAAAATGATTCTATTAATCTCCATTTTTGTTCCCCTTATTTCTTAGTTCACTTTTTTCAGCACGTATACATATTGATTTTCCATTTGGCTATCCTTCAATAAATCGACTACGAGCCAGCCTCTTTGCATGTAATGAGAAAATACTTGTTTCGTTGTCTCTCTCCATGTCACGGCAAGCAGGAAATCACATTTTTTCAAACTTTGAAAATTACCCGGAACCGGCACAAGCAAGTGTTCATCGTTTAAATTTAATATGATTTCCGATGGTCTTATAAAACCATCCTTCACATCCGTATTAATACAGTACGGATGCAATAAGTTGTGAGCTGTTTCGTCATCATCCTCCCTAATTCGCCACTCCACTAAAAAGCGATCTGTCGCAATGCCCTTGTTCATAGCATCAGACATTTCTCCGTATACATTTTCCATATAGTCCGTACAGACGGCTTTCAGTTTATGGACGTTCAAATTGCCATTAACAGTCTCAAGCGGATCATATGTCCATGAAATGTATTCATAACCCATTTGCAAAGCCAATTCCTTCTGCTTTCTTTTTAAGCGTTCTCCGATACCGAACGCGCGATAATCAGGATGAATACCGAGGCTATGCGACACAAGATAAATGTTCTTCCCGTTAAAACCCGGGAAACTATATTGAAAACCGATAAGCTTATTGTTAAAAAATGCTCCTAAAATAAAACCGCCATTTTTGACCGTTGCTATCGTCTGATTCACCGGCACAGCATCTTCAACCGACCAAACAAGCGACTCCAACTCATAGACGTCTTCTAATTCCTTTACTGTATGAAGAGTTCGTATCGTTAATGAAGATAAAATTTCGTGTTTCATTCATGTTCCTCCTTGCTGTTTAACATTACCACTGCTTTTTGTCGGCAAACAGCAAAGTTTGTGCTAAAATTTGCGTGCCAAAAATCAATGCTTCTTTATTAAAGGTCATTGCCGGATGATGCAATCCCGGCTGCAGGCCGCAACCGAGTCCAATCATCGTAGCAGCGATATCCGTTTTTTTCATTGTATAAAAGTGAAAATCTTCCGCTCCTGGTGATTTGCAGTATGAATTTACATTTTCCTTTCCTAAAACAGTCGCAATCGCTTCTGTAGAAACTGCAATTGCAGCATCATTCGTAACCGCAGCCGGAGCATACTCTTCCAAGCTGAATGCAATATTCGTTTCTGTCAGTGCTGCAATCGATTCAACGACACGTTTCGCTTTTTTAATTAACAAATCCATCGTCTCATTGTTTTCCGATCTTAAATCGAATGTAAAACGGGCTTTTTCAGGTATGCTGTTGGATGCCTCACCACCTTGCAGCTCCGTTATTTTAATCGAATAGCTTCCTTGCGCTTGCAAACGAATTTGCGATATTGCTTGAATGAGTGCAGAAGCTGCCTCAAGTGCGTTAATGCCTAGCTCCGGTCTGGCGGCATGAGCCGTTTTTCCCGTAATTACCCCTTTAATGCTGACACTCGAACCGTGCTGAATGACAGGAGCGGCCTTTTGAAACGGCACTTCCAATTCCGGACGCAAATGAATGCCGCCAAGAAACTTCACATTCTCTAAAACGCCGTCCCTCACCATTTGCAGCGCTCCTTCAGCCACCTCTTCAGCCGGCTGAAAAATAAACCGGACAGTATGCCGGAAGCATCTTCCGCTTTGTTTCAATGCAAGCGCAGCATGTAAAACCATCGTGCTGTGGGCATCATGTCCGCATGCATGATTCGCTCTCACCTCTCCATCAATCTCTTGCATAAGCGCATCCATATCGGCGCGAAGAGCAATCACTTCCCGCTTTTCTCCCTGCAGTTCAGCAATGAAACCATAGTGACCCGCAAACGTCTGAATAGAAAAACCTGCATCATATAATACCTTCTGCAAGTAACGTGATGTCTTTTCTTCTTTCCAGCTCGGCTCGGCCAATTTATGCAGCGCATCATATGTACATAAAATAACATTTTCATTCTCTTTAATTGCTTGGATCAAATCTCTCATCGTGAACACCTCCTTAATGCCATTATATTATAAGGTTATACAGCCCTACCTACGTACGTTTTAAAATTTCTTCCTTATGAAGTAAAAGAGGCGCCTTCAAGACATTTACAGCTTGTCTTAATAGGCGCGCCCTCTTGGTTTATCGATTAAAATATTATATGCGCAATGACTACAATGATTGGCAATGTAATAATAGTACGTAAAATGAAAATCAGCACTAAATCCCAGAAATTAACCGGAATTTTAGAGCCTAAAACAAGTCCACCCATTTCCGATAAGTAAACAAGCTGCGTAACAGATACACAGGCAATGACAAATCGTGTCAATTCGCTTTCAATTCCGCTTCCTAAAATCGCCGGAAGTAGCATATCGGCAAATCCAACTACCATTGTTTGAGCCGCCTCAGCTGCTTCAGGCACCTGCATTAAAGCTAAAATTGGCTCAAATGGCTTACCTAAGATTGCAAAAGCAGGCGTGTATTCCGCAATAATCAAACCGATTGTTCCGATTGCCATAACAACCGGCAGAACACCAACCCACATATCCAATACGTTTTGGAAACCTTCTTTAAATATAGAAGAAACTTTATCATTTTTACTCGCTTTTCTTAGCGCGGAATTTAAACCCCATTTTGCAAGCGATACATCAGAAGGAATGTCGTCCTCTGGTATCATTTCCACTTGTTCATAGCTAATGTCCGCTTTTTTCGATAAAGGCGGAATGCGCGGCATTATAATTGCAGCAACAAAACCTGCTAGAACAATTGTGAAATAGTACGGCAGAAAATATTGTTCCAAATCCAATTGCTGAAGAATGACGATGGAAAAAGTAATCGATACTACCGAGAACGTTGTCGCAATGACTGCCGCTTCACGTTTCGTATAATATCCCTCTTCATATTGCTTCGCTGTCAGAAGCACTCCGATTGTGCCGTCGCCAACCCATGAAGCTAAGCAGTCCAATGATGAACGACCAGGCAATTTAAAAACCGGACGCATAATACGCATAAATAATGCACCTGCAAATTCAAGCAATCCAAAGTTCAATAATAACGGCAATAAAATACCTGCCAAAAAGAAAGTCGTAAATAACGTAGGAATAAGACCATGAAGAAGCGTATCCCCTGTATTTTCAGAAATAATCCAGCTTGGGCCGAATTGCCATAATGTTAAAACGGCAATCACCGCACCGATTACACGAGTAATCATCCAAAATATACTTACATTCAGCAAGTTATTCAGAAATGGACGGTTAATGATAAAAGCCGGCTTTGCCAAAACAGCAAACACTGTGCCGATAGCGCCTGATACAATAAATATTACAGCTGTTAACGGAATATAATCGCCGACAGCAGACATGATTTGCCCGGATAAAAAGGCAATCGGTATCGTAATTGAACCATCTGCTTTTATCGGGACAATAAATAATAAAATACCGATTAATGATGGAATTAAAAATTTCAAATAATCTTTTGCAGTATACGTTGATTGCTGCAATTGTTCATTTTGCTTTTGAGCAAGATTGTTCATTTCGTTTTCCCCTTTATTAAAAACAATACTTCGAAATAATAAAGCATCTCATTATTCAAAAGCAAACAAAAAGGATGTAAAAATTCAAAAAAATTTATATTTATACAATAAACGAAATATAAAAGCTTATTTTCAGACACTTGAAATAAACTATATAAGCTGATATCATAAATTTTGTCAGCAAGATAATAATAACAAATGCGCCCGTAGCTCAATTGGATAGAGCGTCTGACTACGGATCAGAAGGTTATGGGTTCGACTCCTCTCGGGCGCGCCATTTATGAATTTAATATGCGGGTGTAGTTTAATGGTAAAACCTCAGCCTTCCAAGCTGATGTCGTGAGTTCGATTCTCATCACCCGCTTACATGAAACAGGGCCTTTCTATACGATAGGCTCTGTTTGTTTTATGAGTTATTATTGGGCGACGGACGAATTATTGGTCAAAGTCTTCTAATGCGAAAAAATTGCCTAACCGAACAGGCCCGCATCAGCACACACTCAGTGCTATCACTTAGAAAATAATTACAAAAACAGATAAAAAGGATTACGAAAAGTTTTACTCACTCTTAAACGGGTATATAAAAATAACCTAATGGAATATAAGTTTAACAGAGCAGTGTTGCTATTCCTCCGGCAGCACTGTTCTTTAGTTTTCATAAAATATGTACTAATAAAGACAGTTAACAATCTTCCTCATTTTCATTGCTCCTTTTGGAACGACGATAGCATTTCGCCATAGCTATGACAATAGCATCATGCTAACACTCACTTTCTTCTAAGCAGAAGTATGTAAAAAACGGGGCTGGGACAAAACCCTTCTCTGAATTAAAAAAGCCGGTGAAGTTTTACGACAAGTAAAATTTCACCGGCTTTAAACTTTTAGATAATAAAATAAGGACAACTTCTGTTAAAATTGAGTCACCACAACAAAATCCAACAGAAAGAAGTGTCCTTATGTTTAAAGATTATAACGTGAATCAATTAGTTTTGCCTTTAGATTTAGAAGTAAAATTACAAAATAACGATATTGCTTTTTCCATCCACCATTTAGTAGAAAGTATCCCACAAGAAGCACTGGAACCATTTCTCCGAAATACAGGGTGTCCTGCCTACCACCCAAGAATGATGCTTAAAATTATCTTATGTGCTTATACGCAATCTGTCTTTTCAGGACGTAAAATCGAAGGACTACTGAAAGACAGCATTCGCATGATGTGGCTGGCTCAAGGATATGAACCAACCTACCGCACTATCAACCGTTTCCGAGTCCATCCGGAAGTGAAAGAACAATCCGCCAATGCTTTGTCCAATTCCGTTGTCGACTCGTATCAGAAGAGATTATCGATCAGGAAGCGATCTTTATTGACGGTACAAAGATTGAGGCGAATGCGAATAAATTCACATTCGTCTGGAAGAAATCGGTTGAAAAATATCATCAAGGGCTGATGACAAACAAATTGAAGCATCCGAGGACACAGCTGAGCGAAAAGCGTTGAGGAGCGAACGGAAATTCCCGAAACAAGCTAGAAAGCAATTGGCGGACCACATCGCTCGCAAACAGAAATATCAAAGGGATTTTGAAATCTTTGGCGAACGAAATAGCTATTCGAAGACAGACCCAGATGCGACATTTATGCGAATGAAAGATGATTATATGAAGAACGGCCAATTGAAAGCAGGCTATAATATCCAAATCGCAACAGAGGGTCAATACGCGCTGGCTTACAGTATCTTTCCGAACCCAACCGATACCCGTACCTTAATCCCTTTCTTGAATCAAATCGAGCAGCATTATTTTGAATTGCCGAAGCACATTGTCGCGGATGCCGGATACGGTAGTGAACAGAACTATGATGATATCCTTTCGAACCGAAAACGGGAAGCACTTATTACCTATGGGATGTATCAGAAGGAGCAGAAGAAAAAGTACAAACAAAATGAATTCCATCCAGACAACTGGCATTATAATGAAGAGAATGATACATACACTTGTCCGAACCAGCAACACCTTGTATTTAAAAATCATTCGGTGCGGACAGACAAGTCGGGGTTCACACGCGAGTTTAAGATATACGAGTGTGAAAACTGCACAGGCTGCCCATTCCGTTTATCGTGTACCAAAGCCAAGGAAGGCAACAACCGAAAATTAATGGTGAATGAGAAATGGGAACAGCAAAAAGAATATGTGAGAGCGAAGCTTTCAGAAGAGAAAACAAGTTCCATCTATCGTCAGAGAAAAATAGATGTGGAACCAGTTTTTGGATTCTTGAAGGCTAATTTGCACTTCACCCGTTTTTCTGTCCGCGGACAGTCGAAGGTTGAAAATGAAATGGGCTTAGCATTAATGGCCGTGAATTTACGGAAATTCGCGGCCAGCAGCTAAGGATTTATTGAAAAGAACAGAAAAAAAGTGAAATGGAACCGGTCCATTTCACTTTTTTCGTTTTTTGAAGCTAGTTATGTCCCAGCCTCGGCTTATTTTTATATTTTTAACCGATTTGTCTTTCCTCTTCATATATACCGGCTTGTATATTTTGTTCTTGTTTACGGCGCATTTTCTGCACATCCTGACGCAGTAAGACTGAAATTAAAAATGCGATTGAGATTAACCCAGCAAACACATAAAACACCGGGATATAGCTGTTAGTGGCTTCTTTAATTGTTGAAACTAAAATTGGGCCAAATACTCCGCCAAGCGACCATGTTGTCAATAAGTATCCATGGATAGCACCAATTTGCTTCGTTCCGAATAAATCTCCGGCAAAGGCCGGCAAATTGGAGAAACCGCCTCCATAACAGCTGACCACAAATAATATTAAAGCTTGGAACAAAAGTACATTCGTTGTATTAGGTAGCGTCAAAAATGCTGTTAATTGAATAATAAAAAAGATGACAAATACATTCGGGCGTCCAAGGTAATCGGAAGCGGCAGCCCATACCAATCTGCCTCCGCCATTAAACAGTCCCATTATTCCGACTAATGTTGCCGCACCTGCAACAGACAACCCAACAACTTCTTGCGACATCGGGGATGCAACTGAAATCATCATAATCCCCGCTGTTGTATTAATAAGCTTCATGGACCATAGCATCCAGAAGTGTTTTGTTTTCACTGCTTGTTTCGCTGTTAATTGGCGAAGATCTTGCTTTATTTTCTTTTTGCCTGACTCTACTGCTTCCTTCATGCCATCCGGAAGATAGTCTTTCGGTGGCGGAGCGATGTATGAAGCACCAAGCATCATAAAAATTATATAACCGGCGCCTAAAATAAAGTATGTGCTAGAAATTCCTACAGTCATCATTAGCTCTGCAGCGACTGGAGCAGTAATTAATGATCCGGCACCAAATCCAAGCACAGCCATTCCAGTTGCAAGCCCTCTTCGATCCGGAAACCATTTCACCAAAGTGGAAACCGGTGAAATATATCCAATACCTAGTCCTAAACCACTTAATACCCCATAAGTCAACCAATACAGAGGCAATGAATCTACTAATACCGCTACCCCAGAACCGACTTGTCCTAAACCGAATAACACAGCAGCAAGCGTTGCCGACTTCCTCGGTCCATTCTTTTCAACAAAACTACCAAACAAAGCTGCAGAAGAACCAGCTAACCCCATCATAATTGTAAATGCTATTGTAACCTGTGTTCCTGTCCATCCCATCTCCTCGACTAATGGCAGCTTGTACACACTGTAAGCGTATGCACCACCGATCGAAAGATGAATGGCAATTGCCGATAAAGCGATCAACCATCTGTTTTTCATAGTACCCATCCCCTTTGAATTGTGACAATTTTTAAAAATTTCCCCTTGTAAACACAATAACACCCAACAATACGGTTAATCAAGTAAAATGTCGAACGAAATAGAGAATATTGTGTTTAAAATAGAATTTTATCGAATAAATTAGGTAATTTTATCTATTATTTATCCCTTTTAATAATTCCGACTTGACTAATGAGTATAATATGAATTAAATTAATAATAACAAAATCGGGAATTAACCATTTAAAGGGAGGAAAAGAGATGGGAGCAAATAATGGGGTTATTAATGGGGCAGAAGCATTTTTGTATGAAGGAAACGAAATCGGACTTTTATTATCGCACGGATTTATGGGAACGCCGCAAAGTGTCCGCTTCATTGGCGAAAAGCTAGCCGAATTGGGGTATACCGTTTTGGCGCCAAGATTAAAAGGACATGGAACGGATTACTATGACTTGGAGGGCTGCAAAAATGAAGATTGGTTCCATTCTTTAGAGAAAGGATATAACAAACTGAAAGACCGTTGCACAAAAGTATTTGTAATCGGGCAATCTATGGGTGGAACATTGTCTTTATGGCTGGCCAATAAAAATCCGGAAATCTCGGGCATCATCCTTATTAATGCCGCTTTATCAATTCCGACTCTTGAGCATTTTAAAAATGCGATATCTCCCAGATTTGTCAAGGAAGGCCGACCTGATATTAAGGATAAAAGTGTTCATGAAATCACATATGATAAAGCACCCCTCCTTTCAATTCAAGAATTACAGAAACTGATGAATGATACACCGGCAATTCTTCCATCTATTCATTGCCCGGTACTCGGCATTAAATCGGCCATTGATCACGTTGTTCCTCCTGCAAACACTGATTTTATATTAGCTAACGTCGCTTCAAGGATTAAACAGAGAGTCGTCTTAGAAAACTCATATCACGTTGCATCAATGGATTTTGATAAACAGGCGATTATCAATCATATTCATCAATTCACACAAACCATTCTGCAGCAAAACAAACAAGCTATTTAAACAGAAAAAACCGTTACCGGTCCTTTTGGGATGGCACATATTTACGAACTTTGCAGTCATCTTTAGATAATTCCCTTCCTAAATGCGTTACAAATCAAAAGGAGACATGCAGGAACCGAAAAGCAGAAGCGGCCCGCAAGTAAAGAACAGCTACTAAGGACGCTACATCCGCATATCTTCGTCGCTGTGACTCTCATCGTGAGAACCCCACACGAGAAACCCGACTTTGGTTTCTTTTGGGAGATAGGTAAAAGGAATAGCGCGCCACGTCCGCATGTCTTCGCCGATATGACCAACATCCTTTAGGCCTCCGAGCATGGCAGGTATAAAATTAGACAACAATTTAATCTTGCACTTATACTTTTTAATAGAAAAAAACTTGGAGATGGGAATCTCCAAGTCTTTTATTTAAGCAGATTTTTCGGCAGTTTGCACTTCATGGTCCGGTACACGCCATAATATGACTGCCCCGGCAACAAACAAGATAATTAAACTAAAAACGCCGCTGCTTGTATCCCCGGTTATTTGTGCTGTCGCCCCGACCAGTACCGGACCGGCAATTGCCGCAAACTTCCCGAATATATTATAAAACCCGAAAAACTCATTGGACGATTCTTTCGGAACAAGTTTAGCAAAATACGAACGGCTCAATGCCTGTATCCCTCCTTGGACGGTCCCAACAAGCATCGCAATAATCCAAAAATCCAAACTCGTTTTCATGAAATAGGCGTAAATACATATGATAATATACACAATAATGCCGACCATAATCATTTTTTTAGCGGTAAAGCGTTCACCGAGTTTACCGAACCATACAGCACATGGGGCTGCTATAATTTGCGTCATAAACAGCACAAGCAAAAGCGTTGTTGAATCGATACCCATATCCGAACCAAAGGCTGTCGCCATCGTAAAAATTGTATGAACCCCATCGATATAAAAGAAATAGGCTAACAAGAATAAAAATAACGCACGATACGCTTTAATATTTTTCAAAGTTTCATACAGTCTTTTAAAGCTCATTCGAATCGGATTCGGAACACGCTCAATATAATATTTTTGCTCAACATTTTTCAACATAGGAATTGTGAACAGCCCCCACCAGAGAGCTGTAATCACAAAAGCAAGCTGGCTTGCCGTCGGAACCGCTAAAGGAATAATTTTTTGCTGCGCCAGCATAATGATTGCGATACATAGGACAAAAGGAATAGCGCTCCCTATGTAACCGAGAGCATATCCATTTGCTGAAATACGATTCATACGGTCCTCTTTTGCGACATCCACTAAAAAGGCATCATAAAAAATATTAGCGCCGGCAAAACCGACGGATGTGAAAACAAAAATGCCAAGCAGCAATAGCCATTGATCATACGGAACCAACGCCAATACGAAGGTGAAAACAATACCCAGTCCGGCGAAAAACACAAAGAAACGCTTTTTAAAGCCTTTAAAGTCCGCAATCGTTCCTAACAAAGGCGCTAAAACAGACACCAGTAAGGTTGCGATTGAGTTTGCATATCCCCAATATGCTGTTGAGGTAGATGCCGCTATTCCCGCCTCTGTTGCCGCCGCTTTAAAGTAAAGAGGAAAAATTGCTGTTACTACGACAATTGAATAGGCGGAATTGGCCCAATCATAAAAAACCCAGCCTTTTTCTGCTTTTGACATTTTCACCATCTAAAGACCTCCAATAGTATCAGTTTCCGTTTCCAGCAACGGATAAATAACCTCACCATCTGTCTCTCCAAGATCCAAACCTAACAAGCTAGCTAACGTCGGACCGATATCCACTAACTTCATTGAAGGTAATGTTACACCTTGGCGAATTCCCTTGCCTGCCGCCATAAAAAACGTCTTATAATTTGGTTTATCCAGCGAATATCCATGACAGGCCAGCATATACTTTTTATTGCTCTGCACATCTTCACGGGTTACGTGCTTTATATACGATCCTTCATAGTCCTCAATAAAGTAAAAGCCTTCAGAAGCTTCAATCATAAAAGCACATTGCGAATCCGCTCCCCGTTTGCCGGCCTGTTCTCCTGTAATGTATTGCTCGATGCCGCTTTCAGGGTCGTTCACTAAATGCTGCAGCATCTGCTCGACGGTATGGACCGTCTCTTCGTCATGTTGATCGTTTAAATATATGTATGCCGAGCCGTCACATGTTTTGCAATACGCTTTCCAAGCGGTCAGTTTTCCTTTTCTATTGACGTCTATTAAACCTTTCTCGCGCAGCCGTACATTTAAACTGACTGCTTTATTCACATCCAAAGCAGTATGATCGCCTAATATTACAATTGCTGTCTCCTCGTATAAACCGCATTCTTCCAAAGTCCCGATAATTTTTCCAAGTCGGACATCATGGCGATGAATAGCCTGTTTAGCCTCCTCAGAATACGCGCCGAAATGATGACGCTTCGTATCCAAGTCGGTAAAATGAGCCATTAAAACATTTGGTCGCTTCGTTTTAATCGTATGAATGGTCGACTCTAAAATGAAATCATCAAGCTCCGGCTGATTCAGCCCATTTCGAATATGTCCGAAACGTTGATTCAGCTCCCACTGATAACCCGGTGTTCCACTAAATAAAGAGACCATAATTTGATTTTGCCACGGTCGGTTTGCGAAAATCTCTGGCAAATTGTATTTAATACCCTTCGCTCTTCCAGTGACCGGCCATAAAAGAGCAGCAACTGTCATATTCGCCCTGCTCGCTTCATCATACAGTGTTGTTCCTTTAATAGCACTTCTGAACCAATTCCAATCTGGCGAAGCTACTCCAGGTTGCAGCAATGTATTATTAATGATTCCATGCTTAATTGGATAATTGCCTGTAACAATCGTCGTATGGCAAGGATAGGTCAACGACGGATAAATCGTTTCGACATTTTGCACATAAGCCCCTTCGCAGAATATCCGCTGGAAATTCGGCAAAGTATGAATCAGTTCATAATCATTTGCTGCTAAGCAATCAAATGAGATGATAACTAAGTTTTTTGTTAGCGCTCTCAAAAATACCCTCCTTCAAGTAAATACCTTACATTATTTCTTATATTTTACTATACGCGAGGTTATTCATTAGTGGATTTATTTATTTGTAACAAAAACTAAACATTCTTCACCCAATCATTCTCCTGTCTTCATAGCATAGAAGCCATAATCCAAAAGTCGTGCGGAATCTTGCCAAATCGCTTCCTCAGTAGATTTGAAAATGATAGAAATGATCGTTTTCCCGTCTACAGTAGCAGACGAAATAAGACATCTACCAGCTTCATTTGTAAAGCCCGTCTTTATGCCATCCGCTCCCTCGTAATAAAACGATGAATCCCGTTGCAATAGTAAGTTTGTATTATTAAAGGTTACATTTTGGTCACTGTATTGATCTTGCTTAACAATCTCTTTGAACACTTCATTATTCATAGCCTCTCTAACAATAAGCCTCATATCAGACGCAGTTGTATAATGGTTGTGGTCGTGCAAGCCGCTCGGATTTACAAAATGTGTATCTGTAGCTCCTAATTCTTTTGCTTTAGCATTCATTAAACTGACAAAGTGAGCAATTGCTTCCTTATTACTGGCTGATTCAGCTCCGGACTCCAATTTTGCAATATAAACAGCAATTGTTCTCGCAGCATCATTTCCCGACGGCAGCATTAATGCTGAAAGCAATTGCCGAAGTGTATATGTTTGATTTTGCTGCAAAAAAGCAGAGCTCTCTCCCTCTACTTCCCTCTTCACTTCTTCGCCAACTGTAATTTCATCATCTAGATTTCCGAACTCAAGAGCGACTATCGCTGTCATTATTTTTGTTGTACTTGCTGGATAGACTCGAGCATTTTCATTTTTCGAATATAACATTTTGCCATTTTCTTGATTAAATACGATAGCCGTTTCTCCAATAATTCCGCTATTGCTATGACGTTTTTCCATGTCATTTATTTCCCGCGACTGGACAAACAAGTAAACGAGCGACACTAGCGCTAAAAGAATAAATAATTTCCGTTTCATTTCCATGCTCCCTTTTAAATGAATTAATTAAAGATTAAATCATTTATCTTAAGAGTAAGGGATGATAATTCTTAAGATTTCATTAATTTACAGAGCAATGATTGAGCGGTCCGCTCCCCTTGCCTAAATCCAATTGAGCCTTCAATGCATCCGTCAAATATTGCTTCGCCAATAAAATACTCTCTTTCATATCATGTCCAGCTGCCAACTGACAGGCAATTGCTGAAGAAAGCGTGCAACCTGTTCCATGAGTGTTTGGATTATGAATGCGCATGCCACTAAACCACGTCGCTACTCCTTGATGATAGAGCAAATCATCCGCTGAATGCTCAAGATGTCCTCCTTTTAGCAAAATGTAGCCTTCATATTGCTCTGATAATTTCTCCGCCGCTTCTTGCATATCCTGCTTCGTTTTAATAGAAAGATTTGTGATGCATTCCGCCTCCGGAATATTTGGAGTAATAATCGTCGCGAGTGGCAGCAGTTTGGTCATTAAAGCATCCATCGCATCATTATTAAGCAATCGGCTTCCACTCGTTGAGATCATCACCGGATCGACGACAATATTTTGCGGTTTATACTGTTTTAGTTTCTCAGCAATCATCTCAATGATCGTCGCTGATGAAACCATGCCTATCTTGACACTATCGGGAAAAATATCTTGCATAATGCAATCCAATTGCAGACCGACAAATTCAGGCGTCGCTTCCTTTACACCATACACACCTGTCGTATTTTGCGCTGTTAACGCTGTAATTGCTGTCATGCCATACATTTTATGAGCAGCAATTGTTTTCAAATCCGCCTGAATTCCAGCTCCTCCACTGCAATCAGACCCGGCTATACTCAATACTTTTTTCATAATGACACCTCGTAAAAATCATTAATATATAAATCTGCTATTCTTTTCATTTCCTCTTGATCATCCTGTGCCGACTCATCGTATACACCGATTGTAAAAAAGCCTGCTGTTTTTGCTGTTTCAACTGCATGCAGTGCATCCTCGAACACCGCGACTTCATGAGGCTGTGCTCCCCATCTCTCGGCAACCTTCAGAAATATGACCGGGTTATCTTTCCCGATTCCTGCTTGTGAACATGTCACAATAAAATCAAAACAGTCTAATATTCCCAGCCGTTGCAAAGCAGCTTCTGCATGCTCATATTCAGATGCCGTCACAATGCACATCCGTATATGACGATCATTCAACCTCTTTAAATAATCGCGCACGAACGGCTTTAAAGAAACGTAGTCCGTATATTGTTTTTCCACGACTGCTTTAATTCCAGCTATAATCTCAGCATCCGATAAAGAAAGATGAAATTGCTGTTTTAAGTAGTTTGCTGCCTGTTCCAAACTCATCGCTTTTAATTGTTCATAAAGATCTTTAGGGGCTTCAATTCCCTTTTCCTTTAAAAATAAGGCACCAGCTTCTTTCCATATATACATTGAATCCAGCAATGTACCGTCCAAATCAAAGATCACGTACTTTCTCATACATTTACCATTTGTTTAGACAGCTTTGTAAATCTTTTTGCTGCTTCCTTAATGTCGTTCTGGGCAAATAATGCAGAAATAACAGCAACCCCAGCGATTCCGCTCCCGCTTAACAGAGATACATTTTGTTCTGTTATACCTCCAATAGCAACGACCGGTATAGAGACGGCTTCACAAATTTGCTTTAAGGTTTCAAATGATACTCTCTCCGCATCCTGTTTTGTTGATGTCGGAAACATTGCGCCAACCCCTAAATAGTCTGCTCCTGCTTGTTCAGCTGCCATTGCCTGCTCAACTGTTTGCGCTGACACTCCTAAAATTTTGTATGGCCCTATTAATGACCGTACAGAATGAACAGGCAAATCGTCTTGTCCGATATGCACACCATCCGCATCGCAAGCAATGGCAATGTCCACTTGATCATTAATAACAAAGGGGATATTGTAGCAATCTGTTACTTTTTTCACTTGAATGGCTTCTGTCAGAAAATCATCATAGTGTAACTGTTTTTCGCGCAATTGGATAAAAGTTGCACCTCCGATAATGGCTTCTTCCACTTGTCGCGCGACTGTCTGGCCATTTAACCACTTACGGTCAGTTACCGCATAAACTAATAAAGACTCTCGGTTAATTCTCAATTTTCATCCCCGCTTTCAACGTTGTTTCATTCATCTTGTTCATACAATCAATTAAGTATGTCCTGAATGTTGCTGTTCCTCCATCTGTAGCAACCATCTTATGGTAGGCAAGTTCTCCGCATAACCCCATTGCCACAACAGCAGCAACAGTACTTTGCATAACTCGTTCATGATTGGCACCGCAATAAGCTCCAATGACTGCTGTCAGCATGCATCCTGAACCTGTTATTTGCGCCATCATTTCATGTCCATTCTTAATAAAAAATACATCTTTGTGATCGGTTACTATATCTGTCGCCCCTGTTATAACAACGACAGCGCCCGTCTTTTTGCTTACATTTCTTGCTAGAGCAACTGCAGCCTCCCTACTAGTCGCTGTCACGACATCGGCGTCTGCGGCATCAACACCTTTTGTATCACCGTTTCCATGCGCAAGCGTTTTTATTTCAGATATATTCCCTCTTATCACCGAGAACTTCACTTCATTCAGCAAACGGAAAACCGTATCCGTCCGTAATGTAGATGCTCCAGCACCGACAGGATCAAGAATAACCGGACGCCCTAATTGATTGGCAACCTTACCTGCCTTAATCATCGATTCAATCGTTCTAGCATTTAAAGTGCCGATATTAATGACCAAGCTATCGCATATTGAAGCTATTTCCTCAACCTCCGCTTCATCATCCGCCATAATGGGAGATGCTCCGCAAGCTAACACAATATTAGCGCAATCATTAACAGTCACATAATTCGTTATATGATGCACCAACGGTCGTTTCTCTTTTACATTACGCATAATCTCTTCAATCATCATTCCATTCCTCCTTAGAAAACCGTTACCGGTCCTTTTTTAACATGATAATGCTACTTCGATTTACTTCGTTGAAAAAAGAGCCATGCGGGAACCGAAATGCGGAAGCGGCCCGTTCAGCCCCGACCTGCATAAGACGAATCACGTAGGAAATTGTAAAATTTCTGGAGTGATTTGGCTTATGACCTCGAGGGGCTGGCCGCTGCAGCTAGACAAACTCTAATAAGGAACAGCGACTAAGAACGCTACGTCCTGTAGCAACGTCGCTGTGACTCTCATCGTGAGAGCCCCGAACGAGAAACCGATTTTGGTTTCTTGGGCGGGATGGCTTAGGCCCGAGCATGGCAGGTATAAGGTTAGACACCGATCGAAGTTCAGAATTATATACTTTTTATCTTTCTAGAAAAACCGTTACCGGTCCTTTTGTAGAGCACTTACTAAAGAATTGACAGTCAGCTCCAGATAATTACCTTCTTAAATATGTCGCAACTTCTAACAGAATAAAAAATGCGGTATACCTAATAAGGGCATACCGCATCCATTTCTACATCATCCCTACGTTGGCATTATCCATACAGGTTCAAGGGTCAAAGCTACATTTCGCTTACTCTCAGCCTGCTTGTGCAAGCCCCCCTTTTGCTTTATTCAATTTTTTATTCATTGTACCATAACCAGATTGGGTTGCAATAATTGTTTATATTTTCATCGCAGCCGGCTGACTTTTGTCATTTTTATAGAAAATTTGCAGGGCAATTAATACAGCAAAGATTCCTAAACCGATTGCATCCGACATTCCTTCCGGATACATCATTAGCAATCCTGCAATAATCGCAACAATTCGCTCATACCAGAAAACTTTTCTGAACCAATGCCCAATCAGCCCTGCCCCGATTGCAATCATTCCACAGAAGGCAGTCATAACTACCCAAGCTATTTCAGGTATGCTTGCATCAATCATTAACAGCTCCGGTGAGAAAACAAACATGTACGGAATGATAAAGGCGGCAACCGCCAGTTTTGCTGAAATAACTCCGGTTCGGATCGGTTCTCCTCCCGAAACTCCTGCTGCTGCAAAGGCAGCCAACGCAACAGGTGGCGTAATATCGGCAATAATACCGAAATAAAAAACAAACAAATGTGCAGATAATTCCGGTACCCCCATCAAAATAACCGCAGGGGCCGCAATTGTTGAAGTAATAACATAGTTGGCCGTTGTCGGAGAACCCATTCCGAGTATGATACTGGCAATCATCGTAAAGAGCAACGTCAAGAATAACAGCATCTCCGGATGAGTCGTTATTGCTTTGGCAATGGAAACAAGACTATTAGCCATCTTTAAACCTAAGCCGGTTTTTGTGACCACCCCGACGATAATCCCGGCACAAGCAGTTGCCACAGCGACTGGAATCGCTGTACGCGCCCCATCCGCCAACGCATCAATAAAGTCGCGTAGACTCATTCTTGTATCTTTACGGATTGAGCTAACCACCACTGTAATTGCAATAGCTATTAAAGCCGCACGCATAACCGAAAAATTTGCCATTAGCAAAATAATGATTGCTAAAATCGGAAACAATAAATGAATTTTTGATAAAACTTCTTTTTTTGAAGGGATTTCATCATCACTTAAGCCTTTTAAACCAAGCCGTTTCGCTTCAAAATGCGTCATAATCCAAATACCTGTAAAGTAGAGGATTGCCGGAATAGCAGCTGCTTTTGCAATATCCCAATATGTAATACCTCCGCCAATAAACTCAACCATTAAAAACGCTGCCGCACCCATAATTGGTGGCATTAATTGTCCACCTGTTGAAGAGGCGGCTTCTACTGCGCCCGCAAAGTTTTTATTGTAGCCAAGTCGCTTCATCATAGGAATCGTAAATGAACCGGACGTTACAACATTAGCTACCGAGCTCCCGCTAACTGTTCCTTGCAGCGCACTGGAAAAAATAGCAACCTTCGCTGGTCCTCCTACTCTCTTGCCGGCTATAAGTGCAGCTAAATCATTAAAATATGCACCGACACCCGTTTTAACTAAAAATGCTCCGAATAATAGGAAAACAAAAATAAAAGTCGAAGATACACCCAATGGCGTCCCTAATATCCCTTCAGTCGTAAAGAACATAGTCTGAACAAGTCTTTCAAGCGATAACCCGCGATGCGCAATAAAATCCGGCATGTACGGACCATATATGGCGTAGACAATAAACAAGACCGCAATAATTGTAATCGGTAACCCGACTGTTCTTCTCGTTGCCTCTAAAACTAACAAAATAGCCATTAAACCGATCATATAGTCAACTTCGGTCACGGTACCAGGACGCATAACTATCTCTTCCATCATTAATGGCCAATAAGAACCTACCACTACACCAAGTATGGCGAGAATAATATCATACCAAGCAACTTTCCCTTTCTTTAGCATCGATTTTCGGGCCGGGAATAAAAGAAACGCAAGACCGAGCGCAAAGCCTAGATGGACAGATCGTTGCAGCTGGGCCATTAATGGCTTATCAATGGCTGTATATAATTGAAATAATGAAAAAGCGATCAATCCACCAAAAACAAGCCAACCCATAAATCCTTTAAGCTTTCTCGTTGCCGCTTCCGGGTCGTACTTTTCTATTAATGCCTGTTGCTCTTCCTGAGAAAGAGTTTTATCCTTAAAATCTGTCAAAGATGTTCACTCCTTTCATTTGTTCCCACATATTTAATTTGGAATATTTTATTCTCAAAACACTGCCCGGAGATGTAAACGAAGTCATAGCAAGAGCTTTTTCTTCAAATAATAATTGGTGATTGGCAGAAACCTCCCCTACTCGCAGCACTATTTCAGGGAAAGTACGATTCATATTCTTTATGTAATATTTGCCGTTCTCTTGTACAAATCTTTCATTTCCTTCCGCATGAGAAGGCATCCCAATTGCAAAATCTTCATACATTAATTCAATCTGCCGAATTTCGTCTTCATCTGTTAATTCATATGTTTCCTCAACGATTGAAAGATGAATAGAATGTGTGTATTGAATTGAAAATGAATGACTTTTATCAAGCGGCAAAAAAGCGATTCGTTCTTTTGTTCTCGCATCGTAAAAAGAGAGCGTCTCCTTTGAAGGAATGAAAGATATATATAAAGCGATACATATAAAGAAAATCATAAGAGAGAGTTTTTTTAACATCATCCCCAATTCCTTCATTCAAAAAGTAAAGAAAAGGCTAGCTCAGCAAACTTCTACTGCTAAGCTAGCATTGTTTCTAATTATTTAACGCCTTGCTCGTCAAAGTACTTCTTAGCGCCTGGATGGACATCAATTCCAACACCATTCAAAGCATTTTGGACATCGATTAATTTACCTTTAGCATGTGCTGCCGATACTTTATCAAGGTTTTCGAAGATTGATTTAGTAATCTCATAAACAAGGTCTTCATCTAACTCATCACTTGCAACTAACATCGCCTGTACAGCAACAGTAGGCACAGCGTTTTCAAGTTTGTACGTTCCAGCAGGAATTTCTTCCTTTGCATAGTAAGGATATTTTTCAATTAGTTGTGATATCTTATCTTCTGCTATAGGTAGAATTACAACGTCCGTTGTTGCCGATAAGCCTTCTACTGAGCCAGTAGGTGTGCCGGCTGTTATAAATGCAGCATCGATAGTTCCAGATTGAATACCGTCTGTTGATTCGTCAAAGGAGAGGTTTTGAGGTTTGATATCGTCCATTGTCATTCCATGCACTTCTAATATTTGCTCAGCATTCGCAAATGTACCTGAACCCGGGGCACCGACCGATACTGTTTTCCCTTTCAAGTCTTCGATGGAAGCAATGCCTGATTTTTTAGTTGTGACAATCTGAATTGTTTCTGGATAGAGAGCAGCAATTGCTTTAATATTCGTTATTTTTTGGTCGAACATTAATTTCCCTTCCGTAGCGTATGAAGCAATATCTGTTTGTGTAAAAGCGAGGTCTGCATCCCCTGAGCTGATAGCCTGCATATTTTCAGCTGATGCTCCTGAGGATTGCGCTGTTGTTTCAGCATTTGTATTATCTGAAATGATTTGAGCAAAAGCTCCTCCTAGTGGATAGTATGTACCACCCGTTCCGCCGGTGACGAGATTCAAAAACGCCTTCTCAGCTTTTGGTTCTTCTTTTTCGGTTTCTTTCTCATCATCCGTCGTATCGCTGGAGCCGCTGTCTTCGTTTCCGCCGCAGGCTGCTATAAAGACAACCATAGACAGCATTAATAGAAACAGCATAAAAAGTTTTCGTTGTTTCATCCAATCCCTCCATATAAAAAAATTCTCAATTCTATTAAATAATAACACATTTTGTTATATTTTTGTAAAAATAGTAAAAAAATCACTATTTTTACAAATTATAAACCATCCCTTTTTTGACCTCTCCCATAAATAAAGAGAGGCAATTGAACCGTATGGCGAATAGCGCTCCCGGTAGCTTTCAAATTGCTTTTTCGTTAAGTTATCCAGCCCGTACAGCTGCATAATGCCTTTACGGATTCCAAGGTCGCCATAACTTACGATATCGGGCCTCTGCAAAGAAAAAATCAGCAGCATCTCTGCCGTCCAAACACCGACCCCATGCAAGGAGGATAGCTGTTTAATCACTTCTTCATCAGGCAAAAGTTCTAATTCTTTCAGATTAATATGGCCTTGAATGACTGCTTCAGCACAACTTTTTATATAGCCGGCTTTTCGATTCGACATGCCGCAAGCTTGAATGTCTTCGATAGATAAACCAGCGACCGCTTGCGGCGTGATGTCCGGTATCTTACCCAAAAGCCTGTTCCGAATTGTAGTCGCCGCTTTTGTTGATATTTGCTGACTGATAATGCTATAGATTAATGCTGTAAACAGATTTGGCGTAACTTCCCGTTCAATCATTCCGACACTGTCAATATAAGCACCAAGCAAAGGATCCTGCTTTTTTAAATAGTCCCGTTCTTTTTCTCCATACTTAAAAATCTCCATGTTTTTTCTCCAATGATAATAAATATTCTTTTACTTCCAGTCCGCCCGCGTAACCCGTCAATTTGCCGTTTTTGCCGATTACTCTATGGCATGGTATAAAAATCGGCAAAGGATTGCGGTTATTGGCTAACCCAACTGCCCGAACCGCTTTCGGGTTATTAATCTTTTCAGCAATATCTTGATAGCATCTCGTTTCACCATACGGGATATTTTTAAGTTCATTCCATACGAGCTGCATAAATGGCGTACCTTCGTGCGACAACGGAAGATTAAATTGTTGAATTTCGCCGGCAAAATACGCCTTCAATTGCTTCCCTGCTTCTTTTAGAAGAGGCGTTTCTTCCACGTTTCTGTCCAGAGGGATTTCCTCATTTGAAAAATATACTTTTGTGATAGTCTTGCCGTCCTCCTCGATAGCCAGTTTTCCGATTTCCGTTTCATAAAAATAAATGCTGTTCATGTTTACACCGCCCCTGCGAAAAATATATTATATACATATTATAACAGTTGCAGGTAAACTAAAAACAGAGCTGAAACAGTCACCGAGTGACCATCTGAAGCTCTGTTTCAAAATACTATTCAATTAAACTTCGTAATGACATTAAAGCCGTATGTTTTATAGTTGCTCATATCATTTAAAACATCCGATACATTATCTAATGAAATTTCACGCGACACGAGCGACTTCGGATTAAGTTTTCCTTGGGCAATCATCGCGAGAAGTCCGTTGTAATCAGAGCGCGGATTACCTAAGCTTCCGACAACCTCTAGCTCCTTCGCTGTAATGACATCAACCGGTAACCCGACGAAACCGCTTTCATTACTTGTCGTCAAACCGATTTGCACATGACGACCGCCCTTACGCAAACTAAGAACCGAGTTTAAGATTGTCTCCTGAATACCAAGCGCCTCGATGGATGCATGCGCACCACCTTTTGTGATTTCCATAATCGCTTCAACCACATTATCTTTTCTGGCATTCACACCGATGACTGCCCCTTCTGCCATCGCCTTGTCCAGTTTGGCATCATCGACATCGACAGCAATGACTTGTGCGCCTACCGCGTTGGCAACCTGAATGGCTGATAAACCGACACCCCCCGCACCGTGCACGACAATCCAGTTTCCAGGTCTGACATTGCTTCGGATGACGCCATGATAGCCGGTCATATAACGGCAGCCAATCGCTGCTGCTGTTAATGCATCTACTTCATCCGGAAGCGGCACAAGGTTGAAGTCGCCATTTGGAACCTTTACATATTCCGCATATGCGCCATCATAGCTAAAGCCAAAGATTTGCAGATTATCGCAACGGTTGGAATGACCGCTTAAGCAATTGGAACAATGGGTGCATCCTTCATGGAAAGGTGTCGTTACACGGTCTCCCGGGCGGAAGTTTTTTACTTCTTTTCCTACTTCCTCTACTACGCCGCCAAGCTCATGACCTGGAATAATCGGCAATACTGGGCTCAATCCAATCCACGCCCAATCGCCCATCCAGGCATGCCAATCGCTTCGGCATACACCGCTTGCTTCTACTTTGACAATCACATCATGCGGTCCAGGTGTCGGGTCAGGCACATTCCCTATTCTTAACGGCTTTCTTTGCTCAATGATTTGTGCAGCTCGCATATATTCTCCTCCTCAAAACGAATTATTCTTTCCTTATAACGATATTCGCGGTAAGTATCATACATGAGCATTAATTGGACAAAACTAATAAGTGATTCTCTTCGCAAAAACTCCCTTTGACCATACATAACATATGTACTATACTCATAACAGTTCAATTATCGAAAAACACACTCTTGCAATCCAAGGGTGATTTTTATGCGTTTTAATATAGGGAGAAACAGATGAATTACGACCAACTTCAACACGAAAAAATACTGGAAACGAGCATCCTCGCCGGCAAAATTATGCTGCAAAGCGGAGCTGAAACGAGCCGGGTCGAAGATACAATGGAAAGAATTATTCGCAATGCTTTACATAAACCGGACAGCACCGAAGCTTATACATACGTAACGGTAAACGGGATTTTTGCAAAAATCACAGGCAGTCAAACAAGCTTTGCTCGCATAGACCAACGCGATTTCGATTTAAATAAAGTAACCATCGTCAATCAACTGTCACGTTCTTTTGCTGAAGGCACAATCAAACTATCGGAGATGCAAGAAGTGCTGCAGGAACTTGAAAAAGAGTCTGCTTCAATTCCAAGATGGCTGAAAGTGTTATGCACGGCTGGTTTAAGCGGCAGCATCATGCTCATTTTTGGCGGAAGCTATATTGATTTGCCAGCAACTATGATTGCCGGTGTTACGGCTTATATGATATTTCTATTCATTTGGAATAAATTAAAGCTTCCATTCCTTTCCGAATATATCGGCACACTTATTGGCGGTACAATCGGATATTTTTTAACGGCTCAATTCGGGGATAATATTGATCTCGTTATGATTGGAGCTGTTGTTCCGCTTGTTCCCGGTATCCTTATTACGAATTCAATCCGCGATATGATGGCCCGGCATTATTTATCCGGATTAATCCGCTTTATTGAGGGTATTTTTACAGCTGGTGCGCTCGGAGCCGGCATCGCGACCGTTTATTATCTTTTTATCATTTAGGAGTACAACATATGTTTGGGACAATTTTAATACATGTAGTTTTCAGCTTTATTTCTTCTATTACATTCGGTGTTTTATGCAATGTGCCGCGACGCTCTTTAATAGCAGGCGGGATTGTCGGCATGATCGGCTGGATGGGCTATTGGGGGCTTTCGAGCAATGGCGTGGGTGTCTTCTTATCGAGCCTTTGCTGTTCGCTGTTGCTTGCTTATGCCGGGCAAGTTTGTGCACATCTCTTTAAAAAGCCGCTTACGGTTTTCTTTGTTCCCGGACTTGTACCTGTCGTACCGGGAATTACTTTCTATGAAGCTTTTAAAAAGCTGCTGTTAAATGAATATGAGCAATCATTTTATGTTTTCCTCGATGTTGCCTACTGCGCCGTCGGCATTACATGCGGCTTAGTAATTGCCTCGATTATTTTCCGATTCACTGTCGCTCCGCTCTTTCGTATGCAAAATAAACTTTCAATTTGTAAGAAAGCCGGCTGACTAGATAAACCGCTACCGGTCCTTTTTCATTTTTGAATCTGCTACTTGATTTTACTTCAATAAAAAAGGAGACATGCGAAAGCGACCTGTAAGTAGGTCACAGCGACTATGGACGCTACGTCCGCATATCTTCGTCTCTGTGACTCTCATCCTGAGAGCCTCCGCACGAGAAACCCGAACTTGGCTTCTTGAGGGAGGCAGCTAGTAATGAACATCGGCGAAAGACGTCACGTCCTCATGCCTTCGCCGATGTGACCTACATCCTGTAGGCCTCAAGCATGGTTAGTATAAGGTTAGACAGTCATCTTCTTTCAAAACTATATACTTATCTTTTTTTTGCTGGCTTTCACATTTAATCTCCGATATTTAAAAACTTCTTCTAGGATATTAGCAAAAATGATGGTAGAATGTTTTATAGTTTAAATTTTTTAAATATTTATTATTTTTGAAATAATTGGAGTGATTTTTTATGTCAGAAATGCGCAGCAACATGATTAAGCAAGGAGTTGACCGTGCTCCTCACCGCAGCTTGCTGAGAGCGGCCGGAGTTAAAGATGAAGATTTCGGCAAGCCGTTTATAGCGGTTTGTAATTCATATATTGATATTGTTCCTGGTCACGTTCATTTACAGGAATTCGGTAAAATCGTAAAAGAAGCCATTCGTGAAGCAGGCGGTGTACCGTTTGAATTCAATACGATTGGCGTTGATGACGGTATCGCGATGGGACACATCGGCATGCGTTACTCATTGCCGAGCCGCGAAATTATTGCTGATTCAGTTGAAACAGTCGTTTCTGCACACTGGTTTGACGGTATGGTTTGTATTCCGAACTGTGACAAAATCACGCCAGGTATGATGATGGCAGCACTTCGCGTCAATATCCCGACAATTTTCGTCAGCGGCGGTCCGATGAAGGCCGGTAAAGATTCCGAGGGCAAATCGCTTTCTCTTACATCTGTATTCGAAGGCGTCGGCGCTTATCAGTCCGGTCAAATCGATGAAGCCAGATTGCAAGAAATTGAACAGGTTGCTTGTCCGACTTGCGGATCATGTTCCGGTATGTTCACAGCCAACTCAATGAACTGTTTGGCAGAAGGGTTAGGGCTGGCGCTTCCAGGCAACGGAACAATTCTAGCAGTAGCGGAGGAACGTAAAGACTTCGTTAAGCAATCCGCGAAACAATTAATGGAACTAATCAAAAAAGATATTAAACCTAGAGACATTGTAACAATTGATGCAATCGACAATGCTTTTGCATTGGATATGGCGATGGGCGGCTCAACAAATACTGTGCTTCATACATTGGCTCTAGCACACGAAGCCGGCTTTGAATACCCGATGGAACGCATTAATGAAATCGCAAAACGTGTACCTCATCTGGCAAAAATTGCTCCAGCATCAGATTATCACATTGAAGATGTGCATAATGCAGGTGGCGTCAGCGCGATTATTAATGAGTTATTGAAGAAACCAGGCGCATTCAATGGCGACTGCTTAAGCGTTTCAGGGCAAACATTGCGTGAAAATGTAGCAGGCTGTGAAATTCTTGATCATGATGTCATCCGACCTTTAGACAATCCGCATTCTGAACAAGGCGGACTTGCCGTACTATTCGGCAATTTGGCTCCTCAAGGTTCAATTGTCAAAGTTGGCGCTGTCGATAAGTCAGTAGGCGGCTATCATAGAGGCCCGGCTATTTGCTTCGAATCACAGGAAGATGCATTATCAGGCATCATTACCGGCAAAGTGAAAGAAGGCGATGTCGTCGTCATCCGTTATGAAGGTCCTAAAGGCGGTCCGGGTATGCCGGAAATGCTTGCTCCCACATCACAAATCGTCGGACGCGGACTTGGTGCAAAGGTTGGTTTAATTACAGACGGACGATTCTCGGGAGCATCTCGCGGAATCAGCATCGGACATATTTCTCCTGAAGCAGCTGAGGGCGGCCCAATCGCTTTCGTTGAAAATGGTGACATTATTGAATTGGATATGAACAACCGTACGATCCAACTGGAAATTTCCGATGAAGAGTTTGAAAAACGTAAAGCCAACTGGAAAGGCTTCGAGCCAAAAGTAAAAACCGGCTATCTTGCCCGTTATTCAAAACTAGTGACAAATGCCAGCTCAGGCGGGGTTATGAAAATTTAATAACCCGGTTTTTAAATCTCGCATTTAAATATAAATAGCCTTACATTTCAGCCCCCTTTGCTGGATGTAAGGCTATTAATTTTGGCGAACGTATAAGTATCCGGTTGGGGAATAATGTTAAGGGTGAATATATGTTTTGGAAAACTTAGAATTCCTCTGCTTTTATTTGTTTTAGGAACCATTTCCGGTATTACGCAGAAATATCCGAAGGAGCTTCTGTTAAATATCCCGTATTTCATAACAAGTACAACTTTTATCGGTCTGATCGGAATAATCTTCGCTATTTTAAAAAAAACAAAAATTAATGAGAAGAAGATTCATTTTTCAATCGGCATTGGTTTAATTTTCTTAGGTGGCCTGATTGATTATTAAATGGTTTAAGGATAATTGCTTTAGTAGTAAGTAACATAACCGGAACAAATAAGAACATACTATTAATTGGTGACTTGCACCAACTAACTTCGATGTGGAGGGATCCGATTTGAGTATTCGAGAAGGCTTAATCCCAACTGTATTAGGTTCAGCAGTGACAGCAACAGGTTACGCATTAAAACAAATAAAAGGTTCGAATAATAAAGTCGCAAACACTGTATTTGGTTTCGGCTTAGCCCATATTGTTTTAGGTGCAATCGACTTAGTGGAGCATCGTCGTTAGTTAAAAGGAGAGCATAATTTTGCTCTCCTTTTCTGTCCGCCGGGAAAGGCTTTCGTCTAACATAGATTACGGCATGGGCCGATTTTTCTCAAAAGTGGATTAGATATGAACGAAGACCGCTCACATGTTTTATTGTTCTTGGAACAGTGTGCAATCGCCAAAAAGAGGCGCCTATACAGCACCTCTTTTCCTAATCTTATGCAACCTCTTCTGTATTTCCGCTTTCTTTTTGTTTTCTTCTCCATCTTTTATGGTTAGCAGGAGATAATAATTTCTCAAGCCAACCCATGAAAAAGTCCGCGATAACCGCCATTAACGCGGTAGGAATTGCACCTGCCAAAATGACAGCTTCCCCGCCCATTATATTGGTCCCACGAATGATAATGTCACCTAACCCACCTCCGCCGATAAAAGCGCCGATAGCTGCAACACCAATCGCAATGACTAACGCATTACGCAAACCCGCCATAATGACAGATAGCGATAATGGCAATTCGACCATATAGAGCAGCTGAAATTTCGTCATACCCATCGCACGGCCGGACTCTAGAATTGGTTTTTCAACTCCTCTTATGCCTGTATATGTATTTTTGATGATTGGCAGCAGTGAGTAAAGGAATAAACTCATCACGACTGTATTCGCGCCAAGACCCATAACAAGCATCAGCACCGCCAGCATCGCCAGTGCTGGAACTGTTTGGATAATATTAGCGATTGATAACACCCATGTGCTTAATTTGCTGTGCCGGGCGATGAACACACCAATCGGAATTCCGACAATCGCAGCAAACAGAACGCCATACGCGGACATAAGGAAATGTCTCAAAAATTGATCAAGCACATATTCCGAGTTTTGAGAATAGTAAACAAACATCTCTTGCAACGTATTCATCATCGCCCCTCCTTATTCAAAGTAATTGTTTTTCTCAAGGAATTCCTTCGCTACAGTAGCAGGTTCTTTCTTTAAAACATCCGATTCATAGTTCAGTTCTGTCATTGTTTTTTCGTCAATTTTGCCGACCAATTTTTGAAGAATATCATCGAGCTCCGGATGCGCCTCCAGCACATCATCCCTTATAACCGGCGAGCAGTCATAAGGAGGGAAGAATTGCAAATTATCTTCAAGCGTCTCTAAATTAAAAGCTTTTAAACGGCCGTCTGTACTATAAGCAAGAACAACATCCATCTCGCCGCTTTTAACAGCCTGATAGACAAGACCAATTTGCATCGGAAATGCTTGGCCGAATGTAAAGCCGTATGCATTTACGAAACCATCATAACCATCACCTTTTCGGTTCAGCCATGAATTATCAACTCCAAGCTTTAAATCACCGGCAATTCTTCCTATATCAGATACTGTTTCTAAATTCTCTTTCTCTGCTAATGCTTTTGTAACTGTTAACGCATATGTATCCGCAAATCCGTATGAGTTATACCATTTTTGTTTGAACTGTTTCTCAAACTCCTCTTGAACAGTTTTTAACGCTTCGTCCGGATCGCGGATCGGATCCATACCGAGTGCACCCGACAAATCCGTTCCTGTATATCTCGCTGCAGTAATATCTACTTCTCCTTTCGTCAGCGCTTCATGCTGAACGATAGATGAGCCTAAATTCTCAACAAGCTCGACATTCAAGTCGGTATTTTGTTCAATCATCAATTTAATGATATGCCCTAAAATCGATGTTTCACTTGATGTTGTCGTAGCCACTTTTATCGTGTCTTCACCGCTTCCTCCAAGACCAGGCAAGGAGCAACCGGCTAAAACACTTAATGACAGTGCGATTAAAAACGCTTTCTTTAATCTGTTCATAATAGCCTCCTCCTTTAATTACGCCACATCTCTTTGCTGGCGGATGCCTTTCGGTGTTACGATATATTCAATTCGTTTTAAAACTAAGTCAAGCGCCAAAGCAAGCATTGTTACCGGAATGGCACCGGCAAGCACTAAGTCCGTACGGAATAAATTCAAGCCGTCAAAAATGAAATCACCAAGACCGCCACCGCCGATATAAGAAGCGAGCGTTGCCCATCCGATCAAACAAACAGCCGAAACTCTGATCCCGGCCATTATGACCGGAACAGCAAGCGGCAATTCTACAAGAAAGATGCGCTCAAGTTGCGTCATTCCCATCCCTCTTGCCCCTTCCAATAAATCCTTGTTTACACCTCTGACACCGATGTATGTATTACGTAGTATCGGCAGCATCGAGTAAAAAAACAAAGCAACGATTGCCGGAACCTTCCCTATCCCCAGCAAAGGTATAAAAAATGCCAAAATCGCCAAGCTCGGGAAAGTCTGAATGACGCTTACAATTCCAATGACAACATTCGCCACTTTCGGTATGCTTGATAGCCAAATTCCTAAAGGAACGGCTACAATAATACCGAGCAGCAAGGCCGAAAAAGAAATCATTAAATGTTCGCCTGTTTTAACGAGCAATTGCATTCCATATTCCGAGAAAAAATTAATGAGTGCATTCATAGCGGTTCCTCCTCTCTGCTAAATGCTTTCTTCCACTTCTTCATTGCCCCAAATTGATTCATAGATAGCATCTACTAAGTTTGTTCTTGTCAAAATGCCAATCAGTCGATAATTACGGTTTACAACCGGCAAGAAACGCAAGCTTTTAATCGACATTTGTCGCGCCGCATCCCTCAGCAACGTATCCTCAAATACAGAATCCACATCAGTTTTCATCAATTTATTAACTCCCTCTATAAAGTAAGGTTTTTCTTTGTTTTTCTCTGTTTTTCGTAGAATTGCTATGCCGTTTGAATCAAATAAATGTGAAATACCCGTTAGAATGAGCTGAATTTTAATCATTTTAGAAGTGGAGGGTACCTTTAAGAAGCCTTCCCTTCCTTTTTTTTGAAAGACTGGTGAAAATATATGGTCGTACCTTGGATCCCACATATTCATGGCGGCATACCCTCCCACATCTCACAGCGTCTAATGCGCATACATTCCTTCGTTCT
>NZ_JACXSI010000054.1 GCF_014712675.1 Peribacillus faecalis | reverse complement strand
CGCTGACTTCAAAGGAGCAAGCTCCTTATCTGTCCGCTCGACTTGCATGTATTAGGCACGCCGCCAGCGTTCGTCCTGAGCCAGGATCAAACTCTCCAAAAAGTGTTTGATGAAGCTCATAAAATAAAAAAGTTTTGTTTCGATCAATGCCGAAACGTTTTATTAGAATTAACGTTGACGTTTTTGTTTTGTTTAGTTTTCAAGGAACACAACCGTTGTCGTTAGTGACAACTTTAATATCTTAACATCTCCGTTAGATGCTGTCAATAACTTTTTTAAAAAATTATTTTGTTTTCCGTCACTCAGAAGCGACTTTAATAATATAGCACTGAACAAGCCTACCCGTCAATACTTTTTCACAAAAAAATATAATAGAAAAATCTTAAGTAAACTCCCCCTCGTTCAATCCGAGTTTAATCAAATAATCCAATATTGAATAGCGGCTAGCGATAACACTCCTGGAATGCCTAATATTCCGGCTACCCCTGCAGTAAATGCATTGATTGGAACATGCAGCCCAAAGCTGCTTCCAAAAGCATTCAATAAAAATAGCATCATACCGCCGATAACAACTTTTGCAAATAAGCTGCCGATAAATTTCAAAGGTTTTGAAGATGCACCTGTCAGCAATAATAAAACAATGAAAGCGACAATTACCGAAACAATAATAAATGGTTCCACAAAAAAACTCCCCTCGTGAATTAGACTCATAGTACAAGCTATGAATTAGGTTCCATCCTTAGAACCTTCACAAAGAGAGTTTTTATTTAATGTTTTACTTTAACTTGTCGCACTTTTGCTTCTTTAAATAGAGAAAAATACTTCACTTCAGCCATTTTAGCTTCTAAGGTCAATTCCAAAGATGGATCTACACATCTTTCAATTAATGCCTTTTTCGCAAGCCAATCTTTCTTCAGAGTCACTAGCTCCTGCAGCAATCTTTCATCATATTCCTTGCGGAGCCATCCTTTACGTCGAAAAAACATAGAGCCGGCACCTCACTCTTAATATTTCTTATAGTTCGCGTCTTCCTTCGATTGCTTTAGAAAGCGTCACTTCATCAGCATATTCTAAGTCCCCGCCGACCGGAAGTCCATGTGCAATTCTTGTCACCTTGATACCAGAAGGTTTCAAAAGCCTTGAAATATACATTGCAGTAGCTTCCCCTTCAATATTAGGGTTCGTTGCCAAAATTACTTCCTGAACTGTGTCATCTTGCAAGCGTTTCAGCAAATCAGGAATGTTAATATCTTCAGGCCCGATCCCATCCATCGGAGAGATGCTGCCGTGCAGTACGTGGTATAAACCGTTATACTCGCGCATTTTCTCCATTGCTATAACATCTTTTGGGTCCTGGACAACGCAGATTACATCGCGATCCCTTCTTTGATCTTCACAAATCATGCATGGATCCTGGTCAGTAATATGGCCGCATACTGAGCAATACGTTAAATTACGCTTCGCATTAACAAGCGCCTTCGCAAAATCCAGCACGGTGTCTTCTTTCATTCCTAATACAAAAAAAGCTAGCCGAGCGGCCGTTTTCGGACCGATACCCGGCAGTTTCATAAAACTATCAATTAACTTTGATATTGGTTCAGGATAGTGCATAATATCCCCCTCTTAGAACATTCCCGGAAGGTTCATTCCTTTAGTGAATTGTCCCATTGTTTGAGCAGTTAAATCATCCGCTCTCTTCAAAGCATCATTTGTAGCAGCTAAAACTAAGTCTTCAAGCATTTCGATATCATCCGGATCAACAACTTCCGGTTTAATTTTCACTTCAAGTACTTCTTTATGTCCTGAAACCGCAACTGTTACCATCCCGCCGCCGGCAGTACCTTCAATTTTTTTTTCGCCCAGCTCTTCTTGAGCCTCCGCCATTTTCTTTTGCATTTTTTGCATTTGTTTCATCATATTTTGCATATTGCCCATTCCACGCATATTATTTCCTCCAATTTTTAATCTTTAATTTCTAATAATTCATCGCCTACTAATTTTCTCGCTTCTGCAATAATCGGATCTTCCTGTTTTGGTTCATTATCATTCTCATCAGGTTGTTGGGTTGATAAAAAACTTTCTCGGATTTCTTTCCATTGCTGCTCCGGCACACCCTCTATTGCCAAGGGACGTCCGATTAGCCTTTCCATAACAGTTGCAATATAGTCTGTGTATTGACTGTTTTCCATAGTCATTTGACAATGAATTTCGTACTTAAATTTTACCACAAAAGCCGTAGCAGAAGCAGCTACCGGCTCAGAATCATTCAGAAGAGCCGCCACAGATTTCATGTTCTGGTTGGCCAATGTAGACAACAACTCTGCCCAATGCCCTTTCACCGCCTGCAAATCCGGTTTTGTGGCATTCTTTAATATGTGATGTACCTTGCCCACCGGGACTTTATATGACTTTTTATTAACCTGTTTCGTTTTTGCAGGTGCCGGTGCCGCCTCGCTTTGAACCGCTACACCATTTGCTTTGATTGCCTGCAATTCGCGTTCAAGTTTATGGATTTGATTCTGAAGTTGCTGAATTTCAGCACCGGAAGCAGAGGCTTCGCCCACTGCACTGCTTTGTCCTTGACACAACTTGATTAACATCACTTCCAGGAAAATTCGCGGGTGATTTGTCCACTTCATCTCCTGCTGTGCCTTATTCAGGTTTTCAATTAAAGCATATATTTGCTCAGGGGTCATTTCTTGTGAAAGCATGCGGAAAGAGTCATCGATTATCACTCTTTCAAATGAATCAGATAGCTCCGGCGAGACTTGATAAAGCAGCATATCTCTGAAATATAATATTAGATCCTCTATTAAACGTACTGGGTCTTTCCCTAAAGAAAGCAGTTCCTTTAATAATTCCAATACTTTAGATACATTTTTCTGATTGATCATCTGCACTAAATCACTCATGAACACTTGAGAAACTGACCCTGTCACTGTCAGCGCATCTTCTACTGTGACAAAATCACTCGTACTGAATGAAATTGCCTGATCAAGCAAGCTGAGCGCATCCCGCATTCCGCCCTCTGCTGCTCTTGCAATAATCTGCAACGCTTGCTCATCACAGGCATTACCCGTATTAGAAATGATGATATTCATTCTTTCAACAATATCTTCCGGTCCTATTCGTTTAAAGTCAAAGCGTTGGCAGCGTGAGATGATCGTCAGCGGAATTTTATGAGGCTCAGTTGTAGCCAATATGAATATAACATGCTTTGGCGGCTCTTCAAGCGTTTTCAGCAACGCATTGAAAGCTCCAGTCGAAAGCATATGTACCTCATCTATAATATATACTTTGTACGGCACTGCGTTCGGTACATATTTGACCTTATCTCGTATATCTCGTATTTCATCAACACCATTATTAGATGCCGCATCAATTTCAATTACATCGGAAATAGACCCGTCAGTTATGCCGCGGCACGCCGCACATTCATTGCAAGGTTCCGACGTCGGCGAATGTTCGCAGTTTACAGCCTTCGCCAATATTTTCGCAACACTTGTTTTCCCTGTACCTCGAGGGCCTGAAAATAAATAGGCATGGGAAATTTTCTGTTGCAAAAGCGCATTTTGCAAGGTTGTAGTTACATGTTTTTGTCCTATTACATCGGAAAATTGCTGCGGTCGCCAAACTCTGTATAATGCTTGATATCCCAAGGTATGCCCTCCTTTTACCTAATCATTTTTTATTATACCTTATCTAAAATACCTTTTACAAAAAAAGAATAGAGAAACATAAAAAGCGAAACGGCACTTTTAAACATAACAAAAAAGGATGGATATTCGCATTGGAACATCACATCCTGATTGTTTATATATAAGAAAATAACTGCCGTACACCTTTCCTTGATTAGCCGCCATAAGCGTTACTCCTGCAGTTAGCTCAGCCCAGGCACCCCTGCGGCACATGGAAGCTTCCACTTAATGCTGCTTCCTTCCGGACCTGACATGGTTCATGGATTTCCATTGCGCAGGACCCAGACGTCAACACCACTTACAGAAGGCAGACCCTACAGCGTACTAACCTCAAAAAGGAATTCAGTCTCGCTAGAGCGGATTGCGAGTTCAGGGCACCGCTACCTCCCCACCTAGTACGGCAAAATTGATACCGATTATTAAATGCATCGTTTGTGACGACGCTTAGTATAGTATACTCATTTCCCTAGAAAAATGCAAGCTGTTCCTTTAATCACTCTCCGGTTACATCAGAAGCTTCAGCACGACTTTTCTTCTCTTCCTTCTTCCTTCTGCGCAGCTCTCTGAAAAAAGAACTCAATATCTCTCCACACTCCTCAGCCAGGATACCGGCCGTCACTTCACTTTGGTGATTAAATCTCTCATCTGCCAGTAAATTCATAAACGTGCCCGCACAGCCTCCTTTAGGATCGGACGCCCCGTATACAACTCTTTTCACCCTTGACATTATAATAGCTCCCGAACACATCGGGCACGGTTCCAATGTAACGTACAATGTTGCATTCTCTAAACGCCATGTCCCTAGTTTCTTGCAAGCTTCTTCTATTGCCATCAGTTCTGCATGAGCAACAGCACTTTGCTCCGTCTCTCGTAAATTATGCGCCCTTGCAATAATTTCGCCGTTCAGCACTAGCACCGCTCCAATTGGAACCTCCTGCTTTTCTGCTGCTTTTTCCGCTTCCTCCAAGGCTGCCCTCATATATAATATATCTTCTGAACTCATTTAATAAGCTCCTCACATTTATGTTTAAATATTCAACTAAAAAAGCAAACTATTCTCTACATGTCTTCTTTGAAAGGACCGTCATTATGATTCAAAAAAACAAAAAGGCTTTACTAATCATAGATATAATCAATCACTTCCAATTTGAACACGGGACGAGACTGCTCGAACAATCTCTCGCCTTTCTCCCCGCTCTCATACAATTGAAGCAGCGCGCAAAGATACAGCAAATCCCGATCATTTATATTAATGACCATTATAATCTATGGCAGGCAGATTTCAAAAAGATTATTTCACATTGCACAACAGATGAAACGAGACATTTTCTCTCGCAAATTCAGCCGGATGATGACGATTATTTTCTAATCAAACCAAAGCACTCCGCGTTCTTCGGCACTGCACTAAATACTCTTCTATACCATCTCAACGTTGATCAATTAATCCTGACAGGCATCGCCGGCAATATTTGCGTTTTATTCACTGCAAATGATGCTTATATGCGAGAGTATACTCTCAATTGCCCAAAGGACTGTATTGCCTCTGTCAGTAAACAAGATAATGAATACGCACTGATGATGATGCAAAATGTATTGCAGGCTGACTTGACTGAAAGCCATAAACTGCTATTATAATCAGCTATATTTTCTAGCACTTTATTCTGTCAGATGGAAGACTGTATGTTAAAATAACAGAAGTCTAAAAAACCTCAATGAAGCAGGAGGACGTAATAATCAATGAAGCATATACCTTTCATCACTGTAGAGGGTCCTATCGGAGTAGGAAAAACAACTTTATCGAAGCAAATATCCGAGCATTTTCAATATAATATTTTACGGGAAATAGTCGATGAGAATCCTTTTCTCGGAAAATTTTACGAAGATATAAATGAATGGAGCTTCCAAACAGAAATGTTCTTTCTCTGCAATCGCTATAAGCAGTTGGAAGATATTAATAAGAACTTTCTTTCTAATCATCAACCCGTCGTAGCAGATTATCATATTTTCAAAAACTTGATTTTTGCTCAAAGGAGCTTACAGCCTAATCAGTATGCGAAGTACTTGAATATTTATGACATATTGACTGAAGACATGCCTGTACCGAATATGGTTATATACTTGCATGCAAGCTTAGATACACTATTGGCCCGAATTAAGAAAAGGGGACGTGAAATCGAGAAAAATATCAGTCCGGTATATTTAGAACAACTGTTGACAGATTATCATCTATTCATGAAAGAGTTTCAGTTGAAACATCCGGATGTGAAGGTACTCGAATTCAACGGAGATGAGCTTGATTTCGTCAAGAACGAAAGCGACCTTAAAGCAATTATTAATCAAATACAAGAACACCTGCCAAAAGGAGTAAAAGCAAAATGAACCTTCGAGAAAAATACAATATACCAAACAACGCTGTGATTACGATAGCCGGAACAGTTGGGGTTGGCAAATCGACAATTACAACAGCACTTGCCGATGCATTGAATTTCCGCACATCTTTTGAAAAAGTGGACTCCAATCCATACTTAGATAAGTTCTATGCTGATTTTGCCCGCTGGAGTTTCCATCTTCAAATATACTTCTTAGCGGAACGGTTCAAAGAGCAGAAAAGAATTTTCGAATATGGCGGCGGTTTCATTCAAGACCGTTCAATCTATGAGGATACTGGTATCTTCGCTAAAATGCATTATGAAAAAGGCAATATGGATCAAATCGATTACGAAAACTATAAAAGCCTATTTGATGCCATGGTAATGACGCCATATTTCCCACATCCTGATTTGTTGATTTATTTGGAAGGATCTCTTGATGACGTATTATCACGCATTAAAGAAAGAGGGCGTCCAATGGAACAACAAACGCCAATTTCGTATTGGGAAGAAATGCACGGCCGATACGAAACATGGATTGATCAGTTTAACGCTTGTCCGGTATTGCGTTTAAACATTAATGATTACGACTTAATGGGAAACGAGAATTCAATTGAACCAATTATTGAACGAATTGGACATCACCTTCAGCAAACGAAGCACTTTCAGCGATAATAAGAAAAACCATCACTGGTCCTTTTTTTCATCATAGTATACCACTTAGATTCACCGTGATGAAAAAGGAGACATGCAGGAACAAAAAAGCGGAAGCGGCCCGCAAGTAATGAACATCGGCTAAAGGTGCCACGTCCGCATGTCTTCTCCGATATGGCCTACATCCTGCAGGCCTCCGAGCATGGCAGGTGTAAAGTTAGACAGCAATCTAAGTTCAAAAATATATACTTTCTTATCTTTGAACACAAAAGAGCCTGCTCAATGAGCAGGCTCTTTTGTGTTATTGACATAAAAAAATTCGCTACATAAGTAATGTAACGAATTCAATCTCCATTTATGCGCTATGGGTTATTCATAATAAAAATTATGGAGGAGGTAGAGGGATTCGAACCCCCGCGGGCTTTTACACCCCTGTCGGTTTTCAAGACCGATCCCTTCAGCCGGACTTGGGTATACCTCCGTATTAAAAATCATATGAATACTGTTGATTATCTTAATAAAAAGATGGAGGAGGTAGAGGGATTCGAACCCCCGCGGGCTTTTACACCCCTGTCGGTTTTCAAGACCGATCCCTTCAGCCGGACTTGGGTATACCTCCGTATCAACAATTAATAAGATAACATAGGTGTTCAAAGCGAGTCAAGCAGATTTTCTCTTTTTTAATATATTGTATTAGAATAATAAAAAAGGTGCTAATCTCATCTATATCTTGCCCTTTCCCGCCCATTTTATGAATAGAAAAATAGTGAATAATCCCTTTGGTATGCCAAATGCATTTCTTTAAAGTAAAAGCTGTCTCTAAAAATAAGAGACAGCTTTCTTTCATCTCAACGATTAGTTAGAGATAACACTTTTCCCGCCCATATATGGACGCAATACCTCAGGGATGATGACACTTCCATCTTCCTGCTGATAATTTTCTAAAATAGCTGATACCGTACGGCCAACTGCAAGCCCTGAACCATTTAATGTGTGTACATGCTCTGGTTTACCTTTCGGGTCGCGACGGAAGCGAATATTTGCTCTTCGCGCCTGGAATCCTTCAAAATTACTGCAAGAAGAAATCTCGCGGTACGTGCCATAGCTTGGCAGCCATACTTCAATATCGTATTTCTTCGCTGCAGTAAAACCTAAATCAGCAGAGCACATGCTCATAACTCGGTATGGCAAGCCTAGAAGTTGAAGTACTTTTTCCGCATGTCCTGTCAGTTTTTCTAAAGTTTCATAAGAATCTTCAGGCTTAACAAATTGTACAAGCTCGACTTTATTGAATTGGTGTTGGCGTATCAAACCTCTTGTATCGCGTCCAGCAGAGCCAGCCTCAGAACGGAAGCATGCACTATACGCAGCATAGCGAATCGGCAGATCATTCACGTTCAAAATTTCATCGCGGTGCATATTTGTCACTGGCACTTCAGCAGTCGGAATTAAGAAGTAATCTTCACTTTCAATTAAGAATGCATCCTCTTCGAACTTAGGAAGCTGACCAGTACCTGTCATGCTCGCGCGGTTTACCATGTATGGAGGCAAAACTTCTGTATAACCATGCTCCTCGACGTGTAAATCAAGCATGAAGCTTGCTAATGCACGCTCTAACCTTGCGCCTAAGCCTTTATAGAATACGAAGCGACTGCCTGTTACTTTTGCAGCCCTTTCAAAATCAACAATATTTAGATCAGTAGCGATGTCCCAGTGTGGTTTCGGTTCAAACGTAAATTCAGGAACTTCTCCCCATGTTCTTGCGACAACGTTATCATCCTCGCTGTCCCCAAGAGGAACACTTTCGTGAGGAATGTTCGGAATAGAAAGTAATAACTTATTTAGATTTTCTTCTACTTCGCGCAACTCCTCATCTAACGCTTTAATTTTATCGCCCACTTCACGCATTTCGACGATGTATTGATCAGCATCTTGCTTCTCGCGTTTCATAACAGCAATCTTTTGAGAGACTTCGTTTCGTTTGCTCTTTAAATTCTCTGTTTCAATAAGAAGCTCACGGCGTCTCTTATCAAGTTCTTCAAATTTACCCAAATCCGTTAAATCTTCACCGCGATATTCTAGCTTGCGTTTAATCTCTTCAAAGTTGTCACGTAAAAATTTAAGTTCTAACATTATATTTCCTCCTTTAATTTACTCTTTTTGAAAGCTAATAAAGTGCTATGGTTGCTCCAGAAACAAAAAACTCCCGTCCCCAAAGAAGGGACGAGAGTTACCCGCGTTGCCACCCTAGTTAAAAACAGACAAATACTGCTTTTCACTTTAATTCATAACGGCTTATATGCCGAAAGTATTTATTAACCATGAAAATGGCGTTCCATACTCCACTCAGGGATGGATTCACAAGGCCTTATTGCCGGTTCACACCACCCACCGGCTCTCTTTAAAATAAGCTTCCTGCTACTACTTCCCATCAATGCTTTCATCATATCGAATTTGTTTTCAATTTACTATAAATTATCCCATTATGCAACCATTTTATACATAAGAAACAGCACCTGTCTTTTTGGGGTATGGGACACACCCCCAAAAAAAAGGACGGAATAATATTATTCCGTCCTCTTTCAAAATCCTTTATTAAAACCAACCTTTAACTGTTGAAGAAACAGTATCCCAAACATCTCCGAAGAATCCGCCAATTGCTCTCATTGAAAGAACGAACCAGTTCGCTTTCTCTACAGTTTCAGCAGCAACCAAATCAACACTTGCTGCTTTTTCTCCATCGTTAGTAAGGTAACCAAATGGATCTTCTGATGACTCGACTGTCACATAGCCAATTACATCACCCTTTTTAATCGGTGCTTCTAATTTGCCATCCTTGTTCAGCAAATCTTCATTGATAACAACAACAGGCTTGTAGCTATCTTCAGTTCCTTTTTTAACAACTAAGTCAAGTGCCTCACTTGTTTCTAAAGCAACTGTTTTCTCTTTACCTTTGTTAATAGCTAATTCGCCATATTTCTTAGGTGCATAATTTTTCTTAAGAAGTTCTTCACTGCTGAAGTTACTAAAAGCGTAGTTCAGAATTTTTTGCGTATCCGTAAAACGCTCATTTTTAGTAGAAGATTTCATAACCACAGAGATATAACGCTGTCCATCTCTTTCAGCTGTTGCAGTGAAGCAGTATCCAGCAAAATCTGTAGATCCTGTCTTTAAACCGTCAACACCTTTATACTCAAAAATCAAACCTGGAAGCATCCAGTTAAAGTTCGGATATTCTTCACCGTCTCTGAATTTCAATGTCGGTTTACTTGATGTTTCAAGAACTTCCGGGAAGTCTGTAATCAAGCGGTATGCAAGGATAGCTGTATCTCTTGCTGACATAACATTTTCATCAGTCTCGCTTCCCGCTGGAATAACACCTAATAAGTTAGAATTGTTCAAACCGCTTGCATTGACGAAAGTATAGTCCTTCATGCCAAGTTCAGCAGCTTTTTCATTCATTAATTTAACAAAATTCTTTTCGCTTCCGGAAACAAGTTCAGCTAACGCAACTGTAGCTGCATTACCAGAGAATATCGCCATTGCTTGATACAGCTCTTTTACTGTATAACTTTCACCTTGAGTTAACCCGACATTTGAAAGGCCGGGAGCTTTTGATAAATTATGTACATACTCATTAATTTGTACATTTTGATCCCACTTGATTTTTCCTTCATTGATAGCTTCCAGAACGATGTACTCAGTCATCATTTTAGACATACTTGCTACGCCAAGGACTTTATCAGCATTTTTTTCGTACAAAATCTTACCTGTCTCTGCATCTAATAAAATTGCTGCTTCTGCACTAATGTCGAGAATATCATCGCTATTAGCAGATGCTTGCTGCGTGCTCCACGCAAACTGCGAACAAAGGACTGTTACCAGCAGCGTAAAAACTAATGTGATCTGGTTGAATTTTTTCAACTTATTTACCTCCGCTATTTATATATATATATTGTTTATCTCTATTTTTTTGAACATCCTATTCATTCTAGCATAAACGCTATAAAAAAAACAGACAGAGGATAGTACCTCTGCCTGCTTTCTAAATAGAATTTTGTCTGGTGTAAGCCTTAGCTTAAAGAGTAGTTCGGCGCTTCTTTTGTAATTTGTACATCATGCGGGTGACTTTCTCTTAAACCTGCACCTGTCATACGGACAAATTGCGCATTTTCTCTTAGTTCTTGCAAGTTAGCTGTACCACAATACCCCATTCCTGAGCGAATACCACCAGTTAGTTGATATAAAGTGTCAGCTAATGGTCCTTTGTATGGTAGGCGGCCTTCAATACCCTCTGGAACGAACTTTTTATTGTCTTCTTGGAAGTAGCGGTCTTTTGAACCTTTTTCCATTGCTGCCACAGAACCCATTCCACGGTATACTTTGAATCTTCTTCCTTGGAAAATTTCTGTTTCACCCGGGCTTTCGCTAACACCAGCCAATAGGCTTCCCAGCATTACAACGTGTCCGCCGGCAGCCAATGCTTTAACGATATCACCTGAGTACTTAATGCCTCCATCAGCGATAATGCACTTACCGTATTTACGCGCTTCAGTTGCACAATCATAAATTGCTGTAATTTGAGGAACACCTACGCCCGCAACAACACGAGTTGTACAGATTGATCCCGGTCCGATACCAACTTTAACAACATCAGCTCCGGCTTCAAATAAAGCTCTAGTTGCCTCTGCAGTTGCCACGTTACCAGCTATGATATTCAGTCTAGGGAAAGCTTGGCGTACTTCCTTCACTGTGTTAAGAACACCCGCTGAATGGCCGTGAGCTGTATCGATTACAATCGCATCCACATTTGATTTAACAAGCGCTTCAACACGGCGCATTGTATCTTTCGTTACACCGACAGCTGCACCAACAAGTAGTCTTCCTTGACTGTCTTTCGCTGAGTTAGGGAACTCGATAACTTTTTCAATATCCTTAATAGTAATAAGGCCTTTTAATACTCCGTCCTGATCAACTAGAGGAAGTTTCTCGATTTTGTACTTCTGTAAGATTTTTTCAGCTTGCTCTAAAGTCGTTCCAACCGGAGCTGTCACTAATTCCTCTTTCGTCATAACATCAGAAATGCGAATGGAATAATCAGAGATGAAACGCAAATCACGATTTGTGATAATGCCGACTAATTTCTGTTCCTCATTGTTATTCACAATAGGCACTCCGGAAATTCTATATTTGCCCATTAAATGCTCGGCATCGAACACTTGATGTTCCGGTGTCAAAAAGAATGGATCTGTAATTACACCACTTTCAGAACGTTTCACTTTATCCACTTGCTCAGCTTGCTGTTCAATTGTCATGTTCTTGTGAATAATCCCCATGCCGCCTTGGCGTGCCATAGAAATTGCCATTTCGGCTTCTGTTACTGTATCCATTCCAGCACTAATAATTGGTATGTTAAGCTTAATTGTATCTGTCAAATTCACAGACATGCTTACATCTTTCGGTAATACTTCAGATTTAGCCGGAATTAGCAATACATCATCAAATGTTAATCCTTCTTTAGCGAACTTATTCTCCCACATCTTTTGAGCCCTCCCGTTGAAAATATTATTAGTAGGTTATCAATTGGTTAAAATACTGTCAAGGAAGTTGCAAAATGTTTGATTTTTCAAATAATTTAAAAGGAAGATTATATGAACTTTACAACTAACACTTGGGACTCTTTATCCATTTTCTATTCTGCCTCAACAACGAAAAAGTATTTATACAGCTATTATACTAAAGAAGCAATATCCGACAGCAAATTAAAAAGCTTTGAAAATGCACCGGTATTTATTCACTATTTAAAGAGCGCTGAAACCTATTACAAAGAAGCTGTAAAAGTAGCTTTTGAAATACAGCCTGTTCTGCTTTTTTATGGTTATATCCAGCTTATAAAGGCTTGTTTGCTTTCTATTGATCCTTACTACCCCAGCTCGAGTACATTACTTGCCCATGGTGTGACGACTAGGAAGAGAAAAAAACAGCAATTTCAGTTTCTCAAGGATGAAGTTAAAATTCAACGAAACGGCTTATTTGCACACATGTCTTCCAAAATGTTCCACGTGAAACACTTAGAAAATGAAAAATTAATAATGGAACATTTGCTTTATTGTTTACCAGAACTAAGTGAACAATTTCAGTTTTTATTAGTTAATAATTGTTTCAAATTACAGCAGCAGAATGATAATCAGTACATAACTGATTATAAATGTTTAGATAATTATCATATGACAGCTGACCGTTTAGCCTCATATTTGAATACTGCTCGAAACGGCTTAAAACTCAAATGCCAAGAACAAGGGAAACAGCTATTGTTTCATCTTGAAAAGCCTTTGTCGATGAATTATCATCAGCCTTTTCATTACAACAGTGAGCATAATCAATTTGCGCTAATTGGAAAGATGGATTCCTTGCCCTTCTCGTTAAATGAAATACTTATTCATTATTTACTTCTATATAATTTAAGCATGATTGCCCGTTATGAAACCGAGTGGTGGATGGACCTCATTGCAAGCATGCCAAATGAAGATTACCCACTCATAAAAAGATTCCTTAACGTCACTCTTTATAAAGGGCCACTGCTCATTAAAGAATGGCTGTTTAGCGATAGAGAGTTATTGTATATGGGTTAACCGTTCAGTATCATATCTACTCTTACTAGCAGCAGGTAGCTTTTATAAGACTGCCTGCATGCCTTATTACTGTAAAAACTGCCTCGGATATGCTTGACTGTTTAATGCCTTGTCCATGAGAGTCCTCTGCACAGAGATTAGCGAGCACTCTATTCAGCTTTTGAGAGTTCTATCAGTAACTGCGGGATCCAATTGACTATTATCTCTTCCAACAATGTCCTGTGCCCTCACAGAGCCACAGGACATTGTTGGCTTTAGCCGATAGCTTCTTCTCATCTATCCCGTTACTATTGGAACGTGAGCTCAACTTCCATTGAATCCTGGCTTCAAATCTCTTCGTCAATTTCACTCGTTCCGTCCTCACGTACACCGTACGCTCCGGGCGTCACTCCCTCATTTCCTCGACCTTCTTGCTTCTCCTTCACCGGGTTTGAGCGTTTTTGATTTTGTATTCAGTCCTAAGAGGTTAGCTTCTTAACTCTAAACCTTCGGTTCAGT